>NZ_JBIAHQ010000001.1:44210-721559 GCF_042870725.1 Micromonospora sp. NPDC006431
GGCCGGGCCCCCGCCCCCCCCCCCCGGGGCGGGGGGGGGGGGGGGGGGGGCGGGGGGGGGGGGGCGGGCGCCCCCCCCCGCCGCGCCAATCAGAGGGCGAGGTCGAACTGGGTCCAGGTACGCCCGTCGCGGGTGAGGACGAAATGGTCCGGCTCGCCGTTCGACCCGTCGTACCGGCCGAAGAGCCAGGCATAGCCGGGGGCGACACTGACCGAACCGACGGGCCAGCCCTTCCCCCGCGCCACCGTGAAACTCCGTCCGTCGTCCCGGCTGACCAACACTTCGGCCGAGTGGCTGTCCTCCGGGCCGGTCTGCGTGATCGCCAGCAGGGACCCGTCCGTCCCCACCGTCAGGTCCCAGTGCGGTCCCTCCGGCAGGTCGGCGCCGGTGGCGGTCCAGCTCGCCCCGCCGTCCGTGGTCCGCGCCAGCGTGGTCGAGCCGGCCGGGGACGACATCAGCTGGTACCCCTCCCGGTCGTCGACCCCCACCAGCGCCAGGAGGCTCGTACTGTCCGGTGGCTGCCAGGTCTTCCAGGTCGCGCCCCGGTCGGCGCTGCGGGCCCCGGTGGTCGCCGCACCACTTGCCCGGTACGTCGCCCAGATGGTGCCATCCGGAGCCGGGTAGAGGCTGAACAGCTGGAGCGGCGACGGCGGCTCGCCGGTGAGCCGGTAGACCTTGCCGGTCGACGGGTCCACCGCCAGCGGCTCATTCATCGCCCCGCAGCCGAACTGGCAGAAGACCGGCCGGGCTACCGCCGGAAACGCGCGCACCCCCGCGATCGCCCGGTCCGCGTCATGCCACGTACGGCCGTAGTCCGTAGAGAGACGGAGCAGCCCACCGTCGTCGACCAGATACGACCGGTCACCGAGCACGGAGTACTCCAGTTTCTCCGCCGTCTCGGCGGAGCCGCGCTTGCATCTGGTGGCCTGGTACCGGGCCGCGTCCCAGTCGGACCAGGTCCGGCCCCCGTCGTCGGTGCGCGCGAAGCGGAGTACACAGCCGTCGATGCGCACGTCCACCCCCGAGGCGGGACCGGTAAGCGTGAAGTCGCCGGGGTTGCCAAACAGGGCGGGACCGGGCGATGGCCTGTCCGGCACCGCCGGCTCATGCTGCTCTGGCGGGGACACCAGCGGTACGACCGCCATCGCGGCCAGCGCGGCCAGGGCCGTCGCCGCTAGCGCGACCGACCGGTGCCGGCGGGAGCGGGCCACAGCACGCAACTCATCGAGGGGCGGCTGCCGAACGGCGTCTGCCATGGTGTCGATGTCGAAGCCGGAGAACTCACGATCGGACATCGGTCCTCCCGGTGCTCGTGCTGCCAGTGACGTCGGAGTCGCTGAGCAGCGCTGCCAGAGCCTGCCGCCCACGGGAGAGGCGGGACTTCACCGTGCCGGCGGAGACGCCGAGGGTCGCCGCGACCTCGTCGACCGGCAGGTCGACCAGGTAGTGCAGGGCCAGTGCGTGTCGCTGCCCCTCGGGCAGGTCCCGCAACGCCGCCAGCAGGGCCAGGTGCTCTGGCGAGCGATCGGCGACGGCGGGTGGCGGACCGATCCGGAGCAGCAACCGGTCCAGCACGCGTCGCCGCCGGTGCCGGCTGCGAGCCACGTTCACCGCAACCCGCCGCAGCCACGCCTCCGGGTTGTCAAGCCGGGCGAACCGTCCGGGCGCCGTCAGAGCCCGGGTGAACGCCTCCTGGACCGCCTCCTGTGCCTCACTCAGATCCCCGGTCACCGCGTAGATCTGGACCACCAGCCGGCGGAAGCAGCCAGCGTAGAGCTCGGAGATCAATTCACCGTCGGACACCGTCACCTCCCCTCTCCACCTCTCCCACTCGCGGGCGGGGACGAAGGTTCCGGGACGCGCTCAGAAGATGTCAGCGACCGGGAGGACGAGCGGGAACGGCTGATCCGTTCGGAGGACTTCCGCCGCGCCGAGGACGGCCCCCTCGCGGTAGCCGCCGCCGACGTGCGCCAGCACGGTCAGGGTCTGCTTCCACGGCTCGACCAGCCAGTAGCGGGGGATGCCGGCTGCGGCGTATTCGTGGCGCTTGAGCACCAGGTCCCGGCCGGCGTTGTTCGGCGAGATCACCTCGACCACGAGGAGCACATCAGCCGGGTCGAGCGCGGCACCGCCCCGGTCGAGGGCGTCCTCGCGGGCCACGAAGAGATCCGGTACGAAGTATGACGAGCGTTTCGCGCTGACTCCGATGTCCTGCCCGACGAGCAGGCCGGCCGGCGCCTGCCGGTCGAGGAGTCGCCGGAGGCGGTTGGCGACCGCCCCGTGGAAGACGTCCGCGTGGGGGGACACGAGCAGGCTCCCGTCGAAGATCTCGTAGTCCTGGCCGTCCTCGGGGAGGTCCTGGAGGTCGTCCACCGTCCAGGCATCACCTTGGCCGGGCCGAGCCGGGCTGGTCACCGTCACACCTCCTCCCTACCCGAACACCCTGACATCCCGCCCCGTCGTCCACAACGAACCCACCGCCATCCACCGGGTTGTCCACAGGAGTGACGCGTTCTCCACAGGTTGTCCACAGGCCGGTGCGACGGACGCCGTCGCGGAACCTTGACATTCGCAGTGATCAGGCGAGACTGCCGGAGATGACCGGAGCGGACGATCGGGGCGTTCCGGGGCGGCCGGCTGCCGCTCCGGTGCCGGCCCCGCGCGCGGCCGAGCCGCCCCGGCGTACCCGGATCGTGCTGGCCGAGGTGTCCCGCTCGGGCAGCCGGGCGGACCGCACCCGCTCCGAGCTGACCCAGCAGACCCGGGTCGGCGAGGCGCTGGTCCGGGGGCTGGTCCGGGCCCAGCTCGCGCTGGCCCTGCGGCTCAGCCTGCTGGTGCTGATCGGGCTGGGCGGCCTGCCCTGGCTGTTCGCCATCGCACCCTCGGTCGGTCGGGTCACCGTGCTCGGGATCAACCTGCCGTGGCTGCTGCTCGGGGTGGCCGCGTTCCCGTTCCTGATCGCGGTCGGCTGGGCGTACGTGCGGCTGGCCGAACGGAACGAGCAGGACTTCACCGACCTCGTCCAGCGGCCGGAGCGCTGAGATGGGCAACGGGTACGTCGTCCCGGCCATCGTGGCGGTCACTCTGGTCACGGTCGGGATCGGCTTCTACGGGCTGCGGCTGGCCCGGACCACCTCCGACTTCCTGGTCGCCTCCCGGGCGATCAGCCCGACCTGGAACGCCGCCGCGATCGGCGGCGAGTACCTGTCGGCGGCGAGCTTCCTGGGCGTGGCCGGCCTGATCCTCAAGTACGGCGTGGACGTGCTCTGGTACCCGGTCGGCTTCGCCGCCGGCTATTTGGCGCTGCTGCTCTTCGTGGCCGCCCCGCTGCGCCGCTCGGGGGCGTTCACCCTGCCTGACTTCTGCGAGGTGCGGCTCGGCTCGCGGCGGTTGCGCAAGCTGGCCACCGTCTTCGTGATCTTCATCGGCTGGCTCTACCTGGTGCCCCAGCTCCAGGGCGCGGGGCTGACCCTGGCCACGGTCGCCGGCTCGCCGTACCCGGTGGGTGCGCTGCTGGTCGCCGTGGTGGTGACCGCGAACGTGGCGCTGGGCGGGATGCGGGCGATCACCTTCGTCCAGGCCTTCCAGTACTGGTTGAAGCTGACCGCGCTGGCCGTACCCGCGATCTTCCTGGCGTTGCAGTGGCAGGCCGACGCCCGCCCGGCGGTGACCCCGCCCGACGGGCCGGCGTTCCGGACCGCGACCACCGTCGTGGTCGAGCACCGCGCGACCCTCACCTTCCCCGACGGCGACGTCCGGGAGGTACGCCCCGGCGACCGCCTCGACTTCGCCGCCGGCGACCCGGTGCCGGAGGTCACGGGTACGGCCACCGACGCGGCGGACTGGCTGCTGCCGGACACCGCCGGGGACGACGACCGGGGGCTGTTCGCGACGTACTCGCTGATCCTGGCCACCTTCCTCGGCACCATGGGGCTGCCGCACGTGCTGGTGCGCTTCTACACCAACCCGGACGGCGCAGCCGCCCGCCGGACCACCCTGGTGGTGCTCGCCCTGGTGGGCGTCTTCTACCTGCTGCCCACCATCTACGGCGTGCTGGGCCGGATCTACACCCCGCAACTGCTGGTCACCGGCCAGACCGACGCGGTGGTGGTGCTGCTGCCCGGGGCGGTGCTCGGCGACGGGCAGGTCGGCCGGCTGCTCGCCGCGCTGGTCGCCGCCGGGGCGTTCGCCGCGTTCCTCTCCACCTCGTCCGGGCTGCTCACCAGCGTGGCCGGGGTGATCTCCACCGACGTCCTCGGCCGCGGCTCGGTACGCGGCTTCCGGCTGGCCACGGTGATCGCCGGTGGGGTGCCGGCGGTGCTCGCGCTCAACCTCTCCGGGCTGGACGTCTCCCAGGTCGTCGGGCTGGCCTTCGCGGTGGCCGCGTCGAGCTTCTGTCCGCTGCTGGTGCTGGGCATCTGGTGGCGCGGGCTGACCGACCTGGGCGCCGCCGCCGGGGTGCTGGTCGGCGGCGGCGCCGCGATGGCCGCCGTGCTGCTCACCGTGCTGGGTCCGCCGCTGACCGGTTGGCCGGCCACGTTGACCACCCAGCCGGCCGCGTGGACCGTGCCGCTGGCGTTCACGGTGATGGTGGCGGTCTCGATCGCCACCCGGCGGCGGCTCCCGACCGACGTCGGCACCACCATGCTCCGCCTGCACGCCCCGGAGGCGCTGCGCCTCTGAGCGCGTCCAGGGCCTGAGCGGGTGGAACATCGTGACGACGCGCTGCGCGAACGGCACGGAAGCAGGGGCCTTCTGCCGTCAAGTGGCGGAGATGTCCGAAACCTGATTAATCAGTGGACATATTTCGATGTCACAAGACAGGCTTGTCGCATTTATCGCCACCCGGGGGAGGCGTCCTCATGCGCAGCCGCGCACGGTTCGGCCGTACGTTCCTGACCACCGCCGCTACCTTGGCCTTGTTGGCCGGCCAACTCGCCGTACCAGATCCGGTCCGGGCCGCACCCACTCCGGCGGCACCGGATCCCGGCACGGCAACCGCGAAAACCGATCCGACCACACCGGACGGCACGGCGCCGAACGCGCAGCCGTCGCGTACGGCGATCATGCCGCAGCTCGACCAGGTGCCGCCCGTCAACCCGGCGCCCGGCTCGGTGCGGGTCGACCGGGGGCCGTCCGCCGCGCTGACGCCGATCGCCCCGCTACCCGCGGTCGATCCGGCCGCCGGGACGGTCGCCATCGACCGGGCCGCGGTCGTGCCGGACCCACCGGTCCGGCCCGCGCCGCTCACCCTGCCGCTGCATCCGGGCCAGGAACTGGTCGACGCCACCGCCGCGGATGCCATCACCACGCTCGACCGGGCCGGCCGGCTCCACCCGGACCGCACCCCGGACCTGGACGCCCGCAAGCTCCAGCCCCAGGTCTCCTCGGCCCAGTTCGTCGATCCGGCGCAGCCGGTCACGCTGGAAGCGCTGATCACGGCCCTCGCCAGCGGAAACATCCCGCCGCCCCTGCCGGTCGACCCGCTGGCGCTGCTCGAGCAGTTGCCCGACGGCATTCCGCGCATCACCTACCGGATCTGCTCGGAGTCAGCCACCAAGGCGGTGTCCTGCTCGCTCACCCTGCCGCTGGCCGTGCCCGCGATCGTGGACGTGACCGGTGACGGCACCCCGGACGTACTGGCCGACCTGCTGCCGGTGGCGCTGCCCGGCGACGTGGTCGCCGCGGTGCGCCAGCTCCTCGAGGTGCAGTCCGCCCTCAAGGCGGCCCAGGACCGCCTCGCCGTCGTCCTGGAGCTGCTCAAGGACCCGCTCCAGGTCATCCTCCATCCCGAACTGCTGCTCGAACGGCTGCGGTTGCAGGACCTGATCGCGGATCTCCAGGCGCAGCTGGCGGACAAGCTGGAGGCCCTGCTCGACCTGATCAACGTCGGCGTCGCCCTGCTGGCGCTCCGCCTGCCCACCAGCGAACTGGCCGGCCAGCCGCTGCCGGCACACGTCTGGGCCGTCTACGACATCCCCGGCCACCAGCGGATCTCGGTCGGCTTCGACGGGCTGCGGCGCGGCACCACCCTGCCGACCGGCACCCTGGGGCTGTTCACCTTCAACCCGGTGACCCTGCTGCGGGGCGTGTACGACATCCAGGCCCGGCTGCTCCAGGGCGGTGCCGGCGACGCGCTCGCGGTGACCGCCGGGCTGGCCTCGGTGACCGACGACAGCGCGGGTGACCCGTACCAGCCGACGGTGGCGAGTGCCCGCTTCTCCCCCGTACCGTCGATCTTCTCGGCGCGGGCCCGGATCGATCCGGGCAGCGACACCACCGACCAGCACGTGCTGGTGGACTCGACCAGCGACAAGGCCACCCAGCTGGACGTCCAGGTGCTCAGCAACCGTGACGGCGCCGACGAGTTCACCCAGCTCGTCGTCGACGAGCTGCCCACCAGCGTGTCCGTCGAGCTGACCCGGCCACCGGGCGGGAAGGCCACCCTCGCCTACCGGGCGTCCACCGGCATCGACCGGGTGCTCTTCGCCGACTTCGGCTATCAGCCGGCGGGCCTGGTCAACGCGGTCCAGGCGAGCGCCGAGGCGATTCCCATTTCGTTCGACGCGGCGTTGGCGAACACCGACACCGGGGTCGATCTCGACTACACCGCGAGCAGCCAGCTCGCCGCGCTGGACGTCGCCGTGTATGACAAGGCCGGCGGCCTGGTCGGCCGGGGCTCGCTGCGCAAGCTGCCCACCGAGGTGACCCTCACCGCCGACACCGGCGCCAGCCACGTGACGTTCAACGGCGCTCAGCCGCTCGGCTCCGGCACCGTGGCCATCTCGCGCAACCTCGGCGCGTTCGCGCCGTACGACAGCGACCACGCGACGCTGGTCACCGCCGGCACCGCGCTGGGCGTCTCCGCCCGGGTCACCGGAATGCGGCAGGTCGACGCCTACTACGACGGGCATCCCCGGCTGACCACCACGTTCGATCCGGGCGGCCAACCCTTCGTCGCCGCCGGTGACCTGGACGGGCTGCACAAGGCCCGGCTGGAGCTCTCCAACCTGCCGGCCACCGCGTCGCTGGACGTGGACACGGCGGCGCGTACGGTCGCGTACCAGACCAGCTCGGTGATCCACCGGGTGTTCGCCGCGTACACCAACACGGCCGCCGGGCCGACCCTGTTCGCCACCGTCACCGAGCTGCCCGAGCAGATCAACCTCTCCTACGACCTGGGTGACCGGCCTCGGCTGCGGTACGAGGCGACCAGCCGGGTGCAGAAGGTGGAGGTGTTCGCCAGCCCGGCGCACGTGGAGACGTTGCGCCCGCAGCAGGACCACTACCTGTCGGCCGCCGCGGCCGGGTTGGCCACCACCATGGACTTCCTGCTGGACCTGCCGGCCCGGCACCTCGACGGCATCCAGTCCGATCCGCTGACCAGCCTGGCGGCGGTGGTCCGGTTGCCGTCCGGTGGCCGGGACTGGACCGCGATGGCCGACCTGACCGGCGTGCCGGCCCGGTTCGACGCCGACTTCGCCGAGGGCACCTACCGGTTCCGGGGCCTGTCCGGGCCGCTCGGCGGGGCCCGGCTCGCGGTCACCAACCACGCCGGCCAGGTCGCCCCGACCGGGCTGCACCTGGGCGTGCACTACCGGCAGGTCACCGGCGACCTGGACGGCAGCGTGTCGGTGCGCAACCTGTCCTGGGTGGAGTACGCGCGCGACGGCGGCGGGCAGACCTTCCGGCTGGACACCGACACCGGCGGCGACCCGGTGTTCGTGGACGCGGACGTGCTGCTCGCCGCAAACGGCGTGGACGACACCCAACTCTCCACGGTGGCCCGGGTGGACGGCCTGCCGAACACCATCCGGTCCACCTTCGCCGACGGCCGGCTCAGCTACACCGCGACCGGCCACCTCGGGCTGACCATCGGGGTACGGGTGGGCAAGGTGGGTGCGCTGGCGGGGCTGGGCGCACCGCTGTTCGCCAACGGGGTGGCCCTGGTCGGCAACGGCTGCGACACCGGCAACGGCTGCGCCAAGGACGAGAGCGTCTTCTGCGCGGTGTTCGCCCGCTGCCTCGGGCTGGTCGGCACGGTCCGGCTGCCCGGACTGCCGAGCAACCTGGCCGTGGACACCCGGGCGCGGACGGTGGTGTTCACCGGCTACCGGCCGCCGGCCGCGCCGTTGCAGGCGTACCTGCGCCTGGCCGGGCTGGTCGACAGCCTGCCGGATGTGCGGGCCCTGGCCAGCCTCTCCGGGTTGCCGGCCGAGCTGGACATGACGGTCGGCCCGGTCGAGGTCGCCGGCGGCTCGATCGACTTCCGGTACACCGCTTCGGCACCGCTGGGCAGCCTGCGCTTCGACGCCGACGCGACCACCACCGACCAGACCTTCCCGGTGGTCCGCGGCCGGGCCACGATCGGCCGGCTGCCGGCCACGATGCACGTCAACGGCACGATCGGTGACCGGACCACGGTGGCGGTCCGCAACTCGGCCGCGGTGGACTCGGTCGGGCTCACCGTGACCAACGCCAGCACGGGTTACCTGACCGCGTCGGTGACCGGCGTGCCGGCCACCGTGGACGCGCTGGTCGACCTGCCGGCCCGGCACGCCGAGACCACCATGTCGGCGCCGATCTCGGCGATCTCGTTCCTGGCCCACGTGCCATACGGGGGCCGGACCTGGTCGGCGTTCGCGGACGTCCGCGGCGTGCCGGCCCGGTTCGACGCGGACTGGGGCAACGGCACGTACGCGTTCCGGGCCGCCGAGGGCAGCTCGCTGGGCAGCGCGGCGTTCGCGGTGACCAACCACGCGGCCGCCCTGGCACCGGCCGGGTCACACCTGGCCACCCACTACGACGAGGCCAACGGCAACATCGACGGCAGCGCGTCGATCACCGGACTGCAGGACGCCGAGTTCGGTCATTCCGGTTCGTCGGTCACGGCCAGCTACCACGCACAACGGCAGACCATCGCGCTCGACGGCGACGTACGGCTGGCCGCGGGCGGTGCACAGGACGTCCGGCTGGGGGCACTGGGCCGGCTCGGACCGATTCCGGGCACCATCACCTTCAGCTCGAACGGCGGTGTGATCAACTACGCCGCCGACGCGACGCTGGACGTGGAGACGCAGTTCTGGCTGGGCAAGGTGGCCGCGCTGGACGGGCTGGGGGCACCGCGCTACGCCAACGGCGCCTCGGTGGTGGACCGGGGCTGCACCGTTGGGCCGGGCTGCGCCAATCAGGGCCCGTTCTGCGTGGACGGGAAGTGCTTCGGGTTGACCGGGATCATCAACGTCTCGGGGCTGCCCAGCCGGGTGACCGTCGACCCGACCACCCGGAGCTACTCGTTCGCCGGCTACCAGCCCCGGTCGAACAAGTTGACCCTGTACGTCGACGACTCGGTCTTCGTACCGTCGCCGCCGGACCGGATCAGGGCCGAGGCGACCCTGACCGACCTGCCGTCCGGGATCAACTTCACCCTCGGCCCGATCGCCCTCACCGACACGCTCAGCATCAAGTACGACTCGGACGTGGCCTCGGCCGGCATCCTGGACGTGCACGCCCAGGCCGACCAGGTGCCGAAGTTCGAGTCGACCCGGGCGCTGGCCCACCTGGACCCGATCCCCGGTGGCCTGGAGGTGAGCGGCAAGGTCGGCTCGCCCACCTCGGTGCGGGTCAAGAACTCGACGGTCATCGACGAGCTGTCGATCAAGGCGACGGGCACCTTCCGCAACGAACCGGCCACGGGCCAGGTGCAGCTGCGCGACGTGCCCACCGACATGACATTCAGCGCCCGCGGGTTCGGCAACGCCGAGGGTGACAACCTGCCCACGGTGGACTACACGGCGAACGACGGGCGGGACACCCTCGACATCGACGTCGAGGTCGAGGCGAATCTGGTGAAGAAGACCGACGACTTCGAGGCCGGGCCTGACGATCTCGAACTGCACATCACCAACCTCGGCCACCGGACCACCGTGCAACTCGCGCCGGACACCCAGATCGTCACCATCACCTCCGTACCGAAGACCGACGAACTGCAGATGGTCGGCAATCTGCACCTCTCGGTGCCGAGGAAGGAGATGGACCTGGAGTTCTTCAACTGCTTCGGCCTGGTCCGCGGGTTGTTCACCGGACACGCCGAGGTGCGGGAGAGCTGGATCAGCGACATCACCTTCAACCTCACCGACATCCAGGCGGCGGCGCTGCGACCCGGCAACGTCCGCACCGACCTGCCGTTCGGGCTGCCAAAGGCGTTGGGCTACCTGTTCCTGGCCTTCGACGGAGCGTTCGGTCAGGCGACCATGACGATGGCCGGCGTCCACCTGGATATGGACATCGACCTGCTGCTCCGCATCGACAAGATCATCGGGCCGGACTTCTTCAAGCAGGACCTCAAGCTGGTCGGGTTGTACGACAGCGTCGACTACCATCGCTACGATCTGCAGCAGCCCAGCAAGGTAACGGTCGAGGTCAGCACCTGGGGCATCCCGCTCGCCGAGATCGTCCTGGCGATCTGGCCCGGCCTGGCGGAAAAGTCCCGTAATGGGGTGACTGTGCCCGGCGGCCGGCCGAGCGTGGTGACCATGCTCGACCCGGGAGACGACGTGGACGACTACATCTTCGACCTGCTCGCGTACGCCGCCTGGCCGTTCGACGGCGAGCACGCGGCCAAGCAGGAGAACACCGGCGACGGCGGGGCGTGCTGACCGGCATGCCGACCGCGAGCCGTCGGCGAGTCACCGGGCTGCTGGCCCTGGTGCTCGCCGGCGGCCTCGTCGGTCCGCTCAGTGGCTGTTTTGAAGGCTGCGCCGACACCCAACTCCAGGTGTCGCCGGTCGAAGTCGACGACCTGTCCGCCCCGCTCACGGTGAGCGCACGGCTGACCCGGGACGGCAGACCGGTCGCCGGGGTCACCGTGAATCTGGCGGTGATGGTGGTGGGCCCGAACAACGCACACAGCGAGGCAATGTTCTACGCCACCACCGACGCCGACGGCCGGGCGAGCGTGACCCGGCGGGGCGGCGTGGCCCGGCTGTCGCCCATTAACCACCAGGTGACCACGTACAGCGCCTACTTTCAGCCGATGAACAAGATCGACGGGGAGCACCTCTGCTGGTCGAGCGTGTCGGCGCCGATCACCTGCCGCACCGCGGCCGGCGCCGGCCCGTGCCCGGTCCGGACGGCGACCTGAGGGCGCCAGGTACGGCTGGGGGATGACGCGGGATCATCCTCCGGCCGGAGCGGCGCCTGGTCCGGGCCGGATACGGTCTGGTTCATGAGCGATCAGCACCCCGCGTTGTCCCTTCGTGGCCTGGCCAAGCGGTTCGACACCAAGGTCGCGGTCGCCGGGGTCGACCTGGACGTGCCGGCCGGCTCGTTCTACGGGCTGCTCGGCCCGAACGGGGCCGGCAAGACGACCACCCTGTCCATGGCCGTCGGCCTGCTGCGGCCCGACGCCGGCCAGGCCCGGGTGCTCGGGTACGACGTCTGGGCCGACCCGGTCCGCGCCAAGGGCCTGCTCGGCGTGATGCCCGACGGGGTACGTCTCTTCGACCGGCTCAGCGGCGCCGAACTGCTGGCGTACCACGGTCTGCTGCGCGGCATGGATCCCGCGGTGGTCGACCAGCGGGCGGCGGAGCTGCTGGACGTGCTGGCGCTCAACGACGCCGGCCGCACCCTGGTGGTCGACTACTCGGCGGGCATGAAGAAGAAGATCGGCCTGGCCTGCGCGCTGCTGCACGGCCCCCGGCTGCTGGTGCTGGACGAGCCGTTCGAGGCGGTCGACCCGGTCTCCGCGGCGCTGATCCGGGACATCCTGCACCGCTACGTGACCGGCGGCGGCACGGTGGTCTTCTCCAGCCACGTCATGGAGGTCGTCGAGCGGCTCTGCTCGCACGTGGCGATCCTCGCCGAGGGGCGGATCAAGCGGGTCGGCACGCTCGACCAGGTGCGCGGCGAGCGGCCCCTGGAGGAGGTCTTCGTGGAGGTGGTCGGCGGGCGGACCGCGACCGGCGAGGAGCTGTCGTGGCTGTCCCGGTGACCCCGCCCGCCGAGCCGGTCCGGCAGGTCTCCGCCCGGCACTTCGTCCGGCTCAAGCTGCGCGTGCTGGCCAACAACTTCCGCGGCCAGGGCTGGCGGATCGCCCTCTTCGTGGTGGGCGTCGTGATCGGGCTCTGGTTCGCCGTCGGCGGCTTCTTCCTCCTGGCCGCGCCCGGCCTGGCCGGCGAGTCCCGGTACGCGCTCATGATCGCCGCCTTCGGCGGCGGGCTGCTGGTGCTCGGCTGGCTGCTGCTGCCGCTGGCCTTCTTCGGCGTGGACGAGACCCTGGACCCGGCCCGGTTCGCGCTGCTCCCGCTGTCCCGCCGTGCCCTGGTCACCGGCCTGTTCGCGGCCGCCCTGGTCAGCGTCCCGGTGCTGGCGACGCTGATCGCGGTCACCGGGCTGGTGATCACCGCCGGCGCGCTGGGCGGCTGGCCCGCCGCCCTGGTGGAACTGGTCGGGGTGATCGTCGGCCTGCTGCTCTGTGTGGCCGCCGCCCGCGCGGTGACCAGCGCTTTCGCCACCATGCTGCGCTCCCGCCGGATACGCGACCTGGCCGCCGTGCTGCTCGCGGTGCTGGCCGCCCTGCTCGGGCCGTTGCAGATCGCGGTGCTCGCCGCCGTCCGCCAAGCCGACTGGGACCAGTTGACCGGCACGGCCCGGATCGTCGGTTGGACCCCGTTCGGGGCGCCGTGGACCGCCGGGATCGACGTGGCCGAGGGCCGGGCCTGGGCCGCCGGGCTGAAGCTGCTGATCACCGCGCTGGCCATCGGCGCGCTGCTGCTCTGGTGGTCGCGCTCGCTGGAGTCGGCGATGGTCGGCGCGGTCAGCGCCGGGCCGTCCCGGGACCGGCGCGGCACGGTCGGCGGCGCGGTCGCCCAACTCTTCCCGCGGGCGGCCGGCTGGGCCCGGCGGGACCGGTTCGGCGCGCTGGTCGCCCGGGAGGCCCGGTACTGGTGGCGGGACGCCCGGCGGCGGGCCAATCTGATCACCATCGCGGTGGTCGGCATCTTCGTGCCGGTGATGGTCAACGTGGGCGGCGCCCAGTTGGCCGTGGAGGGCACGCAGGCGTTCGGCGAGGTGACCGCGAACTCGTCGCCGGTGCTGGTCAGCCTCTCGCTGGTCTTCGTCGGGGTTGTCGCGTCCCTTACCGTGGCCAACCAGTTCGGCTTCGACGGCAGCGCGTACGCGGCCAACGTGGTGGCCGGCGTGCCGGGACGGCTGGAACTGCGCGCCCGGATGACCGCGTTCGCGATCTACGTGGTGCCGCTGCTCGTGGCGGTCGCGGTCATCCTCGCCGCGCTGCTGCGACACCCGGGTTGGCTGGGCGTGATGGCCGGCGCGCTGTTCGCCGCGTACGGCAGCGGGCTCGCGATCAACGCGTTCGTCTCGGTGCTCGGCGCGTACGCGCTGCCGGAGACGAGCAACCCGTTCGCCATGAACACCGGCGCCGGGGTGGCGAAGAGCTTCCTCACCCTGCTGTCCATGATCGCCTCGACCGCCGCGGCGGTGCCGATGGTGGTGGCGGCACTGCTCGGTGACCTCTGGCTCTGGCTGGCCCTGCCGATCGGCCTGGCGTACGGGCTGGGGGCCGCGCTGCTCGGCTCCTACCTGGCCGGGGACGTGCTGGACCGCCGCCTGCCGGAACTGCTGGCGGCGGTCACGCCCCGTCGCTGACTGTTAGCGCTGTCGACTTTCCGCGCTATATCTGCGATCATCGATGCCATCGCAGGTGTCCAAGGGACGCCGACAACCACGGGGAGAGCGACCCACATGAAGCTGAGATCCTTCGCGACCGCCATGACGATGACTACGGCACTGCTCGGTGGCATGCTGGTCGCCACGCCGGCAGCGAGCGCATCGACCTCCGCGGGCTACATTTCTGGCGTCGACACGCTCACCGACGACTGGGGCGACGAGGGGCCGCTGAGCACCAATTCGTACCCGTTCAGCCGGGCCGTTGCATTGTGGCAGGGAGTTCTCAAGGCGGAAGGGCTCTACACGGGGGCCATCGACTGTGCCTTCGGCCCCGCCACAAAGTCGGCCACCGCGGCGTATCAGAGTCGATACGGGCTCACGGCGGACGGTATCGCGGGCCCACTGACCATGGGGTATGCCGACAGGTACCTCGTCGCGGGTAGCAGCGATTTCGTTAATTACGATGTCGCTCGCGGGTCCGCAACATTCCGGCGCACCGGTGGCGCCTACTACGTCTATCTCAGTGGTGCCTGGAGAACGGCCTCCTACGTCTCATCAACCGGTTGTTGATGGGTCAGTCCTTGATGGTCAGAAAGCCATCGGCAGTTGACCCGCCTTACCGTCGATAACCGGTAGTTCGTCGCACGCGAACGTCCCGCAGCGCCGCGCTGGGGGCCGTTCGCATCATCAGAGCGTTGCTCGACGAGCCCTTCCGCCCCAAGATCGCGCTCGATCCAGGAAGTGGTGGTCTCGCTCACCGATCGAGGCCACTACTTCCTGGATCGAGCGTGGCCTTGACAGCCCGGTCCGGAGGCCCGCGATCAGGGAGCGCCAGGCCTCGGGGGTGAAGGAAAGCGTGGGGCCAGACGGGTCCTTGCTGTCCCGGACCAGCACCACCCCTGGCAGATTGTCCGCCACCTCGACACAGTTTCCGCCGGAGTCGGTCGAACGGGACGACTTGCGCCAGCAGGGGTCGGCGATGGTCATGGCGTCACCTTCAACTTCCGGATCAGATCCAGCGAGGCTCCCGTGGACAGCGCTTCGCCGAGGAGGCTATCCCACTTCCGCTCGATCAAGCCGATCGTCTCGGGGTCGTCGACGACGTGGCCCCGGGCAGCATTCTCCAGGTAGAGCACCTGGTCAGCGTCCGGCAACTCGGCCAGCACGAAGCCGCCACCGAGCCCCGCGTGCTCGCCCACGGCCAACGGAATGACGTGCAGGCGCACAGACGGAAGCTCGGCCACCTCCAGTAGCCGCCCCAGTTGAGCGTCGAGCACCGGCGGTCCGCCCACCGGCCGCCGCACGGCGGTCTCGTCCAGCAGGGAGACGAAATGCGGCGGCTGGTCACGGTGCAGCAACTGTTGACGCTCCATCCGGACAGCCACCAGTTCGTCCACCATGGCCGGTGGATGGAGGCCACCGGTGGAGATGACAGCCCTCGCGTAATCCTCGGTCTGGAGCAGACCGGGCACCAAGCACGCCTCGAAGGCCCGCAGCCGCGTCGCCTGCTGCTCGTAACCCCGCCAGGGCACAAACCACGACGGCCCACGCTCCTGGTCGGCGGCTTTGAGCAGTTCGGCGAGGAGGCCGCCGGTGCCGAGGGCTTGGTCGGCGGCGACAGCGAACTCCATGGTCGGCCGTCGACGGCCGGTCTCGATCGCGGCGACCGTGGACGGACTCCACTTGATCAGGGCGGCCAGCCCTTCCTGGGAGACGTCCGCACCGGCCCGGGCGGCCTTGAGCGCCCGGATCCACATCTCGATGTTCATCCTTACCTCTCCGGTAAGTACGTGACCGCGCTGCGTAGTAAGCCCTGGCATCCTCCCCTGCCGACGCCGTCGAGTCCAGGGTGGAGACACGCGGCCCGGCTGGTGGAGGCGACGACCCGGCGGCCGGTCCTGCGCCGGTCGCCCCGGCCATTCCCCTGGCCGGGGCGACCTCGTCCGACCAGAGGAGGCACCCGATGTTCGCCCTGTTCCGCCGCTGCCGGAACGCCGCGGCGCACGCGTACCGGAAAGTCCTGCCGCCACCCCCGGCCGCCACCCGGCCGTACCCGGCAGTCTCACCACCCCCGGCGGCGGCCTTGGCCCGGCCGAACGCCGCACCGGCCTGGGCGTCCCAGCCGACGGTGGCCTTCCCGCGACCGGGCCGGGCCGGCTGGCTCACCCCGGCGCAGACGTGGCGGGCGAACGGCGGCCGCTGGTGATCAACAAGCAGATCTTGGTAGGGAACGGCCCCTGGACGGGCCGGTTTCGTCCAAGATCTGCCGGAGCCCCAATGGGTGGACGGCGGGAGGATCGCCGCGAGCGGGAAGGTGAGTGGCGGTGAGGCCGGGGCATCTGCCGATGCGGCCGCTGTGGCGGTGTCGGGCGTGTGGCGCGCACTGGCCGTGCCAGCCGGCCCGGCTCGCCCTGCTGGTCGAGTACCGGCACGACCGGACGGCGTTGCTGGTGTATCTGGGTGGGCTGATGGCCGAGGCCGGCGAGCAGCTCGCCCGGCTGAACGGTCACGACCACCCCGGCGACCTACACGAGCGCTTCCTCGGTTGGGCGCGGGCCCGGGGCGGCACAATGTTTCACGTGAATCCTGAGCCGGGTGCCGAGATCCACCACACCGACCCGTTCGCCGTGCCGGCCGGGCAGCGTTCCCCGGCCCGCCGGTTGCGGGGTCGGCTCGCCGCCTCGGTCACGCTCTGGACGGCACCCGGGCCGGCGGGACTGACGGTCTCGTCCACCCTGGTCGCCGAGGGGGAGCCGGACCGGCTGCTCGGGCTGATCGACCCGGAGTCCGACCTCTGGGCGGCCGCGGAGACGGCGGGGCGGTTCGCGGTCGCGCCGCTGGGTCCGCCGCACCGGCAGCTCGCCGACCGCTTCGCCGGCCTCTTCCCGTCCCCTGGCGGCCTCTTCGCCATCGGCTCCTGGATCGACACCCCGTACGGACCGGTCCCGGCCGACACGGGCGCGTGGGCCGGCTGCCAGCTCGACAGCGCCCGGGAGTACGGCTGGGGGCTGCTGGTCGAGGCCACCATCGAGACGGTCGAGCTGGCCGAGGAGACGACCCCCTTGCTTCATTACCGGGGCCGCTACCACGAGCTGGGCTGACCGGGACCCGCCAGCTCGCCGACATGGCGGTGTCCGCCCGCCCGCGACGCCGCCAGATCGCCGACCTGACGATCTCCGGCCGCCGGGCGCGCCAGCTCGCCGACATGGCGGTGTCCAGGCACCCGCGACGCCGCCAGATCGCCGACCTGACGAACTCCGGCCGCCGGGCGCGCCAGCTCGCCGACATGGCGGTGTCCGGGCGCCCGGGATGCCGCCGAATCGGCGACCCGGAGTCGATCAAGCGGCCTGCGGACCTGGAGTCGATCAAGGCGCCCGGGTCGGAGATCGGGCGACAGCCGGTGACCGGAGTGACCTGAGTCACTCGGCGCAGGGGGGCGACCGTTCGGCGCAGCGGGTGACCGGGGTCGGTCTGCGCCTTCCCCGGTTGGGAGCGTGCTCTCTACCGTGCGCGAAACTCCCCCACGCCTGCGAAGGTGGTGATCCACAGATGTCCACGGACACACCCGCGTCCGCACCGGCCGAGTCCCCGGCGGAGCGGTATCTCGCCGTACAGCGGTCGGACGAGTTCGCCGGGTTGCGGCGCGCGCTGCGCGGCTTCGTCTTCCCGATGACCGTCGCGTTCTTCCTGTGGTACGCGCTCTACGTCATCCTCTCCGCGTACGCGCGGGGCTTCATGGGTACGAAGCTCTTCGGGAACGTCAACGTCGCCCTGGTCTTCGGCCTGCTCCAGTTCGTCTCGACGTTCGTCATCGCGTGGCTCTACGCCCGGTTCGCCGACCGGCGGATCGACCCGGTCGCCGATCGGATCCGCGCCGAGATCGGGGAGGTGACCCATGACGACGCTCCTCGCGGCTGAGGCGGGCAGCACCACCGCCCGTAACCTCACCATCACGCTCTTCCTGATCTTCGTGGCGATCACGCTGGCGATCACCGTCTGGGCCAGCCGGCAGACGAAGACCGCCACCGACTTCTACGCCGGCGGCCGGTCCTTCTCCGGCTTCCAGAACGGCATGGCGATCGGTGGCGACTACATGTCGGCGGCGTCGTTCCTCGGCATCGCCGGCATCATCGCCCTGTACGGCTACGACGGCTTCCTCTACTCGATCGGCTTCCTGGTCGCCTGGCTGGTGGCGCTGCTGCTCGTCGCCGAACTGCTGCGCAACTCGGGCCGCTACACCATGGCCGACGTGTTGGCGTTCCGGATGCGCCAGCGCCCGGTGCGGACGGCGGCGGCGGTCTCCACGATCACCGTCTCGATCTTCTATCTGCTGGCCCAGATGGTCGGCGCGGGCGCGCTGGTCGCGCTGCTGCTCGGCATCAAGCCGGGCACCACCTTCCTCGGCATGGACGCCGACACCGCGAAGGTCGCCACCATCATCCTGGTCGGCGCCCTGATGATCATCTACGTCACCGTGGGCGGCATGAAGGGCACCACGTACGTGCAGATCGTCAAGGCGTTCCTGCTCATGAGCGGCGCCATCGTGATGACCCTGCTGGTGCTGGCGCACTACAAGTTCAACCTGTCGTCGCTGCTGGGCGACGCCGCCGCCTCCTCCGGCAAGGGTGACGCCTTCCTCGAACCGGGCCTGCGGTACGGCGTCGAGAAGGCCGGCGACGCGACGCAGACCTTCTACAACAAGATGGACCTGCTGTCGCTCGGCATCGCGCTGGTGCTCGGCACGGCCGGCCTGCCGCACATCCTGATCCGCTTCTACACGGTGCCGACGGCGAAGACGGCTCGCAAGAGCGTGCTCTGGGCGATCGGCATCATCGGCACCTTCTACCTGCTCACCCTGGCCCTGGGCTTCGGGGCGGCGGCGATGGTGGGCGGCCAGGCGATCACCGCGCAGGACAAGGCCGGCAACACCGCGGCGCCACAGCTCGCCGAGGCGCTGGGCATCAAGTTCCTCGGCGGCGACCTGGGCGGCGCGACCCTGCTGGCGATCATCGCGGCGGTCGCGTTCGCCACCATCCTGGCCGTGGTCGCCGGGCTCACCCTGGCCTCGTCGTCCAGCCTGGCGCACGACTTCTACGCCAACGTGGTCAAGGACGGCCAGGCGTCCGAGCGGCAGGAGGTGAACGTCGCCCGGATCTCCGCCCTGGTGATCGGCGCGATCTCGATCGTCCTGTCGATCTTCGCGCAGAGCCTGAACGTGGCCTTTCTGGTGGCGCTGGCCTTCGCGGTGGCCGCCTCGGGCAACCTGCCGGCGATCCTCTACAGCCTGTTCTGGAAGCGGTTCAACACCTCCGGCGCGGTCTGGGCGATCTACGGCGGCCTGCTCGCCGCCGTGGTACTGGTCTTCTTCTCCCCGGTGGTCTCCGGGGCGCCGACGGCCATGTTCCCGGACCACGACTGGCACTGGTTCCCGCTGTCCAACCCGGGCATCATCTCGATCCCGTTCGGGTTCCTCTGCGGCTGGATCGGCACCCTGCTGTCGAAGGAGCACGACGAGGAGAAGTACGCGGAACTGGAGGTTCGTTCCCTCACCGGAGCGGGCGCGCACTGACGACACAACCGCGGATGGGCCGGAGCCGCCGTCGGCTCCGGCCCATTCGCTTGAGTAGGCTGGCCGGCATGAAGGTTGCTCCCCGTTTCGGCCCCGGTCACCGCATCCTCGTCACCGGCGGCGCCGGCTTCGTGCCGTCGCACCTGGTCGATCGGCTCATCGAGCGCGGCTGCACGGTCGTGGTGCTGGACAACTTCGTCACCGGGTCCAAGGACAACATCTCCCACCTGCTGGAGAAGCCGACCTTCACACTGATCGAGGCGGACGTCTCCGAGGGGCTGCCGACCCACCACCCGGCCATGGCCGAACGGTTCGACGCGATCCTGCACATGGCCTCCCCGGCCAGCCCCACCGACTTCGAGAAGCTGCCGGTGGAGATTCTGCGGGTCGGCTCGGTCGCCACCCTGGCGCTGCTGGAGCGGGCCACCGCCGACGGTGCCCGGTTCCTGATGGCCTCCACGTCCGAGGCGTACGGGGACCCGAAGGAGCACCCGCAGCGCGAGACCTACTGGGGCAACGTCAACCCGATCGGCATCCGGAGCGTCTACGACGAGGCGAAGCGCTTCTCGGAGGCGGCCACCATGGCCTACCACCGCAGCCGGGGCACCGACACCGCGATCGTCCGGATCTTCAACACGTACGGCCCGCGGATGCGGCCCGACGACGGCCGGGCCATCCCGACCTTCATCTCCCAGGCGCTGCGCGGCGAGCCGATCACCGTCCACGGCACCGGCAACCAGACCCGGTCGATCTGCTACGTGGACGATCTCGTGCGGGGCATCCTGCTGCTGCTCGACTCGACCGAGACCGGCCCGATCAACTGCGGCACCGAACACGAGATGTCGATGCGGCAGCTGGCGGAGACGATCGCATCGCTGACCGGAAGCAGCTCCGAAGTGAGCTACATCACTCGCGCCGCCGACGACCCGGAGATGCGCCGCCCGGATCTCACCCTCGCCCGTGAGCTGTTGGGATACGAACCGACCGTGGCGCCCGAAGACGGCCTCCGGCGCACCATCGACTACTTTCGCGGCCGGCTAGGGTACTGACCCCGGCTGGAAGGACGCTGACACCCCGGTTGCCATTGACGGCGGCACTGGCGCCACCGACCTACCCTCGGTACATGTCAGCGACCACGTCTGCCGACGATCCGTTCCCGTACGTCAGTCGGAGCGCGGGGCGCGCCCAGGTGCCCGGCCCCGGTCGGAGCACCACCGGGCGCGCCCGCCCGACCGACGCCAGCCGGTACCCGTCGTACGACGAGGAGCAGCCTCGCTCCGGCGGACCCGGCAGCCCCGGTGGACCCGCCGGGCCGGGCGGCCCGGGCGGTCCCGGCGCTCCGCGCCGGCCCGGCCCGCGCCCGCGCTGGGGGCGCATCGGCCTGGTGGCGGGCGTCGCGGTGCTGGTGCTGGCGCTGCTCGGCGGCGCGGGTGCCTGGCTCTACGCGCGCAACCTCGACAACGATCTGGCCCGGACCGACCCCTTCTCGGCGATCACCGGCGGACGGCCCGCCAAGAAGGTCGACGGGGCGCTCAACATCCTGATGGCCGGCACCGACTCCCGGGACCCGGACGCGCCGATGGACAAGGCCGGCGAGTGGCGCGCGGACACCATGATCCTCATGCACATCCCGGCCGACCACAAGACGGCCTACCTGGTCTCCATCCCCCGCGACCTGTACGTGCCGATCCCGCAGAACGCGGGCGCGTCCTGCGACTCCGGCCAGCGCAACAAGGTGAACGCTGCCTTCGCGTTCGGCGGCCTGCCGCTCGCGGTGAAGACCGTGGAGTGCTTCACCGACGTGCGGATCGACCACGTCATGGCGATCGACTTCGCCGGGTTCAAGGAGGTCACCGATGCGCTCGGCGGGGTCGACCTGAAGGTGGAGCGGACGATCACCTCGATCCACAAGCCGTACCGGAAGTTCACCAAGGGCGTGAACCACATGAACGGCGTCGAGGCCCTCGACTGGGTGCGGCAGCGCAAGCAGTTCCCCGAGGGTGACTTCGCCCGGATGCGCCACCAGCAGGAGTTCCTCAAGGCGCTGATGGACAAGGCGGCCAGCACCGGCACCCTGACCAACCCGAAGAAGCTGAACGACTTCCTCAAGGCGGTGACCGCCGCAGTCACCGTCGACCAGGGTTTCTCGTTGACCGACATGGCGTTGGAGTTCCGGAACCTGCGAGGCGAGAACCTGACCTTCATCACCAGCCCGAACCTCGGCGGCCAGACCATCGACGGCCAGTCGGTGGTGGTCTCCGACCGGGAGAAGGCGCTGGCCATGTACCAGGCCATCGCGTCGGACACGATGACGGAGTGGGTGAAGGCCAACCAGCCGGGCGACACCACCGGCAACTGATCCCGCTCGGGCGCACCGCGCCGATCGGCGGCCGAGGCTCACCACCGTGAGCCAACCGCCGATCGGCTGATCTCAATTGGCCGTTCGGGCAATCTGCCTGGTCGGGTGCCGGGATGGGTGGGGATAGCCCGCACACGAGGTCGCGGGAACGGGTACTGATACGTACAGTGGTCCCGCCCCCGATCATCTAGCTGGAGCACGCATGCCGGTCCAGACCAGCCGTCGCCCTCCGTCACTGGATCCCGGCGCACCCGGGCGGGTGCCGCCGACCATCCCCACCCAGCCCGGTCCGGGCGGTCGCGGTCCCGGTAACCGGAAGAGGCGGACCAAGCGCAAGGACCCGCTCTGGGCCCGGCTCACGCTGATCTTCGGCGCGGTGCTGATGATGACCAGCGGCGTCGCGATCGTCGGCAGCAAGGCGGTGATCGGCCAGGCCACCAGCAACATCAAGCAGGGCAGCCTGCTCGGCGACGCGGGCAAGAGCGAGGCCGAGGGCGGCAAGAACCTGAACGGCCCGATCGACATGCTGCTGCTCGGCGTCGACGCCCGGGCGAGCTGGGACGCCGCCAACGTCCGGTCGGACAGCATCATCATCCTGCACATCCCGGCCAGCCACGACCAGGCGTATCTGATCTCCATCCCGCGGGACACCGAGGCGGAGATCCCGGGCCACGGCACCAACAAGATCAACTCAGCCTTCTTCTTCGGCGCGCAGAACGGTGGCGGCTGGGAGGGCGGCGCGCAGTTGATGGCCAAGACCATCAAGCAGATGAGCGGAATCAGCTTCGACGGCGCGGCGATCATCAACTTCGGCGGCTTCAAGAAGGTCATCGACGCGCTCGGCACCGTCCGGATCTGCGTCAGCCACGAGGTCAAGTCGATCCACATGTCGTACGTCGACGGCAGGCCGAGGTGGAACTCGGACGCCGAGAAGCTCGGCAAGCCGATGACGCCGGTGGTGCACAAGAAGGGCTGCAAGGAGATGGAGGGCTGGGAGGCCCTCGACTTCGCCCGCCAGAGGTACGGCCTGCCGAGAGGCGACTACGACCGCCAGCAGAACCAGCAGCAGCTGATCAAGGCGATGGCGAAGAAGGCCAGCGAGAGCGGCATGCTGACCAACCCCATCAAGCTGAACCAAATGATCAAGGCGGCCGGCGAGTCGCTCATGCTGGACACCGGCGGCGTGAAGGTCGAAGACTTCATCTTCACCCTCAAGGGCCTCAGCGGTAACGACCTGGTCACGCTGCGCACCAACGGCGGCAACTTCGCCACCGCGGCCAGCGGCCGGGAGATGCTCAACGAAACGAGCCGGCAGATGTTCCGGGCGGTCAAGGAGGACAAGCTCGCCGACTTCGTCACCGCGAACCCGGAGGTCCTCTCGACCCGGAAGTGAGCCTGACCTGCGGTGGCTGCGGCGAAAGCGGCCACCGCCGGGGCTCCGGCCCCGTAGCCTGAGGTGAGCGGGTCTCACGTCAAGGCTGTGGGGGAGGGCTGTCACGTTCAGGCCGGGACGGACCAGGCGCGGGCGGGGTCGACCCGTCCGCTGGCCCCGGTTCCTCCTCGGCGCCGGCCTCGCCCTGGTGCTGCTCGCCGCGCTCGGCGTGGCGGGGCTGCACTGGCTCACCAACCGGTACGACCACACGGTGGAAAAGCAGCAACTGCTCGCCCCGGCCGCCCGGCAGCCGCGTACCGACCTGTCCCGCGGGCTCAACTACCTGCTGATCGGCTCCGACCACCGGCCCGGTGCCAATCCCGAGGACCAGCGCTCGGACAGCATCCTGATCGTGCACGTCCCGGCCGGGATGCGGCAGGCGTACCTGATCTCCATCCCGCGCGACCTGCTGGTCGCCATCCCGGCGGCGCCCGGCTACGGCGGCGGCCAGGACAAGGTCAACGCGGCGTACGAGCACGGCGGCGGCGGTGAGGCCGGCGCCCGGCTGCTCTCCGCCACCCTGGGCCAGCTCACCGGCCTGCGCTTCGACGGCGCCGCGCTGGTCGACTTCTCCGGCTTCAAGCAGGTCATCGACCTGCTCGGCGGGATCCGGATGTGCGTCGACACCGAGGTCCGCTCGATCCACACCAAGACCCTGTTCACCCCCGGCTGCCAGCAGATGGACGGCGCCCGGACCCTGGACTACGTCCGCCAGCGCTACGACCTGCCCGGCGGCGACTACGACCGGCAGCGGCACCAGCAGCAGATGCTCCGCGCCGTGCTCGACAAGGCCGGCGAGACGCACCTGCGCAACGACCCGGTGCAGTTGGACCGGGTGATCCGGGCGGTCGGCGGCGCGCTGACCGTGGACACGAACGGCGTACCACTGGAGGACCTGCTCTTCGCGCTCCGGTCGCTGCCCCCGGACGCGCTGCACGGCGTGCAGGTGCCCTCGTATCCGCAGACCATCGGCGAGGTCTCGTACGTGGTGCTGGACAACGGCGGCAACGGCCTCTTCGACGCGGTGCGGGACACCCGGATGCCGGAATGGGCCGGGGCGAATCCCCGTTGGGTCAACCGGCTCTGAGCGAAATCGCCGTCTAGGCTAGGTAGCCGTGTTCGGACCCCAGGTTCCCAGCGTGCCCGCGTCGGCCGTGCCCGACGACACCTACCTGCTCGACGTCCGGGAGGACGACGAGTGGGCCGCCGGCCACGCGCCCGCCGCCCACCACCTGCCGATGACCGAGCTGCCCGGCCGGATGGCCGAGGTGCCGGACGACCGCGAGGTGGCGGTGATCTGCCGCTCCGGCGGGCGGTCCGCGCAGGTCGTCGCGTACCTCCTGCGCAACGGCTGGGACCAGGTGCGCAACGTCGAGGGCGGGATGGGCGACTGGGCCGCCGCGGGCCGCCCGGTGGTCACCGACGACGGGCAGCCGGGCCGGGTCGCCTGAGGAGTCCGGAGGCATGGCCGCGCCCCTGGTGTTCGCGCACCGCGGGTCCTCGTACGACCTGCCCGAGCACACCCTCGCCGCGTACCTGCGCGCGCTCGACGAGGGCGCCGACGGGCTGGAGTGCGACGTCCGGCTGACCCGCGACGGCCATCTGGTCTGCGTACACGATCGCCGGCTGGACCGGACCAGCAACGGTCACGGGCTGGTCAGCGCACGTACGCTCGCCGAGTTGGAGCTGCTGGACTTCGGTTCCTGGCATCCCGGCGGGATGGCGGCCGAAGGGGACGAACCGCTCGACGAGTCGCACACCCGGCTGCTCACCCTGGAACGGCTGCTCGACGCCGTGCTGGCCGCCGGCCGGCCGGTCCGGCTGCTGATCGAGACCAAGCACCCCTCCCGGTACGGCGGGGACGTGGAACGCCGGCTGGTCGGCCTGCTGCGCCGGTACGGCCTGGCCGACCCGGGACCGGACGATCCGGTCCGGGTCACCGTGATGTCCTTCTCGGCGCTCGCCGTACGCCGGATCCGCGACCTCGCGCCCGGCCTGCCCACCGTGCTGCTGCTGGAGGTGCTCCCGCGCTGGCTGCGGCTGGGTCGGCTGCCGTTCGGCACCCGGATCGCCGGCCCGGGGATCGGCCTGGTCCGGGCCCGGCCACAGCTCGTCCCCGCGCTGCGGGCCGCCGGCAATCAGGTCTACGTCTGGACGGTGAACGAGCC
Source organism: Micromonospora sp. NPDC006431 (assembly GCF_042870725.1). Classification (NCBI taxonomy): domain Bacteria; kingdom Bacillati; phylum Actinomycetota; class Actinomycetes; order Micromonosporales; family Micromonosporaceae; genus Micromonospora; species Micromonospora sp. NPDC006431. The sequence goes on from NZ_JBIAHQ010000001.1 coordinate 69,428, forward strand.
GGCGGACCTGGAACTGGTGCTGTCCGCCGGCGTGGACGGCGTGATCACCGACCGGCCCGCCCGGGCGCTGGCCCGGCTGGGCCGTTGAGCCGGGGCGCGCCGCCCCACCGCCGGTCCCGCCCGCCCGGCAGAGGGGTGTTCCCGGACCGGTCGGCGCGGCACACTCGGGACATGCCGGAGCGAACCGACTACGCCGCCCTCATCGCCGGCCACGACAGCGTGCTCAAAATGATCAACTCGGGTCAGTCCGGCCTGCCGGTGCTCACTCGGCTGCTCGGGGTGGTTCAGCCCGCCGTCGGCGCGGCCAGCCTGGCCTTCGTGGAGTTCGCCCCCGCCGGCGGCCGGGTGATCGCGGCGACCGGCACCGCCGAGTCGCTCATCGGCCGCCCGCTGCCGGCCACCGACCCGGCCACCGTCTGCCTCCTCACCGGCCCCCCGGTACGCGAGGTCCGCGTCGACCGCATCCCGAGCGCGCTCGCCGACGAGGTGGCCGGGCGGGGCCTGCGCCGGATGATCGCGGCGCGGGCCGAGGTCGGCGGCCACACCGTGGGCACACTGCACGCCCTCTACCCGGCCGACGCCGCGCTCGACGACTCCCACCACGCCGTCCTCGGCTACATCGCCGCCTGCATCGCCCACATGTACGGCGACCAGACGGGCCTGCCGGTGCACGGCGACGGCCCGGTGGTGGCGGCGCTCGCCGACGGCCTGGCCGTGGTGGACCGGGAACACCACGTACGGCTCTGGAACCCGGCGGCCGCCCAGGTGACGGGCCACCCGCCCGCCGACGCGCTGAACCGTCCGCTCCCGTTCCCGCTCCCCCCGCCCGGGCAGGTGCTCGACCACCGGATGCCGGACGGCCGCTGGCTGCGGATCACCTCCGGGGAACTGCCCGGCCCGGGCACGCTGCGGGTGGCCACCTTCCGCGACATCACCGACCAGCAACGCCGCGACCACGACCGGGACCTCTTCGTCGCGGTGACCAGCCACGAGCTGCGTACCCCGGTCACCGTGATCAAGGGGTACGCGGACACCCTCACCGACCACTGGGAGTCGCTCAGCGACGACGACCGGCGGCACGCCGCCCGGATCATCGGGCAGCGGGCCAACGAGCTGGCCCGGCTGGTCGACCGGTTGCTCACCGCCGCCACCGAGAGCCGGCCCGGCGGGGAGCCGGCCGCGCCGTTCGACCTCGGCGACGCGCTGCGGGCCGCGGTGTCGGACCTACCGGCGGACGTCCGGCACCGGATCGTCCTCGCCCTGCCGGTCGACCTGCCCAAGGCGCTCGGTGACCGGCACAGCCTGGCCACCGTGCTGACCGAGCTGAGCACCAACGCCGGGAAGTACTCGCTGCTGGACACCCCGATCGAGGTGTCCGCCGAGGCGAGCGGCCGGATGGTCGCCTTCCGGGTCGCCGACCGGGGCATCGGCATCCGGCCGGAACACGTGGAACGGGCGTTCGACCGGTTCTGGCAGGGGGAGTCCGGTGACCGCCGGCGCTACCCGGGGGCCGGACTGGGGCTGTATCTCGTCCGCCAGATCGTTGAACAGCAGAATGGATGGGTATCCCTCCGACCGAGGGCCGGTGGGGGTACGGTCGCAGAGGTGCGGCTGCCCCGGGGGTGACCCGGGCGCAGCGGGGGGTGGAAGGAACACGGTGTCGACGGGTTCGGCCGAACGGTCGTGGTGCGTGGTGGTGCCCCATCACGCCACCGGTGCACGCCTGGCCCGGCACCGGCTCGCCAGCGAGTTGGCCGACGTCGTCCCCCCGGTCCTGCTGGCCGACCTGGTCGCGGTCCTCGCCGAGCTGGTGGGCAACGCCGTCCGGCACGCCGACCCGCTGCCCGGCGGCGTGGTCCGGGTGGCCTGGCGGCTGCGGCCGACGGCCAACGGCCGTTGCGTACAGCTCCGGGTCACCGACGGCGGCTCCGCCTCGGGCCCGCTGCTCCGGGCGGCCACCCCGGACGCGATCGACGGGCGCGGCCTGCACATCGTCGCCGGCCTGTCCAGTCGCTGGGGCGTCGAGCGGGACGGCCTCGGGCAGAGCGTCTGGGCCGAGTTCGACCGGGCCGTCGCTGCCCAGCCGGGCCTGGCCATCGCCGGCTGAGCGGAGCCCCCAGGAGGGGTGGGTCCTGCGCCCACCGGTCTTCTCCGGCATCTAGGCTGTGTCGCCATGAGCGAGCGCAGCGAGCGAATCATCAGGCGCAGTGCCGTGGAGGCTCATGCGGCCGCGGAGCGAAGCGAGGCGGCTGCATGAGCGAGCGCAGCGAGCGAATCATCAGGCGCAGTGCCATGGAGGCTCATGCGGCCGCAGAGCGAAGCGAGGCGGGCGCGTGAGCAAGCGTCGAAAGAGCCAGCGGGCCGCCGAAGCCACCCCGAAGCGGGAGAAGGTGCGCGACGTCTTCGTGCCCAGACCGTTCGAGGGGCTGGCCGACGAGCCGGAGTGGATCGCCCTGCGTGAGCTGGTCCCGGCCGCCTCCGCGCCGCTGCGGCTGACCCCCGAGCTGGTCGAGGAGTACGGCGACCGACCGGTCACCCTGGCCACCGTGCTGCCGATGGCCGCCCCGGCGATGACCAAGCCGGACGGGCGAGTCTTCATCGGGCTCCAGCGGCACCAGCAGTCCGGCGACGTCTCCCGGGACCTGGCCGACGCGCTGCTCTGCGCGCTGCGTACCGAACCGGGCGGCCAGGTGGCGGTGCCGCCGCTGCCCGGTCCGGGCCCCCGCCTCCAGGACATCCTGGTCGACGGGCCGCTGGAGATCACCATGCACGACGGGTTCGAGTTCTGGCTCGACCCGGGGGCGGCCGACGACCCGACCGTGCAGGCGTCCCTGGAGCGGGCCAACGCGGCGGTCTACCCGACGGTGAAGCTGGCGGCGGCGCGGGCCGCGTACTGGTGCCAGGTGCCGGAGAAGGCGCACGTGCGCTGGGTCCTGCCGGACGACGAGGACACGGCGTTGGACGCGCTGTCCCGGCTGAGCGTGGCCGGCACGCTGACCCTCGGCGAACGCACCCGGTTCGCCGGCATGTTCCGGGCGCACGGCCGCCTGGTGCCGGTCTGGGACCTGCCCGAGGAGGTCCCGGCCGCCGAGTGGGAGGAGCCGGTGACCGAGTTCGCCAAGCGGTACGCCGAGGCGCTGGAGGAGCAGGCGCCGCTGGACGCCGCCGGGCGCCGGGCCCGCCAGGGCCTCCTCGGCCGCCAGCTCACCCTGCGCTGACCCGATCCTTCGCTCGACGGGCCCCGGTGTCGACCGGGGCCCGTCGTCGTCAGCGGCGCAGCGGCTCGCGGACCAGCGGGCAGGACATGCAGCGCGGCCCGCCCCGGCCGGAACCCAGCTCGGAGCCGGCGATGGCGATCACCTCGATGCCGGCCCGTTCCAGTTGGGCGTTGGTCTCCGCGTTCCGCTCGTAGCCCACGCAGAGCCGGGGCGCGAGGGCGAGGGTGTTGTTGCCGTCGTCCCACTGTTCCCGCTCGGCGGTGACCGGGTCGAGGCCGGTGTCGATCACCCGGAGCTGGTCGAGGTCCATCGCGTCGGCGGCGGCGCGCAGGAACGGCGCCGGGCCGTCGACCCGCGGCTCGTCGCCGTCCACCCCGGCGATCACCGTGTACGCCGACAGCGAGCTGGCGATGTTCGGGTACATCAGCACGGCGTCCACGTCGACCATCGTGCAGACGGTGTCCAGGTGCATGGTCGCCCGCTCCTGGGCGACCGGGACGACCAGGATGGTGTGGGCCAGGCCGGCGGCGAAGACCTGCCGGGCCAGGCGTTCGGCCCCGGCCGGGGTGGTCCGCTCGCCCACCCCCACGGCGAGCACGCCCGGCGCGAGCAGCAGCACGTCGCCACCCTCCAGGTGCTCCAGCTCGGCGTGGTAGACGAACTGCGTACCGGCGAAGCGCGGATGGTGCCGGTAGATGGCGTCGGTCAGCCCGCTCTCCCGCCGCCGCGCGGGCATGGCCAGACTGGTCACCCCGACCCGGTCCCCGATCCACACCGAGGAGTCCCGGGTGAAGAGCAGGTTGGGCAACGGGTCGATGACGAAGTCGTGCCGGTCCATCAGTGTCCAGACCAGACCGCCCGGCCGGTCTCGGCCGATCCGCAGCTCCTCGTGGGCGAGCCCGGCGATGAACACGTCGGCCAGCGCGGCCGGGTCGAGGTATCCGAGATGGTCGGCGACCCGTCGGCGCAGCGTGTCGCCCAGCCGGGGCGAGCGCAGCACCAGTTCGGTGAGCTCCGCCCGGGCGTCCGGCAGGGCGAGCGTCTCGGCCAGCAGCGTCGACAGGTAGAGCACCTCCACGCCCCGGGCGCGCAGCGCGGCCGCGAACGCATCATGCTCCTCCTGCGCCCGGCCCACCCATGGGATAGCGTCGAAGAGCAACGAGTCGTTGTTGCGTGGCGTGAGCCGGGCGAGTTCCGGCCCGGGACGGTGCAGCAGCACGGTGCCGAGCCGGGCGACCTCGCTGTCCACGTAGTGGGTCACCTTCGCAGCGTAGGGCAGGGCTTCCGCACCATCCGGAAAAGAAGTGTGAATGAATATGGCATTCATCCGCACTCATTCCGGTGCTCCAACTTGCCGACCACCGGGGTCCGCAACGTAGGGTAGTGAAGACGTAACTTCGAGGGACCTTTTGCCGGAGGTCGCGATGACTGTCTTTCCCGCTCGTCAAGCCGTACCCACCCGGGCCTTGCCACCCGTGGCGGTGCCACCGCCCCGGGTCGAGGCCACCCCGGTGCTCGAGCCGGCCCGACCGACACCACTCGAGTGGGCCCGTCGTCGCCGGGCCGAGCGGGGCGCCCGCCGGCTGGAGGCGGCCGGGGCCCGCGCGCTCGGCCAGCTCAACCACCTCGGTCCGGCCTGGCACGTCATCGAGTGGCCCCGGACGGACGTCGCGGACGTGCTCCTCGATCGCGGTCAGGACGAGCGGGCCGGGTTCCTCGCCATCGGGCCGAGCGGCCTCTTCGCGGTCACCATCGCCGAGCACGGCCGGGCCCGCGTGCTCGTCGCCGGCGACGTGGTGCAGATCAACGGCAAGCGTCCGCCCTATGTGGCCGAGGCCCGGCGGGACGCCAAGCGGGCCAGCAAGGCGCTCTCCGAGGCGGTCGGCCTGCCCATCCCGGTCACCCCGGTGCTGACCTTCGTCGGCTCCGGGGTGATCAGCGTCTACGGCCTGCCGAAGGACTGCCTCATGGCCACCCACCGGGAGCTGGACCGGCTGCTCGTGGCGGCCGGCAACCGGATCAGCCCGGCCACCGCCGAAAAGCTCTCCCGGGTCGCCCAGCACCCGTCGACGTGGCTCAACGGCACGTACCGTCCAGCAGCCGACTACCGGTGGTACGACGAGGGCCGAACGGCCGCTGACAAGCGGGCCGCCCGCCGGTAACGTCTCCGGCGACGCCACGCGGCCCACGGACCCGCCCCGGTGGTTCCGTCGGCCCGCGCCGTCGCCGGCCGCCCGACACCGGGCACTCTTCGCACCGACACCTGTCCCATGGCTCCGCCGCAGCCGAGCGGCACCGGCGGCCGGAGGATCCAGCGCGGTCGGGCGGTCGTCGTGACGACCGGCTAGCGTGGACAGACCGTCGGTGTACATAGGAGGCGCGGTGGCCCACGTCGAACTCTCGCTCTCGGAAGTGCTCGTGCCCGCGGCGGGGACACCGACCGAGCAGGAGTTCGACAACTTCGGCCAGTGGTCCGGCACGGTCTCCCGGGCCGCCGAGCCGTGCCTGTTGATCGACGCCGACACCACCGTGGTGGCGATCTCCTTGGCGGGCTGCGACCTGCTCTGTCTCGGTGCGCCGGAGGACGTGATCGGACGGCCGCTGCTGGAAGGCGGGCTGCGCCTGGTCGACTTCAGCGCCCAGCCGAGCGAGCTGACCGAGCAGGAGACCGACAAGATCCCGCCGCTGCTCGCCCTGCACTCCGGCCGGCTGGCCCGGGGCCTGCTCCGGGTCCAGGGCCCCGGAGCCGACGCCGGCACCACGGTGGACGCCATCTCCACGCCGGTGCTCGCCGAGGGCGAGGTGGCCGGCTCGTTGACCTTCTTCTCGGCGGTCTGACCTGCGGCGATGTGGCCTTCGCCGCACCGGCCGACGCTGGGGCCGGCCCCCACCGAGGCCGTAAGGTGCCATCATGCTCGATGTCGCTCTGTTGCCCGGCGAGTACGCCGTGTGCCGCCTGCCGGCCGGCGCCACGCTGCCGCCACAGGTCTGGAGCGACCTGGGTGCCGCCGACGTGGTGACGGTGAGCTGGACCGCCGACGGGATCTCGCTGATCTGCCCGACCGGCCGGGTGCCCGATCACGCGGACGTCGAGACCGACTGGCGCTGCCTGCGCCTGGTCGGCCCGCAGGACGCGCCGGTCACCGGCACCCTCGCCGCGCTGGTCGACCCGCTCGCCCGGGCCCGGGTCAACGTGGTGGCCTTCTCCACGTACGACACCGACCACGTGCTGGTGCCCGCGGTGCGGCTGGCCGAGGCCACGAGCGCGTTGGAGCGGGCCGGGCACCGGTTCCACGCGTGACCTTCACCCGATCGGAAGATCCTCCTACGATGGGCTCGGCCAGCCGGCCGCAATGACGTCCGTCGTGCCGAGGATCGGACCGTGCCCCCCACCGCACCCAACCCCTCCACCCGCCGCCCACTGACCGCCCCGGTGGCGCGGCTCACCCTGCCGGCGATCCCGGCCGTCCTGGTCGCGCTGCTGCTCGGCGCCTGCGGCACTCCGCCGGAGCTGCGGCAGTCGACCGCCCCCACCACCCCCGTCCCGACCGCCACCGGCGTACCCACCCCGACCCCGCCGACCGGGACGCCGAGCGCTCCGGCCACCCTCGCCCCCACCCCCACCGACCAGGCCGCCACACCCTGCCGCTCCGGCCCCTCCGGCGACCGGGTGGTGTCGCTGCTGCGCGGTCCGGCCCGGGTGCTGTCCCGCGGCGTCCGGGTCACGGTCCGGACCGGGCCGCTCTGCGCCGAGGAATGGCAGTACACGGTGCTGCAGGTGACCGGGCACGAGGAACTCCAGGTGGTGACCCGGGGCAAACCCACCGACCTGGAGCTGGTGACCGCGGGGACGGACGTCTGCGGCGTCGAGGTGCGCACGATCGCCCCATCCGGTATCCGCACCCTGGCCTGCGACGGCACCCCTGGTGCGTAGGCTGGTCGCCATGCCGGGAACACCGCCGACCCGCTTCGTCTACCTGGGTCCCGAGGGCACCTTCGCCGAGCAGGCGCTGCGTACCGTGCCCGCCGCCGAGCGCGGCAGCCGTACGCCGGCCCGCAGCGTCGGCGAGGCGCTGGACGCCGTACGGGCCGGGGAGGCGGACGCGGCGCTGGTGCCGCTGGAGAACTCGATCGGCGGCGCGGTCGGGGTGACCCTTGACGAGCTGGCCGAGGGCGAGCCGCTGGTGATCACCCGCGAGGTGATCCTGCCGGTGGAGTTCGTGCTCGCGGCCCGGCCCGGGGCGTCGCTGGCTGAGGTGCGCAGCGTGGCGGCACACCCGCAGGCGTCCACCCAGTGCCGGGGCTGGCTGCGCGACCACCTGCCCGACGCGACCGTGATCGACGTGCTCTCCAACGGTGCCGCCGCGGCGGGCGCGGCCGCCGGCGAGTACGACGCGGCCATCAGTGCCCCGATCGGCGCGAGCCGGCACCGGCTGGCCGTGCTCGCCGACAAGATCGCCGACCACCCGGACGCGGTGACCCGATTCGCGTTGGTGTCCCGCCCGGGCCCACCCCCGCCGCCCACCGGCGACGACGTCACGTCGCTGGCGATCTACATCGCCCATGACCGGGTCGGCGCGCTGCTCTCGGTGCTCATGGAGCTGGCCGTACGCGGGGTGAACATGACCCGGATCGAGTCGCGCCCGACCGGCGAGGCGCTCGGCCGGTACGTCTTCTTCCTCGACTGCACCGGGCATGTCGCCGACGTGCGCCTCGGCGAGGCGTTGCAGGGGCTGCACCGCGTCTGTGCCGGCGTGCGCTTCCTCGGGTCGTACCCCCGGAACCGCTGGACCGCGGCGGTGAGCGACCGTCCGGTCCCCGCCCCGGCCGGCCTCTCCGACGCCGACTACGCCGACGCGGCGGCCTGGCTGTCCCGCCTGCGCGCGGGGGAGCTGAGCTGACGGTGCGCGGGACACCCGGACCGGCGTCCCGCGCACCCGACGGTCACTGCAGCAGCCCGCCGAGCAGGCCGCCCTGCTCCTGCTGGGCACCGCTGCCCGGCACCGGCCGCTCCTCCGACGGCTGGACCACGACGAAGCCCTGACCGGCGAAGCTCATCGTGAACGCCTCACCGGTGCGGCGGCCGATCAGCGTGCCGAGGCCGAGCTGCTCGGCCCGGTGGTAGCCGGTCTGCAGGTTGGCCGACCAGCAGACCGCGGCTTGCGGGTCGACGTAGGTCGGGGCGTCCACGTTGAGCACAACCGGGGTGCCCTCGGTGGTGACGGCGATCCGGCCGTGGCCGGTGAAGACGCAGTTGAACAGGCCGGAGGCGGCGAAGCCCATGCCGCTGACCATCTTGATGTCGTAGCTCAGCGTGGAGTCGAAGGCGAGCACGCTGGAGCCGTTGATCGACAGGGCGTCGCCGGGCTCCAGGTCGATGATGTGTACGTCCTTGGCGAGGTCGGCGAGGAAGACGTCGCCCCGGCCGGTGAGCTTCATCAGCGGGACGCCCTCACCGGTGAGTCGCTGCTTGATGAACTTGCCGATGCCGCCGGAGCCGAGCGCCTGGAACTGCACCTGCCCCTGGTAGGCGACCATGGACCCGACCCGGGCCATCGCCTCGCCGTTCAGCTCGATCTTCAGCATCTTGGAGTTCTGCAGCCGCATGCCCGGCTGCTGGGACTCCTTCTCAAGGTTCTCCGCGGAGAACAGCGCGCTGCGCATGGGTTTCCTCCTGCATCGGGATGTGCCTGCCCGCAGATTAGGGGAACCGCGCAACACCGGGGATCGGCCGAGCGGAGCGGGCGGCGCGTCCGGTCAGGCCCAGCCGAGGGCGTGCAGCCGCTCGTCGTCGATGCCGAAGTGGTGGGCGATCTCGTGCACCACGGTCACCGCGACCTCGTCCACCACGTCCTCCTCGGTGTCACAGATGCCCAGGATCGGGTTCCGGTAGATGAGGATGCGGTCCGGCAGGACGCCGGAGTAGTCCCAGCCCCGTTCGGTCAGCGCGTGCCCCTCGTAGAGACCGAGCAGGTCCTCGCCCGGTGGTGGATTGTCCTCAACCAGGATGACCACGTTGCTCATCAGCCCGAGCAGCTCCTCGGGCACCTCGTCGAGGGCTTCGCCGACCAGCTCCTCGAACCGCTCACGGCTCATCTCCACGGCCACCCGCCCATTCTCCCCCACCGCGCCGCCCGGACCCACGCCCCAAGATCCGCGGTCTCCGCCCGGCTCCGGGCGGCGCGACGGTGGGTCAGGAGGCCAGGCGGGCGTTGAGGGTGATCTGCGCGCCCGGGGAGAGCAGCCGGGAGATCGGGCAGTTCTCCTTGGCCGCCTCGGCCAGCTTGCCGAACTGGGCCTCGTCCATGCCCGGGACCTGGCCGACGGTCTCCAGGTCGATCCGGGTGACGGTCATCCCCGCGTCGGTCTTGTCGAAGTGCACCTTGGCGGTGGTCTCCACCGAGGTGTCGGTCGCGCCCGCGTCGGCGAGCTGCTTGGAGAGGGCCATCGAGAAGCAGCCGGCGTGCGCTGCGCCGATCAGCTCCTCGGGGTTGGTCCCCTCGCCCTCCTCGAAACGCGACTTGAAGGAGTAGTTGCCGGTCAGGCCACCCTTGCCGGTGCGGACCGTGCCGGCCCCTTCGGTGAGGTTGCCCTGCCAGCGTGCGGAAGCGGTACGGATAGGCATGCCACCGACGCTAACCGAAACCGGACGGCGCCGCACCGGCCAGTGACGAGCCGGACGCCGACTCGCGGTCCCCGTCGCCGCGCATCGGCTGTGTCATGATTCGACGCAGGCCCGCGCACGCGGAAGGGTGCCCATGTCCCAGGATCTCCCCATCCCCAGGCAGGACCACCGGTCCGACGGCACGACCATCGTGGAGTGGGGTGCCGACGAGAGTGTGCCGCCCGCCGGCCGGGTCGGCTGGTCCCTGGCCGGACTGGCTCGCGACCACCGCCTGCCGCCGGTGCTCGCCGGGCTCGGCGCGGTGGCCGCGGTCGCCTCGCTGATCGGTGAGTGGTTGGTGATGACCATCCCGAACGGCGGCCCGGAGGGGAACACCACGATCCGGGTGCCGGGCGGGGTGGGGGACGTGGGCGGCTTCGGGGTGGGCTACCTGGTGGGGCTGCTCGGTCTGGCCGGCGCGGTGGCGCTCGCGCTGCGCGGCACCGGTGCGGCGCGGCAGAACGCCCGGGTGGCCGGCCTCGGCCTCGCGGCGGCCGTGTTCGCCCTGTTGACCGCCGCCGCCGTCACCCTGGACGACTCGGGTCAGCGCACCCTCTTCTACTCGCCCGAGGACGGCTTCCGGGTCGACTACGGGCGCGGCCTGGTCACCGCCTTCGTGGCCACCGTGCTGTTCGCCGCCGCGCTGCACCTGTCCGGCCGGGCCGTGGCCGCGACGCCGGAGCGGGAGGACCTGCCCGGTGCCGGGTCACCGCCGACGGATCGCGACCGCCGGGGCCGGCGCCGGTCGGCCGACGATGAACTGCCCGCGCCGGCCGACCTGACGGTCCAGCCCACCAGCCCGTTCGCCCGCCCCGAGCTGCCGCACTGAACCGTTCGGAACCGGCGCGGTCGTCCCGAACCGCCGGCCCGGGTCGGCGGGATCGGCACGCCCGGCGGGCCCGGACGTCGGACACCTGACGTCCGTCGTGGGTTGGTGCCCGATTCGCCGAAAAGCCATGGTTGGGCCCCGTTCCGCGAGATACGGTTGCTGCCCGCCGTCCAGCGGCCGCGGCATCGAGGACCAGGACGGCCGGCGTGACGGCGGCGGGCGAAGGAGGAACGATGACCCGCCCGGGACTGCCCAAGCTGATCGCCACCGACCTCGACGGCACGCTCGTCCGAAGCGACGACACCGTCTCGGCGTACACCCACGGGGTGCTCGACCGGGTGCGGGCCGCGGGGATCCCGGTGGTCGGCGCGACCGGCCGCGGACCGCGGCTGACCGAGCTGACCCGCAACGACATCCGCGCCGCCGACTTCCTGGTGATGGCCGGCGGCGGCCGCGTGGTCGACCAGAGCGACCCGACGGGCCCGCTGGTGCTGCGGGACGAGCGGCTCTCCGGTGCCGTGCTCGCCCGGATCCTCGCCGACCTGGAGGCCGCGGTCGGGCCGCTGACCGTCATGGTGGAGGCCTCCGACGAGCACGATGCGCCGCTCTGGGGCGACTACCACGCAAGCTGGCCGTACCAGGACCGGTTCGAGGCGCGCAGCCGTGCGGAGTGCCTCTCCTGCGACGTGATCAAGGCGTTCGCCCGGACCGCCGACCACCACGTGGACGAGTTGCTGGCGATGGCCCGCCGGATCGTCCCGCCGGGGCTGGCCACGCTCACCCAGGCCGGCCTCGGCTTCATCGAGATCTGCCCGCCCGGGGTGGACAAGTCGACCGGGCTGAGCGTGATCGCCGAGCGGCTCGGCGTCGACCCGGCCGAGGTGCTGGTCTTCGGGGACCAGCCGAACGACCTGCCGATGTTCGCGTGGGCCGGCTGGGGGCGGGTGGCGGTCGCCAACGCCCACCCGGAGGTCCGCGCGGCGGCCGACGAGATCACCCTGCGCAACGACGACGACGGCGTCGCGGTCTACCTGGACCGACTACTCTCCCGGTGATGGGAGAGGTACCTCGGCTGATCGCCACCGATATCGACGGCACGCTGCTGCGCGACGACCGGACGCTCAGCCCACGCACCGCCGACGTGCTGGCCCGGATCGCCGCGGCGGGCACGCCGGTCGTGCTGGTCACCGGCCGCCCGATCCGCTGGCTCCAACTCGTGTACGACCAGCTCGCCGAGCCACTGCCGGCAATCTGCGCGAACGGCGCGGTGGTCTACGACCCGGCCACCGACGAGGTGCTCCGGGCCGACCCGCTCGCGCCCGAGCTGCTCGCCGAGGTGGCCCGCCGGCTGCGCGCCGCGGTGCCCGAGGTGAGCCTCGCGGTGGAGATCGTGAACAGCCGGCAGATGCGGCACGAGGTGCACTATCCGCTGCGCTGGGACGCCGACGTCGAGGCGATCCGGGCGGTGGAGTCGCCGGAGGAACTGCTGGCGGCTCCCGCGGTGAAGCTGCTCGCCCGGGCCGGCGAGCAGGACCCGGACGTCTTCGTACGGGTGGTGGCGGCGGCCCTGGAAGGGCTGGCCGAGGCGACCCATTCCTCGTACAGCGGCTTGGTGGAGATCTCCGCCGCCGGGGTGACCAAGGCGGCGGGCTTGGCCTGGTACGCCGCCCGGCTCGGCGTCGACGAGCGGGACGTGCTCGCCTTCGGGGACATGCCGAACGACGTACCGATGCTGACCTGGGCCGGCCGGGCGGTGGCGGTCGCCAACGCGCACCCCGCCGTGCTGGAGATCGCCGACGAGGTGACCGGCCCGAACTCGGCCGACGGCGTGGCTGCGTACCTGGAGCAGGTCTTCGGGGTGGGCTGAGCGCCGCCTGACGGCGCGGAGGCCGAATTACATGGCCGCCCGGCCTTCATTCGGTCCGGAGCGCCGCCTGACGGCGCGCAGGCCGAAATTATGGCCGCCAGCCGCGCTGGGGTTGTCGCCGGCCGGGGGCGCGGACGCGCCCCGGCCGGTCAGAGGTACTGGCCGGGGGCATGCCCCTCGTTGGTCGGCGGCATGCCCGGCATCCCCGGGGCCACCCCGCCGGGGCCGCTGGGCAGGGCGGCCCGCCCGGAGCGCATCTGCTCCAGCTGCACCCGGGCGGCCATCTGCTGGGCGACCAGGGCGGCCTGGATGCCGTGGAACAGCCCCTCCAGCCAGCCGACCAGCTGGGCGTGGGCGATCCGCAGCTCACTCTCGCTGGGTGCCTTGTCCTCGGTGAAGGGCAGCGAGATCCGCTCGAGTTCCTCGCGCAGCTCGGGGGCGAGGCCCTCCTTCAGCTCGACGATCGACCGCTCGTGGATCTCGCGCATCCGGTGCCGGCTGGCGTCGTCGAGGGGGGCCGCCTTGACCTCCTCCAGCAGCTGCTTGATCATGCTGCCGATCCGCATCACCTTGGCCGGCTGCTCGACCAGGCGGGTCGGGTCCTCGCCCTGCCCCTCGTCGGTCTGCACCGTGCCGACCGGTCGGCCGTCCGGCCCGACCACCACCACGGTGCCGGGGATGCCGTCGTTGTCCTGTTCGTCGTTCTGTCCGGCGGAACGCGCTTCGGTCATGGGACCCATCTTTACCCAGCCGCGGTCGTCGGCGCGCGCCGGGATCGGCTACCGGACCGGAGCCACCCGACCGGGGCGCGCTACGGTCGCCGTCATGCCCGCAGACCCGCGCGCCGTGCTGACCCGGCCGGCCCCGCCGCCGGACGTCACGGTCGCCTATGGCGACCACCCGGACCAGCTCGCCGACCTGCGCCGGCCGGCCGGCGACGGCCCGGCCCGGCGGCTGGTCGTGGTGGTGCACGGCGGGTTCTGGCGAGCCGAGTACGACCGCACCCACACCGGCCCGATGGCCGCCGCGCTGGCGGCGCTCGGCCACCCGGTCGCCCAGCTCGAGTACCGGCGCACCGGTCAGCCGGACGGGGGCTGGCCGCACACCCTCACCGATGTGCTGTCCGGGGTGGCCGCGCTGCCCGGGCTGGCCGGCGCCGCGCTGCCCGGCCTGGTGGCGCCCGTCCCACCGATCCTGGTCGGCCACTCGGCGGGCGGGCACCTGGCGCTGTACGTGGCCGCGCACGCCCCGGGCACGGTCGGCGGCGTGCTCGCGCTGGCCCCGGTGGCGGACCTCGTCGAGGCGTACCGGCTGGACCTGGACGGTGGGGCGGTGGCCGCGCTGCTCGGCGGTGGCCCGGCTGACGTGCCCGACCGGTACGCGGCAGCGGATCCATCGGCATTGGTACCGATCCGAGCACGGACCGTAGTGATGCACGGCACGCTGGACCGCCAGGTCCCGGTCGGGATCAGCCGCTCCTGGGTTGCTGCGGCCCGAGCCGCCAACACCCCCGCCACCCTGGTTGAGCTGGCGGAATGCGAGCACTTCGGGCTCATCGACCCGGAGTCGACGGCATGGCCGCAGGTAATCGACAGGTTGCGGTCGTTACACGATGATCTTCCTGCCATTGACGCAGCGTCGCCGAGCAGGTAGAACGCCCGAGGGGGCGTGCTTCCTGGCAGCCCTTTCGGGAAGGAATCGGTGTCGTAGATGAACCGCAGGCGGGCTCTTCAACTGCTGGCCGCGCTGGGTACCACCGGGCTGGCGGCGGGCTGCGGCTCCGACACCGAAGGTACGGGCACTCCGGGCAGCCCGATCAAGATCGGGCTCATCGTGCCGGGAAGCGGCCCGAACAAGGCCATCGGTGACGAGATCGTCAACGGTTTCCAGCTCTTCCTGAGCCTCAACGACCAGGAGCTCGGCGGGCACCCGGTCACGGTGGTGCAGGCCGAGGAGGGCGAGAACGCCAAGAGCGGCCAGGCCGCCGTCGACCGGCTGCTCAAGGAGGGGGTGATCGCGCTCACCGGCGTGGTCAGCTCCGCCGTCATGTCCGGTATCCGGGACGCCGTCGAGCAGGCCCGGGTCCCGCTGGTCGGCTCCAACGCGTCCCCGGCCAGCCTGCAGAGCGTCGTCTACATCTGGCGTACGTCGTACGTGCTCGACGAGCCGGGCGAGGCGCTCGGCCGGTACCTGCGGGAGTCGCTGGACAAGTCCAGCCGGATCGCGGTCTTCGCCCCGTCGAACTCGAGCAGCAAGGACGTCATCGACGGCTTCCGGCGCGGCTACTACGAAGAGGGCCGCCGGCCGATCGACGGCGAAATTCTCACCCCGGACAAGGCCGAGCTGGGCAAGGCGGTCTTCTCCGGTGCGATCCACAAGGCGCTGAAGAACAACAAGTGGCCCGATGCGATCCTCTGCCACTACGCGGGTACGCAGGCGGTGCAGTTCATCAAACAGCTCTACGCCGAGGGCTACCGGGGGCCGATCTACGCCCCCGGCTTCCTCACCGAAGGCGCCGTGCTCAGCCAGTTGGACGACGGGGAACTCGGCGAGCAGCGGGCGCTGATCGTGAAGCACGGCATCGAGACCGTGCTCAATTACTCGGCCGATCTGAACAACACCGCCAACCGGGTGTTCGCCTCGGCCTACCGGAAGGCGCACAACACCTCGCCGACCACCTACGCGATGGCCTCGTACGACGCCGCGCAGGTGCTGGACAAGGCGATCCGGCTGGCCGGCGGGGACCTGACTCCGCAGCAGGTCAACCTGGCGCTCGGCAAGATCGGCCAGATCGACAGCCCGCGCGGGCCCTGGCAGTTCAACCAGCCGCGTACCCCGCAGCAGAAGTGGTACCTGCGGAAGGTCCAGCTCGACGGCCGGATGCTGTCGAATGTCGTGATCACCGAGCTGGCCACACTCGGCTGACCCCTCGTACGCCGAGCGGGCGGCCTCCCCGCGGGGAGGCCGCCCGTTTCCGTGCTCGGTGTCCGGTGCGCGTCAGTGGCGCAGCTCGGCGATGCAGCACTTCACGCTGCCGCCGCCCTTCTTCAGCTCGGCCAGCTCGACCGGCACCGGGTGGTAGCCGGCCGCCTTGAGCTTGCCGGCCAGCCGGGTCGCCTCGCTGTTCAGCACGACGTTCAGCCCGTCGCTGACCAGGTTGAGGCCGAAGGCCAGGGCGTCGGAGTCGTCGGCGAGCACCGCGTCCGGGAAGAGCTGGGCGAGCACCTTCTGGCTGGCCGCGGAGAAGGCGCCCGGGTAGTAGACGATGTTCTCGTCGTCGATCGAGGCGAGCGCCACGTCCAGGTGGTAGAAGCGCGGGTCGACCAGGCGCAGCGAGACCACCGGTCGGCCGAGCGCCTCCTGCGCCTCGGCGTGCGCCGCCAGCTCGGTGCGGAAACCGTGGCCGGCGAGGATCAGCCCGCCGTGCGCGTCCGGCAGGTACGCGAAGTCGCCCTCGCCCTCGTTGGTCTCGCTCGGCGCGATGAACCGCCAGCCGTTCGCCTCGTAGAACGCCCGGTGCGCGGCGGCCTCGGCGGCCCGCTGCTCGTGCTTGAACTGGGCGCCGTAGACCGTCCCGTCCACCACGAAGGCACCGTTGGCCGCGAAGACCATGTCCGGCAGCCCGCGCTCGGGGCTGAGCTGGTGCACCTCGTGGCCGAGGCCGACGAGCGTCTCCCGCAGGCGGTCCCACTGCTTGACCGCCAGCTCCGCGTCAACCGGCGCGGTCACGTCCATCCACGGGTTGATCGCGTACTCGACCGCGAAGTGCTCGGGCGAGCACATGAGGTATGTCCGCTTTCGCGGGACTCGCTGCTGGTTCACGGTCACCAAGAGTAGGTACGGTACAACTTTGGTAACAGCCACAACCATTGCTTCCCAGAGGCGGAACGTTGCAGATAGACGCGGTTGACCAGCGAATCATTGCGTTGCTCGTGGCGGATGCCCGCGCCTCGTACGCGGACATCGGCGCGCGGGTGTCACTCTCCGCCCCCGCGGTCAAGCGTCGGGTTGACCGGCTCCGATCCGCGGGCGTCATCCGCGGCTTCACGGCCGTCGTCGACCCCGCCGCCGTCGGCTGGACCACCGAGGCGTTCGTGGAACTCTTCTGCGCCGGCCGGACCACCCCGGCGCAGATCGGTGCCGCGGCACGGCGGCATCCCGAGGTGGTCGGGGCCTACACCGTCTCCGGGGAGGCGGACGCCCTGGTGCACCTGCGGGCCGCCGACATCGCCCACCTCGAGGAGGCGCTGGAACGGCTGCGGGCCGAGTCCTTCGTCACCTCGTCGCGCAGCACCATCGTGCTCTCCCGGCTGGTCGAGTCCCCCGGGGTCGGCCCGTCCGCGGGCTGACCCCGGTCGTCACCGTCTCCCGCAGCGCGGCCTCGGCCCACTCGGGAACCCGCGGCGGCGCGCCGTCGTCCAACCGGCGCTCGACCTTCCTCCTCCCTCCCCCGGCGGGTGGGTCCGGATACCGTCGGTCCGGCCCCACCCGCCGTCCTTGACCTCATCCCCGCTTGAGGTTGTCCACTGGACGCCGGTGGAACGCCGGGGGCACCCGTCCCCGGCCGGGAGGAGGCGGCGTGCGGGCGGTGTGGCTACGGGAGTTCGGCGGCCCGGAGGCGCTGGTGCCGGGGCCGGCGCCGGACCCGGCACCCGGAGCGGATCAGGTGCTGATCGAGGTCGCCCACGCCAACCTCACCTTCGTGGAGACCATGTTCCGATCGACCGGGTTCGGACCGTTCACCGGGTCGCTGCCGCTGATCCCCGGCAACGGGGTGGGCGGAGTGATCACCCAGGTGGGCCCCGGCGTGGACCCGGCGCTGGTGGGGCGACGGGTGGTGAGCAGCACCGGCGGCTCCGGCGGGTACGCCGAGCGCGTGGTGGTCGACCGCGACGCGCCGTTCGCGGTGCCGGACGGGCTGCCGCTGGACCAGGCGGTGGCGCTGCTCGCCGACGGTCGTACGGCCGCCATGCTGGTGGACGCGGCCGGGCTGCGCGGCGGCGAGCGGGTGCTGGTCGAGGCGGCGGCGGGCGGGGTGGGCATCCTGCTGACGCAGCTCGCCACGGCCGCCGGAGCCCGGGTCGTGGCCGCCGCCGGGGGTGCCCGGAAGGTGGCCCTGCTCCGCGAACGCGGCCTCGACGCGGTGGTGGACTACCGGCAGCCGGACTGGACCGCCCGGGTACGCGCCGCCACCGGCGGGATCGACGTGGTCTTCGACGGGGTGGGCGGCCGGCTCGCCGGCGAGGCGTTCGACCTGCTCGGCCCGGGCGGCCGGATGCTCAGTTTCGGGCTGGCCAGCGGCGCCTGGGCGGACCTGCCCGCTGACCTCGCGGCCGCCCGCGGAGTGACCCTGCTCCGGCCGTCCGCCGCGCCGGCCGAGCTGCGTGCGTTCACCGAGCAGGTGCTCGCCGAGGCGGCGGCCGGGCGGCTGCGCCCGCTGATCGGGCAGCGCTTCCCGCTGGGCCGGGCCGCCGACGCGCACGCCGCCATCGAGTCCCGCGCTACCGTCGGCAAAACCCTCCTCGACCTCTGACGCCTTCCCGCGCTCTCCGCGCGGGCGCCCGAATGTCAGAGGTACATGCCGGTGCGGTGTTCGGGCTGGGCGCGGGAGGGCTTGTCGGCCTCGCCGAAGAAGCGCCGGCCGCCGAACTCGCCGTGCAGCCGGTCGTCCAGCTCGTCGGCCAGGCCGGTCATCACCTGGACGGCGAGCATCAGGTGGGTGGGCTGGAAGTTGCGGCCGAAGACCGGGATCGAGGCCCACACCGTGTCGTCGGCGCAGTAGAGGCGGCCGATCGGCATCCGGTTGGTCAGCTCGGAGAGCTTCACATAGAGGCGCTCGGTCGGCTCGACCTCGGTGAGCACCGGGGAGAAGACGTCGACCAGGGGCGGGTTGTCGCGTACCCGGACGAAGACCATGGCCGAGCCGGCGCGGATGTTGATGTCGCCGTCCGAGTCGATCTGCAACTGGTCGGCATTCGACTTGAGCATCGTGGAGACGACCGTCCGGACCCGCTCCTCCAGCGCGAGCACGTCGTTCCCGCCGGCCTGCGCGGTCGCCGCCGCGGCCAGCGCCTCGTCGAGGTCCGCCTCCACGTCCCGGCCCGGGCCGAACTCGCTCCGCGCGGTGCCCAGCGGCTCCACCGACAGCGGCTCGCCCTCGGCGTCATGCATCAGATAGACCAGGAAGGCAGGGTGCGGCGCCCCGTAGACGTCGCGGAGGGTGCGGGAGAGCACGGCCGCCAGCCGGGCGGCCTCGTCGACCGCGCAGTCCAGCCCGAACTGCTCGCCGGAGCCCTCCACCACCCCGGGCGGGGACCAGCCGAGCGCGATCATGTCGGCCACGGCGGCCCGGTCCAGGCGGTATCCCTGCGGCAGGGTGGCGTTGCCCACGGCCCGCGCCGACAGCCGGCCCTCCTCGCCGACGTCCACGCTGATCGAGTAGACGGCGTCCCCGGTCCCGGAGGCGGTGGGGTCGAGGGTCAGCTCCAGGTGCGTACCGGCCGGCAGGTCGCGCAGCCGGTCGGCCAGCGCGCGGGCGAACTCCCGCCAGGCCTCGGTCACCTTGGCCCGGAGGTCCGCCGTGGTCGGCTCGTCCAGCAGGATCGACTCGTACTGCTCCGGCACACCGCCGGCGGGCTCACCGGTCGGCACCGAGGGGTGGTCAGCCGTCATGATCGCCTCCGTCCGTCACGGCCACCCTACCCACGGACGGGTGGGGGTCGAATCACGGCGGACCAGGATCGGACAGCCACCCCAAAACGCCCCGCCGCGGGCCCGCCTCTCCCGCGCCCGAGGCGTGGGTCGGCACGGCCGGGGGCTACTCGGCGGGCGTGGTGCCGTCCAGGTCGAGCGGCCAGGAGTTGGCCAGCTCACCGAGCCGCGCAGCCGTCGCGGCCAGGTCGCCGCCGCGCCCCACGGCCACCCCCAGCAGGTACGCGGTGACCGGCGCGCCCGGGCGCAGCACCTGGTGGGCCACGTCCTTGGCCAGGTCCAGCACGACCGGCACCGACACGTCGCCCGGGTCGAGCCCCAACTCGGCGCAGGCTGCCGTGACCCAGTCGTCCATCACCGTCATCTCGTCCACTCCTCGGCCCGGCGTACGTCCTCGTCAGTGTCGCAGTCGAACCAGGGCGGCGGCCCGGAGCCGGACCAGGCCACCTCCCGGACCGTCGTGCCGGCCAGCAGCCCGCGTACCGGAGCCCCGTCGACCGTGCCGCCCCGCCCGGCGGCGAGCCGGTCCACCGCCGCCCGCAGCGCGGCGACCCGCCACACCCCGCAGAGCTGCTGGCGGCGGCCGTCGCCATCCACGTAGCAGGCCCCGTCGGCGGTCGACCCGTCGAGCGCGCGCCGCAGGTCCGCCACGGCCCCGGGGGTGAGCAGGGGAAGGTCGGCGGCGAGCAGGGCGACCGTGGTCGTACCGGGGGCGAGCAGGGCCAGCCCGGCAGCCGTGGCGGCCACCGGGCCACCGCCGGGCGGGCGCTCGCGGGTCAGCCGTACGTCGTCGGGGAGCGGGCCGGCCGGACCGACCACGATCCGCGGCGCGGCGTCGGCGACCGCGGCCAGCACCCGGTGCAGCATGGGCCGGCCGCCGACCGGACGCGCCGGCTTGTCCACCCCGCCCATCCGGCGGGCCGCGCCGCCCGACAGCACCACCGCCGCGTACGCCGTCACCCGCCCACGGTAAACCGCAGGGAGCTCCGTCCGCCCTCCGACAGGACCCACGCGGCGCGGGGGCGGCATCGCCGTGCGGGTGGCGGACCGCGCGCGGCAGGATGGCGGGATGGGACGGGCGACTGACCGGCGCGGTGTGCTCCGGATCGATCTCGACGCGGCGGCCGACGGGCGCGCCCGGGTACGGCGACCGGACACCCTGGCGGTGGAGGAGCCGCTGGAGATCCGGGTCGGCCCGGCGGGCCCCGGCAGGCGGAAGCCGCTCGCGGTGACCATGCGTACCCCCGGCGACGACCTGGACCTGGCGATCGGCTTTCTGCTCACCGAGGGCCTGATCCGGTCCGCCGACGACGTGCACACCGCCCAGCTCTGCGCCGGGGCGGAGACGCCGAACACGTACAACGTGGTCGACGTGGTGCTGGCGCCCGGCGTGCCCGAGCCCACCACCGACCCGGCCCGCAACTTCTACACGACCAGCTCGTGCGGGGTGTGCGGCAAGGCGAGCATCGACGCCGTCCGCACCCGTTCGCTCTTCGCGGTGCGGGACGACCCGCTCCGCGTGCCCGCCGAGCTGCTGGCCGCCCTGCCGGACCGGCTCCGCGCGGCACAGCGCGCCTTCGACCGGACCGGTGGGCTGCACGCCGCCGGTCTCTTCACCGCCGCCGGCGAGCTGGTGGTGCTGCGCGAGGACGTCGGCCGACACAACGCGGTGGACAAGGTGGTCGGCTGGGCGGTCCGGGAACACCGGCTGCCGCTGGCCGGGCACGTGCTGCTGGTCTCCGGCCGGGCCAGCTTCGAGCTGACGCAGAAGGCGTGGATGGCCGGAGTGCCCCTGCTGGCGGCGGTCTCCGCGCCCAGCACCCTCGCCGTCGAGTTGGCCGAGGAGGCCGGCATGACGGTGGTCGGCTTCCTACGCGGCCGGACGATGAACGTCTACGCGGGCGCAGCACGGATCAGCGAATAGTGGGAACGCCAGGGAGCCTGCGTGAGTGACGCGACCTCCCGGAGCGCCAACGTCAGATGCGCCGGCGCGGAATGCGGCGGCGGACCACCCCCGGGAAACCGACCGCCGGCCAGCCGTCCAACTCCGACGGCGGCATCCCGCGGCGGAGCATGTCGTCCAGGAGCAGGGCGAGGGAGTAGTCGGGGCGGGTGGCGAGCACGCGTTCCAGGGCCACCGCCGCCAGGGCACCGTGCCCCGCCCGCCAGGCCGCGAAGGCGAGCAGACTGCCGGGGGCGGCGATCAGCTCCGGCTCGGCCCGGCGCAGCACGTCGGTCCAGAGGCTGATGTCGGCGTCCCGGCCGTCGGTCCGTTCCCAGGCGTGGTCGCGTACCGGGAGTTGGGTGAGGAGCACGGTCAGCCAGGCCACCTGGTCGTCGCCCAGCCGCTCGCCGCGCCGGTGCCGGCGGAACGCGTCGCGCACCGCCGCGACGCCCGCGGAGCGTACGGAGCGGCCACCGGCCAGCGCGGTCTCGGCCGCCTCCTCGGTCAGCTCAGCCAGGCGTCGGCGCGCCCGGACGGTGGCCCGGCGCATGGCCACCCGGACCGGCCCGTCGAGCGCGGCCACCTGTGCGGTCAGCGCGGCCCGGTCGGGCAGAGCCACCTGACCGGCGAAGACGGCCGCCGCGCTGACCTCGCTGGCCCCCGGGTCGTACGGGGTGCCGTCGGGCGGGCAGCACTCGGGCTCGGTGCAGAGGTACGACCACCAGCGCCCGTCGGTCACCCGCAGGGCGTCGAGGACGAGCAGCCCGGCGTCGTCCAGCGCCTCGCCCACCGCGTCGACCGCGCCGGTCACCCGGGTGGCCGGGCCGTACCCGATCACGGTGGCGGCCTCGCTGCCCTGCCGGGCGATGACCTGCGCGAGATGGCGGGCGGCCGGACCCGGGTCGGATCCCGGTTCGGGCAGGTCGCCCCGGGCGGCGAAGACCACCCGCCGGCCGCGTAGCGCCACCACCACCAGGCTGTCGGCCGGGTGGAAGCCGAGCAGGTACGGCACGGCGGCGATCAGGTCGGCGGGCGAGCGGACGGCGAGCCGGGGGCGCGGGGTGGGAGTCATGCCGGGAGCGTGCGGGGGTTGGATGCCGGCGCGACAGGCCCTGTGGACGACACGCGGGTTATCCACAGATACGGAGAGTATCGATGCAGGTGAGCGCCGAACGGCAGGCGTCCGAACCGCTCACCGCCCCACGAGGACCGTCCCGACCGGCTACCTTGCGCTCATGGACCTGGCGTACCTGCGGGCACACCCGGAGCACCTGCCGGCCTTCCTGACCCACCAGCGGATCCGGGAGACGCCGGTCTCCGGCGGGGACATCTGCGCCGCGTCCCGGCTCACCCTCGACGACGGGCACTCGATCTTCGCCAAGACCTGGCCGGAGAAGCCGGCCCGGCCGGTGCCGGAGGACTTCTTCGCCACCGAGGCGGCCGGCCTCCGCTGGCTGCGCGAGCCGGGCACGGTGGCCGTACCGGAGGTGGTGGTGGCGCTGCCGGAACTGCTGGCGCTCGACTGGGTCGAGCCCGGCGAGCCGACGCCGGAGGCGGCCGAGCGGTTCGGCCGCGAGCTGGCCGGGCTGCACCGGGCCGGAGCGCCCACCTTCGGCGCCGAGTGGCCCGGATTCATCGGTGCGCTGCCGCAGGACAACACCCCCGACCCCGGCCCCTGGTCGGCGTGGTTCGCCCGCCGTCGGTTGATGCCGTACCTGAAGATGTCGGTCGACGACGGCGCGCTCAGCGGCGCGGACGCCAGCCTGGTCGAGGAGCTGATCGGCCGGATCGGCGAGTTCGGCGGGGACGAACCGCCGGCCCGGATCCACGGCGACCTCTGGCCGGGCAACCTGCTCTGGGGGGCGGACGACCGGGTCTGGCTGGTCGACCCGGCGGCGCACGGCGGCCACCGGGAGACCGACCTGGCGCAGTTGGCGCTCTTCGGCGGCCCGTCGCACCTCGACCGGATGATGGCGGCCTACCGGGAGGCATGGCCGCTGGCCGACGGCTGGCGGGAGCGGGTGCCGTTGCACCAGCTCCACCTGCTGCTGGTGCACGCCGCCCTGTTCGGCGCGGCGTACCGGGATGCGGTGGTCTCCGCCGCCCACAGTGCGCTGGGGGGCGCCGGACGCGCTACGGTCGACAAGTGACCACCGCCCCGACGACCGACGGAGTCCTCGTCGACCGGTACGGTCGGGTCGCCCGGGACCTACGGGTCTCGCTGACCGACAAGTGCAACCTGCGCTGCACCTACTGCATGCCGGCCGAGGGCCTGCCCTGGCTCTCCGGGCCGCAGCTGCTCACCGACGACGAGATCATCCGGCTGATCCGCGTCGCGGTGCACCGGCTCGGGGTCACCGAGGTGCGTTTCACCGGCGGCGAGCCGCTGATCCGGCCCGGCCTGGTCGGCATCGTGTCGGCGGTGGCCGCGCTGCGACCCCGGCCCCGGATCTCCCTGACCACCAACGGCATCGGCCTGGCCCGCCTCGCGCCCACCCTGCGCGCCGCCGGTCTCGACCGGGTGAATGTCTCGCTCGACACGGTGGACCGGACCCGGTTCGCCGAGCTCACCCGGCGGGACCGGCTCGATGACGTGCTTGCCGGGCTGGCCGGCGCGGCGGCCGCCGGGCTGACCCCGGTGAAGGTCAACGCGGTGCTGATGCGCGGGGTCAACGACGACGAGGCCCCCGCGCTGCTCCGGTTCGCCCTGGCGCACGGCTACGAGCTGCGGTTCATCGAGCAGATGCCGCTGGACGCGCAGCACGGCTGGGACCGCAGCCGGATGGTCACCGCCGACCAGATCCTGGCCGACCTGCGCGCCGAGTTCGACCTGAGCACCGATCCGGCCGAGCGGGGCGCATCCCCGGCCGAGACCTGGCTGGTGGACGGCGGACCGGCCCGGGTCGGGGTGATCGCCAGTGTGACCCGAGCCTTCTGCGGCGACTGCGACCGGACCCGGCTCACCGCCGACGGCCAGGTCCGCGCCTGCCTCTTCGCCACCGAGGAGTCCGACCTGCGCGGCGCGCTGCGCGCCGGGGTGGACGACGCCGAGCTGGCCCGCCGCTGGCGGACCGCGATGTGGGGCAAGCGGGCCGGGCACGGCATCGACGATCCGGCCTTCCTGCAACCCGCCCGGCCCATGTCGGCGATCGGAGGCTGACCGGTGGAGCTGACCGTCCGCTACTTCGCCGGCGCGCGTGCCGCCGCCGGCCGGGCCGAGGAGACCGTCTCCGGCGGCCGGTCCCTCGACGAGCTGGTGGACGAGCTGGCCGAGCGGCACGGCGAAGGGCTGAGCACCGTGCTGAAGGCGGCCAGCTTCCTGGTCGACGGCCTGGCCTGCCATGATCGTCGGGCACCGCTGCCGGCCGGGGCGACGGTCGACGTACTGCCCCCGTTCGCGGGCGGCTGAGGAGGCTCGCGTGTTGGCGATGGCAACGTTCCTTGGCTTCGCCGTGCTCGTCACCGCCCTGATCCACCTCTACCTGTGGAAGCGGCTGATCCGCGACACCACTCGGCCCGGACGCTGGCGGCGCGTCGGCGGGATAGCGCTGCTGCTGCTGGCGCTGCTGGTGCCGGCCACCATGATCGCGACCCGCGGCGGGGTGCATTGGCTGGCCTGGCCGGGCTACCTCTGGCTGGCCCTGATGTTCTATCTGCTGGTCCTGCTGCTGGTGCTGGAAGTGCCGCTGGCGGTGGCGAAGCTGGCGCTGCGGCGCCGGGCACACGCCACCCGGGTCGGCCGGCCGGCGCCGGTCGGGGCCGGTGGCGCCGCCGGCCCGCCGGATGCCGCGACCACCGAGGCGGGAGCACCCGCCGGTACAGCGGCCGTCGGCCCGTCGGACGCCGCGACCACCGAGGCGGAAGGCCCTACGGCCGGCCTCGCCCGGGCGTCGTCCGTCGCCCTCGCCGAGCCGCCGGCCAACCCGCCCGCCGGGCCGGCGACCGGCCCCGCGGACCCGCCGCCGACCGGCACCACGGAGGCACCCGCCCCGGCCCCCGACCATGACCCGTCCCGCAGGTTGCTGCTCACCCGGGGCGCCGCGATCTTCGCCGGGCTCACCGCCGCCAGCCTCACCGGGTACGGCGTCCGCACGGCGATGGGACCGCCGCAGCTGGACCGGGTGCAGATCCCGCTGGCCAAGCTCCCCCGCAGCATGGACGGGCTGCGGATCGCCACCGTCTCCGACATCCACCTGGGGCCGCTGCGCGGGCGGTCGCACACCGAGCGGATCGTCGCGATGATCAACCGGCTCGACGCCGATCTGGTGGCGGTGGTCGGTGACCTGGTCGACGGCTCGGTCGCCGAGCTGGGCGCGGCGGCGGAACCGTTGCGCGACCTGCGGTCCCGATACGGCAGCTTCTTTGTCACCGGCAACCACGAGTACTACTCCGGCGTCGAGGAATGGGTCCAGGAGGTGGACCGGCTCGGCCTGCGGGTCCTCCAGAACGCGCGCCAGGAGATCCGGGCCCGAGGTGGCGTACTCGACCTGGCAGGGGTGAACGACGTCACCGCCGCCGGCACCGGGCTGGCCGCCCCCGCCGACTACGCCGCCGCCCTCGGCGACCGGGACCCGAGCCGACCGGTGGTGCTGCTGGCCCACCAGCCGGTGGCCGCGTACGAGGCGGCGAAGTACGGCGTGGACCTGCAGCTCTCCGGGCACACCCACGGCGGGCAGATGGTGCCGTTCAACCTGCTGGTGGGGCTTCAGCAGCCGGTGGTCTCCGGCCTCGGCGAAGTGGACGGGACCAAGGTCTACGTGACCAACGGCGCCGGTTTCTGGGGCCCGCCGGTGCGGGTCGGCGCGCCGCCACAGGTGACCCTCGTCGAACTCCGCACCCAATAGCCCGAACCGGCTGCCGGGTCCAGCACGGGATTGCTCAGGTCACGCGTACGCGTGGCGGCGGGCGGGCCGGGGACGGCTCGTGGCAGGATGCGGCGTGCCTCCGTTCAGCGCCGTACCCCCCGGTGGCCTCCCGCCGTTCGTCGCGGATCTGCACATCCACTCGAAGTACTCGCGCGCGTGCAGCCGGGACCTGACCCTGCCGAACCTCGGATGGTGGGCCCGGCGCAAGGGCGTCGGCGTCCTCGGCACCGGTGACTTCACCCATCCCGCCTGGTACGACCACCTCCGCGAGACGCTGCACCCGGCCGAGCCCGGCCTGTTCCGGCTCAGCCCGGATGCGGAGCGGGACATCGCCCGGCGGCTGCCACCCCGGCTGGCCAGCACGGCGGAGGCGGACCCGGTCCGGTTCCTGCTCAGCGTGGAGATCTCCACGATCTACAAGCGGGACGACCGGACCCGGAAGGTGCACCACCTCATCTACCTGCCGGACCTGGACGCGGTGGCCCGGTTCAACGCCGCGCTGGGGCGGATCGGCAACCTGGGGTCGGACGGCCGGCCGATCCTCGGCCTGGACTCCCGGGACCTGCTGGAGATCACGCTGGAGGCCAGCCCGGACGGCTACCTGGTGCCGGCGCACATCTGGACGCCGTGGTTCTCCGCGCTCGGCTCGAAGTCCGGCTTCGACGCGATCGCCGACTGCTACGCCGACCTGGCCGAGCACGTCTTCGCCGTGGAGACCGGCCTCTCCTCCGACCCGGAGATGAACTGGCGGGTCGGCAGCCTGGACCGCTACCAGCTCGTGTCCAACTCGGACGCGCACTCGCCGCCCGCGCTGGCCCGCGAGGCCACCGTCTTCAGCTCGGCCCGCGACTACTTCGCGATCCGCGAGGCGTTGCGCACCGGGGACGGGCTCGCCGGCACCGTCGAGTTCTTCCCGGAGGAGGGCAAGTACCACGCCGACGGTCACCGGCTCTGCGGGGTGAACTGGGCGCCCGAGCGGACCCGGGAGGCCGGCGGCCGGTGCCCGGAGTGCGGCAAGCCGCTGACGGTGGGCGTACTCAGCCGGGTGGAGGAGTTGGCCGACCGGCCTGAGGGGCACCGGCCGGCGCACGCCCGCGAGGTGACCCACCTGGTGCCGCTGGCCGAGATCCTCGGCGAGATCAACAAGGTGGGTGCCCGGTCGAAGAAGGTCGAGGGGAAGCTCAACGAGCTGATCGCCGCGCTCGGCCCGGAGCTGGAGATCCTGACCGACACCCCGCTGGACGAGATCGGCCGGGTCGGCGGCGAACTGCTCGCCGAGGGCATCGGCCGGCTCCGCCGCGGCGAGGTGCGCCGGGTCCCGGGCTACGACGGCGAGTACGGGGTGATCACCTTGTTCGACCCGGCCGAGCTGGGTGGCGGTGCCGCGCCGAACGCGCAGGACACCCTCTTCGACGTACCCGTGCCCGCGCCGCGGAAGCCCGCGGAGCCGGCGCCGAAGCCGAAGGCGAAGCGCCCGGCGACGGCCAAGCCGGAGCCGAAGCGGAAGCCCGTCCCGCCACCGCCGCCACCGATCGCGCCGGTGCCCTCTCCGCACGAGCCCTTCGAGCCGATGCTCGCCGGCATGGAGGAGGTCGGCACCGGTCTGCTGGACCGGCTCGACGCGATGCAGCGGGTGGCGGCCTCCGCACCGGGTGGCCCGCTGCTCATCGTGGCCGGTCCGGGCACCGGCAAGACCCGGACGCTGACCCATCGGATCGCGTACCTCTGCGCGGAGCTGAACGTCTTCCCGGAGCAGTGCCTGGCGATCACCTTCACCCGCCGGGCGGCCGAGGAGCTGCGGCACCGCCTGGACGGGCTGCTCGGCCCGGTCGCCGAGGACATCACGGTCGGCACCTTCCACTCGCTGGGGCTGACCATCCTGCGGGAGAACGCCGCGGCCGCCGGGCTGCCGGCCGATTTCCGCATCGCCGACGACGCGGACCGCGCGGCGGCCCGGACCGACGCCGGTGACGACGACGACCGGTACACCTCGCTGCTGCGCAAGCGGGATCTGGTCGACCTGGACGAGCTGCTCACCCTGCCGGTGGCGCTGCTGATGGCGGACCGGAAGCTGGTCCGCGAGTACCGTGAGCGCTGGAAGTGGATCTTCGTCGACGAGTACCAGGACGTCGACGCCGTCCAGTACGAGCTGCTGCGGCTGCTCAGCCCCGCCGACGGCAACCTCTGCGCGATCGGCGACCCCGACCAGGCGATCTACTCGTTCCGGGGCGCGGACGTCGGCTACTTCCTGCGCTTCTCCCAGGACTTCACCGACGCCCGGCTGGTCCGGCTGAACCGCAACTACCGCTCCTCGGCCCCGATCCTGGCCGCCGCGGTGCAGGCCATCGCGCCGTCGTCGCTGGTCCGTGGCCGCCGGCTCGACCCGGCCCGGCTCGATCCGGAGGCCCCGCTGGTCGGTCGCTACGCCGCGGCCTCCGTCGCGGACGAGGCCGATTTCGTGGTACGCACCGTCGACGAGCTGGTCGGCGGCCTGTCCCACCGCTCGCTCGACTCGGGCCGGATCGACGGCCGGTCCACCTCGCTGTCGTTCTCCGACATCGCCGTGCTCTACCGCACCGACTCGCAGGCCGCACCGATCGTGGACGCCCTGGCCCGGGCCAACATCCCGGTGCAGAAGCGCTCGCACGACCGGCTCCGCGACCGGCCCGGGGTGACGGCGATCGCCCGCGAGCTGCGGCACGCCGGGCTGGACGGCTCGTTGGCCGCCCGAGTCCGGCTGGCCGGGCAGATCCTGGCGGAACGCTTCGCCGTGCCGACGCTCGACGGCGCCGGCTCGGTACGCCCCGAGGACGTCCGCACCGCGGTGGACCTGCTCACCCCGCTGGCCCGGCGCTGCGGCGACGACCTCGGGGTCTTCCTCTCCCAACTCGACACCGGGGCCGAGGTGGATGCCCTGGATCCGCGCGCCGAGGCGGTCACCCTGCTCACCCTGCACGCGGCCAAGGGCCTGGAGTTTCCGGTGGTCTTCCTGGTCGGCGCGGAGGACGGGCTGCTGCCGCTGCGCTGGCCGGGGTCGGAGCCGGGCGACGACGCGATCGCCGAGGAGCGCCGGCTCTTCTTCGTCGGGCTCACCCGGGCGCAGGACCGGCTGTACGTGAGTCACGCCGCCCGGCGGATCCGGCACGGGTCGGAGCGCGAGTGCCGCCCGTCACCGTTTCTCGACGTGATCGACCCGGGGCTCTTCGAACGGTTCGGCGAGGCCGAGCCCCGCCGCCCCAAGGACCGCCAGCTCCGCCTGATCTGAAGGGAGAGGGGCCCTGCTCAACGGCGGACGGCCTCCCGGGCTGCCCGGTCGACCGACCGGCGGGGACGCTCGGTGGTCACCACCACGGCCACCCCGGCGACGATCACCGCCCCGCCGAGCAGCACCTGGGTGGTGACCGGTTCGGCGGCGAACAGCGCGCCGAGCGCCACCGCGACCACCGGGTTCACGTACGCGTAGGTGGCGACGAGGGAGATCGGGGCGTGGTGCAGCAGCCAGACGTACGCGGTGAAGGCGACCAACGAGCCGGCCACCATCAGGTACAACAGCGCCGCCCAGGAGCGGCCGGTCACCTGGGCCGGGGAGAAGTCGCGCAGCTCGCCCCGGACGGTGGCGAGCACGGTGAGCGCCGCCGCGCCGGCGACCATCTCGTAGACGGTGGCCACGAACGGGTCGGCGGGCATCCGGATGCGTCCGGAGAGATAGGAGCCGACGGACCAGCAGGTGGCCCCGACGACCACGGTGAGCGCGCCGACCACCGGTACGCTGCCCGGCCCACCGGTGGGAAGAACGAGCAGGACGAGCCCGACGAAGCCGAGGGCCACCCCGGCGAAGGTCCACAGCCGGGGCCGGTCGCCGCCGAGCGTACGCAGCAGCACGACCAGCAGCGGAACGGTGGCCACCAGCAGCGCGGCGATGCCGGAGGGCAGCGCCACGCCGGCCGGGCCGGACTCGGCGAGGACCACGAGCCCGTTGCCGCCGGCGAGCAGGAGCACGCCGACCAGGGCGGCGGACCTGAGCTGCCGAAGATCGACGCGGAGCGCCCCCGGCCCGCGGCGGAGCCGGAGCACCAGGGCGAGCACTCCAGCGGCGGCGGCGAACCGCATCGCCGCGGAGGTGAGCGGCGGCAGCGACTCGACCGCGACCCGGATGCCCAGGTAGGTCGAGCCCCAGAGCACGTAGACGAGGACCAGTGCGGTCCAGACGAACGCGGGACGGGCGGCGGTGGGGGCGTGGTCGACGGTCGACGTCGCAGCTGTGGGGCGTGAGCTCATCGGTGGACCAGGCTACGGTGACCAGGGCACGGTGTCCCCGGTTGGTGGCCGGCCTCTCACCCACTGGCGTATCCAGGAGGACCTCCCATGTCGAATTTCGGACCACCGGGTGGCGGCTCCCCCGACCCGTGGGACGGACGGCGACCCGAGGACGACTACGCCCCGCCGGCCGACCCTCGCTACGACCCGGGGTACGCCCGGCAGCCGCGCGGGTGGGGCGAGCCGCCCGCCCAGCGGCACGAGCCGACCGTCGGCTGGGACACCGGGCAGCCGGCCCACCAGGGGTACCCGCCGACCGCGCCCGGCTACGCCGAGCCGGCGTACGCCGAGCAACCGCCGTACGCCGCTCATCCGCCCCACGCCGGCCAGCCGCCCTACACCGAGCCGACGCCGTACGCCGAGCCGACGCCGCCGAAGCGCGGCCGGGGCCGGCTGGTCGCGGTGCTGGCCGGGCTGGCGGTGCTGGTGCTCGGCGGCGCCGGGGCGTACTGGGTCCTCGGCCGGGACGAGCCGGCCCGGGTGAGCGGCTCCGGCGCGCCGGCCTCCGCGGCAGCCGATCCGACCGCGGGGGCGAGCACGTCCCCCGATCCGGCGACCACCACCCCGGCTCCGGCGACCTCGACCGACTCGCGCTTCGTCAAGGCGGGTCAGTGCGTCCGCAACGAGGGCGTGGACGGGCAGCAGCCGAAGCTGGCGATCAGCGAGTGCGGCGCGAAGACCTACCAGGTGTTGCGCCGGTTCGACGGTCCGACCAGCGGCCAGAAGGACGCCGAGGCGAAGTGCGGCAAGGTCGAGGGCTACACCGACTGGTACTTCTTCGACAGCGAGTTGGACACCCTCGACTTCGTGCTCTGCCTCAAGCGCCGCTGAGCTGCGCTGCTGAGCTGCGCTGCTGACCTGCGCCGCTGGCCTGCGCCGTTGGCCTGCGACGCGACGGCACGGCCGACGGTAACCAAAACTAGGGCTGTCTAGCGTGGATGCTAGACAGCCCTAGTTTTCTGTCGAGGAGCCCGACACGCCGGTAGCCCCATCTACGGATGTCTAGCCTCTCAGCTAGACGGCCCGATACTCTGCGATTCGTGGATCCGGTCCGCAACCCGTACGCCCCCGGTGCCGGCCAGCGCCCGCCCGAACTCGCTGGCCGGGGACGCGAGCTGGACGTCTTCGACGTGGTGCTGGAACGGATCGCCCGGGGCCGCCCGGAACGCAGCCTGATGCTCACCGGACTGCGCGGGGTGGGCAAGACGGTCCTGCTGAACACCCTCCGCTCGCAGGCGATCAGCCACCTCTGGGGCACCGGCAAGATCGAGGCCCGGCCCGACCAGTCGCTGCGCCGGCCGATCGCCGCCGCGCTGCACATGGCGGTCCGCGAGCTGGCACCCCGGCACCGCGCCCCGGACCGGATCGACGCCTTCCTCGGCGTGCTCAAGGCGTTCGCCCAGCGCACCGCGCCCACCGGACGCGGCGGGGCCGCGCCGAAGCTGCGCGACCGCTGGCAGCCGGGCATCGACGTGCCGGCCAGCAGCGGCCGGGCCGACTCCGGGGACATCGAGATCGACCTGGTCGAGCTGCTCACCGACGCCGCGGCAGTCGCCACCGACGTGGGCACCGGCGTCGCGATCTTCATCGATGAGATGCAGGACCTCGGCGCGGAGGACGTCTCCGCGCTCTGCGCCGCCTGCCACGAGCTGTCCCAGCTCGGCGCGCCGCTGATCGTCGTCGGCGCCGGGCTGCCGCACCTGCCGGCCGTGCTCAGCGCCGCGAAGTCGTACTCCGAGCGGCTCTTCCGATACCAGCGGATCGACCGGCTGGACCGGATCGCCGCCGATCAGGCGCTCTGCGCGCCGGCCGAGCGGGAGGACGTCGAGTACGAGCCGAAGGCCCTCGACCTGCTCTACGAGAAGTCCGGCGGATACCCCTACTTCGTCCAGGCGTACGGGAAGGCCACCTGGGACCACGCGCCCCGCTCGCCGATCACCGCCGCCGACGTCCGGGTCGCCGCACCCGAGGCGGAGGCCGAGCTGGCCGTCGGGTTCTTCGGATCCCGGTTCGAGCGGGCCACCCCGGCCGAACGCGAGTACATGCGGGCGATGGCGACGCTCTCCCTGGTGGAAGGGGAGGAGAACGGCCGGGACGACATGGATGCGGCGGTACCCACCGCGGAGATCGCCCGGGCGCTGGGCCGCAAGCCGGCCAGCCTCTCACCCGCCCGGGACGCCCTGATCAAGAAGGGGCTGATCTACTCCGGCGAGCGCGGCACGGTCGCCTTCACCGTCCCGCACTTCGGCCGGTACCTGCGCACCCAGCCGGCCTGACCACCCGGCTCACACCTTGGCCCAGGGCGGCGGGAAGAGCACCTCACCCCCCGGCGGTGGGGCCTCGTCCGTGGTGGACGGGGGCAGCACCAACGCCTGCCACGGCTCCCCGAGCCCCGACCAGGGGCTGGTCAGTCCCTGCCGGTCCGCCCGGCTGAACCCGAAGCGGCGGTAGAACGCCGGGTCGCCGAGCACCACCACCAGCCGCTCACCCAGCTCGGTCGCGGCATCCAGGGCCGCCTGCACCACCGCCGTGCCGTGCCCGATCCGCTGCCGGTACGGCGCGACCGCCACCGGCCCGAGCGCCAGGGCCGGGTACGCCGCATCGTCGCTGCACACCCGCACCCGGGTCAGCAGCGCGTAACCGACGACCTCGCCGCCGTACTCGGCGACCATGGCCAGCTCCGGGATCCAGGCTTCGCTGTGCCGGAGGTCGTCGACCAGCCCCACCTCGGGCGGGGTGGCCACGTCGGGGCGGGCGAAGGCGGTCGCCAGCACCCGGGCGACCGGTGCCTCGTCCGCCGGATCCTCGGGTCGGAGTCGCAGGGTCGTCACCCGCGCGACCTTACCGTCCGAACCCGGTCCATCAGCGACGGTCGCTGAAATCAGCCCGGCGACCGGGCCGGCCGGACGTCCATGTCGGCCGATCTCGTTCGAGTGTTGCCGGGGTGGTGAGCGGCCCGACGGGGTATGACTGGTTTATGAAGCCCGTGCGCTCCCTCGCCCGAGTCATGTTGAGCGGCATCTTCGTGGTCAGCGGCGCCCGCAACCTGCAGAACCCGGGACGGCTGGTCACGGCCGCCAAGCCGGTCACCGACCGGGTCGCCCCGCTGATCCAGAACCTGCACCCACGGATCCCGACCGACACCGAGACACTGGTCCGCGCGAACGCGGCCACCCAGCTCGTCGGCGGGCTGATGCTGGCGACCGGCAAGTTCACCCGGCCGGCCGCGCTCGTCCTCGCCGGGACCCTGGTGCCGACCACCTTCGCCGGCCATCCCTTCTGGAGCAACGACGACCCGATGGCGCGGAACAACAACCAGGTCCACTTCCTGAAGAACCTCGGCCTCTTCGGCGGCCTGCTCCTCGCCGCCGCGGACACCGGGGGCAAGCCCGGACTGCGCTGGCGGGCCGGTCACCGGATCGACCACTCGCGCCGCTCGGTGCAGCGGGCGGTCCGGACCGCCCGCCGAGAGGCGAAGATCGCCGTACGCTCGGCGGCCTCCGCCCGCCGAATACCGGGTTGACCTGCATCAATACGGCCTCCACCCCCCGCAAGGCCACTAATCACCTGAACCGTCCGAGACCCGTTAACGCGATGGAAATGTCAAAAACACGTGTGGGATCGGACACGGTCGCATAACGCGGGAGGCAGCAACGTGAGGCGCCGTTCTAGGCTCCGTGCGGGACCTGGACGGGAAGTGGGATCTTGGTACGGGGGTGGCACCGCCATGCCGACGACCGTCGGTAGACGGATGGACCGCCTCGCTCCAGTCCAGCGCGGCACCCGTCGGATCGATCGCAGGACAGTCGTACGCAGCGGCGTCGTGGCCGCCGTCGCCTACGTGGCGTGGCTCGCCATCGGCGCGTTCGGGCGGCCGTACAACTTCTTCGACATGCGGATCTACCACGGTGCCGTGGTGTGGTGGGCCAGCGGGAACGGGCTCTACGACTTCATCGCCCCCTCGACGACCCTCGGCTTCACCTACCCGCCCTTCGCCGGCCTGGTCATGCTGCCGATGTCCTGGCTGCCGGTCGCGGCGGCCGGCTCGCTCAACGCCCTGGCCAGCATCGCCGCGCTCGCCGTCGTACTGGCCGCGCTGCTGCGCCCGATCGTCGACCGGCTGGGCTGGTCGCTCTGGTTCACCGTCGGCATCGCCACGCCGCTGGCCGTCGCCATCGAGCCGTCCCGGGAGACCCTCGGATACGGCCAGGTCAACCTGCTGCTGTTCGCGCTGATCATGGCGGATCTGGTCGGCCTGCGCTGGCGGGCGAAGCGGGGCACCCACCACGACACCGCCGACTCGGCGCTGGCCCGGTACGTCTACAGCGGGGCCTGGGCCGGCGTCGGCATCGGACTGGCCACCGCGGTCAAGCTCACCCCGGCGCTGTTCATCGCGTACCTGATGATCACCCGGCAGTGGCGGGCGGCGATGACCGCGATCGGCACCGCCATCGGCGTGACCCTCGCGACGTTCGCCGTGGTCGGGCCGGAGTCGCGGACCTACTTCGGCACCGTGCTCTGGCAGACCGAGCGGGTCGGCGCGGCGGACATGACCGCCAACCAGTCGCTGGCCGGGCTGCTGGCCCGGCTCTACGACTCGATCGAGACACCCGGACTGCTCTGGCTGGCGTTCTCGGTGCTGATGCTGGCGCTGGGGCTGTCCCGGGCGGCCGGCGCCCGCGCCGACGGCGACGAGTTGACCGCGTTCACCCTGGTCGGGCTGACCGCCAACGTCATCAGCCCGATCTCCTGGTCGCACCATCTGGTCTGGGTGATCCCGGCGATCATCGTGCTGGCCGACGCCGCGGTACGCCGCCACGAGGCGAGCCGCGGTCTGTCGGTACGGATCACCGGGATGCCACCCACCGGCGGCGTGCCCGCGCTGCGCCCGCCGATCTGGTATCCGGCGCTCACCGGGCTGCGGCACGGGCTCGGCGCGCTCGCCCTTTACCTGCTCTTCCTGGTCTCGCCCATCTGGCCGTACGAGCACCAACTCCCCGAGGTGTCCCACTACCAGGACGGCCTGTTCGGCGCGCTGATGGAGAACTCGCTGGCGATCGCCCTGATCGTGCTCGTCGCGGCACTGCCCTGGCGCCCCGGCGCGGAGCCCGCGTTCTACCACGACCGGCTGGTCCGCGCCGCCCAGCTCGCCGGCCGGCGCTGACCGTCCCACCCGGCCGCGTTCCCCGCCCTCGTGCGCCGGTCAGGGGCAGTTCACCCACTCCTCGGTGCCGTCGGCGAACACCTGCCGCTTCCAGATCGGCAGCCGCGCCTTCACCTCGTCCACCAGCCGGGCGCAGGCCGCGAAGGCCGCCGCCCGGTGGGCGCTGCTGACCGCCGCGACCAGGGCCGCGTCGCCGATCTCCAGCCGGCCGATCCGGTGCGACACGGCCACCGCGTACACGTCCGGATCGGCGGCGATCTCAGCGGCCACCTCGCGCAGCACCGCCTCGGCGGTGGGGTGTCCCTCGTACTCGAGCAGGGT
Source organism: Micromonospora sp. NPDC006431 (assembly GCF_042870725.1). NCBI lineage: Bacteria > Bacillati > Actinomycetota > Actinomycetes > Micromonosporales > Micromonosporaceae > Micromonospora > Micromonospora sp. NPDC006431. The sequence goes on from NZ_JBIAHQ010000001.1 coordinate 105,329, forward strand.
GACCGACCGGCCGTGGTCGTGGTCGCGGACCACGCCCTGGAACGACACCACCGCGCCGGCCCGCCGGTCGGCCACCGCCGCCTCGTGCGCGGCCAGGTCGAGCGGCTGGTCGGTCACCACGCCGATGGTGAGCCCCACGACCGGGCTCACTGTTCCTCCCTCGTTCGCGACTGCGGGGCTCGCAACCCCGGCACTCCTCGCGCTCACCATGACCGCTCCCCGGGGGTCAACGGCAGCGGTACGAGCGGCACCCGGTCGCCGGCCTCGCCGCTGGTGCCCGGGCGGATCACCGCGAAGCCGTCCGCCCCGGCCAGCCCGCGCAGCATCGCCGAGCCGACGTGGCGCAGCGGGCGGGCGGTGCCGGCCGCCCGGTCCCAGCGGACCAGGGCCAGGTGGGTGTAGTCGCCTCGGCCGTGGACCGGCTCGGCGAGGGTGACCTGCGGCAGCACCGGCATCGGCCGACCCTGCAGGCCGGCGAGCAGCGGGGCGACCAGCGAGACCAGCGCGACCACGGCCGACTGCGGGTTGCCCGGCAAGCCCGCCACGAACCGGACCCGCCCGTCGTCGCCCACCAGCCGGGCCAGCAGCATCGGGAACCCCGGACGCACCGCCACCGTGTTGACCACGTAGTCCGCGCCGAGCTCCGCCAGCGCCGGGTGCAGGTGGTCGACCGGACCGTGCATGGTCCCGCCGGTGGTGCAGACCAGGTCGGCATCGGCGAGCGCACCGCGAAGCGCCGCCACGTGGGCGGGGAGGGTGTCGGCCACCGGGCCGACCACGTCGGCCGCCCGCACCTGGCAGCCGTACCGGCGCAGCCAGGCCGGCACCGCCGGGCCGAGGGCGTCGCGGACCCGGCCGGCGCCCGGCGGGCCGGTGGTCAGCAGTTCGTCGCCGAACACCAGCAGCGCCGCCCGCGGCGGGCGGCGGACCCGCAGCGTGTCGCGACCGCAGGAGGCGGCCAGCCCGATCAGCGCCGGGTCGACCGGGGTGCCGGCGGGCAGCAGCTCCTCCCCGGCGTACGCCTCCTCGCCCGGCTCCCGCCACTCGGGGGCGGGACGCGGCGTGCCGGCCACCCGACCGTCCGCGGTCCGGGTCGACTCCTCGATCCGCAGGATCGCGGCGGCCCCCGCCGGGACCATCGCGCCGGTGGCGATCTCGACGGTGGTGCCGTCGGTGGCCAGCGGGGGCGGGGTGTGCCCGGCGAGCACCCGGCCGACCACCTGCCACGGCCCGTCCCCCCGCACCGCCCAGCCATCCACGCTGGAGGTGGGGAACGCCGGCAGGTCGGTACGGGTGGTCAGCGGCTCGGCGAGGGTGTGGCCGTCGGCGTCGGCGAGTGGCCGGTCGACCGCGGGGAGCGCGGCGGCGAGGCCCACCTCGTACACCCGGGAGCGGGCCTCCTCCCACCCGGCTGGCGGCGGCGTAGCGACCTGGGCCGCCGTAGCTGCGGTTTCCGTGCTCATTCGGCGAGCCTATCGCCGGCCGGGTGCCTCGTCAGTGGTCGCCGTTGCTCAGTTGGTCGACGGCATGCCGGAGAATCGGGCCGAGCACGGCCAGCCCGTCCTTCGCCCCACCCCGGGAGCCGGGCAGGTTCACCACCAGCATCCGGCCCGCCACGCCGGCCAGCCCCCGGGAGAGAGCCGCGGTGGGCACGGTGTCGCGGCTGTAGGCCCGGATGGCCTCGGCGATCCCGGGCACCTCGTAGTCGAGCAGGGCCCGGGTCACCTCGGGAGTCCGGTCGGTCGAGGTGATGCCGGTGCCGCCGCTGGTCAACACCACGTCGATGCCCTCGTCGCGGGCGGCCCGCAGCGCGGCCCCCACCGGCTCGCCGTCCGGCACCACCACCGGCTCGTCGACCTCGCAGCCCAGCTCGCGAAGGCCGGCGACGAGCAGCGGGCCGCTGGTATCCGCGTACACCCCGGCGGCGGCCCGGTTGGAGGCGACGATCACCCGGGCCCGGATCACGGCCGGTCCTCCGGTCGGACCCACTCGCCGGTCTTGCCGCCCTCCTTGCGCAGGACGCGTACCGCGTCCACGGAGGCCGCCGGGTCGACGGCCTTGACCATGTCGACCAGGGCGAGCCCGGCGACCGCCACCGCGGTGAGCGCCTCCATCTCCACGCCCGTCCGGTCGGCGGTCTTCGCGGTCGCGGTGATCTCGACGGTGTCGGTGGTGAGCCGCAGGTCGACGGTGACGCCGTGCAGCGCGATCGGATGACAGAGCGGGATCAGGTCGGGGGTCCGCTTCGCCCCCATGATCCCGGCCAGCCGGCCCACCGCCAGCGCGTCGCCCTTGGGCAGGCCGTCCCGGCGCAGCAGCTCCACCACCTCGGACGTGGTGCGGAGCCGGCCGGCGGCGACCGCGAGCCGGCCGGAGACCGGCTTGGCGGAGACGTCGACCATCCGGGCCGCGCCGGCCGGATCGACGTGGGTGAGCTGCGCGGGATCGGTCACGGCCGCGAGCCTATCCTCCGGGTCCGACCAGCCGCCGGAACCGTCGGTGGGGAGGAGCGCCGTGCCGAGCGTGCCGATCGCGCCGCACCGCGCTCCTCCCTCAGCCACCCACCGTCCAGTCGCTGGGGGGAACCTGACGGCGGGCGTCCCGTCGACCGGGTCCGCCGCTGGCTGGACCGCCCCCGTTCGGTCGACACGCGGAGGACGGTAGCGGGCGCCGCGATAAGAAAACGATAAGTCGGACCGCGCCTGGTCAGGAAGCACCTTCGGCTAGCCGCCGGCGGATCTCGTGCCGTTCGGGGACACCCATCCGTTCGAAGATGGCCAGCGCGCGCCGCCAGAATCGACGCGCCTCGGCCGGATCGACGGTGACCAGGTGCTCGGCAAGTCCATTGAGCGCCCGACCCTGCTCGTAAGGATGCGCGATGCGGGTGGCGATGCCCAGCGCCTCCCGGTACATCGTCGCCGATTCCTCGAGGCGCCCCATCGCCCGAAGCGTCATGGCCAGTTCGTTGCGCGCCTCGGCTTGCACGTGGCGTTCGCCCGAGTTGGCGGCGGATTCGATAGCCGCCTGGTGGCCCCGCATGGCTTCGTCGTAGCGGCCGAGTTGCCGGTACGTGCCGGCGAGGTCGCTGAGCACCTCGGCCCTGCCGAACCCGTTCCCCTTGCGGTCCCGGAGCGCCAGGGAGGCGCGGAGCAGGCGCTCTGCCTGCGCACTCTCACCCAGGCGGTAGCGCACCCCGCCCAGATGGCCGAGCGCGTTCGCCACGTGGAAGTAGTCCCGTTGGGTCCCGGCGAGGTAGAGGTGCAGCCGGTTCAGCGCCATGGACTCCTCGTACCTGCCGAGGAATCTCAGCGTCAGGCCAAGGTTCGGCAGCACCGGAAGGCTGTCCAGGACACCTGCCCGCAGCGTCGACCTGGTGATCTCCAGGGACTCCTGAAGCCGGCCAGTGAGCCAGTGGACGACCCCCAGGTTCACCCGCGCCCGGTTCGTGCCCTCGATATCGCCGAGCTCGGCTCGGATCGACACGGCCTCGTTCAAGTGCGCCAACGCCTCCTGGTACGCGCCGGTGCGCACACAGGCCGAGGCGAGGTAGTTGTGCATGAGAGCGACCGCATGCCGGTCGCCGGACCTACGCGCTGCGACCAGCCCTTCCCGATGGGTCGCGGTGATGTCGTCGTAATAGCCCCGCGTGTAGAAGAACCTCCAGGCTGCCCGGGCCAGCCGCCACGCCAGCCCGTCGTGGCCCTCCTGCCCGGCCTGCCGGACCAGGGCGCCCAGGTTGAGTCGCTGCTCCTCCAACCATTCCAGGTCGCCGGGCAGTCGGATGGAGAGAAGGTCGGGGCGTAGGGGGCTGGTCAGGCGAAGATGCTGACTGACGAGGCGCTGCTCGTCGATCGGCGCGGAGACCTTCACCACCGAATGCACGAGGTGGTCCAAAAGGCTCTCCATCGCCGTTCTTCGAGTCGTTTCGGGATCCGCCTGCAGGCTCAACTCGAAGGCGTACTGCCGCATCAGGTCATGGAGGCGGTAGCGTCCGTCGGCGATCTCCTCCATCAGGTGGCGGTCGACGAGTTCGTCCACCAGTTCGGCCGCCTCGTCCAGCGGAACGTCCGTGAGGGCGCCGATCATCGCAATGTCGAGATGGCTCCCGGCAGCCAGTCCAAACGATCTGAAGACTCTCTTCGCCGGGTCGCTGAGCGGCTCGTACGACTCGGCGAAGGCTTCGACCACGGTCCGGTCCTCGGCCTGCAACTGCGGCAGGAAGGCCGGCTTGCCGACGAGCCGGCGAACCATGTCGGACATGCTCCAGGCCGGCCGGTGCGCGAGTCGCGTACCGGCCAACCTGATGGCCAGCGGCAGGCGACCGCAGATGCGCACCAGGTCCATCGCGCCCTCGACGTCGGCTCTCACCCGATGCTCACCGACCAGTGCTCTGAGCAGACTCAGCGCTTCGGGCTCGGCGAGCACCGGAAGGGACACCGGAGGCCGTGCCGTGAGAGCCAGCAGGCGGCGCCGGCTGGTCACGAAGACCGCACAACCGCCTGAGGTGGGTAGCAGCGCCTCGACCTGAGCGCTGTCAGCCGCGTTGTCCAGGATCACCACGACTCTGCGGAGCGCCAGTTCCCGCCGCCACATCTCCGTCCGGTCCGACAGCTCGCCGGGTATCCGGCCGGCCGGCACGCCCAACTGCCGGAGCAGGACGACCAGCGCCGCGGCGGGTTGAACCGACGCACCCGCTGAGTGCCCCCGCAGGTCGATGAACAACTGCCCGTCCGGATAGCGGTCGGCGAGGCGGGCGGCCAGGTGTACGGCGAGGGTCGTCTTCCCACAGCCAGCCATCCCGTCGACCAGCCGAATCACTGGAGCTGCCTCGTCCTCGGCGGCGATCTCGGCGAGCATCCGCTCGACGATCTGCGTGCGGCCGATGAAGTCCGGCACGACCCGGGGCAGCCAGTTGGTGTGCCGGCCCTGGTCGTCGGAACGCCCGGCCGCCTCCGATCCGGGAAACCAGCCCGCCTTGTGAACCGTCCGCCGGGTGTCGACCACCTGTCGCCGGAGCTGTTCCAGCTCGGCACCGGGCCGGACGCCCAACTGTTCGGCGAGGGCGTCGCGGGTGGCCTGATAGACGGAGAGGGCACCGCTGAGATCGTCGGTCTGGATGAGGGCTCGCATGAGCAGGGCCTGTGCAGGCTCCCGTACGGGCTGCTGGGACGTATGGGAGCGGAGGAGGAGGACCGCGAGGTCGGCGCGACCGGTCCGCAGGTGGAGGTCGGCCAGGAGCTCGACGGCGGACTGCCGTTCGCGCTCGACGACCTCTCGCGCCCCGAGCAGGGACGGGCCGAGTGGTAGCCCGGCGAAGAGCGGACCCTGCCACGCTTCGAGCACAGCGCTGAGCAGAGCCGCCGCCGAGACCAGATCACCGGCGTCGGCCACCTCTCGGGCGTGGAGCCACTGCGCCGACAGGCGGATCAGATCGACCCTGCGCTCGTCCGTCCGGAGGCGGTATCCGCCCTGTTCGCGGACGACGGTCGCGTGCCCGCCCGGAGCGGATCCGAGGGCGCGTCGAAGATTGGCCGCGTAGGTGCGCACGTTGGGAACGGCAGAACGTGGCGGCTCCTCGGGCCAGAGTTCGTCCACCAACTCGTCCATGGTCACCAGCCGGCCGGCACGCAGGGCGAGCATCGCGAGGACCAGTCGCTGCTTCGGTGTCCCGAGTTGGAGGCGCTGTCCCTCGAGTCGTACTGCGAGACCACCCAGGACTCGAATTTCCACGAGGGCCGACTCCGGTTTGATTGCGCTTCAACTGATCGCACTGGGATTTTAGCGACGAATGCCGAAGGCCGATGGCCCGTGACGCACATTCGTGAGACGGCGGCGGCAACCGGGGACCTCACCGATCGTGGTCCTGGAAACGCCATCCGAAGTGAGGTTGAAAAGTGTGCAGACACTGAGGACGCTTGCAGTCAGGATGCGACTTCCAGCAAGCGATTGCGCTGGGCGACCGGCCGGGCACGTGCAGGATCGAGGTCACTTCGCTCCGCACAGCGCCGATGGACAGAACGTCATATAGCGCCACAGTCTTGGCTAATATTGCGCATACCGACATTTATGCCTTCTGAACCGGCGCATCTCACTCCTAAGCTGCTTTCCCAGGGTTTAAGACCCATCGAACGTTGTGAAAGACAGTCGGAAGGAGTCGGGCGATGCGCGGCAGCGAGTGGCACTGAAACTCGAGACTTCACGCAGGAAATCTCGCACGGTACGCTCCGGGCATCAGACGTGTTGGTTGATGCCGCTACGGGCTTCAGCCATTCAGCCTACGGAGCTGGATGAGCCACACCGACGGACGACGTGTTGTTGAGACCGATCGGCACCTTGTGGCGCTCGTCGGTCTCATCGTCGCTTTCGCCTCAGCCGCGGCAGCCACCGCTCTGATCTTCCTGGTGCGGCAGCCTCCCCATTCGGTCAGGGATGTCGCGACGCTCGTCACGCTGATCTTCATGATCGCCGTCGGGGGAATCGTCAAGACCTCGGTCCGGATACGGTCGACGACGCTCGCCATCGCCTGGGTCGAGACGGCCATCGTCATCGGGGTCGCGATCGCGCCGGCTCCCTGGGTCATTCTCGGCACCGCCGTGGGTGTGGCCGCGTCCTCAGCCATACTGCGCCTACCGGCGATCAAGACCGCCTTTGGCATCGGCAAGAACGTGCTGATCGCGGCGGGAGCCGTGACGGTGGCCCGGTTCCTCGACTGGCCCTGGGCGTCCCCGTCGATCAGCGACCTGATCGGCACACTCGCCATCGTCTACCTGGTCGCGGCGCTCCTCGACGACCTGCTCGCCATGCCGGTCATCGCCTTGGCTTCCGGCACCCGGATCTCGCAGCAGTTCCGCAGCGACCTCGATCTGCGGATCGCCGGCTTCGCGGTCCGGTTCGTGGTGGCGGTCTGCACCCTGCTCATCCTCCAGGCCGACCCACGGCTGCTGCTCGCCGTGCCGCCGCTGGTGCTCAGCCTGCACCTGGCGTACTCCACCCGGATCCGCGCGCGCACCGAGCAGCAGGCCTGGCAGCGACTCGCCCGGACCACCGACGCGCTCAACGTGGTGGACCTCGACCAGGTGCTGACCACTGCGGTAACCCAGGCCGCTGAGCTCTTCTCCGCCGACGAGGTCGAGATCGAGCTGCACGAGGGGCGACGCACGGTCCGGGGTGGGACCGGCGGCATCGCGTACGACGGGGAGATTCCCGAGCCCAGCGTGGTGGACGGCAGGGTCATCCCGGTCGCGCTGGAGGGGCACGACCATGTGGCCGACCTCGGTGTGCTGCGACTCCGGTTCGCCGGGCCCGTCGAGCTCTCCGAGCGGGAGCAGTACACCCTGCGTACCTTCGCCTCCGCCCTCTGCACCGCGGTCCGCAACGCCCAGGCGTACGCCGAGTTGGCCCGGATCGCCGAGGAGCACGCGTACGCCGCCACCCACGACGCCCTGACCGGGCTCTCCAACCGGCGTCACCTGCTCGATGAGGGCACCGATCAGCTCACCACCCGGCACGCGGAGGGCGTCACCGCGCTGGTGCTGATCGACCTCAACCACTTCAAGGAGGTCAACGACACCCTCGGGCACGGCGCCGGTGACCGGGTGCTGATGCAGGTGGCCGACCGGCTGCGCGGCGCGGCCCGGCCGGGCGACCTGGTGGCCCGGCTCGGCGGCGACGAGTTCGCGGTGCTGCTGCGCGGGCTGCCCGCCCCGGCGGTGGCCGCGCACCGGGCCGAGGCGCTGCTGGCCGCCCTGCACGAGCCGCTCGACCTGGACGGCATGCGGATCAGCGTGGAGGCCAGCGGCGGCATCGCGGTCGCCCCGGCCAATGGCGGGATGCCCGAGCTGCTGCGTCGCGCCGACGTGGCGATGTATCAGGCGAAGCGGGCCGGCCAGCGAATCTCCACGTACGCCCCGACCCGGGACACCGCGGACCTCGGCCGGCTCACCCTCGGCGGCGAACTCTCCCGCGCGGTGGCCGACCACGAGTTCACCGTCAACTTCCAGCCGATCGTCGACCTGGGCAGCGGCGAGGTGATCGGTGCGGAGGCGCTGGCCCGCTGGCACCACCCGACGCACGGCATGATCGACCCGCTGCGCTTCATCGAGGCGGTGGAACGCTCCGGGCTGCTGCCCGCGTTCGCCGAGGCGATCCTCGACCAGGCGCTGATCGCGGCCGGCAGCTGGCGGGCCGCCGGCTTCGACCTGCCCGTCTCGGTGAACGTGTCGCCCCGCAGCCTCCTCGACGCCCGCTTCCCCGGGGCGGTGCTGGCCCGGCTGCGGGCGCACGACCTGCCCCCGGACCGGCTGGTGCTGGAGCTGACCGAGACCCTGACACTCAGCCAGCTCGACGTGGTGGACCGGGTGCTCAGCCGGCTGCGCGACTCCGGTGTACGGCTGGCCCTCGACGACTTCGGCACCGGCTACTCCTCGCTGTCGCTGCTGTCCCGCATCCCGGTGCACGAGTTGAAGATCGACCGCAGCTTCGTCACCGCCATGGAGAGTTCGGCCGAGGCCGCGGCCGTGATCCGCTCCACCCTCGACCTGGGCCGCAGCCTCGACCTGACCGTGGTGGCCGAGGGCGTGGAGAGCGAACCGCAGCGGCGGGCGCTCTGGGAGCTGGGGTGCGCCGCCGGCCAGGGCCATCTTTTCGCCCGGCCGCTGCCGGCCGGCGCGCTGCTCGCCGCCCTCCAGCGGGGGGCGGGCGGCCGACCGGGCAGCCTCGTGGCGCCGCTGCACGACGCGGGCGCGGTGATCCGCCTGCCGGGTCGCCGCACCGGCGGCCGAGGGCGCGCCGCCACCTCGGCGTCCGCCGCCGGCCAGACCGCCGACGAGTCCAGCCACCACTGATCCCCCCGGCGTAAACCGCCAGCTCTTGGCGGTACGCGAAACCCACGCCGCCGGCCGGCCCTGCGACGAGGAGCACGACCCGGACGCCGGAACGCCCATCTGCCAGACTGGGCCGCGTGATCGTCGACCCCGATCGAAGCTTCCGTCGCTGGCGGGCCGTGGACTCCGCCGCCGGCGGGCTCGCCCTCGACCTGGGCCTCTACGCCCTCTCGGCGGTCTTCGCCGGGGTCACCGCCGCCACCTCCACCCTGCTCCCGCACCGGGCCTGGGGCACGGTCGCCGCCGCCGGCTACCTGGTGGCCGCGCTCGCCGTGGCAGGTCAACTCCTCGCCCGGCGGCACCGCTGCGACGCACCGCTCACCGGACTCGGCGCCCGCTGGGCGGTCACCGGGTTCGCCTGGGCCACCACCGCGCTGCTGCCGGTCGTGGCGCAGAGCATCCAGCGGGCGGCGGGGCGTACCGACCGGGCGCAGGAGGAGGTGGTCGTGGTCGAGCACGCCGGCGCCCGGCTGGCCGAGCACGGCACCCCCTACCTGGGGCACGACGCGATCGCCGCGCTACCTCCGGCGGAGCAACTGCTCGGCTACACCCCGTACCAGCCGGGCATGGCGCTGTTCGGGCTGCCCCGGGCCGCCGTCGACGCCTGGTGGACCGACGCGCGGGTCTGGTTCGCCCTGGTCACCGCCGGTGTGCTGGCCCTCGCGGTGGCCACGCTGCGCAGCCGGCCCGCCCCGGCCACGCCCCGCCGCCACGCCGCGCTGCTCCGGGCCGTCCAGGCGGCCACGGTGCTGCCGGTCTGCGCGCTCACCCTGGCGAGCGGCGGCGACGACCTGCCCGTACTCGCGCTCTGCCTGCTCGGGCTGGCCTTCGCCGCCGCCGATCGGCCCGGTCGGGCCGGCCTGGCGGTCGGCGCGGCGGGCGCCCTGAAACTCTTCGCCTGGCCGGTCGCGCTCGTGCTGATCTGCTGGGCCGCCACCCGCCGGGCCGGCCTCCGCACCGCCCTCGGTGCCCTCGGGCTGCCGGCGCTCGCGCTGGTCCCCGCCCTGCTGGTCGACCGTGACGCGCTGGTGGAGAACGTGCTGCGCTTCCCGCTCGGGCACGGGCTGGTGACCAGTCCCGCGCAGTCCCCGTTCCCCGGCCACCTGATCGCCACCGCGCTGCCCGCCGGCCGGATCGTCGCCGCCGCGCTGCTGGTCGCGGCCGGGGCGGCGATCGCCGTCCGGCTCCTCCGCCGTCCACCGCGCACCGCCGCCGCCACCGCGCTGATCTGCGGGTACGGACTGCTCGCGGCGATCCTGCTGATGCCCTCGACCCGTTTCGGCTACCTGCTCTACCCGGTCGCCCTGCTGGCCTGGGCCCCCGCGCTGGCACTCCCGGAAGCCGCGGTGCGCCCTGAGACGCCCGCCCCGGGCCGCTTCCGCCAACTCCCGGACGCGGCCGGTCGGCAGGGCGTAAACCTGAGGACATGACCACCTATCGCGATCGGGCCGAGGCGGGCCGCATGCTCGCCGACAAGCTCACCGACCTCGCCGGGCGGCCGGGGGTCATCGTGCTCGGGCTGGTACGCGGCGGCGTGGAGGTCGCCCGGGTGATCGCCGAACGGCTCGGCGTGCCCCTCGACGTGCTGGTGGTCCGCAAGCTCGGCGTGCCGTTCGCACCCGAGGTGGCGTACGGTGCGCTCGGCCCCGGCGGCGTGCAGGTCCTCAACGAGATGGTCGCGAACCGGCTCAGCGAGGTCGACAAAGCCGAGGTCCGGCAGCGGGAACAGGCCGAACTGGAGCGCCGCGAGGGCCTCTACCGGGCCGGCCGGCCGCCGCTCGACCTCACCGGGCGAACGGCGGTCATCGCCGACGACGGGCTGGCCACCGGCGCCACCGCCCGCGCCGCCGTGCAGGTCGCCCGCCACCTCGGTGCGGCCCGGGTCGTCGTGGCCGTGCCGGTGGGCTCCCGAGAGGCGTACGAGATGCTGGCCGGCGAGGCCGACCAGGTGGTCATTCTGGAGACGCCGCCCGACTTCATGGCGGTCGGCGCGTACTACGAGGACTTCCACGAGGTCTCCGACAACGAGGTGACGGAAACGCTGAAGGCCACCGCGTGAGGTCACCGGGTACCGTCGGTGCCATGCAGCTCACCTGTCCCAAATGTCATGGCGAAATGCGCCAGTACGAGCGCAGCGGAGTGATCATCGACCAGTGCGGCGAGTGCCGGGGCATCTTCCTCGACCGCGGCGAGCTCGAGAAGCTGTTCGAGGCCGAGGCGAACTGGAACCAGCAGCACAGCCCCCAGCCGGCCGCCCCGGCCGCCGGCGGCTACGCCCCGCCGCCCCCACCGCCACCCGCCGCCGCCCCGCACCAGCCCGGCTACGGCGCCGTCCCGCCCCCTCCGCCGCCGCCCGGCCACGGCTACGCGCAGCCCGCGTACGGCCACGGCCAGCACCACGGCTACCACGGCCACTACCGCCGCAAGAAGCGCCACGGCTTCCTCGGCGAGCTCTTCGACTGACCGATGCCCGGCCCGGCCGGGGCACACCCCCGGCCCGCCCGCGCGGCACCTCTGCCGTGGTGCCGCGCGGCGTTTCGTGTGCGACGCTCACCCCCATGAAGCCCACCGGGCAGCACATCGCCCTGGCGCAGGCCTACGACGGCATCACCCGAGTGGTCGCCGATCTCGACGACGCCGACCTACAACGACCGACCCGCTGCCGGGGATGGCTCGTCGCCGACCTGCTCTTCCACATCCTCTGCGACGCCCAGCGGGCCCTGGTCGCGCTCGCCAGCCCCACCGACCGCCCGGCCGACGTGGACGACGTCAGCTACTGGCGCGCGTTCACCCCGGGAGGCGGCGACGAGGCCAGCGTGCGGCACGCCTGGTGGGTCCGCCGCTCGGCCGCCGCCTTCGACCGGCCCAGCGGGGTGGTGCGGCTCTGGTGCGACACCGCCCCCGCCGCCGTCCGCGCGGCCGGCGCGGTCGTGCACGGCGCTGATCCGCACGCCTGCGTCACCACCCAGGGCAAGGTGATCGCCGTACCCGATCTGCTGGCCACCCTCACCACGGAGGCCGTCGTCCACCACCTCGACCTGGTGGTCGATCTGCCGGACGCACCCCCACCCGGCGCCGCCGCCGTCGGCGTCGCGGTGACCACCGTCGACGGCCTGCTCAGCGACGACGCGGTCCGGCCGACCGGCTGGGACGACCGGGAGTACCTGCTCAAGGCCACCGGCCGGATCCCGCTCACCGACCGCGACCGGCGGGACCTGGGCGAGTCCGCCGGCTGGTTCCCGCTGCTCGGCTGAGCCTCACCGTCAGTCCTGCACCGCAGCACCGCTGACGTTGGCCACCGTGCCGGTCATCCCGCTCGCCCGATCCGAGGCCAGGAACGCCGCCACCTCGGCGACCTCCGCCACGGTCAACGCCAGGCTCGCAGGAAGGTCTCCTGCACCAGGTCCTCCGACTCGTCGTACGAGCCGAGCATCCGGTAGCAGTGCACCCGCAGCTCGCCGCGGTGCCGCTCGGTCACCCGCGCGAAGGCGCCCTCGTCGCCCGCCGCCGCGGCCTCGTCTTCGGTACGCCCGACCACCCCCCGTCCGGTCCCCGGTCCTGTCGTCCTCCATCTGACGGCGTCCGGGCCGGAAAGTCATCGCGGCGGGACGGGTCAGACGATCGCCATGTCGACGAAGCGGGACAGGTGCAGTTGGGCCGCGACCGTCACGGTGTCGGTGGGGCCATTCCTGTGTTTGGCCACGATGAAGTCGGCTTCCCCGGCCCGCGGCGACTCCTTGTCGTAGTAGTCGTCCCGGTGCAGCAGGATGACAACGTCGGCATCTTGCTCAATTGAGTTGTGGGCGGCGATGCCGTTGGCGATGAAATTGTGCGTCCCGAGCACGGTCGCGTCGTAGACGTCCTTCTCGCCCACGGACTCGATCGACACGATCTCGTCCCAGAAGACGTCATTCGTGGCGTGCAGGTCGAGGTCGGCAGCATCCAGCACGCCAGCGATCTTCGCGAGCCTCGAACGGCTGGGAGCATGCTTCCACATCGTGCTGCCGCAGAATTTCGTTCCGACGGCAGCCGCAAACTCGCGGTGGCTCATCCGCCGCTCGGCCAGGATCTCTCGAACGCGGGACCACACCTCCCGCGGCACCGTATCGACGTTCGGGTTGCTCTCCGTACCCTCAAGACAAGCCAGCAGAGCGGCACACCTAGCGGCTCGCTCACCATGCACGCCGATCTCACGAAGGAATCGGAGCTGATCGTCGCGTCCGGAAATGTCGAGCGTGTACTGCGGCCGATGACGGGCTACCGGCACCTGCCTCAACCTGGCGGTGATGCCGTAGCGGAGCAGCAGGCGGGAGATGTCCTCCAGCATCCGGCGGCTGGTGGAGGAGAAGTAGACGCGACCACCACGGCCTGACTGGTTGACGGTGACCGACCCGTCGGTTGCCCAGAGGTGCCTCAGGAACAGGGTGACCTGCTCCTTGGGCAGGCCGAAGACAGGCTGTGGCACGAACTTCTCGTGGGACCTCAGCCCGAATAGGCCGAGCCCGTCGAGCCACGCGGCAATCGGATTCCGTCGCCCGCGCGCGAGCCGGTACGGCGCGGGTAGCCGGAGGGTGGTCACCCGAGCTGCGGCGTAGTCGTCTCGAACGGCCGTGACGCCGAAATGCTCGGCCGCGTCCGACACGGCCTGCAGGTTCATCTCGTCACAGCTGGCGTAGCGAATGGGCTGGCGAGGAACGAAGGAGCCATCACCAAGCAGATGCGCAAGCAACACCACCTCGGGCTCAGCCCACGGTTGAACAGCCAACGGCGGCGGGATGTGGCGTGGGGCCGCGATCCTGGTCCCGACCGTCAGCTCGGCCAACGGTACCCAGCCGCCAAAGGTGAGGAAAGGATGGTTCGCCGTAGCGTCGACCTGCTTGCCCGAGGCAAGAGTCATCCGGAAGACTTCCCGAGTCCCGCTGGGGAAAGCGTGCGTCAGCGTTCGCGGCGTGTAGCGGAGGCTCTCGTCCAACGCCCAGACCGGGATGTCCCTCGCCCTGTCGGCAAGGAGCTGCCCGAGGGTCACTTCGGCGTTGTTGTCGGCTCGGATGAGTCGCGTCTCGGCGGTCAGGCAGCCCGATTCACGGAGGTCGGACAATTGCGGTCGCTTGTCGGTGCGCTGCTCGGGGCCACGGTTCAGCTGGCTCACCGCAATCACCGGGCACTCGACCTCCTTGGCCAGCAGCTTGAGGCCACGGGAGAGGTCGGCCACCTCCTGCTGCCGGCTCTCGGTGCGCTTGGGCGAGGTCATCAGCTGGAGGTAGTCGACCACGATCAGCTTGAGGTCGTGCTTCTGCTTGAGCCGGCGCGCCTTGGCCCGGATCTCCATCAGGTTCATGCTCGGCGTGTCGTCCACGAAGAGCGGCGCCTCACTGATCTCGCCCATGCAGCGGGCCAGCTTGGTCCAGTCGTCGTCGGAGAGCTGGCCGCTGCGCAGCACGTGCAGCGGTACGCGCGCCTCGGCCGAGAGGAGTCGCATGACGATCTCGACCTTGCTCATTTCCAGCGAGAAGATCGCCGACGCGTGGTTGGAGCGAATGGAGGCATTTCGGGCAAAGTCCATACTTGCCGTTGACTTGCCCAAACCAGGCCTGCCGGCCACGATGATGAGTTGGCCCGGGTGCAGGCCGTTCAACAGCCGGTCGAGGTCGCTGAAGCCGGTCGGCACCCCGGTCATCACGCCGCCCTGGGCGCCCACGGCCTCGATCTCGTCCAGCGTCGGCTGGAGCATGTCGGCCAGGACGGCGAAATCCTCGCTGACCCGCTTCTCGGTCACCTCGTAGACGGCCTGCTGGGCGAGGTCGACGATGTCGTCGACGTCCCGGCTGCCGCCCTGGCCGGTGCCGTACCCGAGCTGGACGATCTTGGTGCCGGCCTCGACCAGCCGGCGCAGCACCGCGCGCTCGCCGACGATGCGCGCGTAGTAGGCGGCGTTGGCGGCGGTGGGCACGCTGGCGATCAGCGTGTGCAGGTAGGGCGCGCCGCCGATCCGGGCCAGGTCGCCGGAGTCGGCCAGGGCGGCGGCGACGGTGATCGGGTCGGCCGGCTCGCCCCGGCCGTAGATGTCGAGGATCGCGTCGAAGATGGTGGCGTGCACCGGGCGGTAGAAGTCGTTGGACTTCAGGATCTCCACGACATCGGCGATGGCGTCCTTGGAGAGCAGCATGCCGCCGAGGACGCACTGCTCAGCGGCCACGTCCTGGGGCGGGGTCTTCTCGAACTGCGCGTCCCGTTGTGCCTGCGCGGGCGGCGGCCCCCCGGTCCGCTCCGTCCGCGCGTCGTCGGTGACCGACACGGGTCCCCCCCTCGCTGCGTCGGATCGAGTCCAGCTCTACCGCCGGGGTATGACATCTCCGACGACCATCCGGTCGATCGGGGGCCACCGCCCGGACGGTCGGGGGACCACGATACGGAACTCGAGGTCAGACCCTCAACAATGCCGGTGGACGAGCCTCGGGACAACCTGTGGACGCCCGGGGACGGACATGTGCGCAGCGTGTGCACAGGGTGTGGACAAATGCTGGAGAACCCTGGCTCGACCGCCTCTGACCTGCGGTTCTGCAATCCACAGCCTGTGGACGAAAGATTTCCGGTCGGGCCTGAGCACCGTTCGTCCCGTACCATCACCGCGAACGGCTACACCTGGACAGCGGATTGCACGTTCGGTTGAGAAGGGTCACGCTCCGGCCGTGAGACACCGGGACTGGGGAGGCGGGGAGGGCAGCCCGCGCGAGCGCCAGCCGATCTCCCCGTGGGACGAGCCCGCCGAGTCGTTCCCGGTCGCCTCCAGCTCGGCGTCGTCCGCGCCCGAGCGCTACCGCACCCCGAGCCGCCGCGCCATCGAGCGCGGCCAGCAGGAGCCGGTGGACACGTACCTTCCGCAATGGGCGGTGGAGTCGGGCGTCCGCCGGGCGGACGGCAGGGGCCGGCACGCCGCCCCCGACGACGATGACGACGTCGAGCCGCCGTACCCGGATGGTGGCTGGCGGGTGGACGTCGGATGGCGCCGGGAGGCTGGCCGGCGCGGGCTGCCGGCCATCGACGCCGGCCCGGCCGGCGAGCACACCGCCGAGTGGACCCTGGACACCCCGCAGGAGCAGGGGTACGTCGGGAGCCGACAGGCCGCGTCCACCGAGGACGAGCCGATGTCCGGGCCGCCCGTGCGGAGCCGGTCCCGCCGCGCGCAGTCGCGCCGGCCCCAGGTGACCTGGTCGGGCCTGGAGGACAGCACCGCCTCGGGCGGGGAGGAGGACCGGCCGGATGCCGGGCGGCCCACCGGGCGGAGCCGGCGGGCGGCCTCGGAGTCCTGGTCCCGGCCGGCGGTGGACCCGTGGGAGCGGGGCCGGTCGGCCGAGCCTGATCCGGTGGCGCCGCCGGCGGTCGGGGACGCCTCGGGTGTGCACGCCTGGGGCCGTTCGGCCACGGGCCGGTGGGACCAGGCGGAGGGCGCCGGCCGCTGGGACCGGACGGAGCACACTGGCGAGTGGGACCGGCTCACCGACACCGGCGAGTGGGGCCGGTACGCCGAGGTCGACCAGTGGGACCGGACGATGACGCCGCCGGACGACGGCTCCACGTCGCGGCGCGGCGTAAGACGCGCCGAGCTGGAGTTGTCGCAGGGAGCACGACGGAAGGGCCCGCACCGGGAGACCGGTGCGGGCCCTTCCGTCGTGCTGTCCGCTGTCAGCTCGGGGTGACGTTCAGGTTGAACTTGGCGGTCACCTCGGGGTGCAGCTTGATGCTCACCGGGTAGGAGCCGGTCGACTTGATGTGACCGGGCAGCTCCAGCCGGCGGCGGTCCAGGCTCGGACCACCGGCGGCCTTGACGGCCTCGACGACCTCGGCCGGGGTGACCGAGCCGAAGAGCCGGCCGCCGTCGCCGGCGCGAGCCTTCAGGTGGACCTTCAGGCCCTCGATCTGGGCCTTGACCTCGTTGGCGTGGCCGAGGTCGCGGATCTCCCGGGCCGAGCGGGCCCGCTTGATGACCGTGACCTGCTTCTCCGCGCCCTTGGTCCAGGCGATCGCGAAGCCCTGCGGCAGCAGGTAGTTACGGCCGTAGCCGTTCTTCACCTCGACGATGTCGCCCGGAGTACCGAGGCCGGACACCTCCTGAGTCAGGATGATCTTCATGTCCGCGCCTCCTCTCAGCGGGCCGTGGCCGTGTACGGCAGGAGCGCCATCTCGCGGGCGTTCTTGACCGCACGGGCGATCTGCCGCTGCTGCTGCGAGGTAACGCCGGTCACCCGCCGAGCGCGGATCTTGCCGCGGTCGGAGATGAACTTGCGCAGCAGCGCGGTGTCCTTGTAATCGATGTAGGTGATCCCGTCCTTGTCGAGCGGGTTCACCTTCTTCTTCGGCTTGCGCAGTGCCGCAGCCTTGGCCATTGCTCTTGCTCCTGGTTTGCGATCGCGGGCGCTCGGCGCCATTAGAACGGGGGCTCCTCGTCGAAGTTTCCGCCGCCCGAACCACCGCGCGAGGGAGCCGGGGCAGCCGAGGCCCAGGGGTCGTCGAAGTTGCCTCCGCCGCCGCCCTGGCCACCACCACCACCGAAGCCGCCACCGCCGCCCGAGCGGGACATCTTCTGCACCTTCGCCGTGGCGTAGCGCAGCGACGGGCCGATCTCGTCGACCTCCAGCTCGATGACGGTGCGCTTCTCACCCTCGCGGGTCTCGTACGACCGCTGACGCAGCCGGCCGGACACGATCACCCGGGCGCCGCGCTGCAGCGACTCGGCGACGTTCTCGGCGGCCTGCCGCCAGACCGTGCACGAAAGGAACAGCGGCTCGCCGTCCTTCCACTCGCCGGACGCCTTGTCCATGAAGCGGGGCGTCGAGGCGACCCGGAACTTGGCGACGGCCGCCCCGGAGGGGGTGAACCGCAACTCGGGGTCATCGGTCAGGTTGCCGATGACCGTGATGGTGGTGTCTCCTGCCATGACCATCTCCTCGCGCACTCATCGTGTTGCCCTACAGGCTCTCAGAGCCCTCCGACAGCGCCGATGAGGCTTGATCCGGACGTGCCGGGTCGAATGCTCAGCGCATCTCCGGCCGGATGACCTTGGTGCGCAGCACGGACTCGTTGAGCCGCAGCTGACGGTCCAGCTCGGCCACCGCCTCAGGCGTCGCCTGGAGGTCGATGACGGCGTAGATGCCCTCGGCCTTCTTGCTGATCTCGTACGCGAGGCGCCGGCGGCCCCACACGTCGGTCTTCTCCACCGAGCCACCCGCGGTCCGGATCACGTTCAGGTACGTGTCGAGCGACGGGGCGACGGTGCGCTCCTCGAGGCTGGGGTCGAGGATCACCATGATCTCGTAATGACGCAAGACGTGCTCACCTCCTGTGGGCTAAGCGGCCACGGTCCTTCCGTGGCAGGAGGTCGTGCGTCGTGGCCCGTGACCGGCAGCGGGGGGACCCGGCCGGGCGCGGACAACCGGACCAGGATACCCGGTCCGGACGATCATGCCCGGGCCGGTCGTGCGCGGTGCCGCGGGCGCGGCGACAGGGGCCCACCGCCGGCGTCGCGTGCCGGTGGTGGGCCCCTGTCCACAGGGCCGCGAGGCGTCCCGTCCGCATTCCTTGGGTGGGACCTGGGGAGGAACGACCACACCGATGAGGTTGGATCGAGGACGCCCCGCGGAGCTTTATCGTGTTGTCATCTGGTCTGACCATACAACGGCTCTCGTCACCTCTTGGGGGAAATGGAGGAATTTGCCCCACCGACCGGATGCCTGGCCGTCAGGTCTGACGAGTCGGATCCCGCCCCGTCGTGCCGGGCCGCACGGCGGGGCGTCCCGTTGCCGGGGGTCGACCCTGCACCAGCACCCGCTGTGGACCCGGGCCCGGGTGCAGGGTTGACCGTCGATCCCACCTGGAAAACGAGCGCCCGGCCCCCGGGTGACGCCCGCCGCGACGCCCCCGTCCCGCGACGCCGCCGGTACGCCGGCCGGCTGCGGTCACCCCGCTCGTCAGGGGCGCGACGTAGGCTGCCCTGCATGCGAATCGGAGCCCACGTCGATCCGTCCGACCCGTTGGCCGAGGCCGCCGCCCGGGGCGCCGAGGCCGTGCAGTTCTTCCTCGCCGACCCACAGGGTTGGAAGGCCCCGAAGCCACGGGAGGACGCCGACCGGCTGCGTGACGCGGGCGTCGACCTCTACGTCCACGCGCCGTACGTCATCAACGTGGCCACCCTGAACAACCGGATCCGCATCCCCAGCCGCAAGCTGCTCCTCGGCCACGCCACCGCCGCGGCGGCCGTCGGCGCCAAGGGCCTGATCGTGCACGGCGGCCACGTCAACGCCGGCGACGACCTCGCCGCCGGCTTCGACAACTGGCGCAAGACCTTCGCGTACGCCGCGGACTCGGGCGGCTTCCCGGTCCCGGTCCTGATCGAGAACACCGCCGGCGGTGACAACGCCTGCGCCCGTCACCTCGACGCCCTGGCCCGGCTCTGGGACGCCCTCGCCGACCACGAGGTGGGCTTCTGCCTGGACACCTGCCACGCGTACGCCGGGGGCGAGGAACTGCTCGGGCTGGTGGACCGGGTGAAGGCGATCACCGGCCGGATCGACCTGATCCACGCGAACAACTCCAAGGGCGCCTTCAACTCGGGGCAGGACCGGCACGACAACCTGACCGGCGGGACCATCGACCCCGAGCTGGTGGTGGCGGTGATCCGGGCGGCCGGCGCGCCGGTCATCGTGGAGACCCCGGGCGGCGCCGCGGGCCAGGCGGCGGACATCGCCTTCCTGCGGGAGCAGTTGGGCAAGGCGGCATGACCACCGAGCAGTCCGACACCACCGACGGCGGCCGTCCGGCCGGGGGCGACCCCCAGCCGACCGCCGGCGGCAGCGACCCGGACGTGCCCGCCGCGGCGGCGCCCGAGCCGGTCATCCGGCAGCCGGGCACGGACACCGCCACGCCGGCGAAGGAGCCGGCCACGGGTCAAGCCGCCACGTCGACCAAGGAGTTGACCACCGAGCCGCCGACCTCGAAATCCGCCGGCGGCGAGGCGAACGGGAAGACTCAGCCGACCGGCGGGAACGGCACCGGAAAGTCCGCCGCGGAGCCGGCCGGAAAGGCTGGCCGCGACGACACCGCCGCCGACGCGTCCGGAAAGGCCGACGCGTCCGGAAAGGCCGATGCGTCCGGAACGAAGGCGGACGGCAAGTCGGATACGGCGGCCGATCCGTGGTCCGCCTTCGGCCCCGCTCCGGACCCGGTGCTCACCCGGCCCCGCCGGGCGGTCCGCGCGGTGGGCCGCTTCCTGATCCACGAGTGGACCCTGGCCACCGTCGCCTCGCTGGCGCTGGCCGTCCTGATGACCTGGCCCACGCTGCGCTACCCGAACTACACGCTGCCGCAGGACTACTGGGACCCGAGCCTTCAGGCCTGGCAGATGGCCTGGTCCGGGCACATTCTGCTGACCAACCCGGCCCAGCTCTGGCACTCGAACAGCTTCTTCCCCGAGTCCTGGAGCTTCGCCTTCTCCGACACCCTGCTCGGGTACGCCCCGGCCGGCATGCTCGGTCACGGTCCCGAGGCCGCCGTCCTGCGCTACAACATCATGTTCGTGTTGGCGCACGCGCTCGCCACGCTCGGGGCGTACGCACTGGCCCGGCAGTTGGGCGCGGGCCGGATCGGGGCCGCGGTGGCCGGTGCCGGCTACGCGTACGCCCCGTGGCTGCTCGCCCAGGCCGGGCACCTGCACATCCTCTCGAACGGCGGCATCCCGCTGGCGCTGGCGATGCTCGCCCGGGGCCACGGCTGGTCCCTGCGCTACGGCTACCGTCCGCACCGCCGCCACGCCGGTTGGGCGTTCACCGGCTGGCTGGTGGCGGCGTGGCAGCTCAGCCTGGGCTTCGGCATCGGGCTGCCGTTCGCGTACCTGCTGGCCGGCGTCGTACTGGTCTCGACCGTGATCTGGTTCGCCCGGCGCTGGCTGGTCCGGCGGGTGAAGCGCCCGTTCGGTTGGCGGCTGCTCCTCGCCGACGCGCTCGGCGGGCTGCTCTTCGCCGCGGTGGGCGCGCTGTTGGCGGTGCCGTACTTCACGGTTGCGCAGCAACACCCGAACGCGGCCCGGACCCTCGCCGACATCGAGATCTACTCGCCGCCGGTGAGCGGCTTCTTCACCGCCCCGGCCGAGTCACGGATCTGGGGTCCGCTGCACGAGGGGGCGCGGGCGGTGCTGCCCTGGCACCCCGAGATGACGCTGCTGCCCGGCTTCGCGCTGTACGCCCTGGCTGCCGGCGGGCTCTTCTTCTCCGTCTGGCGGGTCCGGCACCGGCTCTTCCTGCTCGCCGGGGTGCTGGTGACGATGGTCCTGGCCATGGGCACACGGTTCTTCGGCGGCCGGTTCAGCTACGTGCCGCTGTTCGACTACCTGCCCGGCTGGAACGGGCTGCGGACCCCGGGCCGGATGATGCTCTGGACCACCCTCCTGCTCGGCCTGCTCGCGGCGGGTGCGGTCACCGCGTTCTGCGCCCGGGTACGCGAGGTGGCCGCCGAGCGGGTCCCGCCGTGGCCCGGCCCGTGGCTGCGCCTGGCCACCCTGCTGCCCCTGCTGCTGGTGATCGTGGAAGGGCTGAACGTCACCCCGCACCCGGTCGTGCCGGCGCAGCCGGCGGCGATGCGTACGGTCGACGGCCCGCTGCTGGTCCTGCCCAGCAGCCAGAACCTCGACCAGCCGGTGATGCTCTGGTCGACCAGCCGGTTCCAGGAGATGGTCAACGGCGGCAGCGGCTTCACCCCGGACAGCCAGGCCCGGGTCCGCGACGCCGTCGTCAGCTTCCCCGACCAGCCCAGCATCGCCTACCTGCGCGAGCTCGGGGTGAAGAACGTGGTCGTGTTGCCCGGGAAGCTCGCCGGCACGCCGTGGGAGGGGCTTCTCGACCGACCTTCCGATGGGCTGGGGGTGACTCGCACGGAGGTCGGTGACGCCGTCGTCTTCCGTCTTGAGTAGATCTGTTGGGGCGGGGTGGACGGGAGCCCAGCCGGCTCCCGGCGGTCAGGCGGTGACGGGCTCGGCGGGACGGTCTGTGGCCGCGGGGCGGTGGCGCCACCGGACGAACCAGGGGGCGTCTTCGGCACCGTTGAGGACGCCGCCGTCCGGGTCGTCGGCGTAGGTGGCCCGGACCGCGTCCCGCTCCGGGCGCAGGATGTCGCGGATCACCAGGCCGCAGAGCACCGCGACGGTGATCAGGCGCAGGCTGGCGGCCAGCACGAAGACCCCTTCGGGGAAGACCGGCCGGCTGGTCGCCGCGCCGAGCAACTCGCCGTAGAAGGCGGCGAAGTAGCAGACCTCGGCGACCTGCCAGGCCAGGAACGCGCCCCAGCGGGGCCGGGCGAGCACCGCGAGCGGGAGCAGCCAGAGCACGAACTGCTGCGACCACACCTTGCTGAAAATCAGGAAGGCGGCGACCATCAGGAAGGCGAGCTGGGCGAGCCGGGGCCGACGGGGGGCGAACCACGCCAGCGCGGCGACGCCGAGGCACGCCAGGCCGAACAGCAGGTACGACACCCAGTTGAGGGTGGCGATGTGGGCGTTCAGCCACTCGAAGGGTCCGAGGTCACCGGGCGCTGCCGGGCTCACCTTGCCGTCCAGGTACCGGCCGATGTACCAGAGCGTGCCCCAGTCGATCGGCCGGGTGGTGTTCAGCTCGAAGAACCGCCCCCAGTTCTCCCGGTAGGGAATCGCCACCGGCAGGTTCACCAACACCACCGTCACCGCGGCCGTAACGACGGACAGGAGGGCGGTGACGGTGGCCCAGAACCGGCCGGCGCGGATCGCGAGGGCCAGGATCGGCCCGAGGAGGAACAGCGGCCACAGCTTCGCCGCGCCGCCTAGCCCGATCAGCGCCCCGGCGAGGACGCCCGGCAGGGCACCGCCCAGTCCGGGTCTGGTGCGCGCCCAGGCCAGCAGCCCGAACGCGGCCAGCCCGACGGCGAGCAGGTCCCAGTTGACGGTGGCGGTGAGCAGCAGCGCGGGGGCGAGCGCGAACATCGCCGCGTCCCACGGTCGTCGTCGGCGCAGCCGGAGGATGACCGCCACGGTGGCGACCGCAAGGACGCTGAGCACCAGCGCGTTGAGGTTGTAGAACCACCGCCCCTGGTTGATGCTCGGGTTGTCCACACCGAGGGCGTGCACCGGCAGCCCGATCGCGCCCATGAAGTAGCCGGTCAGCACCGGGTACTCCACCGGGTGGTCGGCGTAGGGCACCTTGCCCTCGTTGAGCCCTTCGGCGTAGTACAGGGCGAGCACATCCGTGTAGCACATCCGGGTGTACTGCGTGTTGTTCTGCCAGGCGCCGTCCTGGCAGGGCGACTTCTGCACCCAGTGCAGTGCCAGCGTCAGGCAGACCAGGGCCAGCACGATCCGGGCGGCGGTCCAGAACCGTCGCTCGCCGCCCGCCGGCCGGTCCAGGGCGACGGCATGGTCGCCCAGCGGGCCGCCAATCAGTTCCGAGGTGCCCCGCACGAAGCCATCCGAGCGGGACGGGTGGTCGACAGTCCCGGTGTCGTCGATGCCTGCCGTCGACTGGGTGCTCATGGAGAGGCATCCTGCCGTACGTCGGGCCCTCGCGTCCCGCCGCGACCACAGATTTCCGGTGCCCGGATACGCCGACGGCGGCCGGACCAGTGGTCCGGCCGCCGTCGTGGGTGCTGCGGTCAGTAGGTCTGCCGTGGAGGTGTGCTCGGCAGGATGCCGCCGCCTCCACCGCCTCCACCGCCGCCGCCGTTGCCGGGTCCGGGCGGGAAGCCCGGGAAGCCGCCGGGGTTGCCGCCGCCGTTGTTGCCTCCGCCGTTGTTGCCACCGCCGTTGTTGCCACCGTTGTCCGGGCAGAACAGGCCGAGCGGGTTGTCACAGCCCGCCGGGGGCGGGGGCGGGGGCGGTGCCTCGCCGTTGCCGGTGTCGTCCTTGCCGACGTGCGCGGCGGGCGGGAAGTCCTTCTTCTCCTTGCCCTTGAGCGCGTCGTTCATGAACCGCTGGAAGATGGCACCGGGCATGCCCTTACCGCTGATGTTGGCCCCGCCCTTGGTCTTGATCGCCTTCCGGTCCTTGACGTTGCCTACCCAGACGGCGGTGGCGAGCTGGGGCGTGTAGCCAATCATCCAGGCGTCGCCGTTCGCGGTCGTCTTGGAGTTCAGTTCCCAGGTACCGGTCTTCTCGGCGGCCTTCCGGCCGTCGGCGAGCCGGCGCTCCACCTTGCCGGGGTACTGCTCCAGCACCGAGGTCACGTCGGCCACGACGTCCTGAGGAATCCGCTGCACGCCCTTCTTGCTGGGGCCTGGGAGGATGCGCCACTTACCCGTCTGGTCCTGCTTCTCCACCTTCTTGATGAAGTGCGCCTTGTGATAGACGCCCTGGTTGGCGAAGGTGGCGACGCCGTTGGCGTGGTCCAGCACCGTGATCGGGTACTGGCCGTAGCCGACGACGTGGAAGAACGGATCCGGGGCCAGGTCCTTCGGGTCCGCCTTGGTCAGGTCGTGCGCCTTCGCCGGGTTGGTGTCGGTCTGCCACATCATCGTGACGCCGGCGTTCTTGGCCATGTCGACGACCTTGGCCGGGCCGATCTGCTCGGTGATGTAGTAGAACGGCACGTTCAGCGACTTCAGCGTCGATTCCTCGAGGGTGCAGGAGTCGCCGCACTGGACCTTGTCGGCACCGGCGTTGCTGACCTTGAACTCCATATCCTTCGGGGTGAACGCCGTGCCCTTCCACCGCGACTTGAGGGAGATGCCCGCCTTGAGCGCCGCCGCGAGGGTGTAGATCTTGAAGCTCGATCCCGGCGAATGGCCACCGCTGATCACGCCGCCGTCTTCGTTCTTGCCGGCGTAGTCGGTGCCGGTGCCGTCGTCACCACCGTAGTAGGCGCGCACCTCGCCGCTCGTCGGGTCGATGGACACCACGGCGGCCATCAGGTTGGTGGGCTGGCCGTAGAGCTCCGACCCCTTCTTGGCCCGCTGGGCCGCATCGAGCGCGGCCTCCTGCATCTTCGGGTCGATGGTCGTCGTGATCCGGTAGCCACCCTTCGACAACGCCTGGGAACAGAGCGGCTTGTCCGGGGTGGCGGCGGCCTCGTCGTCGGTGCAGAGCTTGAGATCCCGCAGCTCGCTCTTGACGTAGTTGACGATGTTGCCGTTCGGGGTCTTGCCCACGTTGGTCAGCCCGCTGGTGTTCTTCGGCATAGGCTTCAACGTCTTGGTCGGGTACTCGGTGGGGTGCGGCTGCTTACCGGGCGCGTCGAGCCACTTCTCGGTGATCATGCCCTGGATCACGTAGTTCCACCGCTCCAGCGCGGCCTGCTGGTTGATCGCCGGGTCGTAGCCCTTGTGGGTGGCGCTCGGCTCGGGCTGCTTGATTAACGCCGCGAGCACCGCCGCCTCCGCCACGGTCAGCTTCGACACGTCCTTGCCGAAGTAGGTCTGCGCCGCCGCCTGGATGCCGTACGCGCCCCGGCCGAAGTAGATCACGTTCAGGTAGTGCTGCATGATCTCCGGCTTGGAGTACCGGTCGTTCAGCTTCGAGGCGAGGATCGCCTCCTTCACCTTGCGCGCGTACGTGTCCTGGTTGAGGTTGTCGAACGCGTTGCGGGCGTACTGCTGGGTGATGGTCGAGGCGCCCTGCTTGTCACCGCCGGTGAGGTTGTTCCAGGCGGCCCGCGCGATGCCCTTGTAGTCCACCCCGGAGTGCCGGTAGAAGTTCCGGTCCTCCGCCGCGGCCACCGCGTTCTGCACGTATTCCGGGACGTCCTTGATGTTGACGAAGGTGCGGTTCTCCGCCCCCACTCGGGCCATCTGCGACCCGTTGCTGTAGAGGATCGTGGTGGACAACGGCGGGGGCGTGTCCTGGGGCAGGATCACGTTCTGCGAGTAGTAGGTGAAGCCGACGACGCCGATGCCGGCGAGCATGATGAAGACGGCGAAGCTGGCGATCAGCAGGTTGATCCGCCGGCGCTTCTTCGCCCGGGCCCGCGCGCCCGGGTCGTCACCGCGACCCCCGCGACCGCCCCGGCCGGGGCCGGTCGGGCCGCCCGGCCCACCCGGACCGCCGCCCGCCATGCCGGGCACACCGGCCCGGGCCACGGTGGCCCGGCCACCGACGGATGCCGAGCCGACGCTCGCCCGGCCGGCCGTGCCCACGCTGGCCGCGCCGACCGAGGCGCGCCCCGCCGGACCGGCGGGGGACACCGGCACCGAGGCGCGGCCGGAGCCGGCCCGCCCGGAGGCGCTGCCGGGAGCCGGCGAGACGGGCACCGAGGCGCGTCCCGCGCCGGCCTGGCCCACCGAGGCCGAGGCGCCGCGCGGCGCCGGGGCGACGCCGCCGACGGAGGCGCGCCCGCCGGACGCAGAGCCCCGGGGCGTCACCGAGGCACGGGCCGAGGCACCGCCTTCGGACCCGGATGACCAGCCGTTCCCGTGTGGGCTACCGCCGTAGTCGGGGTCACCGCCCGGGCCCGGGATCTGGGCCCGCCCACGCGAAGAACTGGAATCGCCGTAGTTCATTCCTCACACCCTGCCGCTCGCGGTGGGGCGCGAGGGCGCCGCCACCCGGTTGCCGTGAGCTGGAACACGAGACGCTACACCCCGGGCTTGCCGGGGCGCAGCCGTCAAATCCGACCTAATCGGACCAATCAGACCTAAAAGCTGTCGGTCGTCCCGCCCGGGGATCGGGCCGGATGCGACCGGACCAGCCAAGTTCACCGTTGCGCCTCTCGCCTTCGACGAGGGGTGGAGCCGGTCGGCGCGGCCGAGCCGCTCACCGCTCCCTGCTCCGACCCGTCCTCCGTACCGCCGGCCAGCCCGTCCCGGCCGAGCAGGAACTGCTCGACGAGATGGTTCCAGTCGCAGCCGGGGCACACCTCCACCACGAAAACCTGGAACTCACACAGCGTCATCGCCAGCAGCGACAACTCGGCCCGGCTACGTGCCTGGCCGGCGGACTGCTTGAGTTCGTCGCCGTAAATGTAGTGGACGTGGATGAGGTTCTCGCTGCGACAGATCGGGCAGCGCTCATCGGTGGGCTCGCCGTGAAACCGGGCAGCGTTTTTCAGGTACGGCGAGGCGTCGCAGACGTCGTACGTGCCGATCCGGTTGGCGAGGAGGTCACGCAGCACCGCTCGCTTCCGGAGCGAGTAGTCGACGACCTGGCGCTGCGTACGCATGCGGCAAAGGGTACGCGACCCCGCCGGGCGAGGCGACCGCCGTCACGATCCGTGACGACAGGACCGCGTAAACGAGGGTTTGCCCTGATCATTCGTCTCCGCTAACGTGCGATGTATCGGTCCGATACATCGCGGCGGTTACGACTCCGCGCCGGGGGTAAGAAGGGGTGGCCCATGCTCGAGCTCGCCATCCTCGGCCTCCTGCAGGAGGCTCCGATGCACGGCTATGAGCTGCGCAAGGAGTTGGCCGCCAAGCTCGGCGCCATCCGGGCGGCGATCAGCTACGGCTCGCTCTACCCGACCCTGCGCCGGTTGCAGGCGGCGGGCTGGATCACCGAGGCCGCCGAGACACCCGCGACCGCCGAGGAGGTTCCCGCGCTGACCAGCCGGCGTGGTCGGGTGGTCTACACCATTACCGCGGAGGGCAAGGAACGGTTCGCCCAGCTCATAGCGCAGGCTGGACCCGAGACGTACGACGACACGGGCTTCGGCGTGCACTTCGCGTTCTTCGCCCGGACCGACCAGGCCACCCGGCTCCGGATCCTGGAAGGTCGTCGTCGCAGGATCGAGGAGCGTCGCGAAGGCCTTCGTGACGTGCTCGGCCGGGCAGCCGAGCGGCTCGACGCGTACACCCTGGAGCTGCAGCGTCACGGCCTGGAGGCCTGTGAGCGCGAGGTCCGCTGGCTGGAGGAGCTCATCGCCAACGAGCGCTCCGGCCGAGCCCCGACGGTCCCGGAAGCCGGGACGGCCGGCGGCCGACGAGAAAACGACAGCCCGCCCCCGCCTGGCGAGTCCAGGAAAGAGCGGCCGTGATGAAAGAAGAAGGAGGCAGACGCTATGGGCTCCGTCCGCGTCGCCATCGTCGGCGTAGGTAACTGCGCCTCGTCCCTCGTGCAGGGCGTGGAGTACTACCGCAACGCCGACCCGACCGACCGCGTCCCGGGTCTCATGCACGTCACCTTCGGCGACTACCACGTCTCCGACGTGAAGTTCGTCGCGGCGTTCGACGTGGACGCCAAGAAGGTGGGCATGGACCTCGCCGAGGCGATCGTCGCCAGCGAGAACAACACCATCAAGCTGTGCGACGTGCCGCCGACCGGGGTGACCGTGCAGCGCGGCCCGACCTTCGACGGTCTCGGCCAGTACTACCGGGAGATCATCGAGGAGTCGGACGCCGAGCCGGTCGACGTGGCCCAGGCGCTGCGCGACGCGCAGGTCGACGTGGTCGTCTCCTACCTGCCGGTGGGCTCCGAGCAGGCCGACAAGTTCTACGCCCAGGCCGCGATCGACGCCGGCTGCGCGTTCGTGAACGCCCTGCCGGTCTTCATCGCCTCCGACCCTGAGTGGGCGAAGAAGTTCTCCGACGCCGGCCTGCCGATCGTCGGTGACGACATCAAGAGCCAGGTGGGCGCCACCATCGTGCACCGCGCCCTGGCCAAGCTCTTCGAGGACCGTGGGGTCGAGCTGCTGCGCACGTACCAGCTCAACTTCGGCGGCAACATGGACTTCATGAACATGCTGGAGCGCAACCGCCTGGTCTCGAAGAAGATCTCGAAGACCCAGTCGGTGACCTCCCAGATCCCGCACGAGATGGCCAAGAGCGACGTGCACATCGGCCCGTCGGACCACGTGCCGTGGCTCGACGACCGCAAGTGGGCGTACATCCGCCTGGAGGGCCGCTCCTTCGGCGACACCCCGCTCAACGCGGAGCTCAAGCTCGAGGTGTGGGACTCGCCGAACTCGGCCGGCGTCATCATCGACGCCGTCCGGGCCGCGAAGATCGCGCTGGACCGGAAGATCGGTGGCCCGATCCTCTCCGCCTCCTCGTACTTCATGAAGTCCCCGCCGAAGCAGTACGCCGACCACGATGCGCACGCCGCCGTCGAGGCGTTCATCAAGGGCGAGGTCGAGCGCTGACGCGCTGACCGTCGCACCGTCGAGGGCCGGGTCCGCTGCGGACCCGGCCCTTCGCGCGTCCCGGCCGGTCTGCCGGGGTACGTCAGGACCAGGCGCGTTGCAGGGCCACGCCCGCTTCCAACTCCAGCAGCGTCACCTTGCGCGGCAGGCCGCCGCCGAAGCCGACCAGCTTGCCGCCGGCACCGACGATCCGGTGGCAGGGCACGATCACCGGCACCGGGTTCCGGTTGCAGGCCACCCCGACCGCCCGGGCCCCGCCCGGGTCCCCGACCGCCTTCGCCACCTCGCCGTAGGTCCGCGTCGCCCCGTAGGGGATGAGGGTCATCTCCCGCCACACCGCGCGCTCGAACTCCGACCCCCGGGGCGCGACCACCGGCACGGTGAACTCGGTCAGCTCACCGGCGAAGTACGCGCGCAGCTCGGCCAGCGCGCGGGCGGCCACCTCGTCGCCGGGCCGGTCGGTCGCCGACTCCACCCGGCCGAAGTGCGCCCCGCAGACAGCCTCGCCGTCGGTGGCGACGGAGAACTCCCCGATCGGCGAGTCGAGCACGGTCCAATGCATGACCCGATTGTCCCGCCCGGAGCCCGGCCGCCACCACCAGCCTCACTGTCCGAGCAGCGCGACAGGCGAGCAGCGCCGCGCCGACGCTGAGGTTCACCACTTCTCCGATCGATCGGGCAAAATTCCGCGGGCGACGCGCGTCTTCCATACGGAGGTGGGCGGTGGCAGAGGTGACCGACGGGGAGTTCACCGCGTTCGTCAACGAACGGGGGCCCGCCCTGCTGCGCGTCGCATACGCGCTCGCCGGAAACCAGCACGCGGCGGAGGACCTGCTGCAGAACGCGCTGGCCAAGGCGTACGCACGCTGGCCGCGGATCCGGGGCGACGCCGAGCCGTACGTGAAACGGATCCTCTACCACGACCAGATCTCCGGCTGGCGGCGCCGCTCGCGGCGCCTGGAGGTCCCGGTCGCGGAGCTGCCGGAGCGGGCCGCGGTGGGGGACAGCGGCGACGACAGCGACCTGCGGCTGCTGCTGCGGGCGGCGCTTCGGTCGCTGCCGCCCCGGCAGCGGGCCGTGCTGACCCTGCGCTATCTGGAGGACCTCAGCGTCGAGCAGACCGCGGCGCTCCTCGGCTGCCGGGCCGGCACGGTGGCCAGCCAGTCCGCCAAGGCGCTGGCCCGGCTGCGCAAGTTGGTGCCGGGGCTGGACGAGCTGACGAGCCGCGCGGAGGTGACGCGATGAGCCGGGCCCTCGACGCGACCCTGCGGGCGGCCGTGCACGACCTCGCCGACGGGGTCCGGCCAGCGCCCGACCTGGCCGCCGGCGCGCTCGGCCGGGGTCGCCGGCTGCGTCGCCGCCGGCGGGTCACCGCAGCCGGTGCCGCCCTGCTGGCGGTCGTCGCCGTGACACTGCCCTTCGTGCTGCTCCGACCCGTCCCAGCCGCACCCCCGGCGACACCGACACCGACCCCGGCGGCCACCCCCTCGCCGACCATGCTGGCCGCGCCGGGGGCGAACTGGACCGCGAAGCCGCTGGTACTGCCCGGCGACTGGGTGGTCACCCGGGCGCAGGTCGCCGGTGGATCCGGCAGCGGCTTCCTGCTCGACCGGACACGGGGCCGCTACCTCACCACCGACCGCTACGACGGCATCTACCCGGCCCCCACCGGCTCACTCGTCGCGGTCACCGACGAAGCCCGCCCCCGCGACGTCGGCCTGATCGACCTGTCGAGCGGAAAGACCCGCTGGTACGAGGTGGGCCGGGCCCTTGCCGGCCTGCAGTGGTCGCCGGACGGACGGCGGCTGCTGTTCACCACCAGGCAGCTGGACCACTTCGGTTTCATCGTGGTGAAGACGGACGGCACGAAGCACACGTTTCCAATAGGCCGCGGCTACCCCTGCTCCGACCTCTGCAACTTCACCTGGACCCGGGACGGCCGAGAGGTGGTGCTCCCGCAGACCGGGGGCGACGGACACGACGAGTCGGTCCGGGACCTGCGCCGGGGGGTGCAGCTCTTCTCCGCCGACGACGGCCGCCCGACCCGCCTGGTCCCGGTGCCCGGTGACCCGGCCGGTCCGGATGCCTGGTCACCGGATGGGAAGCTCGTGGTCGTCCTGGGGCAAACGGAGCCGCTGCTGGTCGAGACGGCGACCGGGCGGGTGGTGAATCCGCTGCCCGCTGCCAACGTGGCCTGGGTCTCCGCCGACCGGCTGCTCTATCGCAGGCCGAACGGGTCGGGGGATTTCGTGCTCGCCGACCCCACCGGTCGGGAGCTGGTCCGTCAGCCACTGCCGAAACAGCTGGTCGATCTTGAGCTGACCGTTGCTCCGCGCTGAGCGTTCGGACAGCCGTCGACCTTGCGCGACATCGATACCGTGCAGGTCGTGGCCACGGGAACGCTCATCTTCCTGATCATCGGTGGGGTCGGGGTCGGCGTGCTGGCGCTCGCCCTGCTCGGTACCGAGCTGTTCACCTTCGGCCATCCGGACGTCGACGGTCCGGTGTCGCTGGAGGCGGTCGCCGGGTTCACCGGCGCCTTCGGCTTCGGCGCCGCCATCGTCAACGAACTGCTCGGCGGGCGTACCCCCGGGATGATCGCGGCGGCGGTGGCCGGCGGCGTGTTCGCCGCGGTGCCCACCGGGTGGCTGGCGGCCCGGCTCAGCCGAGCGGCCCGCAACATGCGCACGGATCCCACGCCAACCCGGGACCACCTGGTCGGCGCGATCGGCCTGGTGGTGACCCCGGTCCCCGCCGGCGGCTACGGCGAGGTCCGGGTACGCCTCGCCGGCCAACCGGTCAAGCTCAACGCCCGCGCCGACCAGCCGATCCCGATCGGCGCCCGGATCTTCGTGGTCGCGGCGCTGACCGAGACCAGCGTGCACGTCGAGACCTACTGATCCCCCCATCGCAGAGACGGGAAGTCACATGCTCCTGCTCGTCGCCATCGGCGGCGCGGTCCTCCTCGCCGTCATCCTCATCCTCTTCGTGCTCTCCCGGATCAAAGTGGCCGGACCGAACGAGGCGTTCATCGTCACCGGCCGCAAGGGCCGGACCACCCAGACCGCCGACGGCGGACGCTCCACCGACATGTCCGGGCAGAAGGTCGTGCTCGGCGCGTCGGTGTTCGTCCTGCCCGTGGTGCAGAAGCTCCAGTCCCTCGACCTGTCCAGCCGCCGGATCGACGTCGGCATCCGGGGCGCGGTGAGCAAGCAGGGCATCCGGGCCGACCTGCACGGCGTCGCCATCGTCAAGGTCGGCGGCACCGAGGACGCGATCCGGGCCGCCGCCCAGCGGTTCCTGCACCAGCAGGACGAGATCGACAACTTCACCCGCGAGGTGCTGGCCGGTGCGCTGCGCTCGATCGTCGGCCGGCTCACCGTCGAGGAGGTCATCCGGGACCGGGCGGCGTTCGCCAGCGCGGTGGCCGAGGAGGCGGAGCACTCGATGACCAACCAGGGCCTGGTGCTGGACACCTTCCAGCTCCAGGACATCCTGGCCGAGGGGTCGTACCTGCAGGACCTGGGTCGGCCGGAGGCGGCCCGGGTCCTCAAGGACGCCGCCATCGCCGAGGCCCGGGCCCGGCAGCAGGCCGAGCAGGAGCGGCTGCTCGCCGAGGAGGCGATCGCCGAGGCGAACCGGAACCTGTCGCTCAAGCAGGCCGCCATCCAGGCCGAGATCGACGCCGCCAAGGCGAAGTCGGCGGCGGCCGGGCCGCTCGCCCAGGCCGAGCGGGACCAGGCGATCCTCTCCGAGCAGCAGAAGGTCGCCGAGCGGAACGCCGAGCTGAAGCAGCGCCAGCTCGACACCGAGGTACGCAAGCCGGCCGACGCGGCCCGTTACAAGGTCGAGCAGGAGGCCGAGGCGGCCCGCAACGCGGCGGTGCTGCGGGCGGACGCCGAACGGCAGGCCACCATCGCCGCCGCCCAGGCCGCCGCCGAGCAGGCCCGGCTCACCGGTGAGGGCGAGCGGGCCCGCCGGGCCGCGCTGGCCGAGGCGAACGCGATCGAGGGCGCCAAGGAGGGTGAGGCCGAGCAGCGGCGGCGTACCGCGATCGCCGAGGCGATCGAGCGCGAGGGCCAGGCCGAGGCCACGGCCATCCTGGCGAAGGGGCAGGCGGAGGCGGAGGCGATGGGTCGCAAGGCCGAGGCGTTCGCCGCGTACGGCGAAGCGGCCGTGCTCGACCTGCTGGTCAAGGTGCTGCCGCAGGTGGTCGAGGCGGCCAGCGCGCCGATCGGCGCGATCGACAAGATGACGGTGATCTCCACCGACGGCGCCTCCTCGCTGACCAAGTCGGTGGCCGGCAACGTGGCCCAGGGCCTCCAACTCGGCAGCGACCTCACCGGCATCGACCTCGCCGGGCTGCTCGCCAAGCTGGGCGGTACGCAGGCCAACGGCCGGACCGCGGTGGACAGCAGCGCGGTCGAGCACTGACCGGTGGCGGCCGGGCCCGCGACGGGCCCGGCCGTCGCACCGGAGCAACGACGGCGCCCGCCGGAACCACCCCTGCTCAGGGGACTCCGGCGGGCGCCGTCGTGATCGTCAGTCGAGGACGCCCTGCTCCCGGGCCCACCGCAGCAGCTCCGCCTCGGCCGCCTCGCGGTCCAGCGGGCCGTGCTCCAGGCGCAGCTCCTTGAGGTGCTGCCAAGCCTTCCCGACGAGCGGTCCCGGGGGCACGCCGAGCAGTTCCATGATCGCGTTGCCGTCCAGGTCGGGCCGGACCCGGGCCAGGTCCTCCTCGGAGGCGATCCGGGCGATCCGCTCCTCCAGCGCGTCGTAGTCGGCCGCGAGCTGGGCCGCCTTGCGCCGGTTGCGGGTGGTGACGTCCGAGCGGGTCAGCTTGTGCAGCCGGGGCAGCAGGTCGCCAGCGTCGGTGACGTACCGGCGCACCGCCGAGTCGGTCCACTCGCCCCGGCCGTACCCGTAGAACCGCAGGTGCAGCGCGACCAGCTTGACCACCTGGGCGGTGACGTCCTTGGGGTAGCGCAGGGCCTTCATCCGGGCCTTGGTCAGCCGGGCGCCGACCACCTCGTGGTGGTGGAAGCTGACCCGGCCGTCCGGGCCGACCGCCTTGGTGGCCGGCTTGCCGGCGTCGTGCATCAGCGCGGCCATCCGGAGCACGAAATCGCAGCCGTCCGACTCCAGCGCCATCGCGTTGCTGACCACGGTGAGGGTGTGCTCGTAGACGTCCTTGTGCTGGGCGTGCTCGTCGATCTCCAGCTTCAGGCTGGAGAGCTCGGGGATGAACCGGTCGGCCAGCCCGGTGTCGACCAGCAGCCGCAGCCCGGTGATCGGGTCCGCGCCGCAGAGCAGCTTGGTGAACTCGTCCCGGATCCGCTCGGCGGTGATCCGGTCCAGGTCGGCGGCCATCCGGGTCATCGCCTCGCGGACGTCCGGGTGGACCGCGAAGCGGAGCTGGGCGGCGAACCGGGCCGCGCGCAGCATCCGCAGCGGGTCGTCGCCGAACGACTCCCGGGGCGTGCCCGGGGTACGGATGATCTTGGCGGCCAGGTCGGCCAACCCGCCGTACGGGTCGGTGAACCGGTGGTCGGGGACGCTGACCGCCATCGCGTTGATGGTGAAGTCCCGGCGCTTGAGGTCGTCGACCAGGCTGGTGCCGTACTCGACGATCGGGTTGCGGCTGACCTGGTCGTACGCCTCCGCCCGGAAGGTGGTGATCTCCAGACGGAGCCCGGCGCGCTGGCAGCCGATCGTGCCGAACTCCCGCCCGGTCTCCCAGATCGACTCCGCCCAGCCCCGGACGATGTCGAGCGTCTGGTCCGGGTGGGCGTCGGTGCAGAAGTCGAGATCCTCGCCGAGGCGACCGAGCAGCGCGTCCCGGACCGATCCGCCCACCAGGTGCAGTTCGTGACCGGCCCTGGCGAACCGCCGGCCGAGTTCGTCGGCGACCGGCGAGACGCGGAGCAGTTCGGCGACGGCGTTACGCTGCGCGGCGGTCAGCTCGCGGCGGTCGGCGGCGTGGGAGGCGGAGGCTTCGGACATGGGATCGCCAGCCTATCGGTCCGGACCGGAGGGTACTGCGCCGGGCGTGGGTAAGCGGTCGAGGTTGACTAAGGTCATGGGCGTGCGGGCCCGGTGGTCCGGCTCCGACGTAGTACCCCTTGGAGGCTGGAGATGAGCGGCGGGCTGTACCGCAGCGCGAACGCGCACGGTGGCGGCCAGCCGCCGGACGACGGGGCCACCTTCATCTCCGCCGAGCCGCTGAACCAGCCGGGGGCCGAGGCCGTCGCGCCGCCGCAGGAGGTGGTCGCGGAGACCAGCGCGGCGGCGAACAGCGCGGTGATGGCGGTCGGCAGCCTGGTGAGCCGGGGTACGGGCTTCCTCCGCAACCTGATGATCGGCGCCGCCCTCGGCAACGCGGTCGGCAATGTGTACACCACCGCACTGTTCCTGCCGAACCAGGTGTACGAGTTCCTGCTCGGCGGCGTGCTCACCAGCGTGCTGATCCCGGTGCTGGTCCGGCGCCGCAAGATCGACTCAGACCGGGGCGAGGCGTACGCGCAGCGGCTGCTCACCCTGGCGGTGCTCACGCTGGCCGCCGCCGCGCTGATCGCGGTGGCCCTCGCTCCGGTGATCACCGCGATCTACGCCAGCGGCAAGGGCGGTGACTACACCGGCCTGGTCAACCGCCTGTCCTACCTGATGCTGCCGATGCTCTTCTTCACCGGGGTGAGCGCGCTGATCGCCGCGGTGCTGAACACCCGGGGGCACTTCGCCGCACCCATGTGGGCGCCGATCCTGAACAACCTCGTGGTGATCGGCGTCTTCGGCCTGTACATCGGCGTCTACGGCGCCAAGCCGCTGCAGCCGGGGCAGATGACACCAGGCCGGATCCTGCTGGTCGGCGGCGGCACCCTGCTCGGCGTCGCGGTGCAGGCCGCCGGCCTGCTGCCGGCGCTGCGCCGGGTCGGCTTCCGGTGGAAATGGCGGTTCGACTTCCGCGAGCTGGGCCTGCGCGAGCTGGCCCGGCTCGGGGCGTGGATGTTCTGCTACGTCGCGGTCAACCAGCTCGGCCTCTTCGTGGTGGTCAACCTGCTCACCCGGGCCGCCGGTGAGGGCAACAAGGGCGAGACCAAGGCCGGCCTGCTGATCTACAACAACGTCTTCCTGCTGCTGATGATGGCGCACGGCATCATCGCCGTCTCGATCATCACCGCGCTGATGCCGCGGATGAGCGCCGCCGCCGGCGAAGGCCGGTTCCGCGACGTCACCGCCGACCTGTCCCGGGGCACCCGGATGGTCACCGCCGTCCTCGCCCCGGTCGCGGTCTGCTACGCGGTGCTGGCCGGCCCGCTCTCGGTCCTGACCTTCCGGTACGGCGCCTTCACCAGCGAGAACGCGGTGGCCACCTCGACCGTGCTGCTGGTGGCGGCGGCCGGCCTGGTGCCGTTCGCGATCAGCCAGCTCTTCACCTTCGCCTTCTACGCGCTGCCGGACACCAAGACCCCGGCCCTGGTCAACATCCCGGTGGTGGCGCTGCGGGTACTCCTCCAGATCGGCCTCTTCCTCGGCTTCTCGACCGCCTTCGCGGCGGCCGGCATGATGCTCGGCAACGCCATCTCGTATGTGGCGGCGGCGGTGATCTCGGCGATCCTGCTGCGTCCGAGGGTGGGCCGGATCGGGCTCGGCGAGATCATGCGGACCATGGGCCGGGTGCTCGTCGCCGCGCTGGGCGCGGCCCTGGTCGGCCTGCTGGTGGTCCGGCTGCTTCCGGGCGACCCGGCGCACCTGAGCCGGCTGGCTGCCATCGTCCAGCTGCTGGTCGGCGGCGCCGTGATCGGCGGGACGTACCTCGGGCTGGCCATGGCGCTGCGGATCGGTGAGATCACCGAGGTGGTCGGGATGGTCCGCCGCCGCCTCGGCCGCTGACCCGACCAACCTCGGCGACGGACAGTGAACGAGGATCACCAGCCTGGGGATACGGCTGTGGATAACTCGAAGTTTCCCGGCCCAGTGGGCCACTCGGCCTGTGGACAACCAACCGTAAGGATGAGGGTGACCCTCCTGACCGGGGGAATCCGTCGAGGCGTCGCGGGATCCGCCCCACCGGGCGACGGTGCCAGGTCGCGGCGCGGCGCCAGACCGACCTTCATTCGGTCCGGAGCAACGCGGCGGCCGAGTTGTGGCCGCCAGCCGAGCCGGAGTCGTCGAAGCCCCTGCGCCGACCAGTTGTCGCCAACCTCTAGATTGGCTGGTGCGTGTGCCAAGGCCGAAATGGGACGCGACCGTGACCCGGTCGACCGCCCCGGTCACTGGCGTCCCACCGGCTACGGCGGGAAGATGACATGTCGAGGAACCGGGCATCCCGGGTAAGGTCGGTCTCGACGGGTACGGCAGGTGCCGACGGGGACGTCGACGCCGGTGTGCCGGTTCCTTCGATGGCAGAGCAGGAAGCCACATGCCCAGCAGCACGGGTCCATCGATCGACACGATCACCGAGGGAGGACGGGTGACCCAGGTCGGCGAGGGTCAGGAGGCGGAGGAGACTGCCCCTCCGGTCATGACCTTCGGTGCTCCCACGGTCGGTGAGCTGCTTGCCGAGCGGTATGAGCTGGTCGAGCACATCAACAACGACAGTGCGGGTCGGCTGGTGTGGCGCGGGGTCGACGTCGTGCTGCGCCGTCCCGTCGCGGTGGTCCTCCGCTACCCGGGTGGCGACTCCGCCACCGAGATGCTCCAGGCCGCCGTCGCGGCCAGCCGGGTGATCCACCCCAATCTGGTCGGCGTCTACGACGCCATCGACGAGGCCGACCG
Source organism: Micromonospora sp. NPDC006431 (assembly GCF_042870725.1). Classification (NCBI taxonomy): domain Bacteria; kingdom Bacillati; phylum Actinomycetota; class Actinomycetes; order Micromonosporales; family Micromonosporaceae; genus Micromonospora; species Micromonospora sp. NPDC006431. The sequence continues at coordinate 143,064 of NZ_JBIAHQ010000001.1, forward strand.
GGCGTACGTCGTGCGCGAGTGGGTGGACGGCCAGTCCCTGCGCGAGATGGTCGCCGCCGACGGTCCGCTGGACCCGGCCCGGGCGACCGCCATCGGCAACGCCGTGGCCAGCGCCCTCGCCGCGGTGCACGCCACCGGCATGGTGCACGGCAACCTGCATCCCGGCACGGTCATGATCAGCGACGACGGCCGGGTGGTGCTGGCGGACGCGCGGACCGACGGCGCGGACAGCCGGGAGAACGACCTCCGGGCGGTCGGCGGGGTGCTCTACTTCGCTCTGACCGGGCACTGGCCGCACGGCGAGGCCCCGCTGCACGGCGCCACCGCCGGGCACGGCCGCGCCGCGATCCCGGACGCGGTCCGCGACGCCAGCGGCGCCATCGCCGCGCCCCGGCAGGTACGCGCCGGCGTGCCGGCGTACCTCGACGACCTCACCATGGACCTGCTCGACCCGGAGATCGCCCCGCCGTCGTCGGACGTGCTGGCCGCCGAGCTGAGCCGGCTGGACGTCCCCGCCGACGACCACTTCCTGGAGCCGACCGGCCCGCTGCGCTTCACCGCCGAACCGGGCGAGGAGCCGTCGCCGCTGGCCGTCGCCGGTGGCCGCAAGGTGGCCGTGGGTGTCGCCGGGTTGCTGGCGGTGGCCCTGGTCGGGCTCCTCATCGGGATCAGCATGCTCGGCGGCGACGACAAAAAGCAGCCGAAGGAGCCGGTGGCCCGTCCGTCCAGCAGCGCGCCCGCCGGAGCCGGGAGCACGCCGGCCGCCCAGGTCCGCAAGCTCACCATCCAGGACGTCCGGATCATCGACCCGGAGAGTCGGGACCGCAAAGAGGTACGCAACGCCGAAAAGGTGATCGACGGCGACGAGAACGAGGGCTGGGCCACCGCCAGCTACCGGAACAACGGCAAGTTCGGCGGGCTGAAGAAGGGCATGGGGATCTGGATCGACCTGGGCGCCCCGCACACCGTCAAGTCGCTGCAGGCCGTGCTGTCCCCCGGCGCCTCGGCCCAACTGCTCGCGGGGACCGAAGACTTCCCGTCCAGCTCGTCCGGCGACAAGGATCTCGTCGCCAGCTACAAGACCCAGATCGGCCAGCCGCTCGAGAAGCACAACGGCAACAAGATGACGTTCTACGCGTTCGACCCGGAGCAGAAGTACCGCTACCTGCTCTTCTGGATCACCGAGCTGCCGGAGAAGGACAGCGGGGACGGCTGGAAGCTGGAGGTCCAGGAGATCACGGTCCAGGGGTCGTGAACCGTCGGCCGCGGCTTCCGCGCCGCCTCCCGCGGACGTGGTAATGGCTGGTCGCGGGGGGCGGACGCCCGAGCCGCCGACGGGGGACGGACCGCTGGCCGGGGCGCCCGACCTCGATCTGCTACGCGCGCACGTCGCCGGGGACCGGGACGCCTTCACCGAACTGTTCCACCGGCACCGGGACCGGCTCTGGGCGGTGGCCCTGCGTACCCTCGGCGACCGCGAGGAGGCCGCCGACGCGCTCCAGGACGCCCTGCTGTCGGCGCACCGCGCGGCGGCCCGGTTCCGTGGCGACTCGGCGGTGACCACCTGGCTGCACCGGATCGTGGTGAACGCCTGCCTGGACCGGATGCGGCGACGCCAGACGCACGCCACCGTCCCGCTGCCCGACGGCGTGCACCCCGACGGGGAGCCCGGCCGGCACACCGGCGGGGTGGAGCCGGCCGCCCCGGCCCACGACCACGACACCGCCCTGGTGGTTCGCCAGGCCCTGGCCGAACTGCCGGTCGAGCAGCGGGCCGCGCTGGTCCTGGTGGACGTGCAGGGCTATCCGGTGGCCGAGGTGGCCCGGATCCTCGGTGTCGCCGAGGGGACGGTGAAGAGCCGCTGCGCCCGCGGGCGGGCCCGGCTGGCCGTGCTCCTCGGGCACCTGCGTACCGGTTCCGACGAGAAGAGGGACGTGCCGCGCGTCACCGGGGGGAACCCCCGACCGTCCGAGGGCGTCGGATCGACGTCGGGGTGGTCCCGGCGGGACGCCAGCCAGGAGGAGACGTGACTTCCCGGGAGTTCAGCGGGGTCGACCCCGACCTGCTCGCCGACTACGTCGGCGGCGCGCTGGACGGCACCCCGGAGCAGGCCACGGTGGCCCGGCTGATTGAGTCGGACCCGGCCTGGGGCGACGCGTACGCCTCGCTGGCGCGGGCGGTCGACCTGGTCCACGCCGACCTGGCCGACTGGGCCGCCGCCCCCGCGCCGGAGCTGCCGCTGGCCGTGGCGGAGCGGATCACGGCGGCGCTCGCCGGCGCCGGGCCGGCCCCGGCCGACGCCACCGGGTCCGACGCCGAGGAACCGCCCGGCATGCCCGCGCCGGGCGGCCACGAGATCGTCGGTTCGGATCTGGACTCCTCCCGTCCGACCGAGGTCCGCGCCGCTCGGACGTCGCCGCCGGCCGTCGTGCCGACCCAGCCCCGGCGGGCGGACGGGGCGACGCGGCCGGCCGAACGCCCGGCCCGCAACACGGGACCGGGCCGGCGCTCCCGGCGCTGGGCCCGGATCGCCGGGCCGGTCGCCCTGGCGGCCGCTTCGGTCACCGCGGTCGGGTTCGGGATCAGCCATCTGGTCGGCGCCAACCGCGGCGTGACGTCGATGGCGGACAACGCCGGCCCGGCCGCCGGCCGGGCGCAGCCGGAGCTGGCCACGGCGGCCGGCGCGCCCTTCCGGACCGCCGCACCGCCCCAGCACAGCGGCACCGACTACAGCCCGGAGCAGTTGCCCGGCAGCATCATGACGCTCGCCTCGCCCTCGGCGGTTCACGGGCCGGGGTTGGCGCCCGACGACCGGCGCCAGTCGGACGCGGCCGGGCTGGAGCGGCTCACCCGCCCGGAGGCGCTGGAGTCATGCCTCGGGGCGATCAGCGCCGAGCACCGAGTCGGGTTGATCACCCTCGACCTGGTCGACTACGCGTCGTTCCAGGGCCGGCCGGCACTCGTCGTCACCTTCGTCGACGGGAGTGGCGAGCGCTGGGCGTGGGTGAGCGGAGCCGAGTGCGGGGTGCCCGGGTCCGGCGCGGACACCCGCTTCCGCACCCGGGTAGGGTGAGGCCACGGTCACCCGGGCGTGTCCCGCCACGTGACGTGACCCACCGGATGACCGGCTCGGGAATCCCCACTTCGTACGATGACGTTCTGCAAGACAGGCGCCGACGCCGCTGAGCCGTCGGCACTCGGGATCGACATCGGTGCGCGCCGGTGACGAACACACACATCGGGAGACGGCAGTGGACGAGGTCCGCAACCTGATCATCATCGGCTCCGGGCCGGCCGGTTACACGGCGGCGGTCTATGCCGCGCGCGCCAACCTCAAGCCGCTCGTCATCGAGGGCGTGCAGTCCGGTGGCGCCCTGATGACGACCACCGAGGTGGAGAACTTCCCCGGTTTCGCGGACGGCATCCTCGGCCCCGAGCTGATGGACAACATGCGCAAGCAGGCCGAGCGGTTCGGTGCCGAGTTCCTGACCGACGACGTGACCCGGGTCGAGCTCAAGGACACCGGCGAGACCGGCTCGGACGCGGTGAGCACCGTCTGGGTGGGCGAGACGGCCTACCGGGCGAAGGCCGTCATCCTCTCCACCGGCTCCGCCTGGCGCCCCTTGGGCGTGCCGGGTGAGCAGGAGTACCTCGGCCACGGCGTGTCGTCCTGCGCCACCTGCGACGGCTTCTTCTTCCGCAACCAGCACATCGTGGTGGTCGGCGGCGGCGACTCGGCGATGGAGGAGGCCAGCTTCCTCACCCGGTTCGCCGAGTCGGTGACGATCATCCACCGCCGGGACTCGTTCCGCGCCAGCAAGATCATGGCCGACCGCGCGCTCGCCAACGACAAGATCAAGGTCGAGTGGAACACCGTGGTCGAGGAGATCCTCGGCGACGACGGCAAGGTCAGCGGCGTCCGGGTGCGGAACGTGCACACCGGCGAGGCCAAGGTGCTCGACGTCACCGGGGTCTTCGTGGCGATCGGCCACGACCCGCGCAGTGAGCTCTTCCGCGGGCAGATCGAACTCGACGACGAGGGGTACGTGAAGGTGCAGGCGCCGAGCACGCGGACGAAGGTGCCGGGCGTCTTCGCCGCCGGTGACGTGGTCGACCACACCTACCGCCAGGCGATCACGGCGGCCGGTACGGGTTGCGCCGCCGCCCTGGACGCCGAGCGCTTCATCGCCACCCTGCAAGGCTGAGAAACATCTTCAGTAAAGTCCCGGAGGAGGGGTTCATAGTGGGAGCAACCAAGGCGGTCACCGACGCGAGCTTCGCGAGCGATGTGCTGAAGTCCGACAAGCCGGTCCTGGTCGACTTCTGGGCGGAGTGGTGCGGGCCGTGCCGCAAGGTCTCGCCGCTGCTCGAGGAGATCGCGGGCGAGATGGGTGACCAGGTCACCATCGTCAAGCTCAACATCGACGAGAACCCCGAGACCGCGCGGACGTACCGGGTGATGTCCGTGCCGACCCTCACCATCTTCAAGAACGGCGAGCCGGTGCAGTCCATCGCCGGCGCCAAGCCCAAGGGCGAGCTGGTCAAGCTCATCGAGTCGGCGCTCTGAGCCGATCGACGACCACGGGAACCCCCGTCGCCACCCGGCGGCGGGGGTTCCCGCTTCCCCGCCCGGGTATCCCGACCTGCCCGAACGGGAAGCCGATAGTGACCGGTCACGGTACGCTCCGTAAGCGTCCCCAGCCATGGGGGCCACCTCCGTCGGAGTCTCCGGCCAGCCAGTGTCCGTGCAGAGGGGGTCGTCGTGCGTCCCATCCGACCCGGTGACCGGGGACCCGCGGTGACCGAGATCCGTACCGTCCTCACCGGCCTCGACCTGCTTCCGGCCGATGGGAAGGGCGACGACTTCGACGCCGAGACCGAGCGCGCCGTCCGAGCGTTCCAGCAGTCCCGCGGGCTGAGCGTGGACGGCCGGGTCGGGGCGGAGACCTGGCGGGCGCTGGACGCGGCCCGCTGGCGGTTCGGCGCCCGGACCCTGTACCACGCGGTACCCGAGCCGCTGATCGGCGAGGACGTCCGGTCGCTCCAGGAACGCCTCCTGGAGATGGGGTACGACGTGGGCCGGGCCGACGCCATCTACGGCATCCGCACCTCCCGGGCGGTCGCCCAGTTCCAGCGGGAGATGGGGCTGAAGCCGGACGGCGCGTGCGGCCCGCACACCATGAACGCGCTGCGCCGCCTCGGCCGGAAGGTGGTGGGCGGGCGGCCGCAGTGGCTGCGCGAGTCCGACGCCATCCGGCAGGCCGGGCCGACGCTGATCGGCCGGACCGTGGTGATCGACCCGGGACACGGCGGCACCGACCCGGGGGTGGTGGTGCCGGACGGCCCGCTCCGCTGGACCGAGGCGGACATCGTGCACGACCTGGCCAGCCGGCTGGAGGGGCGGCTCGCCGCTGCCGGCGTACGGGTGCAGCTCACCCGCGGCCCCTCGCCGGAGACCTGCCTGCCGGACGCCGATCGTGCCCAGCTCGCCAACTCGCTCGGCGCGGACGTCTTCATCTCGCTGCACACCGACGGGCACGCCAACCCGGCGGCCAACGGGGTGGCCACCTACCACTACGGCACCGACAACGGCGTCACCTCGGCGACCGGGGAGCGGCTGGCCGGGCTGGTGCAGCGGGAGATCGTGGCCCGGACCGGGCTGCAGAACTGCCGTACCCACGCCAAGGCGTGGGACCTGCTGCGGCTGACGAGGATGCCGGCGGTCCGGGTCGAGGTGGGCTACCTGACCTCACCGGAGGATCGGGGCCGGCTGGTCGACCCGCGGTTCCGGGACAAGGTCGTCGAGGCCATCGTCGCCGCCGTGCAGCGGATGTACTTCCCGATCGAGCGGGACGTGCCCACCGGCTCCATCGACGTGAGTGAGCTGCGGGCGATCGTCGCCGCCGGCACGGTGCTGGACTGACGGCGCGGAGCCGCCACAGTGCGGGCTGGGCCGGGTCAGTGCATCGACCGGGTGGCCGGGGCGGGACGCACCGGCCGGAGCAACGTCTCCGGGCTCATCGAGCCGAGCAGCTTCTCCAGCGCGTACTCGACGTCGGACTTCCAGCTGAGCGCGGTGCGCAACTCCAGCCGCAGGCGGGGGTAACGGGGGTGCGGGCGGACGGTCTTGAACCCCACCGAGAGGAAGAAGTCGGCCGGTGCGAGGCAGGCCCGGGTGGGGTCGTCCCCGTCGTCCCCGAACTTCGCGTCGCCGAACGCCTCGATCGCCTTGATGCCGCGCTTGGTGAGGTCCCGGGCCACGCCCTGGACCAGCATCCGGCCCAGGCCGCCGCCGGCGAAGGCGGGCACCACGTTGGCGGTCATCAGCAGCGCGGCGTCCGCCGAGACCGGCGAGGTGGGGAAGGCCATCGAGCGTGGAACGTAGGCCGGCGGGGCGTACATGACGAAACCGGCCGGCATGCCGTCGACGTACGCGAGTTTGCCGCAGGAGCCCCATTCCAGCAGCGTCTGGGAGATCCAGGCCTCCTTCTCCAGCCCGGGGTCGCCGGCGGCGCACGCCCGGTCGGCGGAGACGGGGTCCAGCTCCCAGTAGACGCACTGCCGGCACGGACGGGGCAGGTCCTCGAGGGTGTCGAGGGTCAGACTGACCAGACGTCGCGACATGAGCGCCATCCCCACCAGTAGGCTCGGAGCGGGAACCAGCGACGGCTCCAGGTCGCGGCGCAGCGTCAGACCGGCCGTCATTCGGTCCGGACCGCCGTCCAGCGGCGCGGAGGCCGAACTATGGCCACCAGCCGAGCTGGAGTTGCCGGAGCTGACCACTCCGCCGCGTCCCTGCCCCCGACGAGCGATCGTACGCCGTTGTCCGGCGGTACGGGAGAGGACGCGCGTAGGCCCACCCGGGACGGGGAGGGCCCGTCCGGGATGTGGACTTTCTTCACATGGCGGCGCAGGTGGTGGGGGTCACGGACTACGATCGACCAACCGGTGTCCCGGGCCGCCATGGTTGCCGGTATCGCGGGTACCACATCCGGGCGGCAGCCCCGCCGACACCCGATCGAGGTGATGTCATGACCGGCACGACGCTCGACGACTACACCGACCGGTACGCCCGTCGGGTCCGGGGGATGACGGCCTCCGAGATCCGGGCACTCTTCGCGGTGGCCAGCCGGCCGGAGGTGGTCTCACTCGCCGGTGGGGCCCCGTACATCGCGGCGCTGCCGCTGGACGCGGTCGGCGAGATGCTCGGCCGGCTCGGCTCCGAGCACGGCGTCACCACCCTGCAGTACGGCATCGGTCAGGGCACCCTGGAGCTGCGCGAGCGCATCTGCGAGGTGATGTCCCTCTCCGGGATCGACGCCTCGTGCGGTGCCTCGCCCGAGGACGTGGTGGTCACCGTCGGCGGTCAGCAGGCGCTCGACCTGGTGGCCCGGCTCTTCCTCGACCCGGGCGACGTGGTGCTCGCCGAGGGCCCGACGTACGTCGGCGCGCTCGGGGTGTTCCAGGCTGCCCAGGCCCAGGTGGCCCACGTGCCGATGGACGAGCAGGGGCTGATCCCGGAGGCGCTGGAGAACGCCATCGCCGACCTGGCCCGCGCCGGCCGGCGGGTGAAGTTCCTCTACACCATCCCGACCTACCAGAACCCGACCGGCGTGACGCTGAGCGAGGAGCGGCGCGAGCGGGTGCTCGACATCTGCGAGCGGGCCGGCCTGCTGGTGGTCGAGGACGACCCGTACGGCCAACTCGGTTTCGAGGGGGACGCGCCCGCGCCGCTGCGCGCCCGCCGGCGGGACGGGGTCTTCTACCTGAGCACCTTCTCCAAGACCTTCGCCCCCGGCCTGCGGGTGGGTTGGATCCTCGCGCCGCACGCGGTCCGCGACAAACTGGTCATCGCCAGCGAGGCGCAGATCCTCTGCCCCAGCGGTTACGCACAGGCCGCCGTCTCGACGTACCTCGGCACCATGCCCTGGCGGGAACAGCTCAAGGTCTACCGGGAGGTCTACCGCGAGCGCCGGGACGCCATGCTCGCCGCGCTGGAGGACCTGATGCCGGCCGGCACCAGCTGGACCAACCCGGGCGGCGGCCTGTTCGTGTGGGCGACCCTGCCCGACGGGCTCGACTCGAAGGCGATGATGCCGCGGGCGATCTCGGCCCGGGTCGCGTACGTGCCGGGTACCGGCTTCTACGCCGACGGCGCCGGCAGCGGCAACATGCGGCTCAACTTCTCCTTCCCGTCGCCGGAGCGGATCCGGGAGGGCGTCCGCCGGCTGGCCGGCGTGATGGAGCAGGAGATCGCGATGCGCCGGGTCTTCGGCGCGGTCGGCGGCTCGGGGCCGCGGCGTCGGCAGGGCGGCTCGGACGCGCCCGGTCCCGACTTGGCATGATTCCCGCATGGCCGTCAGCCCTGCCGAGCACACTTCCGTGACCGAATCCACCGTCACCGACGAGCTGCACGTGCTGGTGCTCGCCGGTGGACTCTCGTACGAACGGGACGTCTCCCTGCGATCCGGCCGGCGCGTGCTCGACGCACTGCGGGCGGTCGGGGTGGAGGCCGAACTGCGGGACGCGGACGTGGCCCTGTTGCCCGCCCTGGCCGCCGACCCGCCGGATGCCGTGGTGATCGCCCTGCACGGCGCCACCGGCGAGGACGGCTCGCTGCGCGGGGTGCTCGACCTGTGCGGCGTGCCCTACGTCGGCTGCGACGCCCGAGCCTCCCGGCTTGCCTGGGACAAGCCGTCGGCCAAGGCCGTGCTGCGCGAGGCCGGCATCCCCACCCCCGACTGGGTGGCCCTGCCGCACGACCGCTTCTCCGAGCTGGGCGCGGTGGCCGTGCTGGACCGGATCGCCGACCGGCTCGGCCTGCCGCTGATGATCAAGCCGGCGCAGGGTGGCTCCGGACTGGGCGCCGCGGTGGTCCGGGACGCCGCGTCGCTGCCGGCCGCCATGGTCGGTTGCTTCGCGTACGACCAGACCGCGCTGGTGGAGCGCTACGTGCCCGGGATGGATGTGGCGGTCTCGGTGGTCGACCTGGGCAAGGGACCGCAGGCGCTGCCTCCGGTCGAGATCGTGCCGCGCAACGGCGTGTACGACTACGCCGCCCGCTACACCGCCGGCCGGACCACCTGGCACGCGCCCGCCCGGTTGGACCGGGAGACGACCGAGCGGGTGGCCGAGGTGGCACTCGCCGCCCACGGCGCGCTCGGCCTGCGCGACCTCTCCCGGGTCGATCTGATCGTCGACGCGGACGGCCGGCCGCACGTGCTGGAGGTCAACGTCTCCCCGGGGATGACCGAGACCTCGCTGCTGCCGCTGGCCATCCAGGCCGCCGGGCTGGACTTCGGGCGGGTACTCGGCGCACTGGTCACCCGGGCCGCCGCCCGTCGCCCGTAGGTCGCCCGCCCGGTCGCTCAGCCGGCGGGCTCCTTGCCCGCCGGCCCCTTGCCCGCTGCCGCTTGCTCGCGCTCCTGCTCGCTGCTCGCCGCCGGGTCGCTCTCCGGCTCCGGGATCTCCTCCGCCGCCTCGATCACCGACACGCTCTCCTCCTCCTCGTCGGCCGTCACCCGCTCCGGGGACGGCGAGGAGAGGCTCGACGGGGCCTGCCACTGGATGCGGGGCGGCTCGGCGAGCGGGCGGCCGCCGAACTCGGCCAGCCACGCGGCGACCAGAGCCAGATTTTCCCGCCACTGCGACTCGGCGATCGGGGGCAGGATCGAGTCCCACAGGGAGAGGAACGTTCCGCGCAGTTGCAGCCGCCCGTACGGCCGCGCCAGGAACCACATGTGCAGGTGCGCCGAGCCGTCGCCCCAGCGGTTGACGTGTACCCGGGCGACGCCGTCCAGCGAGCGGATGGCCCGCTCCAGGCGGACGGTCATCACGCCCAGCTCGGCGGCGAGCAGGTTCGGCAGGTCGCCGAGATCGAGATGGGAGCGGGACTCCAGGATCAGCACCATCGGGAGTCCGGTGGGTCGGTCCATCGCGCGTACCCGCCACCGCTCACCGACCCAGATGTACGCCTCGTCCGGGGCGTTGCAGGCGGTGCATTCCCGGTTTCCCTCGCCCCGGCGGGGCGGTTCGACCGGTACCGGATCGTCGAGCTGCTTGACGCGGAGGTCGCCCTCGAAGGGGAAGGAGGGCCACTGGGTGAAGTCCGGCACTGAGGGAGGGGTGTCCTGCACGAGGCTGACCCTAACCGAGTCGGCGACGCCTGTCCCTACCCGTTTCGTCGGTTTGACGAGCGTCCGTCGTCGGCCGCCGCGATGTTGTCCACCGCGTTGTCCACAGGCCGCTGAGATCACCACCACACCGCGTCATCCACAGCTCAACACGGCTTTCGCAGCGCTGTTTCACGTGAAACGAGGGCACCCTGTGGACAACGGCTGTGGATAACCCACCGGGGATCGGGGCTGGTTGTCCACCGGATGTTCACCCCACGGCCGGGCCTTCCTACCTAACGAGCGACGGGCCAATGGGCATCGGCCTCGCTCGTTTGGTTCCAGGGCTGGGCTGCCCTGGTTCGACGCTGACCAGACGCTCGGCTTGCCTTCCCGAGGCTGCCTCCAATCCCGCCCTGCCGCGCCTCGCCCCCGGAGGCGGGTCTGCCCTAGCCGCGAACCCGGCCGGCAGCGCTCCGCCGCGGATGCCCCTGGGCATTGAATTGCGTTGCATCTGCCCCGCCCCGCAGGGCTGAGGCGGCACCGGTTCGCCGGGCGACGTCCATGGTGCCCTCCCTCCGGACGCCGGTGGAGCGCGGTCGGCTTCGGCAGCGTGCGTCGGCTCAGCCTCGGCCAATCCGGCCGGATCGCGATCGGCGCCCGCGTACCGTCCCGCCGGGCCGGTTGGCGACGGTGAGGTGGGCCACCGGGGCGTCGCCGTGGAGGCCCTCAGCGGGGTGCGCCAGCAGCCCTTCGTCGTCCGACGCCGCCCGCCGGCCGGCCCACCCCCGATCGGGACATCAGCCGGCTCCCGACTCACCGGGGCCGCCGCACTCCTGGGGCCGCAGTACGGGGTGATGGTGCTGCCACGACCGCCGCGGCCACGGCCGGTCCCGCCCGTCGGGGCGCGCCGGTGACGGCATGCCTCGGCGGTGGGGACCCCCGGGCGCGGACAGCCGGAGGCCGACCAACGGTGCGGACGGCCAGAGGACGACCAGCGGTGTCGCCGACGGGCGATTCGGCTGCACACCCACCCAGCCCGAGCCGTGGTCGCCGGGGCCAGGTCCGGCGCCCCGGACGGCCGCCGGGCGGGCATGGTGTTCACACCCCACGAGGGCGGGACTTCCCCGGCGAGCGGAACCGGGTCGCCCCCTCCGGCGAAGGGACGGAGTGCCGGTTGCGCTCGCGGGCGCGCGATGCGCCTCTGTTGGCACTGCGGCCCGGTCAGCGGTTCGCGCAACGTCGGGTCCGGGTCAGTGGTGCAACTGTCGAGGCGGCCGCGGAAGCCAGCCGACTACTGACCGCCGACCGCCGGCGGCGACGCGCGCGGCAGCCGTAGACGGCAGTCCTTGGCACCGCCGCCACCATGTCCGGCCTGATTCGACCCCTGGTGGGCTCCGCTCGTCCCGATGCCGGCGACCGCTGCTCGTTGCTCTGAAACGCGCCGGTTACTCCTCCCGCCGGCTCGCCTGTTTCACGTGAAACGGCCGGCCTGCTGGCGTGGCTCTGTTCCTCGCTCCGGCCGTGCCCCTTTTGGCGCAGGGACGGCAAGGCGGGGATCGAGCCGCGACGGAAGCGAGGCGGGCACTGACGGCGAGTGGGCCCAGAGCCACATTAGAGCGCCGCGCGTCACGTCACGGGAGGCAGGCAGAAGGCAGGCCCTCGTGCTGTGCTGGCGACGACCGGAGTCCGGCCAGTGAGCGACCTGCAACCGGTCACATGCCGGCGAGCGCCAAGGAACCAGGTTCTGCTATCGCCCGGACGAGCGGCCTCGTTTCACGTGAAACCAGCGAGTCCGGGGACGGACCCGAAGCACCCTACGTCCTACCGGCGCAGCCGCCCCGACAGACCGCCGGCTCCGGAGCCGAGGCGCGCCCCGGCGCAACCCAACGGCCAACCCCGCAACCACCACGCCCGTCGGACCGCCCACGCCGGCGTCCCGACGGGCACGTCGCCGCGCACCGCGCTACCGGCCTGCGCCAATCCGCTCCGCCGACGTCGTTTCACGTGAAACCCGGCGATGCTCCGGCCGAGGATGCCGGCTCGCTGAGCAGCCGTCCTGCCGAAACCGCCGCCAATCCCGGTCACCCCCAGCAGCCTCTCCTCGCCACCGCTCCACGTGAAGCGTCGGCCGCAAGCGTCAGCGTTCCCCACTTCGGACTAGAAGCGCCGGAGCGACCGCGGCTCCTCGACGAGGACGCCTGTGGATCCACCGGCCCGGAGGTGTGCGCCCCGCCGTCGGCCACGGTCGGGATCGCGGCGAGCGACTCGCGGGGATCACCCGGCTTGAGTCCGTATCACGCGGACCGCCGACGACCCGCTAGCCTCACCGTCCGAGCCTCCCAGAGGCCCGTGAGCACGACGGCAGGGCAGCGGGCAGTAGAGGGACGCCTCCACGCCGGAATCGGCGGCAGGCGGGCCGCAGAGCGGGGTCGTCCGCATTCCGGAGCAGCCAACCGAGCGGCGGCAGCGGGGCGCCCGAGCAACAGCCGCCACAGGAGCCGCCCCACCACGGAGGCCGGGCCGCCAGTCCGAGCTTCGCGTCAGGTCGTCGGGGCCATCGGCGTCAACCGACCACTCTCCGGCGACCTCGACGAGCAGTCGCAGCCCACAGACAAGTCGGCCGCGCCGTCACATGGACGACGCGGCCGAAACCGACGAGCCGGTGCTCACTCGTCTGGCTGTTCCTCCTGGCCCATCCCGATGATCCCGACGATCCGCTCCAGGTCGTCGACCGTGGCGAACTCGATCGTGATCTTGCCCTTGTTGCGGCCGATGTCGACCTTCACCCGGGTGTCGAACCGGTCGGAGAGCCGGTCCGCGAGGTCCGTCAGCGCCGGCGCGTGCGGCTTCGGCCGGCGCTTCGCGGTCGACGTCTTCGCCGGCCCGTCGGCGAGCGCGAGGGCCACCATCTCCTCGGTGGCGCGTACGGAGATGCCCTCGGCGACGATCCGCTTGGCGAGCTGCTCCTGGGCCTCGGCGTCGTCAAGGCTGAGGAGCGCCCGGGCGTGGCCGGCCGAGAGTACCCCGGCGGCGACCCGGCGCTGCACCTGAGCGGGCAGGTTCATCAGCCGGATGGTGTTCGAGATCTGCGGCCGACTCCGGCCGATCCGGCGGGCCAGCTCCTCGTGGGTGGCCCCGAACTCCTCAAGGAGCTGCTGGTACGCGGCCGCCTCCTCCAGCGGGTTCAGGTTGGCCCGGTGGATGTTCTCCAGCAGCGCGTCCCTGAGCATCGCATCGTCCTTGGTGTCCCGGACGATGGCGGGGATGCTCTCCCGGCCCACCGCCTGGGCCGCCCGCCAGCGCCGCTCGCCCATGACGAGTTCGTACTTCTCGCCGTCGAGCTGGCGTACGACGATCGGCTGGAGGAAGCCCACCTCCTGGATCGAGGTCTTCAGCTCCTCCAGGGCCTCCTCGTCGAAGACCTGCCGGGGCTGCTTGGGGTTTGGCACGATGGCGTCGACCGGAATCTCGGCGAAGCGGGCTCCCGGCACCGGGCTCAGCTGCGGCTCGGACTCCTCGACCGCTGCCGCCGCCCCGAGGACGGCAGCGGCGGCGCCCGCCACGGCGGGGGGCGGTACCGGCGCAGCCGCCGTACCTTCGGGCTCGGCGACCGTCAGGCTGCTGCCCGGCACCGGCCCGGTGGGGATAAGGGCGCCCAGCCCTCGTCCCAGACCGCCGCGAGGACGGTTCTTCATGCGACGCCTCCCAGCGACTTCTTCGCACTACGCATCCCGGCTCACCGGCTCCTTGACGCCTCGCTCGGCGATCTCCTGGGCGGCCTCGAAGTAGCTCGTGGCCCCGCGCGAACCGGGATCGTAGGTCATCACCGACTGCCCGTAGCTGGGGGCCTCGGAGACCCGGACGTTCCGGGGGATCACGGCTTGGAGCACCTTGTCCCCGAAGTGGTTCCGGACGTCCTGCTCCACCGCGTCGGCCAGCCGGGTACGCCGGTCGTACATGGTAAGCAGGATGGTGGAGACCTCGAGCCGCGGGTTGAGGTGCTGGCGGACCAGGTTGATGTTGTTGATCAGCTGGTTGAGGCCCTCCAGCGCGTAGTACTCGCACTGGATTGGAATCAGCACCTCCTGCGCGGCGACCAGCGCGTTGACGGTCAGCAGGCCGAGCGACGGCGGGCAGTCGATGAACACGTAGTCGAAATGCCCCGGGTACGCGGCGATGGCGCGGGCCAGCCGGGACTCCCGGGCGACGACCGAGACCAGCTCGATCTCGGCGCCAGCCAGGTCAATAGTGGCCGGTACGCACCACAGGTTCGGGATGCCCTCGACCGTCTGGGCGACGTCCGCCAGGGGCACGCCCTCGATGAGGCAGTCGTACACGTCGGGGACGCCGGTGTGGTGCGGGACGTTGAGCCCGGTGGAGGCGTTGCCCTGCGGGTCGAGGTCGACCACCAGGACCCGGTTGCCGTGCAGGGCGAGCGCCACCGCCAGGTTCACCGTGGTCGTGGTCTTCCCCACGCCGCCCTTCTGGTTGGCGACGCCCATCACCCGGGTCCGTTCGGGCCGAGGCATGGTCACCTCGCCACTGGGATTCAGGATCTGCACGGCGCGCATAGCCTCCATAGCCAACGGTGGATCATCCTCTTCGCGCGTCGGGGTTTCACCTGAAACGTACGTGCTGTCGGCGGCTTCGGCACCGTAGGCGGCGGCCGGTGGCGTGTCGGCCGCGACATCCGGTGCGCTCTGCGGAGTGAGCTGCTGCGGCACCGCCGAGACCGGCGGCTGCGGCTCGTAGCGCCCGGGAATGGCCGCGTTGCGGTGTCCCGGGGTGGGACGCGAGCTGGGGGCGTTCACGGGGTGCCCGGTCGGCTCGTGTGGATCCCGGGTCGGCGGCACGTTCGCCGGCACCGCCGAGGTTGGCGGGGTGCCCGCTCCGGCCGGTACGTCCCGGCGTGCCTCCGGGTCGACGTCCGGCGGACGCGTGAACGGGTTGTGGGACTCGCCACTCGCCGGCCAGCCCGGGTAGTCGGTTTCACGTGAAACGGGGTCGGCGGCAGAGGGTCGTCCTCCTGGCCCGGTCACCCGTGGATCTTCGTACCTGCCGTCGTCATGCACCTGTCATCCCTGCCCGCTCCGGATGGTCGGTCCGCACCCCGTCAATCAGGCCCCCGCGCTCGCGGCGCGGCCTACGGCCCGGCGGGAACGTCGGGTTCGGTGCCACCCGGCACCGCCGTTCCACATTATCGACGCGCGGCCAGCCTACGGCCGACGGGCGCAGCCGGTCCACGTCGGGTTCGGATCGGTCGGCCATCTCGTGTCGCGGCAACGGCAAAACCGGCGTCAGTGATCCCGGCCGTGCCCACCACGGCGGCGGCCGCCGCGTGACCGCTTGGGGCCCTTCTTGCGGACCGGGCCGACCACCCGCTCCCGCACCACCTCGATCACCGTGGCCGGCGGGTCGATCACGCCCACACCGCACCGGTGCAGCTCCGGCTCGCCACCGCCGAGCCGGGCCACCGCGTCGGCGTGCTCGGCGATCTCCTCGGCGGCGGAGGCTCCCTTGAGTGCCATCAGCCGGCCGCCGGGCACCGTGAGCGGCAGGCACCACGCGGCGAGCCGGTCCAGCGCGGCCACCGCCCGCGCGGTCACGATGTCCGCGCTGAGCGCGGCGACGTCCCGGGACCCGGCCGCCGCCTCCTCCGCCCGGCCCCGGAAGACCCGGACCGATGCGGTCAGGCCGAGCTGCTGCACCGCTTCGATCAGGAAGGCGGTCCGTCGGGCGAGTGGCTCGACAAGCGTGACGGTGAGGTCGGGGCGGGCGATCGCCAGGACCAGCCCGGGCAGTCCGGCGCCGGAGCCGACGTCGATCAGGCTCGCGCCCTCCGGAATCCGCTCCGCCATCGCCGCGCAGTTGAGCAGGTGCCGCTCCCAGAGCCGCGGCGTCTCGCGGGGGCCGATCAGGCCGCGCACCACGCCGTCCGTCGCGAGCAGTTCGGCGTACGCGGCAGCCAGGTCGAGTCGGTCGCCGAAGAGGGTACGGGCGGCCGCCGCCAGCTCGGGGGGCAGCGTCGCCGTGCCCGGGGACGGCGACCCCTCGCCGTTACCGCCCTCTGGAAGGGAAGGCGTCGCCGGCTCGGCGAACACCGGTTCGACGGCACCCACCGGCGCCGCCGGGGCCGTTTCCTCTTCCGCCACCGGTTCGGTCAAGAAGGCCGCCGGAGTCACGGCATCCGATGAACCGACCGGGATCGAAGGCTCGTCAGCAGGTCCGCCACCGGAGAAGGTGGGGTCCGCGGCCGACGGCGTGCCGGTGAACGACGGTCCGGCCGGGGAGGCGTCGTCGTCGGAGAAGATCGGGTCGACCGGCGGGTCGGGCCGGACAGGCGACGGCCCGGGCGGCGTACCACCCGGGCCGGCCACGGCACCCGCCGTCGTCTCGTCGTGGGTCACCCCGTCAGTCCGCCGCCGGCCGGACAACGATGCGACGGTTCGGCTCGACGCCCTCGGACTCGCTCTCCACGCCGCTCATCGCGTTCACCACGTCGTGCACGCACTTGCGCTCGAACGCGGACATCGGCTCCAGGCGCACCGGCTCGCCGTACTCCTTGACCTTCTCCACCGCGTTCTTCGCGACGGCGGCGAGTTCCTTGCGCCGGGCGGCCCGGTAGCCGCCGACGTCGAGCAGCAGGCGGCTGGGCGAACCGGTCTGCCGGAACACCGCCAGCCGGGCCAGCTCCTGAAGGGCCTCCAGGGTGGCGCCGCGCTGGCCGATCAGGTTCTGCAGGCGGCCGCCGACCACCTCGACGACCGGACGGCCGCCGGAGACCAGCTCGTCGATGTCGCCGTCGTAGTCGAGGATGTCGAGCAGACCCTCGACGTAGTCCGCCGCGATCTCGCTCTGCCGGAACAGGTCGCTGTCGGCCGGAGCCTTCTTCTCCGCAGCCGCCGACTCGGCCCCGGCCTCCTCGGCCTCCTCGGTGGGCACGGTCTCCTCGTCCAGGGACTGCTCGGCGCTGGGGATGCTGGTGTCGGTCACGGTCTCATCTCCGTACTCGCTCGGCCGGACCGTCGGGTCCGCTGGTCTCCCGGGGCGGCGCGGGGTTCGCCGATGCCCTCGGGCACGTCTGTACGGGCCAGTTTCGCCCGTGACCGCGCTCCGCGCGGCGGTTCCGGCCCGGCGCCGACCGTACGGCGGCAGCTCGGGGGCCGGAACGGGCCGCCACCGGGATCCCGGTGGCGGCCCGGAGGCTCAGCCCTGCCGCTTGGCGGGGCGGTTCTTCTTCGGGTTGACCGGCTTGGCGCCGGGCTTCGGGCCGGCCACCTTGGGCGCGGTCGCCGGGGCCTTCACCGCCGGCTGGGCCTTGCGGCCGAGCAGGCCACCGGTCTTGGCCGGCTGGGCGCCGGTCCGCGCGGCGGTGCCGGTCTTCGCGGTGGGCGGCGGGGGGAACTTCCGCAGCACCCACTGCTGCTGGCCGAGCGTGAAGAGGTTGTTGGTGACCCAGTAGATGATCACACCGATCGGGAAGATCGCGCCGGACACCAGCAGCGACACCGGGATGCCGTAGAGCATCAGCCGCTGGACCATCCGCTGCTGCGGGTCCTCCGCCCAGCCGGTCTTGAGGATCATCTGACGGCTGGTGAGGTACGTGGTGGCGATCATGATCAGCACCAGAACGCCGGCGATCACCTTCACCGTGTGACCGTTCGCCCCTAGGCTGGCGAGCTCGGCCGGGGTGGAGCCGAACTTGCCGGAGATCGGGGCGGTGAAGAGCTTGGCGTGGGAGGCGCTCTCGAACTGGTCGACCGTCCAGCCGTAGAGCGTCTTGGCCTGCTTGTTGGGGTCGAGGCGCCGCAGCACGTGGAAGAGGCCGAGGAAGACCGGGATCTGGAGGAACATCGGAAGGCAGCCCATCAGCGGGTTGGCCTTTTCCTTCCGGTAGAGCTCCATCATCTCCTTCTGGAGCGTCTCCCGGTCACCCTTGTGCTTCTCCTGGAGCTCCTTGACCCTGGGCTGGAGCGCCTGCATCGCCCGCTGCGACTTGATCTGCTTGACGAAGACCGGGAAGAGGATCACCCGGACCGTCACCACCAGGAAGACGATGGCGAGGATCCAGGGCCAGTTCGTCCCGATCACCGCCTCGGCCGGAACGATGGCGTCCCAGGCCGAGTGCCAGGTCAGCAGGATCCACGAAATGGCGTAGTAGACCCAGTCGAGGCTAAACACTCAGGCTCCAGTCACGTCGGCACGGCGGCGGTCGCCCGGCTCCGGCACCGGGTCGTGTCCACCAGGGTGGAAGGGGTGGCAGCGCGACAGCCGCCGGACCGTCAACCAGGCTCCCCGCAGTGCGCCGTGCCGGGAGACCGCCTCGACGGCGTAGGCACTGCACGACGGGTAGAACCGGCAGCGGGCCGGCAGTGCCGGACTTATCCACCGACGGTACGCGATGATGGGCACCAGCAGCATGCGGGCACCGCTAGTCGTCGGCCGCGGCGCGGCGTTCCCGCCGCTCATCGGGCCCGCCGACCCCGGGGGGTACGCGCGGCGGCGACGGCGGCGTCCAGGTCGGCCCCCAGCCGGGCGTACGACACGTCGGCGGCCTGGGGCAGTGCGCGTACCACCAGCGTGGCACCGGCGGGCAGGTCCGCCAGGCGCTCGCGGACCAGGTGCCGCAGCCGGCGTCGGACCTTGTTGCGGACCACCGCGTTACCGACCGCCTTGGACACGACGAAGCCGGCGCGGCTCGGTGCGGTGGACTCCGCACCGCTGGCCCGCGCCGGCTCCGGCGAGGTTGTCGCGGTGGGTCCGGTCTGCTCGGGAAGGGTCAGGTGCACCACGACGGCACCACGGCCGACGCGTCGGCCACCCCGGACCGCTGCGGCGAAATCGCTACTGCGCCGCAGTCGCTGCGCGGCGGCCAGCACCTCTGCCCACGTCCCCGGACCGGACCGGTCGGCCTCAGGCCGCCAGGCGGGCGCGGCCCTTGGCGCGACGGGTCGAGATGATGGCGCGGCCGGCACGGGTGCGCATGCGCAGCCGGAAGCCGTGGGTCTTCGCGCGCCGGCGGTTGTTCGGCTGGTAGGTGCGCTTGCTCACGTCAGGCTCTCCGTTGTCGTACGCCCCGCGCGGGGGATCGCCCGGGGTCGTGTGGTGGTCCAGGCCACCTTCCCGGTGACCTCCGATCGGTGCTGCCCGGCGACGCGGGACCTCGGCGATACGGGGAAGCGACCGCGGACAGCAAGCACCCATCACCCTAGCAGAGGGCGAGAGAGCAGCCGCTCCAGCCTACGCAGGGGGGCAATAGCCGTCAAACATCACACACTCCCACCCCGGCCGCCCTTGGGAGCGCGACCGAAGGGGCGGTTTTCGCGGATGTTGACAAGGCTGCCACGGTGTCGACGGTTGAACGCGCGGGGTCCCCGCTGTTAGCGTGCCCGATTGCGGTCAGCGTCGGGCTCCGGGTTGTCGCTGATCGGCAAGACCGGACAAGGTAGTGAATCGTTCGGCACGGTGAACCCGCTTCAGCGCCTCCCGGGAACCAGGGGGGCAGGTCCGACCCGCGTCCGGTGGGCGGCCACAATCGGTCGGTACACACAGGCTGTGGATAACTTGTGGATGACGACCGGTCAGCCGTCCGGGTGGGCGTGGCGTACGCCCGCGCGTACGCGGTGGCGGGCCGGGACTGCCGATGGACAGCAGCGGTGGTCGGGAGCAGAGGCGAGGGGGTGGCACGACGGTGACCGGAGCGACCGACCTTGCCGCGGTGTGGACGGCGACGACCGAGGAGCTCGCCGACGAGATCATCTCCGCACAGCAACGGGCGTACCTCCGGCTCACCCGACTGCGGGCGATCGTCGAGGACACCGCGCTGCTCTCGGTACCGGACGCCTTCACCCGGGACGTGATCGAGTCGCGGCTGCGCCCGGCGATCACCGAGGCCCTCAGCCGGCGGCTCGGCCGGCCCATCCAGGTGGCCGTCACCGTGCGGGTCGCCGAGGAGGCGGGCAGCCGCGCGGCCGGCACCGTCTACCGCACCGGTCCCGAACCGGCGGACCGCGACGCCCCGCTGGACCTGCTCGCCGGCCTCGAGCCCGGCCCGCCGATCGAGGCGCCCGGCTTCGCCGAGCTCGGCTACCCGGGCCGGCCCGAGGCTTCGCCGTACGCCGATGAGCCGGCCGAGCCCCCGATCGAGGAGCCGGCGCCACGGCAGCGCACGCCCGACGGCGGCCGGCCGCACCTGATCCCGGCCAGCCGGGACGGTCAGGACACCCTGTTCAGCACAGCCTTCACCGAGCCGATGCGCGCCCCCGAGCGCCGCGGCTTCGACGAGCGGTCCCGGGTCGAGCCCCCGGCTCCCGACGCCGGCGGGTACGAGCCCCGCTACCGGGAGCACACCGGCCCGACCGACACGCCGCTGCGCGGGCTGCCCCGGGACGGCGCCACCGACAGCGGGCCGGGTCGGAGTGGCCCGGACCACCGCCCCGGCGGCCAGGCCGACCGGCGGCTGCCCGGTGGCGGGGAGACCGGCGGCAACCGGCTCAACCCGAAGTACATGTTCGAGACGTTCGTCATCGGCTCGTCCAACCGCTTCGCCCACGCGGCGAGCGTGGCGGTGGCCGAGTCGCCGGCGAAGGCGTACAACCCGCTCTTCATCTACGGCCACTCCGGGTTGGGCAAGACCCACCTGCTGCACGCCATCGGGCACTACGCCACCACCCTCGGCAACGCCCGCTCGGTCCGGTACGTCTCGACCGAGGAGTTCACCAACGACTTCATCAACTCGCTCCGGGACGACAAGACCAGCGCGTTCCAGCGCCGCTACCGGGACGTGGACATCCTGCTGATCGACGACATCCAGTTCCTGGAGAACCGGGAGCGGACGCAGGAGGAGTTCTTCCACACGTTCAACACCCTGCACAACGCCAACAAGCAGATCGTGATCACCTCCGACCGCTCGCCGCGCCAGCTCGCCACCCTGGAGGACCGGATGCGGACCCGGTTCGAGTGGGGGCTGCTGGCCGACATCCAGCCGCCGGACCTGGAGACCCGGATCGCGATCCTGCAGAAGAAGGCCGCACAGGAGCGGATGTACGCCCCACCGGACGTGCTGGAGTTCATCGCCTCCCGGGTGTCGAACTCGATCCGCGAGCTGGAGGGTGCGCTGATCCGGGTCACCGCGTTCGCCAGCCTCACCCGCTCGTCGGTCGAGCTGTCGCTGGCCGAGGAGGTGCTGCGGGACTTCATGCCGGACGGTGCCGGACCGGAGATCAACGCCGACCAGATCATGGCCTCCACCGCGGACTACTTCGGGGTGAGCCTGGAGGACCTGCGCGGTCACTCCCGGTCCCGGGTGCTGGTCAACGCCCGCCAGGTGGCCATGTACCTGTGCCGGGAGCTGACCGATCTGTCGCTGCCCCGGATCGGGCAGGCGTTCGGCGGCCGGGACCACACGACCGTCATGCACGCCGACCGGAAGATCCGCCAGCAGATGGCGGAGCGGCGCTCGCTCTACAACCAGATCGCCGAGCTGACCAACCGGATCAAGCAGACCACCTGACTCCTTCGCCCGCCGCAGAACGGTGGCGCAGGGCCCGGCCGGACTTCCGGCCGGGCCTTTTTCGTGCCGGCGGACGTCGGAAACTTGACCCTCCACCCGGTCGAGGGCCCACGATCGGCGTCGTGTTCGTCCACAGCGCGGCTCTGTTGTCCACACCCCCTGTTCCACAGACAGTGGAAAACCACGCTACGTCTCGGCGCGGTTACCCACAGACTGTGGACAACCCCTGGGGACGACGCTGTGGACGCCTGGGGACGACGGCCGGGTTGTCCACGGCCGACGGTCGGCCTGTGGGCGGCCTGTTGAAGGTTCTGGGGATGACGTCGATCGACGCGGGCCGGCCCATCCACAACGCTGGGGAGAAACCCCGTGGATTAGCGGTGGACAACCGGTGGACAACCGTGGACAACCTGGGGGCAGGCGCGGGCTGTGGACCAGAACACGGGTTTTACCCCTGGTTCTCCACAGCCAAACCACTGGTGGATAACCTGTCTGACCTGCGCGGACGCCGGTTCTCCACAGTTTGCACAGGTGCGATGAAGACGATGAGTTATCTCTTCTAAACAACAAAAACCAATCATCACCGTTGGACTTCCTGTGGATCGGGCCGGAACGCTGCCGTCGGCAGTCGCCCCGGCACCTGGATCCACGGGGTCGGGCGCACAGCCGATGCCCGCGCGACCTAAGGTGCGAGGGGTACCCGCCGGTCGGGCGGGACGGGTGGCAGCGGTCGGCATGAGAGAGTTGTCGCTGACGTCGACGCGGAGGCATTGATGAAGTTCCGAGTGGAGCGCGACGCGCTCGCCGAGGCGGTCGCGTGGACCGCCAAGAGCCTGCCCAACCGACCCTCCGTACCGGTGCTGGCCGGAGTGATGCTCCGGGTCACCGACGGCAATCTTCAGGTCTCCGGGTTCGACTACGAGGTCTCCAGCCAGGTCACCGTCGAGGTGCAGGGTGACGCCGACGGCGCCGCGCTGGTCTCCGGCCGCCTGCTCGCCGAGATCACCAAGGCCCTGCCGGTCAAGCCGGTGGACATCGCCGCCGTCGGCGCCCACCTGGAGCTGGTCTGCGGCAGCGCCCGCTTCACCCTGCCGACCATGCCGGTCGAGGACTACCCGGCCCTGCCGGAGATGCCGGAGAGCGCCGGCACGATCGACGCCGCCGCCTTCGCCGCCGCGGTGGCCCAGGTGGCGGTCGCCGCCGGTCGGGACGAGACGCTGCCGATGATGACCGGCGTCCGCATCGAGCTCTCCGGCAGCACCCTGGCGATGCTTGCCACCGACCGCTACCGCCTCGCGCTGCGCGAGATGGAGTGGAACCCGGACGACCCCGAGGTGAGCCTCAACGCGCTGGTGCCCGCCCGGACCCTGAACGACACCGCGAAGGCCCTCGGCCCGCTCGGCGGCCAGGTGACCATGGCGCTGTCCCAGGGCGCCGCGGGCGAGGGCATGATCGGCTTCTCCGGTGGCACCCGCCGGACCACCAGCCGGCTGCTCGACGGGGCCAACTACCCGCCGGTCCGCTCGCTCTTCCCGGCCAGCCACAACGCCGAGGCCCGGGTGCCGGTCAGCACGCTGATCGAGGTGGTCAAGCGGGTCGCGCTGGTCGCCGAGCGGACCACGCCGGTGCTGCTGAGCTTCAGCGCCGACGGCCTGGTCGTGGAGGCCGGCGGCACCGAGGAGGCCCGGGCCAGCGAGGCCATGGAGGCCACCTTCACCGGCGACCCGCTTACCATCGGCTTCAACCCGCAGTACCTGATCGACGGCCTGGCCAACCTCGGCGCCCAGTACGCCCTGCTCTCGTTCGTCGACGCATTCAAGCCTGCGGTCATCTCTCCCGCAGGTGAGGATGGCGAGGTCATCCCGGGGTACCGGTACCTCATCATGCCGATCCGCGTGTCCCGCTGATCGCGCCCCAGCAAGACAGACGTACGGAGGTAGGAGCAGATGCAGCTCGGCCTGGTAGGACTCGGCCGGATGGGCGGCAACATGCGGGAGCGGTTGCGCGCCGCCGGCCACGAGGTGGTCGGCTACGACCGCAACGCGGAGCTGAGTGACGTCGCGAGCCTCGCGGAACTGGCCGAGAAGCTGGAGTCGCCCCGTGCGGTCTGGGTGATGGTCCCGGCCGGAGTCACCGACGCCACCATCGACGAGCTCGCCGGCGTCCTCGGCGAGGGCGACATCATCATCGACGGCGGCAACTCCCGGTTCAGCGATGATGCCCCTCGCGCCGAGCGCCTGAACGAGCAGGGCATCGGCTACGTCGACGTCGGCGTCTCCGGCGGCGTCTGGGGCCGGCAGAACGGGTACGCCCTGATGGTCGGCGGCGCCCAGGAGCACGTCGAGCGGCTGATGCCGATTTTCGAGGCGCTCAAGCCGGCGGGTGAGTTCGGCTTCGTGCACGCCGGCCCGGTCGGCGCCGGCCACTACGCCAAGATGGTGCACAACGGCATCGAGTACGGCCTGATGCACGCGTATGCCGAGGGCTACGAGCTGCTGGCCAAGTCGGAACTGGTGACCAACGTGCCGGGCGTCTTCAAGTCCTGGCGCGAGGGCACGGTGGTCCGCTCCTGGCTGCTCGACCTGCTCGACCGGGCGCTGGACGAGGACCCGGAGCTGGCCGAGCTGAGCGGCTACACCGAGGACACCGGCGAGGGCCGCTGGACGGTGGACGAGGCGGTCCGGTTGGCCGTGCCGCTGAACGTCATCGCCGCCTCCCTGTTCGCCCGGTTCGCGTCCCGCCAGGACGACTCGCCCGCCATGAAGGCCGTCGCCGCGCTGCGCCAGCAGTTCGGCGGGCACGCCGTCGTCCGTCGCGCCAGCTGACCGGTATCCACCGCCTGTGTACGTTCGCCGGCTCGAACTGGTCGACTTCCGCTCGTACGAGCGTGTCGGCATCGACCTGGAGCCGGGCCCGAACGTGCTGATCGGCCCCAACGGGGTCGGCAAGACCAATCTGGTCGAGGCGCTCGGCTACGTGGCGACCCTGGACTCGCACCGGGTCGCCACGGACGCCCCGTTGGTCCGGATGGGCGCCGCCTCGGCGGTGATCCGCTGCGCCGTGCTGCACGAGGGCCGGGAGCTCCTGGTCGAGCTGGAGATCGTCCCCGGCAAGGCCAACCGGGCCCGGTTGGGCCGGTCCCCGGCCCGGCGCGCCCGGGACGTGCTGGGCGCGCTGCGGCTGGTGCTGTTCGCCCCGGAGGACCTGGAGCTGGTCCGCGGCGACCCGGCCGAGCGCCGCCGCTACCTCGACGACCTGCTGGTCACTCGGCAGCCCAGGTACGCCGGGGTGCGCGCCGACTACGAGCGGGTGGTCAAGCAGCGCAACGCCCTGCTGCGGACCGCGTATCTGGCCCGCAAGACGGGCGGGTCGCGGGGTGGGGACCTCTCCACCCTCGCCGTCTGGGACACCCACCTGGCGCAGCACGGGGCCGAGCTGCTCGCCGCCCGGCTGGAGCTGGTCGCCGCGCTCGCCCCGCACGTGGCCAAGGCGTACGACGCGGTGGCTGCGGGCAAGGGCTCGGCGGGGATCGCCTACCGGCCGTCGGTGGAGCTGACCGAGCCGACCACCGACCGTACGGTGCTGGCGGACGCGCTGCGCGCCGCGCTGACCGAGAACCGGTCGGCGGAGATCGAACGCGGCACCACGCTGGTCGGCCCGCACCGCGACGACCTGGCTCTCACCCTCGGCCCGCTGCCGGCCAAGGGGTACGCCAGCCACGGCGAGTCCTGGTCCTACGCGCTGGCCCTGCGCCTCGCCGGGTACGACCTGCTGCGCGCCGACGGCATCGAGCCGGTGCTGGTGCTGGACGATGTCTTCGCCGAGCTGGACGCCGGCCGCCGGGAGCGGCTGGCCGAGCTGGTCGGCGGTGCCAGCCAGCTCCTGGTGACCTGCGCGGTCGACGAGGACGTGCCGGCGGCCCTGCGCGGCACCCGGTACGCGGTGGGCGAGGGGACGGTGCGCCGTGTCGGATGAGGTTCAGCTTCCGCCGGCCCGGCTGGGGCCGGGACGCGGCGGGCGTACCCCCGAGGACGGCGGCGGTGCGGACGGCGTCGGTGGTGCCGAGTCGGGCGCTGCGGGCGATCTGCCGGCCGGGGCGTCCGGGCCGGAGCTGGCCCGGGCGGTGCTGGACGCGGCGAAGGCCCGCCGGCAGGCAGCCGCCGGCACCCGCCGGCGCAGCGCGGTACGCGGGGACGGGGAGCGGCGGCTGCGCGGTTACTCCGGCCCCGGACCGGATCCGCGCGACCCGCAGCCGCTCGGTGCGGTGCTGGACAAGCTCGTCAAGGCGCGCGGCTGGCAGCAGCCGGCGGCCGAGGCGACGGTCTTCGGCGCCTGGGAACGCGTGGTCGGGCCGGAGGTGGCGCAGCACAGCCGGCCGGTCAAGCTCGAGGACGGTGAGCTGACCGTGGAGGCCCGCTCCACGGCGTGGGCGACCCAGCTGCGGCTGCTCGCCGGCTCGCTGCTCCAGCAGATCGCCCGCGAGGTCGGCCACAACGTGGTCCGCAAACTGCACATCCACGGCCCGGCCACGCCGTCCTGGTCGCGCGGCCCGCGCCGGGTCCGCGGCCGCGGACCCCGCGACACGTACGGCTGACCGTCCGGCTTTGCCCGGCCGGGGTCGACGGCCACCTCGCCGAGGTGGCGGCTTCCGAGCGCGGCCGACCCCGCCACTTCGCCGACCTGCGGACATCCGGCCGAGACCGATCCCCTCCTCGCCGAGGTGGCGGCGGCCAGGGGAACAGGCGCCGGTCAGGCGTCGGCGTAGACGGCGAAGCCGCGGTCGGCGCAGCGCCGGTAGAAGGCCGCGAGCACGCCCAGCTCGGCGCAGGTGAAGTTCCACTGCGGCGGGTCGCCGTTCTCGTCGCGCAGCCGGTCGAGCCGGCTGTCCAGCCAGCGCAGCTGCTGCTCGGCCAGGCGGCCGTCGCCCAGCAGCGACCGGAGCACCTCGCTCACCGACTCGAAGGTCACCGCCTCGTCGATCGGCCGGTGCCGGGCGACGAACTTCTCCACCCCGTCGGCGATCCAGGAGCAGCCGTCCGGGTCGATCACCGGGTCCTCGTCCTCGGCCGCGTTCTCCGTGGCGTAGAGCACATTTTCCAGGCCGAGGATCAGGTCGACCAGCTCGGTGTACGCGGTCGCGCGTACCGTGCCGGTCTTGGCGATCAACTCGGCGAGCGCCGCGGTGGGGGCGGAGATCCGTGGCAGGTCCACGATCTCGCCGAAGTCGACGAACTCGGCCGGCGCGACCGGGTCGTAGAAGCGGCCGGTCCGCGGCCAGTGCACCGCGACGTTGTCCAGCCCCATCTGGCGTCACCTCTTACCAAGCGCGTTGTCGGACTGATCGGGTCGATCGTCCCGGTTCCGTCCGCCAAAGATCAAGACCGCTGCGGCGGCGCCGCAAAGGTACGGCACGGCGGGGCCCGCCGCGACCCCCGGTCGGTTACGTGCCGGTACCGATGGGATGGCACCCTGGATCGGGGCTCAGCGAGGCTTCCGCTCGACTGGCGGCCATGATCCGGCCTCCGGCGTCCCCGACCGAATGAAGGCCGGCCTGAAGCCCCGCCGCGACCGGAAGCCGTCGTTGGTGTGTAGGGGGAGTCGCGGACGGCGCGATTCGGCCGGCTACGGAGTTCTCAGCCGCCGCGCAGGGGTGCCGAGTGGCGGTTTAGTCGTGCGCGCAGAGTAAGATTGACGGCGAGACGAAAGACCCGACACGGAGCGACGGACAGGGGCCCCAGGGCCCTTGATCATTGTCCCGGATCGGGTCGAGCCGATCGCGATCCGCGGGCGACCGCGGCGCCCGGCGCACGCGATCCGTGACCTGGAGATCCGGGGACCGGTACGTGCGCCGACGTCGCGTGCTGTCCGCCGAACCCGCGCCCCGCGCCCTGGCGTGGTCGGTGCGAGAAAGTGGCCGAGGGTGGCAGCGGAGGACAACAAGAAGTACGGCGCCGAGTCGATCACCGTTCTCGAGGGGCTGGAGGCGGTCCGGAAGCGGCCCGGTATGTACATCGGGTCCACCGGTGAACGCGGTCTGCACCACCTCGTGTGGGAGGTCGTCGACAACGCGGTGGACGAGGCGCTGGCCGGATACTGCGACACCATCGACGTGGTGCTGCTGGCCGACGGCGGCGTACGGGTCACCGACAACGGGCGTGGCTTCCCGGTCGACCTCCACCCGAAGCTGAAGAAGCCGGGTGTCGAGGTCGCGCTGACCGTGCTGCACGCGGGCGGCAAGTTCGACGGCAAGGCGTACGCGGTCTCCGGTGGTCTGCACGGCGTCGGCGTGTCCGTGGTGAACGCCCTCTCCACGAAGATGGCGGTGGAGATCCACAAGGACGGCTTCGTCTGGCGGCAGCAGTACCACCACTCCAAGCCGACCCCGCTGGAGAAGGGTGAGCCGACCGATCGCACCGGCTCGGCGGTCTCCTTCTGGCCCGACCCGGACGTCTTCGAGACCGTCGACTTCGACTTCCAGACCATCTACCGGCGCCTGCAGGAAATGGCCTTCCTCACCCGTGGCCTCACCATCCACCTGCTCGACGAGCGGGTCGAGGAGACCGAGGAGGGCAAGCCGCGCGAGGTGACCTTCCGTTACGAGGGCGGTATCGCCGACTTCGTCCGGCACCTCAACGCGTCGAAGACCCCGATCCACAAGACGGTGGTCGAGTTCGGCGCCGAGGAGGAGGGCATGTCGGTCGAGATCGCCATGCAGTGGAACGAGTCGTACGGCGAGTCGGTCTACACCTTCGCCAACAACATCAACACGCACGAGGGTGGCACCCACGAGGAGGGCTTCCGGGCCGCGTTGACCAGCGTCGTCAACCGGTACGGCGCGGACAAGAAGCTGCTCAAGGGCGACGAGAGGCTCTCCGGCGAGGACATCCGCGAGGGGCTGGCCGCGATCATCTCGGTTAAGCTGACCAACCCGCAGTTCGAGGGCCAGACCAAGACCAAGCTGGGCAACACCCCGGTGAAGAGCTTCGTGCAGCGGGTCTGCAACGAGTCGCTGGTCGACTGGTTCGACCGGAACCCGGCCGAGGCGAAGATCATCATCACCAAGGCGTCCCAGGCGGCCCGGGCCCGGATCGCCGCGCAGCAGGCGCGGAAGCTGGCCCGGCGCAAGTCGCTCCTGGAGTCCGGCTCGATGCCGGGCAAGCTGGCCGACTGCCAGTCCACCGACCCGCGCGAGTCCGAGGTCTTCATCGTCGAGGGTGACTCGGCGGGCGGCTCCGCCAAGCAGGGCCGCGACCCGCGTACCCAGGCGATCCTGCCGATCCGCGGCAAGATCCTCAACGTGGAGAAGGCCCGGATCGACCGGGTGCTGAAGAACAACGAGGTCCAGGCGCTGATCACCGCGCTGGGCACCGGCATCCACGACGACTTCGACATCGAGAAGCTGCGCTACCACAAGATCGTGCTGATGGCCGACGCGGACGTGGACGGGCAGCACATCCAGACGCTGCTGCTCACGCTGCTGTTCCGGTTCATGCGGCCGCTGGTCGAGCTGGGGCACGTCTACCTGGCCGCCCCGCCGCTCTACAAGATCAAGTGGAACAAGAAGGGCGACGACGCCCAGTACGCGTACTCGGACCGGGAGCGGGACGGGCTGATCGCGCTGCGCCAGCAGAAGAAGCCCAACGCCAAGCCGGACGACATCCAGCGGTTCAAGGGTCTCGGCGAGATGAACTACCCCGAGCTGTGGGAGACCACGATGAACCCGGCCACCCGTACCTTGCGCCAGGTGACGCTCGACGACGCCGCAACCGCCGACGAGCTGTTCAGCGTTCTGATGGGTGAGGACGTCGAGGCACGCCGTTCGTTCATCCAACGCAACGCCAAGGACGTGCGGTTCCTGGACATCTGACGGACCCAGCCGGGCCGGCCGGAGATCCACCGGCCGGCCCGGCGGTCCACAGAGTTATCCACAGTCTGGCCGGTTTCCACAGCCGTTATCCACAGCACGAACACGACTCTGAGTCTGATAAGGGTTAACAGTGACCGATACTCCCGAGTCCACCCCGAACGAGCCGGAGACCCCGGAGACACCGGCCGTGGTCGTCGCGCACGACCGGATCGAGCCGGTCGGCCTCGAGGTCGAGATGCAGCGCTCGTACCTCGACTACGCGATGAGCGTCATCGTCGGGCGGGCCCTGCCGGACGTCCGGGACGGGCTCAAGCCGGTTCACCGCAAGATCCTCTACGCCATGTTCGACTCCGGCTACCGGCCGGACCGCGGCTACGTGAAGTGCTCCCGGGTCGTCGGCGACGTGATGGGTCAGTTCCACCCGCACGGTGACTCGGCCATCTACGACGCGCTGGTCCGGATGGCGCAGCCCTGGTCGCTGCGCTACCCGCTGGTCGACGGCAACGGCAACTTCGGCTCGCCCGGCAACGACCCGGCCGCGGCCATGCGGTACACCGAGTGCAAGCTCGACCCGCTGGCCATGGAGATGCTGCGGGACATCGACGAGGACACCGTCGACCTGCAGGACAACTACGACGGCCGGGCCAAGGAGCCCACGATCCTGCCGTCCCGCATCCCGAACCTGCTGATCAACGGCTCCGAGGGCATCGCGGTCGGCATGGCCACCAAGATCCCGCCGCACAACCTGCGGGAGATCGGCGCGGCGGTGCAGTGGTGCCTGGAGCACCCGGAGGCCGACGAGCCCACCACGCTCGAGGCGCTGCTGGAGATCGTCAAGGGCCCGGACTTCCCGACCTACGGTCTGATCGTCGGCCAGGCCGGCATCCAGGACGCGTACCGGACCGGGCGCGGCTCGATCCGGATGCGGGCCGTGGTCGAGGTCGAGGAGGACAAGCGGGGCCGCCCGGCGCTGGTGGTCAGCGAGCTGCCCTACCAGGTCAACCCGGACAACCTGGCCGAGCGGATCGCCGAGCTGATCAAGGAGGGCAAGCTCGCCGGCATCGCCGACATCCGCGACGAGTCCTCCGGACGTACCGGCATGCGGATCGTGCTCGTGCTCAAGCGCGACGCGGTCGCCAAGGTGGTGCTGAACAACCTCTACAAGCACACCCAGCTCCAGGAGACCTTCGGCGCCAACATGCTGGCGTTGGTCGACGGGGTGCCGCGCACGCTCAACCTGGCCCAGTTCCTCCGCTACTACGTCGAGCACCAGATCGAGGTCATCCGCCGGCGGACCGCGTTCCGGCTGCGCAAGGCGGAGGAGCGGGCGCACATCCTGCGCGGTCTGGCCAAGGCCCTCGACGCGCTGGACGAGGTGATCGCCCTGATCCGGCGTTCGCCCACGGTCGAGGACGCCCGTCAGGGCCTGATCCGGCTGCTGGAGATCGACGAGGTCCAGGCGACCGCGATCCTGGACATGCAGCTGCGCCGGCTGGCCGCCCTGGAGCGGCAGCGGATCCTCGACGATCTGGCCAAGCTCGAGCTGGAGATCGCCGACCTCAAGGACATCCTGGCCAAGCCGGAGCGGCAGCGGAGGATCGTCTCCGAGGAGCTGGGCGAGATCGTCGCGAAGTGGGGCGACGACCGGCGCACCAAGATCGTGCCGTTCGACGGCGAGGTCTCGATGGAGGACCTCATCGCCCGCGAGGACGTGGTCGCCACCATCACCCGCACCGGGTACGCCAAGCGCACCAAGGTCGACCTGTACCGCTCGCAGCGGCGGGGCGGGAAGGGCGTCAGCGGCGCCACCCTCCGGCAGGACGACATCGTCAGCCACTTCTTCGTATGCTCTACGCACGACTGGATCCTGTTCTTCACCAACAAGGGTCGGGTCTACCGGGCCAAGGCCTACGAGCTTCCCGAAGCCAGTAGGGTGGCCAAGGGCCAGCACGTGGCCAACCTGCTCGCGTTCCAAGCGGACGAGCAGATCGCGCAGATCATCGAAATTCCGAACTACCAGGTGGCGCCCTACCTGGTACTGGCCACGAAGAACGGCCTGGTGAAGAAGACGCGGCTCGAGGAGTTCGACTCCCCCCGGTCAGGCGGCATCATCGCGATCAACCTGCGCGATGAGGACGAGCTGGTCGGTGCTGCCCTGGTGAGTTCGACGGACGACCTGCTGCTGGTCTCCAAGAACGCTCAGGCCATCCGCTTCAACGCCACGGACGAGGCGCTGCGCCCGATGGGCCGGGCGACCTCCGGTGTCATCGGCATGCGGTTCAGCGAGGAGGACGAACTGCTGGCCATGGAGGTCGTCCGCGAGGGTATGGACATGGACGTGCTGGTCGCGACGAACGGCGGATACGCGAAACGTACCCCGATCGAGGAATACCCGGTCCAGGGCCGGGGAGGTAAGGGCGTGCTGACTGCGAAGATCACCGAGCGACGTGGCGGTCTGGTCGGAGCTGCGGTGATCAGCCCGGACGACGAACTCTTCGCTATCACCAGCAACGGGGGCGTCATCCGGACTCCGGTGAAGCCTGTACGCCGTACGCGTGACCGGAACACAATGGGGGTCAAGCTGATGGACCTCCCGGACGGCGTGACTATCGTGGCAATTGCTCGCAATGCCGACGAGCCTGACGAACAGGACTAGTTGATGACGGAGACACAGGCGAAGTCGGGGAACACGGGGGCCTCGGCCAACCCGGTCGACGAGGAGGCCGCGCAGGGCGGCACACCAGCGTCGGGCCGGGCGGCCGTGGGCCGGGCCACGGTCCCCGCCGACGCGCCTGCCCCGAAGTTCACCCGGGCCCCCGGCATGACACCGCCGCCGGACAAGCCCGGGGAGGACTCGGGGACGAGCGAGAAGGCCGAGAAGGCCCCGGTCGACGCCCCGACCTCCACCGACGGGCCGGCCGGGCCGTCGGTCACCACGGCGAAGCCCGGCACCACCCAGGCGATCAAGACACCGGGTACGGGCCGGCCGTCGCCCGGGACTCCCGGCACCCCGCCGAAGGTGGGCGCCGGTCTCGGCACCGCGCCCAAGCCGTCGCCGGACGGCGCCCGCTCCAGCGCCACCGGCCGCCCCGCCAACGGTGGCGGCCTGCCGCCGGCTGTCAGCGGTGCGGCCGCCGTCGGGGCCGCGCGCGTGGGTGAGGCGGTACGCGCCGCGCGTACCTCGGTCAGCTCGGCCGCTTCGCGCGGACCGCGCCGGGCCCGGCTGAACCTCAAGCGGATCGACCCCTGGTCCGTGATGAAGTTCGCGTTCGCGGTCTCGGTGGTGCTCTTCATCGTGGTGGTCGTCGCCACCTCGGTGCTCTACCTGGCCCTGGACGCGATGGGCGTGTTCAAGAGCGTCAACGACAGCCTGACCGACCTGGTCAACGCAGGTGGCGGCTCGGGCAGCTCCGGCGGCTTCCAGATCACCGCCAAGGGCGTGATCCTGAGCTCCGCGCTGATCGGCCTGGTCAACGTCGTGCTCTTCACCGCGCTCGCCACGCTGGGCGCGTTCGTCTACAACGTCTGCGCCGACCTGGTCGGCGGGATCGAGCTGACGCTCGCCGAGCGGGACTGACTCCGACGACGCCGGGGCACCGCGTAATGCGGTCGCCCCGGCGTCGCCTATCCGGGTAGGTTCTTCATTGGCGCGGCGCACCGGCCCCGATTTGGGGACGGAGGCGGCGATGGGTTAACCTTGCTCGTCGCTACGCGGGGCTATAGCTCAGTCGGTTAGAGCGCAGAGCTGATAACTCTGAGGTCGCTGGTTCGATTCCAGCTAGCCCCACCGCACATCGTCCGACGATAGTCGAGCGCGAGGGGTCGGCCCATGTTCAAGAAGCTCCTGATCCTGGTCGGCGTGGTCGGGGTGGCCGCCGTGGTGGCCAAGAAGGTGAAGGCTGCGAACGACGAGCGCGCTCTGTGGCACGAGGCGACCACGGCGCCTGACCTGCGCTGAGCGTCCCTCCGACTGCCAGCACCGGGCGTCTCCGCCCGCCTCGGGGCCCTAGCTCAACTGGCAGAGCACTGCCTTTGCAAGGCAGGGGTTAGGGGTTCAAGTCCCCTGGGCTCCACCATTCACCCTCCTTACCTGCGGTTTCTCAATTCGCTTGATCGACTAGTACAACGTCAGTACAGATCAGGCTTGATCTTGGATTGAGAGCGCCGACCGTAGGACGTTCCCGACGATGCCGCGTGGCCGGTCCCGCTTCGGCCACCAGTGGACGTATGTCTCCAGGGTGATCCGTAGTGTTTTGTGCCGGAGCATCCGTTGGACCTCCTGCGGCTCGGCGTGATTCGTGATCAGCGTCGTGGCGAAGAAGTGCCGAAGCGCGTGGAACGTTCCGTGCTCCTTGGGCCAGCCGGCCGTATCCCGCCAGTCCGCCCACTCTCGGGACCACGTCCGGTCGGTGAACGGGTTACCGCGGCGAGTCGTGAACAGCAGCGGCACTGACCGCCGGACGGGGTCACCGGAGGTCACGTCGACCAGCTCCACCGGCACGGGCGGGAACTCCCGGACGTGCTCGGCGAGGACCTGGCCGACGACCGGGTCCATGTCGACCGTGCCAGATGACCCCGCTTTGGGCTCGCTGAGATAGAAGCCGCCGTGCTGCTGCGGCGCGTACCGGAGCTGCTGGACGATGTGCAGCTCTGCCCGGTCGTGGTCGACGCAGCGGACGCCGTGCTCCATCCCCAGGACTTCACCCATACGGCAGCCTTGCCCGGCGCCCAGCCAGATTGCCGCCCGGTAGCGGGCCGGCACCGCGTCGAGCAGCGCCAGGACCTCGCCCTCAGTTGGCACCCACTTTGGCGCACGGGAGAAGCCCCGGAGCACCTGAGCCAGCTTCACCCCGTCGCACGGGTTGTCCGGGATGACCTTGTCGGTGACCGCAGCATTCAGCACCGTGTCCAGGAGTTCGAAGTACAGCTTGAGTGAGGTTCGCGGGGTGCCTTCCTCCAGCCGTCGCGTCAGCCACTCCAGCACGGCGGTCAGGTGGATAGCCCGGAGCGGCCGGTCACCGAACGCCGGATAGAGATGGCATCGGAGGTTGGACTCCACCCGCTTGCGCGTCTCCAAGGCCCACCCGACTTCTCGGGAGAGCCGCCACCGATCCCCGTACTCCCGAAGCGTCAGGTTGCGCTCCGACTGCTGGACCTTCATTTCCTCGGCGACACCAGCACGGGCGCGAGCGTCGAAGGCTTCCGCGTCCGCCTTTCGTTCGAAGAATCGGGTCCGAGGATCGCCGGCCGCGTCAGTGAAGCGAACCCGCCAGCGCTTGCCCTGCCCATGACGCCGGGACGGGAGGCGCTTGCCGTCAGGTCCCCGCTTGTTGAGGTACCACAGGTCGTCGACGGGCATTTCAGGCCGCCTGCCGGTCGAGCCAGGAACGCACGTCCGCCGGCCTATACCGGAGGTGACGACCGACGCGCAAAGCACGCGGACCGGTCCGGCGGTACCGCCACTGATAGAGGGTGCCGACCGGGACGCCCAGGAACGCGGACACGTCCTGAACCGTCCAGAGCCGTTCGATAGCTGGTGCGGTCATCAGTCCTCCCGAGGGGTCGAAGGGGTCAGGTCGGTGGGGACGGGGGTCTGTTCCGCCTTGTCCCGAGCGGCAAGGAGTGCGGCCTTCCACTGGGCGCGTTGGGACAGCGCCCGCAGGAGCCGGTGTTGCAGGGGTGGGATGTCGGGGTCGTCGGGCCGGGCCATCTCCCAGGCGTAGGCGGGGACGTCGTCCTGGTCGACGGGGTCGGCGTCGTCGGCGCCGGTGGTGACGCCAAGCAGGTTGCGCACCCAGGCCCGAGCGTCGGCCCGGTGGTCGGCGAGGGTCTTTCCGGACCAGTCACGCGAGACGAGGATGCGCCGCCCGCCGATGCCGAGAGTGGCCCGCTGGTGGACTTTGCCCTTGCAGCGGCCCGCTTGCAGCCTGCCGTGTGCCTTCTTCGGTTGGACGCCGTAGAGCAGCCAGTTGGCGCACCGCTCGTTGCACGGGGTGACCCGGAGCTGTTCCCACAGCCGGTCGAGGTGGTCCCGTTGCCGGTCGCTGTCCGGCTTGTGGCAGTCGGCCGCGGACTTGGTGATGTACTTCGTGATGTAGCCAATGGTGCGGTTGGCGTGGACGGTGCCGGGGGTGACGCCCTCGGCGTGGACCTGGGAGCCGAAGCGGACCACGTGCGCCGGTTCGGCGTCGGGGTCGGAGTCGATGAGGTCCAGGGCGTCAGCCCATGAGGTCAAAGGTTCACGGGTGTCGGGGTCGACCCACTCTCCCCGGTCGCCGTCCCACATGGGGAGCCGGTCGAGGGAGTACACCAGCTCGTCAGCCGGCGGCCACCACACCTGGTGATAGGTAGCGGCGGCAACCTGCCGCAGCACCGCCCGAGGAATCGTGCCCCGGATCGCGAAGTGCGCGTGCGGGGCGAGCCGGCGTTGCGGCTCGACGCAGCCGGCGTACTGGACGTTCCAGCCGACGCACCGCCGCAGGTTCTGCCAGAACCGATCGAGCAGCCGGGCGAAGTGCACCGCGTCCCAGGCGGCCCGCCGGTAGTCGTAGGAGTCAGGGTCGACGGGCGTCCCGTCGGGCAGGACCCGGCCGTAGGAGTCGAGCGTCAGGGACAGCCACATCGAGGGCCGATGTTCGGTGCCGTCTGGGGCGGTGTAGACCTTCCCGACCGTGCGCGGCTCGACCTTCTTGCGGGGCAGGTCAGGGGCGTCGTGGCGGCGGCGGGTGGACCGCTTGCGGCGCCCACCGTTGGGCTCTTCCTCAGTGTCGTGGGGCGGGGCGACCTGCCCGCGCAGGCCCTCGGCGGCGATGGCTTCCTCTACCTCCGCGATGGCCTGGTCAATGCCGGGCACCTGATCGAACTGCGCCGACCGTTGAGCTTCGTCGCGGGCGAACTCGAGGTGTGCCCGCAGCAGCACCAACTCCCGCTGTGCCTCGGTTGCGGGGTTGGGTGCGGGGGCAGGTTCGTCGGTGCGGTGCCAGCCCTCGCGGATCTGGGTCTGCCGCAGCCGACGCGCCCGGTTGGCGCAGGGCGAGCACTTGTCTTCCCGAGTCGTGCCGCAGGGCAGGTCGATGACCTCGGTCTGACCGGTGTGCAGGTCCGTCCGGCGCAGGGTCACGGGGCGGATGCACACGCCGTACTCGGCGGCCATCTCCTTCAACACCTGCCGAGACATGGGCAGAGCCAGGCGGGCAGCACGAGAGCCAGCCGCCGGCGGAACGGTCGCCGGGCCGGGGGTCGGGGTGTCGGGGGTGAGGCCGGGCAGGGTTGGGGCGGTCAACGGGTCACCTCCGGGAGCTCGAAGAGGACGGGTTGTGTGGTGCGGATCGGGGTGGAGCGGGTCGGACCGATGCGGCCGGCCCAGCGGTGCGCCGCGGCAACATGGCGGGGGCAGGCGGTCTCGGCGCGGTAGCGGCCGGTGCCGGGGTGGCCGGCTTCGATGAGGGCGGAGGCCCACCCACCACCGCATCTGGCGCAGTAGGTGGGCCAACCGGCGGTCATGGCGGTCAGTGGTTGCAGCCCGAGCAGTGCAGCCCGGCGCACTTGGCCTTGCGGCGCCCGAGTAGGAGGGCGAGGACGACGAGGACCAGGACCACGCCGACGACGGCGGGGAACGCGGCGCGGACGGTGTGGACGAGCTGGGCGGCGAGGTAGCCGACGCCGGCCAGGACGCCGAGGGTGGGGAGGGTGGCGGCGGCGATGATCGGGCCACGGCGCAGCCGGCGCACCGGGGCCGGAGCGGGCCGGGCGGTGTCGAGGAAGCGGACCGTGACGGTGACGCGGTCGCCGTCCGGGTGCTGGCGGGGCTGGTCCATGAACGTCAGCCGCCCGGAGTCCCGCAGGACCGCGACCGTGGCGGCTACCTCGGCGGGGGTGCCGACGATGCGGCGAGTCAGGGCACCGGAGCGGTTGTGTGCGTGGGTGCGGCGGGCGAGTTGGGAGCGGGTCATCGGGTCACCTCCGAGGCGAAGACCTGACCGTTGCGGGGTGTTTGGATGACGGACGAGACGAGCGCCGACCGGACCGGAGCCACGGCCGGGGCCGGGGCCGGGGCCGGGGTGGGTGTGGCGAGGACGGGCGCCGGGGTGGTGGGCAGGTCGGCCGGCTCCAGGTCGACGGGCTCACGAGCCGGGGCCGGGGCCGGGGCCGACTTGACCGGGGCCGGCTCTGGGGTCGGGTCGGCGGGGGTGCCGCCGAGGATGAGCTTCGACAGGGCGAGGAACGCCAGTGCCGGAACCGAGGACAGCAGCCGGGACGAGAAGCTGTCGTTGGCCACCGCGATCTGCGCCGCCAGGGACAGCGCCACGGCGGCGATGAGGATCGACAGCGGGTAGAGCACGGAGGCCCGGGGGTCGCGGCGGCGACGGCGACGGATGACCAGCAGGGCAGCCGCCGGGGTCAGTTCTGAGATGACGGCGTTGGCCCAGCCGAACCATTCCCCGGTGCCGTGTGGGGCGTGGATCATCGTCCAGTCCTTGACGTGGGTGAACGACGCGGCGCCAGCCATGCCGCCTACCGCGACGAGGATCAGGACCAGGGCGACGGCTTCCAGCCGGTCGGAGTTGCGCAGGCGACTCATGCGGCCCACCCCCACGCTTCGGCGTCTTCGGCGGCGATCTCGGCGTGCTGCCGCAGGGCGGCGGCGATGATGTCGGTCGCGTCGGTGTCGGGGGCGCAGTAGGGGCAGGTCTGCTCGGGGTCGGTGTGGGCGAGGTCGAGGCAGGTCCGGCGGATCGGCCGGCGGGCAAGGCGACGGGTACGCATCACGGATCTCCAGGCAGGCGGGTCAGCGGTTGGTGGGGGCGATGTGTACGCGGATCCACTCCGGCGGCTCACCGGTCGACGCCACGGCTTCGGAGAGGCAGCGCCACAGCGCCCACGCCTCGGCGGGGGTGAGGTACATGCGGCGGCGGCCGGACCCGACCGCGATGTAGAGGTCCGCGTCGGGGGTGACCCGGACCGTGACCGGCACCGATGCCTTGTCGACGTGCGGGGCGCGCAGCCGGTAGAAGCGACGCGGCTGCGGGGCGGGGTCGGGTTCGTCGGCGTAGGGCATCCGGGCCGGGGTGTCGGGCAGGTCGGGGGTCACCGCGGCTCACCTCCGTTCGGCGTGGCGTTGAGGTCCAGGGCGTTGAGCAGGGACGGGGGCAGCAGCGGCGCGGCCTGCTTCGGCGGGGTCGGCCGGTAGGTGTGGCGCCCGTTGCCGGCACCGTTGGCGCGGGTCGGCTTGACCGGGGCCGGGGCCGGGGCGGGGTCGGGCTGGATCTCGGGTGGGGCGGGGAAGGTCGCGGCCAGGTCCCGGATCGCGTCGTCGTCGAGGTAGGAGAAGCGGACGCGGGCTGGCTCGGGCTCGCCGTCGAGCAGGACGTAGCCGACGCCCTTGGCCGAGATCGGGATCTGATCCGCGAGGGCACCGCGGTCACGGGCACCGTCACCTAGCAGTAGGTCGACGTGGCCGCGTTCGGTGAGGCCGAGGGCGATGCGGGTCGGGAAGTAGTCCCGTACGGTGACGACTTCCTTGCGGGGGTCCTGGGTGGCGGCCACGACTAGGACGCCCAGCCCGGCGCCCTGCGACAGCAGCACCCCAAGCGCCTGAGTGATCCGCTGGCGGATGTCGGAGTCGGGCAGGAACGCCAGCAGGGTGGCCAGCTCGTCAATGACGATGACGATCAGAGGGTCATCCACGGTCGGCGTGTGAACCCGGACCTTCCCGCGCAGCGCCCGTTGACGCACTCGCATCCGAGCCACGGCATCTTCGAGCAGGTCCGCCATGCGAGACCAGTCGTCATCGACGTACCGGGAGAACAGCGGCCGACCGATGGACAGCTCCATGCCGCCCTTCGGGTCGATCGCCCACACCCGCACCAGCCCGCACCGGATACCAGCGGCCATGGAGCGGAGCAGGGACCAGATGACCGAGCCCTTGCCCATCCGGGTAGCCCCACCGACCAGCACATGGGTCGCCAGGAGGCGCAGGCAGTAGGCGGCCAGGTCTTCCCGCAGCCCCAGCGGCAGCGCGGCGAAGTCCGGGCGGGCCGGCACCGGCAGCGGCTTGACGATGCGGGTCAGCGGGTCGCGGCGGATGAACACCAGCCACACATGCCGAGGCCGGTCGCGGAACCGCACCCGGTCGACCAGCCGCAGCAGCCAGGCGAGCCGGCCGGAGCGGTGCGGGGGTGCCTGACGGCGACCGGAGAACACCCGGCAGTGCCGAGTGCCGAACGAGTACGCCAGGTCGCGGGCGGCCTTTTGGTACGCCTCCGGGTTCTGCCCGCGCGGCATCCGCAACACGAGTTCATCGGTGGCGTAGGTGCAGCGCACCGACAGCAACTGCGGGACCTTCTCCCCGCCGTCGTACTTCTTCACCAGCCCGCACAGGGACATCGCCTCGTGCCACTGACGCCGGTAGACCCACAGCCGCCGCCACACCGACACGGCGCGTAGGACGACCAGCCGGTGGAAGGACTCCCGACCGCGCCACCACCACAGCCCGCCGGCAGCAGTGAGGGCGAGCAGGACCAGGAGGTGAGGCCACCAGCCGTGGGACCGGTAGGCGTCGACGGCGACGAGGACCAGGGCGACGACCGGCCAGGCCCGCCAGTGCCGCACCGCGAACACGCCGAAGCGCAGCACCGCCACGACGAGGCGGAACAGCAGGAACAGGCCGGTGACGGTCCAGACCAGCGGCCACGGGGCGGAGATCTGGAAGCGGCGGAAGTTGACCAGCGGGGCGCGCATCACGCCGCCGCCTTCCGGTCGGTGCGGTGCTGCTCGGTCCATGCCTCCGCGCAGACCTTGTGCACCGGCTTCCCCGCCGGGCTACGGCAGATCGTCGGCTTGTTGCAGATGACGCACGGGACCGGATCGCCGGCACCACCGCCGCGCGTCCAGTCCAGGGAAATTGGCATGATGAACCCGCCCCTTCCAGGCCGTGAGGGTTTTGGAGAGGGCAGCGGGGCGGCCGGCTTTCCTAGGGCATGGGCCGCCCCGCGCCACATCAGGGATCAGGCCGCCGCCTTCACGGGCGGCACCGACAGGGACTCGCGCGCCTCAGCCAGCACGCCGGCCAGCCGGTCGATCTCCACCCGAGGCAGGAACAGGGTCACGTCACCGCCGGTCCCGCCGACGGTCACCGTCACCCGGTCATCCGCCGGGTACGAGCAGAACGACAGGTCCGTGTGTGACCGGACGTGCACGTTCACCGTGACGTTCAGGCCGGGCATCAGGCAGCCTTCCCGCGCGACTCGGCCAGCGACTTCGGCGCGACCAGCCCGGTCGCCCGGTACGAGAACGCCAGCCGGCCGTTGCTGCCCACGTACGGCGTCACCGTCAGGTTCTCGAACTCCACCTGCTGGAACGGACCCACCGGCGGAACCGGCTGGTGGTCCGCCAGGATCTTGATGGCCACCTCACGCGACCGGGAGCCCAGCTCCGGGTCCATGTCCATCACCCGGCACTGCCACACCCGCTGACCCGTCAGCTTGTCCTTGGCCGGCGTCCGCTGCTTCGTCCGCTCGTCGAAGTCCTGCGCCTCCGCGATCGAATCCGGCACGAACACCGCACCGTGCGGGAAGACCGCCTCAAACGGGACAGAGAACCGAGTACCACCACGAAGAGCCACGGTTTCCTCCTTCAGCGCTAGGCGCTTCCTGCCCTGCCGGACCCTTTCCGGCTGAGCTAGTGCACCAGGCTTGACCTGCCTGGCTAGCCAAGTGGCTTGCCATTGAGGCTATGCGGACCTGGCTAGCCAGGTCAAGAG
Organism: Micromonospora sp. NPDC006431; assembly: GCF_042870725.1. Lineage (NCBI taxonomy): Bacteria > Bacillati > Actinomycetota > Actinomycetes > Micromonosporales > Micromonosporaceae > Micromonospora > Micromonospora sp. NPDC006431. Next base: position 184,319 of record NZ_JBIAHQ010000001.1, read on the forward strand.
TTGGAGTCTGAGTTTCCTAGCTTGGCTAGCCAGGGAGTAGCCTTGACGGGTGACCGAAAACCTGGACTACCTGGGGGAACTCGACCCCGATGACCCGAAGCAGGCGTCACAGCAGATCGCAAACAAGCTCCGGGCCGCGATCCTCACGCGCCGACTGGCGCCCGGCGACAAGCTGCCGTCGCAACCCGAACTCGCTTCCCGCTACGGAGTAGCACGGGAGACCATCAAGCGAGCGCTGGAAGCCCTCCGCTCAGAGCGCCTCATCGTCACCAGGCAAGGCAGCGGTGCCTTCGTCCGCGCCCAGACGCAACGGGCAGTGGAGCTACGACCCCATATCGAAGCAGCGTTCGAGCGACCCCACGTCACCATCGACTTCGCCGGATTCTCCGGCGAGACGCTGCGGGACGCCCTCGCGGAGGTGCTGGACAAGGTCCGCGTGGGTCGCCTCGCCCCAGAGACGATCGCGGTACGTGTGCTCGTCTCCGACATGTCGGTTCCCATGGCGCTGCCCGCCAGAGCCGAGACGCAATCCGACGACCCAGCCGTGCGGGAGCGAGCCGACCGCATCACCCGCAGGGCCGTCGACGGAATCATCGACCAGGTCACGGAGCTAGGCGACCTGGGCTTGATCCGCTCAGCCACGGTCGAGGTACGAATGCACCGCGGCTCCCCACAGTTCAAGCTCTACGTGCTTAACGGCGAAGAGGTGTTCTTCGGCTTCTACCCCGCCGTCGAACGGACCGTAACCATCAAGGGCGAGCCCACCGCCATCTACGACCTCATGGGCAAGGACGTCCCGCTCTTCCACTATGCCGTCACCGATGACGACACCTCCCACGGCACTCAGTTCGTGGAAGGCTCCCGCCAGTGGTTCGACTCCCTGTGGTCGACCATCGCCTACCGGTACGAAGGATGACCGCCCACCTGGAGCAGTTGTGCCGCGATGTCCGCGCACTTCTGCTCGACTTCGACGGGCCGGTATGCAGCATCTTCGCCAACTGCCCAGCCCCACAGGTTGCGAGGGAACTCCTGGACTTGCTGGTGAGCCAGGGCTTGGCGCTCACGGATGAGCTAGCCGAAGAATCGGACCCGCTGGAGGTGCTGAGGCAGACGGGCAACTGGGCGGATCAGGAGTTGACTCGACTTGTCGAAGGCGCGCTGATCGCAGCGGAGGTGAAGGCGGCATCGAGTGCGGAACCGACTGCCTACGGCCGGGAGGTCATCGTGGCTGCGCGCCAGCTACACGTGCCAATCGCGGTGGTCAGCAACAACTCGCCGCAGGCGGTGGACACCTATTTGAGAGCGCATCGACTGAGCCAACATGTTGCCAAGACTGTTGGCCGGGCGTACGCCGATCCCGCGCGCATGAAGCCGAACCCTGCGCCCATCTTCGACGCGTCGGTATCCCTTGGAGTCGTCCCGGCGCTGTGTGTGTTAGTTGGCGACTCACTCTCGGACATCGAGGGAGCCAAAGCCGCAGGCGCCCGCGTGATTGGGTACGCGAACAAGCCAGGGAAGGCAGCAGCGTTCCAGGCGGCGGGCGCGGACGCGGTGGTGACGTCGATGCGGCAGATTGCCCAGGCGCTCATGCAGGTTGAGGGTCTTTGATCTTTCCCGGTCGCTTCGTATGGTCAGCAGATGACCATGGGGGAGGAACTACCGGGATGGCGTCCGCACCGAGTCCGAGTAGCGACTAGGCCGGCGCGGCGATGGCACTGGGTGCTTCTGGCGCTCGTGGGGATTGCCTGCGCCGGCCTTGTTGCTGTGCCCGGGTCGTGGGCTGTGCGGAAGCAGTTGGAAGCCGAGCGCGGCGAGGCGACCCCGGAGGCGGCAGCCACGGTTTGGCTCCTGAAGCTCAGCGCCGGTGACGAGCTGGGGGTGTCGCGGGTTCTGGCTGAGCCCCGCCATGACGAGCTGCGCGAGCAGTGGCGTGACTACCGCGCCGAGATGAACAGCTCAGCCCGCCCACCGTCGAAGCTGGAGAGCGTGGGGCCGAGTGTCATCGAGCACCAGGGCGACGACCGGGCGACGGTGGCGGAGCAGGTGCGCGCGGTGTGGTGGGATGGCCCGCACATTCTCGCGGGCTCGGATTATCAGTGGCGATGGACGCTGCGCAAGGACGACGGTGGTTGGCGCGTGTGGTCCGTCGAGCTGCCTCCGTGGTGCGGGACGCATGTGCGGGCCGATGTCTGCCGGTGATGAGGACCAGGGCGTGAGGGGCAATCCGCGGTGACTCAAGCGGGCGGTTTCGTCGCGGCGTCGCCGTCCATCTCGCGCCACTGCCCGCCATCGGCTTGCACGAGGCGCTTCACCATCTGCCGGGCTTCGTCCTCGGTGTCGAACTCCCACTGGAGCACCTTGCCTGACTCGGAGTCGCCTGCCCTGGCGACGACGTGCCACCGAACCTCGCAGGCAAGCCACACGTCACGCCGGGTCAGCCGTCCCCAGCTGTTATTCCACCAGCGCGCTACCAGCTCCTTGCCCACGCGATGATCGTACAAGCGTTCTAACCGCTGATGGTGGTTGGCGCGAAAAGGAGGTGGGGGAGCCGGAGCGGGCAGGCCGGAAGGGAACCGCGGGGCCGATGAAGGAGATGGGTGGCAGGCGACCACGAGCGGAGCGGACGAGGCAGGCGTCGTCACGCGAGGATGAGCCACAGCGATCCCCGAGGCGACGCCGGACGGCGAAGGCCGGGGTGGGGTTGTGTTCTTGCGGCTTGGTCGACTCGGAGCGCTTCCTGTGATCTGTTGCCGAATTGGCCTGTACTAGATCAAGGCGCTCCGCGCGGCGCGGGCCGGGGCGCGGCAAACGGCTCCTGCGGAGCCGCCGCCCCGGCCGCCTGCGGCGCCGGGGCGGAAAGTCAACCGGCCCGAACCCCACGCCCCGCCCCGCGCGTCACCCCTGGTTCAGTAGGTGACCCGGTGACGAGTCCCGGAGATGACCAGGGCCAGGCGGACATGCTCTCACCCGTTCTCGACGGTCCAGCAGCACCACGAGAGCCGGAGGCCACCACGGGCGGACGAAGTTGCCGAGCGGTCCGTGCAGGGCCGCTGGAGTCCCAGGGAGGGGAAGGGGTGGAGGTGGTGGGAGGGTGAGAGGTGGGGAAGGGCGGGGTTAGGGCTGTGCCTCCGGCGGGGGCCAGACGACTCCAGGATGGAGTTGCCGAACGGTTGCGGTGGGTGGGTGGTTGGGGAGCTGCCATCCCGTCTACCACCGACCCAGGCAAGCCGAGCAGACCAGGGGCCAGGGTGACAAGGTCGTACGTCCGGTAGGGCGCTCCACCTTGTCACCCTGGCCCCTGGCCCGCTCCACGTTGTGTGGGTCGGCGGCAGACGGGATGGCAGCCGGGTCCTTGCGAGCTTCCTGGGCTTGTTCGATCAGGTGAGGACGCCTGCAACTGCTACGAGGAACCCGCCAGTCAAACCCAGCACCAAGGAATCTTGGACCCGCCTATGCTTGGTCCAGGCGATTTTGCTCATGACGACGAGCTGTCGCGCGAGTACGGGCATTGGGTCACGTTGGCGCAGTTCATCTGCCAGAGCGTCTGGCTGCCAGTGTTGAAGATGCCCGAAGTAGATGAAGTTGTAGGGCCACTCCGCTGCAATCTTGCTGCCTCGTGTGCGAGGTGAGACCACCAGCACAGAGAGCACGACAGATAGAGCCAGCAGACCTACGCCTAGCCAGAAGATCAGGACCGTCCAAAATCCTGCCAAGTGGGAAAACCGCGAGTCGGAGCCAGAGAGTGCCACCACACCTGCAAGCACCGCCGACTCGATGCTCAGGGCAAAGGCGGCTTTCGTATCCACCTTGCCGGTCCAGTCCGCCAACGCAGCGTGGATTTTCCAGGCCGTCTCTACTGGGTCCGCTGGTGGCGTCACGGCTTCCACTGCCAACCCGACCGATAGACAGAAACGGCACGTTCGCCGATCCACGTCGTTTCCGGGCCGTCCCACATCAGGCGTTTGTCGTCACCGCCAAGCTTCGCCCAGTCAAGGAGCATGTCGAAGACGTCGCTGGTGATGTACGTCCTGTACGTGCCTTGACGTAGGTCGCTCAACTTCGCTGCCACGTTGGGTGACCTGCCGACGGAGACCAAATCGCTATTTCCTCGTACGCCTCCGCGAACGACGAGGGCAGTCCCGGATGCAACGCCCACACCTTGGTGCAACACGAACCCCTGCTTCTTGATTGACGGAAGGCTTGCCTCGATGGCAGGGCGGACGATCTCCTTGACAACGTAGTTGATCTGCAGCCCACACTTCGCGGCCGTGGAGTTCTTCGTGTCTCCTAGGAAGACAGCCATTACTCGATCGCCGTCAAAGCTGCGGATCTCACCCCCGCGCGCCCTGATGACACGGCATGTGGCATCTAAATAACTACGGATCACCTTAGCGGCGGTTGTTGGGGAGAAGTCCCGTGCAAGGATTGTGGAGTTCGCCATATCGGCGTACAAGTAAACAGCATCGAGTTCGACGGCACCGTTGCTCAGAGCTACGTCCTCGGTCTTCGGTACGACATTGCCCTTACGGGTATTCCAGTCCGAGGTCACGACGCCGCGCACCGCGGTGGTGATTTCATCTAGCAGTCCCATAGTTCCCCCTGTGGATGTACATGGACATAAAGAGACTGTCGGCCAGGACCGACAGCTCCCCATGGGCAACCATCCGAGACCCAGTCGCATTCCACCTTGGACCGGAACTGTCGGGACTCCGACAAAACCCGAGGTCGAAAAGGATCAACTAGTACGACTTCGTCCAGAGGCAGAAGGGGGGCGTTGGCTACGGGCTCCCTTCGTTGCGAGGAGCAGCGCGCGCCATCGGGGACCAACCCGCCGGCGTCATCAGCCTGCACGGATCAGCCGGACCCATCTGGCGTACACACAGGACGGCGCACGGCCGCTAGGGTGAGCGGGGTGAAGCGGACACCCAAGGTTCCCAGCCAGCGTGGATCCATATACCCCATCGTCGAGGCGTACGGATTCCCGTACGACAGCCCATCCCCCTTGGCCCATCAGACCTGGGCGGAGAAACTTTGCCCGTTCATGGGTAACGATTGCGAAAAGAAGCGCCAGTACGGCTACGGATATTGCTCTGTAACCTACTCAGCCGAGTGGGATAAAGGGAAGCAGCACCCTTATGCTGTGTGCGACCACAGACTGGATGGCGAGCCCATCAATTGGACAGTTCGCGATCATTTTGGAGACGCTCCGGCCAAGTTGGTTCCAGAGGTCACAGCAGTGCTGCAGCCTAAGCTCAACGTTGACTTCGTCGCCTACCGGGACGACCCCGCATCGCCCGACGGAACCGACCTAATTGCTATCGAGGCCCAGGCGATCGACCTACGCGGCGGCGGGGTGGGGCCGGCATGGAGAGCATGGGAAGACGGCAACCTTCCAGAGTGGCGCGACTACTTCACCCGAGAAGCCGAGGCCAAGAAACGGAAAAAAGACGCCATCGACTATGGCGTAAACATGGGGAACGTTTACAAGCGACTCGGCACTCAAGTCGCTGTGAAGGGCGAATTTCTCAAACAGGTACGCGTTCCGCTCTATGTAGTTACACAGCATCGAATTCTCCAGCAGCTTCGGTCGCGCGTCGAATTCGACGTCATTCCCGTAGGCGACCCGTGGGATATTACATTCGTTAGCTTCGACTACAACGGGTCGCTTGACTCGAATGGCCAACTATCGTTCGTGTTCCATGAGGCAGTCCGCACAACGCTACCCATGTACCTGAAGGCGCTAACGTCAAGCCGAGCCGCAATCACCTACTTGCGATCCGACTTCATCAAGAAGGTTCACAAGAAGGACGGGCGCCCAACCGAAGTCACAGACCTGCAGCAGAGCCCTCTGTTTTAAGTAGATGACGGGCGCAACGCCGCGATGGCGCGACGCCCGTCACTGCTAAATGTCAAAGGATCCTTGAAGACCGGCGATGTTGTCGCGTGCAGCGGCGGCGAAGGCTGGCGACATTTCGAAGCCGAGCGCCTGACGTCCAGATTCCAGAGCAACGGCAAGGGACCGACCAGTGCCGCAGAACGGGTCTAGCACTAGCCCGTCTTCCGGGCACGAGCTGATGATGCGCGGTTTGATTAGTTGCGTGGGGAAGGTGGCCGAGTGCCCGTCGGATCCGGCTCGCACGTTCACCGACACCACGTCGCGCGCGCCCTCCTCAACGGCTGTCATGTCGTAGTAGTACTTCGCCCTTCCTTCCTTCGGGCGCTTCACGAAGTGGAAGAAGTGCTCGTGCGCTAGCCGCAGCCTGTCCTTCTCTGGACGCGGAGGAACGTTCCGCTTCTCCCAGATGAGGTCGTTACGCAGGATCCAACGCTGTGACTGCATGGCGATGGCAAAGCGGGCCGGAATGAGCAACAGTTGCTTTTCCTGCCTGAACCCACCCATAGGGGTCTTCCGACGGATCCGCGGGTTGTCGCCGAGGCCCTGGCGGCCATCCATCCGGATACTCGACCAACGGGCGAAATATGTGTCCCCGATGTTGACCCAGATGCTTCCCTCGGCCTTCAACGCCGCTGCACCTCGCTGGAAGATCTCAACGAGGTGGTCGACGAACCACTCCGGGAGCGGCTCTAGCCCGAGGCAACCTCCGTTGTGCCTGTACCAGTCATACGGCGGAGTCGTCTCCTTGCTACCGCCCTGAGCCACCCACTCGGCCAAGATGTCCTCGTTGTGGTCCTGGCCGTACGTACGAAGTCCCCAGTAGGGCGGCGAAGTGATGATCAGATCGACCGAGTCGGGAGCGAGTTTGGCCATCAGGTCGTAGGCGTCGCCCTCGCGAACCTCCGCCACCGGCTCGCCGGCGTGTGACTGATCGTCAGACTGACTGGTCATGGGCAGATCCTAGGGCTTGTCGGGACCTGAGCAGCTGAAGCGGCGCGGCCGCAAGGGGCGTAGGCGGACGGTACAGCGCCGGGGCGGGACGGAAGGGACCGGACAGCGTCCCGGGGCGTTGACCACACGGCTGCCGGAGGCCGACCGGAGGCCATCCCCAAGATCAAGTAGTACAAGGCCAGTACAGATAAACGGCGCAAGGGTTGTAAAACGTCGAGGGGCGGTGACTGCTCCCGACGAGGTCCGGGCGCCGATCGGTCCGCTTCAGGCCGGTATCGGATCTGCCTGCGGGTTAGGGGTTCAAGTCCCCTGGGCTCCACTCTCACCGCCTCTGACCAGGCGTTTTGCCGAGGCAAGATCAAGCGGCACAGATCCGGCCCAAACCAGCATTGATCTTGTCTCGTCTCAGCCTCGCGGCTTCCTCGCAGCGGCTTGCAGGATCGAGCCCACCAGGCCGCGTTGACGCTCCCGCTTCGGCCACCAGTGCACGTACGTCTCCAGCGTGATTCGCAGCGTCTTGTGTCGGAGTAGCCGCTGCACTTCCTGTGGCTCCGCGTGGTTCGTGATCAGCGTGGTGGCGAAGAAGTGCCGCAGAGCGTGAAACGTGCCGTGCTCTTTTGGCCAACCGGCCGCATCCCGCCAGTCGGCCCATTCCCGCGACCAGGTCCGGTCGGTGAACGGATTGCCGCGCGTGGTGGTGAACAGCAACGGCACCGACCGGCGGACCGGGTCGCCCGAGGTGATGTCGACCAGCTCGACCGGCACGGGTGGGAAGTCCCGGACATGCTCGGTGAGGACTTGGCCGACGACGGGGTCCAGGTCGATGGTGCCGGATGATCCCGCCTTGGGTTCGCTGAGGTAGAACCCGCCGTACTGCTTGGGCGCGTACCGGAGTTGCTGGACGACGTGTAGGTCTGCCGCGCCGGTGTCGAGGCAGCGGGTACCGTGCTCCATCCCGAGGGCTTCGCCGAGGCGGCAGCCCTGACCTGCACCCAGCCAGATTGCCGCCCGGTAGCGGGCCGGCACGACGTCGAGCAGCGCCAGGACTTCACCTTCGGTGGGCACCCATTTCGGTGCCCGCGAAAGGCCGCGTAGCACCTGGGCCAGCTTGACCCCGTCGCAGGGGTTGTCCGCGATCAGCTTGTCGGTGACGGCGGCATTCAGCACGGCATCGAGCAGCTCGAAGTACAACTTCAACGAACTGACTACTGACCGTCCACAAGGGCGCGAGCGACCCTGTGGATCAACGCCAGTGAATCACTTCGTGACAGTGCGGAGGAAGACAGTTGCTCAAAGTTATCGATCAGGCGCTCCACGCTTGGCGCGTCCGTCAGGTGATAGTCAGCCGCTGTGGTCTCAATCAATCCGCGAGCGGGGGCCGGCGGACTGAACCTGAAGACCATGAGCGGATGTTGCATGAACGACGATTGCTCCCGGTCGAAAGCCACGATACGGAGATCAACGTTGTCGCGAGCCGCGTACTCGGCAAGGTTGTCCAATTGCCGCGCCATGGCGTCGGGCGGGACCGGCCGCCAGCGAAGAGCAGTCTCCAGCAGCACAACCCGATACATGGGGCCGCTCTTGCCGAGCATCGTGAGCCGCCGAGCTAGCCGGTACTCCACCGCCCGCTCCTCGTTCGAGGCTCCCGCCATGTCGATCACCCGGCGGGCGTACTCCTCGGATTGCATGTAGCCGGGTAGCAGGATCGGGTTGTAGTGAAGGATCTCCGAGGCAGAGGCTTCCAGAGCGATGAAGTCCTGCTGACGCCGAGTCAGTCCGACACCAGTGGAATTGCGCCAGGACCCAGAGGCGGCACGTTCAGCCAAGGCAAGGACGTGATCGCGTGCCGATGCTGAAACGTTTAGCAGGGCTAGAAGTACCTGGATATCGTCGACGGTGGCGCGAGTGCGCGCCTGTTCGATGCGGCTCACCTTGGACTGAGACCAACCGAGCTGGGCAGCGAGATCCTGCCCGGTCAAACCCGCGCTCTCCCGTAGCCGGCGGAGCTCCAGCCCAAGCCGATGCCGAGCCGCTACCTGCTCGGGCTCCGCTGATCCTGGCACCGACACCCCGACCTCTCCGTGTATATGCACGATCCTACCGGTTGACCTGCGACAACGCCAGGACACACGGCCGGTCCAACCGGAGCGGAGCCACCATGGCCGGCCGGCAGCCGGCGATGTCGGGTCTCAGGACCTGCGTGACAGATCAGTCTCGGGACGTGGGTTACACGAGCGGCTAGACGATCTTGTTGCTCTCTAGCTCCGTCAGGGACGAGGACTTACGGCGGTCCTTGGTGAGGATGGGGAGCCGCTGGGCGTTGGCGGCGGTGCCAGCATGGCCATGTCGACGAGGAAGCAGGCGACTGCGCCGCTAGACGTACGACCAACCCAGACGGGATAACCGCCGTCGCCCCAGCCGGTATTGAAGGCGATGAGGTTGGCGCCCGAGGCGGGATCCTGTAGCTCGACCGGGCGGTCCGCCTCGGCCACGTAGTAGGAGCCTGGGTCCTCCTCGGTCCGTTTGGCCATCGCTTCAAGCGCCACCGTGTCGAACAGGGCGATGGTGGCCACGTCGACGCCGACGGTGAACGCCTCGCCCTCGCGAAGGATGGTGGGGTCCTGGCCGGGTCGCAATGCCATCTCCCAGGCCGCTACCGTCTCGTCGCGGATCGCCAGCTTCGCCGCTGCGACGCGCTTGTCCTCCGGCCACTCGACCAAAGCGAGCGTCAACGGATAGGTGCCTGGCGGCACCGTTGCGGTAAAGGGTGCGATGCCCGACCGTTCCCAGCTCATCAGCCAACTGGGGTCAGCTGCTACCAGCTTGCCGCTGGGCAGATGCAGATCGCCCGCGGGCAGCGCCATCGCGGTCGCCCACTCCCCACCGTCGAGCAGGTGCCGTGACCCTGGTCGGAACAGGTGGGCTGTCTGCTCAGGAGGCGGCCACGGGCTGGACTCTTCGGGTGCCAGGGAGCGAGGGGTTTCCGGCCGATCAAAAGGTGAGCGGGTCGAGCACCCACCGAGGAGGATTCCGCCACCGCTGGCCGCTGCCGCAAGCGCGAGCCTCAGCGTTTGCCGTCGACTCCACATCCGTGCCCCCTCCGGTCGATGAAGAGCTCCCTCAGGATGATCTACGACAACCCCCGCCGGAGTGTCACGCAGGTCCTGATACCGATCTGTCACGCAGGTCCCGAGATCGGACAGCCGGCAGCCGGCGAAGTGGTTCAAAGTTTCTGTACGTCTTCAAGGCGGCCCGCAACGGGCCGCACGCGCCGCCGCCTGGGCGCGCGCCGGCCGCTGCCGCTGTCGCTCTGCGGCCGTCACGCCGGACGCCCGGCGGCTGGCGCGGAGAGCGGGGAGCCCGGGGCCGCCGTAGACGGATAGCGGGGAAGAGTGGTGGAGGCTCGTCGCCGGCAGCCGGCCGCGCCGCGCCTGAGCAGCGCGGCGCAGGGAAGGGCGCGCCGGGGGTCCGCGCGGCAAGCCCCAAGCATGGGGGCGGTGGCCGCCGAGGGCATGCCGGTCGTCCAGGAGCCGGCTCCGCGGCCGCTCAGGGTCAGGTCAACCGCTCACCTGGGAGGGGGAGGGTGTCCGCCGGTGGCCAGCTCCGACCCCGGGAGCCGGGTCCGTGCCGGGCGAGGTTGGGTCAACTGCGCCACTGTGGCGGTGTCCGCCGGGGGCGCGGTCCGTGACACGAGAGCCGACTCCGGCAGTTCCGGCAGCGCCCGTACGCGCGTCAAGGTCCGCTTGACGCGGCGGGCCGGGTGCCGATGCACGCGACGACTGCGGAGGCGTCGACCGAGAGAAAGAGAATGAAACTCCGAGGAGGGTCGGCGACCCGCACGACTCCGACTCGTACTGGTTGGTCTCCCGCTGCCGCCAGTGCTTCAAGGCCCGGATGCCAGCCAGCAGTTGGACCGCCGTTCTCCTTGACCAGCTCCTCACGAAACTGATAAATCGCGGCGAAGTGGCTGGCCCGTTCCGACTTGTCAAACACTGTGAACGGCCATCCGGCCTCAAGTGCTGCGAGGCAATCCGGGTAAGGATCTGGTGACTCGCTCAGCAGAGCAATCAGGGCGGCCTGATCCACCTCTCGATCATAGGTAGAGCGCAGACGGCGGTGCGGGTCGAGCCACGGGAGGTTCCTGCGCCGTGCTGGCTTCGCTGTCCACACGCCTTCGGGGCACACAGGGGTCACAAGACACCGTGAAACGTCGTCAAACAACGACCAACGATGGCAGCCCGAGACGCCGTGTGAGCAGGTGTCGCCGGCCGTTCATGCTGGTGGCGGGACAGCGGCTCTATGTTCCGCTTCAACGTCTGACACCGTGCGGTGAACGCTTCGGCCAGATGGCCCGCACGCGGAAGATGTGGCGAGCCGCAGACAGAGCGACCCCCCAGACGAGCATGAGCGCAAAGAACAGGTGAGAGGGTTCCCCGCCGAGATAGATCCAGACGCCGATGACGAGCCAGGCCGACACGGTTGCGCCGACCAAGGCCCACCAGACCACATCCCGTCGCCGCATGGCACCAGTGTAAGTCGATCAATTGGGTGACCAACTGGGTGACGACCGAGTCGGCCGACGCCGGACGCCCACGGACGGTGGTGGACTGTTCTGGCAGCTCACCCCGTCTACTCGCCCAGGTCAGCGGCGGCTGATTGTTCTTTCGGGACGAAGGAGTCAAGCTCCGCCGGCGAGACGGCGGGCGACGGAGCTTGACATCCAGTGAGCATCGGGATGGCGGGCGCTCACCTTGGCCGCTTGTACAGCTGCCGTAGCCTGATCCCAAAGCGTTCGCGGGCTTCCAAGAACAACTTATCGACAGGCTTCCAGATCCTTGCGATATCTCCTGACGTGTTATTGGCGTGTGTCAGCTCGATCATCAAATCTAGGACCTTAGACGCTTTGGCTTTTGCGTCATCGTCAGGCAGAAGGGCAAGATGTCGCCTGGCCTCAAACGTCTGGCGGCCCAAGCGCTGGACATATGGAGCACGCTCAGGCCAAGGCGCGTTGCCATGTGCCGTATCTAGATTTAGCGCCAAGTCTGAGGCTGCATCGTACGCTCCATCTAGCGCAGCCATTACGTCCCGCAATACGCTGGCTTCAAATTCGTCGGCACGGTCCCGCAGGCCAGCCTTGCGACTTCGGCGAGCTTGATATCCGGTTCCCACCTCCGAGAGCAGCCAGCCAATCCCCAGCGGTATCAAGGTTTGGGCCATCGTCGTCCAGTTCACACCACCAGACCATACGCGAGTAACTGCCGAGTAGCTAGGTCTGGGAAGGCAGATTATGAGGAGTGGGGAACCACTTGGCAATTGATGGAGAACCTAACGCCGAACTCTTCGTGCAGTGCGTCTGTCAGGTGTTGCGAGCTTTCGATGGCCATGACGGACAACAGTTTGCTTCTGAAGTTTAAAACGAGGCTGTCGCCCTCGACTGCATTGATTTGACCGTCGCGATACAGGGCGCCTATCCGCAGCGACTTTTGGGAAACCCGGGTGACGATATCCGGCCATGCCCGTCGAACGTCTGCCGCAGTAGGGTAGCCCTGCAGGGGTGCAGCGGAAGGTGCGGGATCTTCTGTGACCTGATCGGCCTTACTGCGGGGGTCAGGTATAACCACAGGCAGCAGCGCGATGGAAATCAGCCGATCGGCGTCGGTGTTGGATGCCAGGACGTAATCTCTCCTCTCCATCGGTCGGTCGTTCGGCCTCGCCTGCCGAAACTGAGGATGTAAGCGGATTGCCTGATCCGCGCCTTCAATCGCAGTGGTTGCTCTAACGTCCTTGACTAGAAGAACAAGGGCCGCTTTGGTGTCGCGCCACGTGAGGTAACTGCAGAGCTGATTGATGGCGCTTGAGAAAGCCTTCGGGCCACCCCAGAACTTGAACTCACCAATGAAGGCGCTTTTGTTTTGGTACTTCAGAAGGACGTCGGTTTTGCCGGCCCCATTGAAGACCTCGCCAGAAGCTGCGCCCTCGTAGTTTGCGTTTAGTACGAAGAGGGCTAAGTCGCGAATTGCCTCCTCGCCAAGGCTCCTAGCTGTGTCTGGAAGGCGCTCCATTGCTCGACCGAAGCTACTAAGTGTTCGGAGCACGTCTTCATAGATGAGCCGTGAGACATGAGGCTCGGTCGAAGGGGAATCAGCTTCCGGCTCTTGCACCCGAATGCTCTTGCGCTGCACTGGTACCTCTACCCTTGCTTGACCGGTCACGGCTGCAAGGGGGATTGTCAGTGCGGCATCGAGGTCGGCCGTGTCGTCGAGTAGGTCTTTGCGGTCGTAAATCTTGGATCGAAGCGCGCTTCGTAGTTGAGCATTGAACTGGGCGGCATCAGTGTTCGCCTTATCGACGCAGCTGTTGACATCTGCGATGAATTCGGCGACCCGCGAATTGATCGTCGAGGGTGTGAGTCGGCCTGGAGATTGAATTGTTAGCTCAACGGCGTGGTCGGCGACCTGCGGCTTTATCTGGGAGTATGTGAGGATCGCGTACTGAACGAGTTGCTTCGATCCGGTGAAGGGAATCCTTACTGTGACCGCCTGGCCTGGCAGCTCCTCTGCACCGTCGCCTATCCGCTTCCCGGTTCTGACCGATGTCACGTAGACCTGTGAGCGAGATAGCTGACTTGGGTCAAGCGCTATAAGTTGGTGGGTGTAGCGCCTGGCGATGCGTTCAACCACCTCGCTCGGCTGTTGCCGGACCGTCGAGTCTTCCTCTCTGTCAGCGGCAATCATCGCGCGCGTCATGAACCCATCGAAGATGGAGAGTTTTAGGGCCTTCGGTACGTAGCGGCTGTCAGACATTTGCCACCCGCCGGCCAGGCGTCGTCATCGGATGGGCGGCGAAGGACCTCGGAAGACCCGCACGTGCCGTCAGCCAGCCGGATAGACCGTTGGCCGAGGGTCGCTCAGTAAGGCCGAGCCCTAGGTTGGAGCGATGTTCGTGACGGTTGGCCGGGTCCAGCCGGGTTGTTAGCCTAGGCACGCGATCTCCTATCAGTGGACGTCGGTAGCGGACCTGGCACGGAGTTCGATGCGGCACCCGTTCCGAGGCGGGTGCCGCTCCGTGCTTTAGAGGGCTTGCGCTGGGCCTGGCAATTCCCGTCCTGCACCTAAGTCGCAGGCTACGGGGACCTGAACTTCAGCGGCGTAAGCCCTCGCGATCGATCACAGCACGTAGGGCCGACACCACACAACCACGCCGGTGGACGAGCCTCGGGACAACCTGTGGACAGCGCTGGACGGGTAAGTGGGTGCACTGTGGATCACTTGTGGACGGCTGGGGAGGATCCTGACCTTAGGGCCGTGTGACCTGGGGTTATGCGTTACACACCCTGTGTACAAAGGGTTTTCACACCTGTGGGCTCATCTCGCCTTGGTGTAAGTCCCAATGGCCAGGGCTTTGAGGGGAGGAATGCTTCGGCCCAACGAACAAGAAGAACCACGAACCAGGTGTGAAGCCGTCGGCACCCACGCCCGACCAAGGCCGGCTGAGCGAACCGCCAAGATCGTCGGGCACAGATCCGGCACAACCGAGGGCGAGAAGGCATGCGAAGAGTCGAGAGACGGCGAGGACCGCACCCGAGGTCACAGGGCCGGTACGTCCGTTTTCGGTCGTCCAGCTTTCGTCGTGCGGCTTAGGGGTTCAAGTCCCCTGGGCTCCACCAATACCGTCTCTGAACTGCGGCGAAACACGTCCCAAGATCGTTGGGACCACATTACCGATGGTCCCTGCGGCCGGCGGCGGACTGCAACACGTCGCCGCGTCGGCGCTCTCGGCGTGGCCAGAAGTGGACGTAAGTCTCCAGGGTGATTTGCAGGGTGCCATGCCGCAGTGCCCGTTGGACTTCCTTCGGGTTCACGTGGTTGGTGATCAGCGTCGTGGCGAAGAAGTGCCGTAGAGCGTGGAAGCCGCCGTGCTCTACGACAGAGCACGGCACATGCCCGCCAGATGATGTGCGGCAAGTTTCAGCCGTCTAGCGGTAGGTCGGCTGCCGACGAAACGTCCTGTCATGGCCGATGAGCGCTCACCTAGCCTTCGTCCAGAACCTGCGGTCCTGTCTGGGGGTCCCACCACCCGCAGGTCCCACTGCGCGACGCACTCCGCCAGCCGGTCCGGCAGCACCGCCCGCCAGGCCCGGCCCGCCGGGATCTGGGCGGTCCACCGAAGGCTCTCAGGGATCTCCATCCGGCCGTCCTCGGGCCTGTTCCATGATCGCGTACAACCGTTTCCGGCGCGGTGCCGTCTGGAACAGCGAACCCCAGGGAGGTGGCCGGATGCCGGACGCATCGGACCAGGAATACGTCGAGTACGTCACGGCGCGCCTGCCGGCGCTGCGGCGGCTCGCGTACGGACTCTGCGGCGACCGCGACCTGGCCGACGACCTGGTGCAGGAGACCGCCACGCGGCTCTACCTGCGCTGGGCGCGGATCGCTGAGGTCGAGCAGCTCGACGCGTACGTCCGTACGGTGCTGGTCCGGCACTTCCTGGACACCCGGCGGCGCGGCTGGTGGCGGGTGCACCTGTTCGGCGGGCCACCCGACGTGCGGTCCACCGAGGACCGGAGCGTCGAGGAGCAGACCGTGCTGCGCGACGCCCTGGCCAAGGTGCCGCCCCGCCAGCGAGCGGTGCTGGTGCTGCGTTTCCTGCACGACCTGCCGGTGGAGGAGGTGGCCCGGACGCTGGGCTGCTCGCCCGGCACGGTGAAGAGCCAGACCTCGCACGGCCTGGCGGCGATGCGACGGCTGCTCGGGGACCGTGAGATGGCCGGCCGGACCGGAAAGGAGCGGTGAGCATGAGGACCGACGACGAACACGTCGCCGACCGGCTGCGGTGGCTGGACGACGAGCCGGCGGGCCCGCCCCGGATCGACCTGCCGGGGGCGATCCAGGAGGCCCGCCGGCGGCGGCGCAACCGCCGGGTGGCGGCGGCCGGGGCGGCCGCGCTGGGTGTGCTGGCGATGGCCGCGCTGCCGGCGGCGCTGGGCGGGGACGGGCGGGCGGCGCCTGCGCCGGCCGCGAGCCCCAGCCCGTCGATGCCGTTGCCGGAACCGCGGCCGACCGGCCCGTGGCAGGGGGTGTGTACGGCCACGCTGCTGCCCGTGCCGGGCGATCCACTGGCCGCAGTCACCGGCGGTGACCCGGACGGCCGGTGGCTGGTGGGCCGTCGGGCCCCGCAGGGGCAGGGTCGCATGGATATCGGCCTGCTGATCTGGGAGGGGGACCGGGTCCGGGAGGTCGAGCTGCCGGGCTCGATGCAGGAGTTGACGGATGTGAACCGGGCAGGCCTGGCTGTGGGTTCGTCGTTAGGGGCCGGCAACGAGTTGCGGGCGTGGGCGGTGCGCGACGGCGAGGTCATCCGCCTGCCCGGGGGAACGTCCGAGGGCGCGACGGCCGTCAACGACGCTGGCCGGATCGTCGGCTACCGCAGCCTGGGGCACGCCTGGGAGCCGGGGTCCAAGCAACTGCCGGTGGTCTGGGACTCATACCGGAGCCGGCCGGTCGACCTGCCACTGCCCGGCCCGCAGTGGGAGGGCGCGGCCATCGGCATCGACGAAGACGGCACCGTCCTGGCCGCGATGTCCGACGGGCACCCGGACAAGCCCACGCGCGCGGTTGTGTGGCGTCCGGGCGCCGCCCGGCCGGAGGTGCTGCCGTTGCCGCGGGTGCCCGGCGGGAAGGCCGACCGGTTCCTGCCCCTGTCGTTGGCCGGTGGCTGGGTGACCGGCACCGCCGAACGCGACACCAAGGTGGTTCCCCGGAACGGCATAACCAGGTACCCGGTGCGGATCGACCTGCGGACCGGGCAGGTGGACGTACTGAAGGGCGCCCTCTGGTCCGGGACCGGCAATGGTCGGGGCTGGATGGCCGGTTGGGTCTCCGATGACGTCCCCGGCGTGATCACCGACACGAGGTCGGTGAAACTGCCCGTGCCGGACGGCTGGCGCGGCGCGCGGCAGGGCGGGGTGACCAGTTTCAGCGACGACGGCCGGGTGCTCGGCGGGAAGCTCGAGTCCGACGACCAGGTCCGGCCGGTGCGCTGGACCTGCCGGTGACCGGTCCGGGGGCGGTCCCGCACCGCCCCCGGGGCGCTCCCGACGATGCGGCGCGGTCGGTCCCGCTTCGGCCACCAGTGGACGTTTGTCTCCGGCGATTGATCCGGCAGGCACCCCAACAGCAAGATCCCCGCCGACGTTTCCTCAGGTGGGGACCTCTGTAGCCCGGCGAAAGGCTATGTGGTCAGGGGCGAGGTCGAACCGCCGACCTTCCGATGTTCAGTCAGACGTCCCGTGTGGCTCGACGAAAGAGGCGACCAGCCAAGGCCAACTCGTTCGACCACAACGCCCCTCTCGCTGCGGTCAGGTCAAGCCCCTGGATCGCCCTGGGCCGCCTACCAGCAGGGGTCGGGCGGGGCGCAGGTGTGAGTCGACCAGTTCCCCACGGTCAGAGCCACGAAGAGGAAAGCCAGAACCAGGACCGCAAATGCGGCTGCGCCAGCCACGCACCCGGCAATCGCCAGACCGCGACCACGTTGCCCAGTCGTCTTGATCTGCTTCAGTCCCACGACGCCTACGGCAATCGCGCATCCGGCGAGCACCAGCACAGGGATTGAAACTTCGAGCTGCAGGAATTTCAGCCCAGTCAGGCCCGTGCTGGCGTACAGCAGCGGAACCAGGCCCATGCAGCCGGCCATGATCGCCAGAGGGTTGTACCTTCGCTGATTCTCAGAGAGCTGACCGGTCATGGGCAGGTCCTACCTTCTCTTCGCCGCTCGGATGCTCCGGCTGCGGCGCCACGATGCCCGCCCGCCTGAGGATCATGACTGGAGACACCAGGATGGATCAGAAGGCGGCTGTACAGCCATCCGTAGACCGGCTGACCTAGCCAGAGTCCTGGACCGGCGATCAGCAGGCCGGCCAGCGCATCCTGGACGGCCCGCTGACGCCCTGAGGGGATCCGGTCAGCGGGCGGCGTCGGCGAGGACCTCGGCCAGCGCGTGCGACGCCTGACGGACGATCCCCGGGTTGGTGTCCCAGTAGTACGGCAGCGCGTTCACCGCCTGGAGCAGGGCCCAGCCGCGGCCGCGCAGCCACGAGGCGTCGTCCACGTCCAGTTCGGCGCGGAACCGTTCCCGGCTGCGACCGGCGAAGACGTTCCAGGCCGGTTGCAGGTCGCAGGCCGGGTCGCCGACGTTGAGCCCGCCGAAGTCGATGACGGCGGAGAAGCGGCCGGCCACGACCAGCAGGTTGCCGGGCAGCAGGTCCCCGTGCACCCACACGCCCGGCCCGTCCCACGCCGGGGCGTCCAGCGACTCCTGCCAGGCGCGCAGCGTCGCGGCGCCGTCGACGCGGTCGCCGAGCTGCGCCACCGACCGGCGTACGCCGTCGTCGAACTCGGCCAGGTCGCTGCCCCGGCCGCCGGGCTTCCGGGGGTACGCGCCGGTGGTGTCGATTCCCCGCAGCGCGGTGATGAACGCGGCGAGGTCGACCGCCGCCTGGTCCAGGTCGGCGAGGGTGCCGTTGGCGTTCTCGCCGGGCAGCCACTCGTACACCGACCAGTCGAACGGGTAGCCCTCGGCGGGGCGTCCCCGCACGAGTGGCACCGGCAGGGCGAGCGGGAGGTGCGGGGCCAGCCGGGGCAGCCACTCGGCCTCCCGCACCGCCTGCTCGGTAGCCCAGCCGATCCGGGGCAGCCGGACCACCAGATCCGCGCCGAGCCGGTAGATGTCGTGGTCCGTCCCGTACGAGGGGACCAGCCGGATCGCCAGGTCGGCCCAGTGCGGGAACTGCCCGGCGACCAGTCGACGGACGAGGGCGACGTCGGTCTCCACCTCGTCGGCGTGCATCTTCACCCGGGTCATGGCGAACATCCTGGGTGGTTCCGCCGAGCCGGACAACCCGGTTTCGGGGCCGACGGCAACAGCTCGGTCGACCCGGCGCGACCCGCCTCCGGCGGCAGGCTAGCGTCGGGGCGTGAGCACCGGATCCCCGCGCGTTCTGCCGGCCGACAGCGGCATCGCCGAGGCCGCCTCCGTCCTGCGTGCCGGTGGGCTGGTCGCCTTTCCCACCGAGACGGTCTACGGGCTGGGCGCGAACGCCCTCGACGCCCGGGCGGCCGCCCGCATCTTCGAGGCGAAGGCCCGGCCCAGCTTCGACCCGCTGATCAGCCACCTGGCCGACGCCGCCGACCTGGCGGGCCTGGTCGGTGCGGTGCCACCGGCGGTCGCCGCGCTGGTCGAGCGCTTCTGGCCCGGCCCGCTCACCCTGATCGTGGACCGGCCGGCGGCGATCCCGTCGATCGTCACCTCAGGCCTGGACACCATGGCGGTCCGGGTGCCGGACGAGCCGTCCGCCCGCGCGCTGATCGCTGCCGCCGGGGTGCCGGTGGCCGCGCCCAGCGCCAACCGGTTCGGGCAGCTCAGCCCGACCCGGGCCGAGCACGTGGTGGCCGGGCTGGGCGACGCGGTGGACGTGGTGCTGGACGGTGGGCCCACCCGGTGCGGGATCGAGTCGACGATCGTGGACGCCCGCGGCGAGCGCCCGGTGGTGCTCCGGCTGGGTGCGCTGCCGGTCGAGGCGCTGGTCGAGGCGGTCGGGCCGGTCGAGATACGGCTGGGCAGTTCAGGGCAGCCGGTGGCACCCGGGACGCTGGCCGCGCACTACGCCCCGCGTACCCCGTTGCGGTTGGGGCCGGCGGAGTCGGCGCCGGGGGACGGCGGCCGGCGGGGTTTCCTGGCCTTCCGTGAACGCCCGACGGCCGCCGGGTGGGCGGCGGTGGAGGTGCTGTCGCCCGAGGGTGAGCTGACGGCGGCAGCCGCGCGGCTCTTCGACGCCCTGCACCGGCTCGACGCGGCCGGGGTGACCGAGATCGTCGCCGAGCCGGTCCCCGAGGTCGGCGTGGGGCGGGCGATCAACGATCGGTTGCGGCGCGCCGCCGCCACCTGGCACTGACCGTCACAGGTCCAGCTCGCCGACCACCTGGTCGCCGCTCGTCTCACCGGTCAACCGGAAGCCGAGCTGCCGGTAGAAGCGCTCCGGACCGTGGTCGCCCGGCACCCAGGTGACGGTCAGCCTGGTGCAGCCGCGCTGGCGGAGTTCCTCCGCCAGCGCCTGGACGGCGAACCGCCCGTACCCCTTGCCCTGCGCATCGGCGGCGATGTTGAGCCGCCAGAGCCCCGAGCGGAGGTCGGTCGGATCGTCGTCGGGGCGCCACGACACGTCGAGGAAGCCCATCACGAAGCCCACCGGACGGTCGCCGTCGACGATCAGCCGTGGCCAGGCGACCGCCGGCTGGGTGTACGCCTCGGCGAGCGATCGGGCGACCGGCGCGACCAGGCCCTCCTGGTCGGGTCGGATCGCGATGGCGCAGGCGGCCAGGACGTTGTCCGGCGTGATCTTCTCGAGGCGGGGCGAGGACATGCCGGCACTCTAGTGACGGTCGGCGACGACAACCGCCTCAAGGGCATGCCGGTCACTGCCGGAGCGCCCGGTGGGCGACCTCATCGAGGCCATCTCTGAGCGTGGCTGAGCCCCGGATCGCCGCCCCGGCCGGCCTTACTTGGCTGGCTGGGTGGCGACCACGTGTCAAGGGGTCAGCGGGACCGTCTCGCCGCGGTGGATGGTGCGTACCCCACGGATGAGGCCGCGCCGGCGCGCCTCCTCGACGAGTGCGCTTCCCCTACCCGGCACGGCCGGACCCATGTGGACCGGCGGCCGGCGTACGGAGGCCGTGCTGCGGGAGGCGGTCGACCAGCCAGGTGAGCGCGCCGTTGGCGAAGGTCGCGCCGAGCGCGGAGCCGGCGGCGATCGTCCAGCTCACCGGGCCGAGCGGGGTGCAGCCGAAGAACTGGCTGACCCCGGGCGTCTGCACCACCGCGACCAGGACGCCGATGGACGCGGCGGTGGACGCCAGCACGGTGGGGCTGGTGCCGCCGGCCAGCACGGTCTGGCCGAGCTGCGTGCCCACGAGCGAGGCCAGCGCGACCGTGCCGGCCGTGCGTTGGGTGCCGGTCCACCGGGCCAGGCTCCAGCCGGCGGTCGCGCCCAGCGTGGTGGCGCTCGCCCGCAGCCCGATCTCCCGGGTCATCGTCGCGCCGAGCGAGGTGTCCGGTCCTTCCCGCAGCAGGTGGTCGGCACCGTGGGCGGCCGGCGGGCGGACCGCGATGGCCAGCGCGGGCGCCAGGTCGGTGAGCAGGTTGACGAGCAGCAGTTGTCGTCCGGTCAGCGCGGACCGGCCGGTGGCGGCGGCGGTCAGCACGCTGAACGCGATTTCGCCGAGGTTGCCGCCGACCAGGATGCTCAGCGCGTGGCGGACCGACGACCACATCGCCCGCCCCTCCACCAGGGTGGAGATGATCGTTTCCAGCCGGTCGTCGGTGACTATCAGGTCGGCGGCGGCGCGAGCCGCCGGGGTGCCGCGCTGGCCCAGCGCGATGCCCACGTCGGCCAGCCGGATCGCCGGAGCGTCGTTGGCGCCGTCCCCGGTCATCGCCACGGTCCGGCCCCGGTGCTGAAGCGCCTGGATGATCCGGACCTTGTGCGCCGGGGTGCAGCGGGCCACCACGTCGGTCGCCATGAGCCGCTCGGCCAGCGCCTCGTCGTCGAGCCGGTCCAGGTCGATCGCCGTGACCACCCGCTGACCGCCGTCGCCGGGGCTGATGGTCGCGGCGATCGCCTCGGCGGTCGCCGGGTGGTCGCCGGTGATCATGATGGTGTGCACGCCGGCCTGGCGGATCCGCCGGACCGCGGGCTTCGCGCTCACCCGCACGCCGTCGGCGAGCGCCAGAAAGCCGACGAAGACCAACCCCTCGACCTGCTCGTCGGTCACCGACTCGCTGCCCACCGGGCACTCGGCGACGGCGAGGATGCGGTTTCCGGCCGCGGCCCGCTCGGCGAGCATCGCGTGCAGCGCGTTCCGGCCCGCCTCGTCCAGCGGCTGGTCACCCCCGGCGGTCCGCCGCGCCGCGCAGCGCGGCACCACTGACTCGGGTGCCCCCTTGACGCTGAGCAGCAGGCCGTCCGGGGTCCGGCCGGTGGTGGCGTGGTAGCCGCGGGACGGCTCGAACGGCAACCCGCCCACGGCCGTCCAGTCCGCCGCGCCGGTCTGCTCGACCACGTCGGCGGTGTCCGCGCCCCGGCGTACCGCCCGGTCGGTCTGCTGGGGCAGTTCGTCCGGGTCGGCCGCCGCCGGAGTGGCCCGCAGCGCCGCAGCCAGGGTCAGTCGCAGCGGCTCGTCCAGCCGGTCCGGTGGCGCGTACCGGTCGCCGGCACCGTCACCCACCCCGGCGAGCAGCAGCTTCCCCTCGGTGAGGGTGCCGGTCTTGTCGAAGCAGAGCACGTCCACCCGGCCCAGCGCCTCGATGGTCCGCGGGTTGCGGACCAGCGCGCCGTGCTCGGCCAGCCGCCGGGCTGCTGCCAGCTGCGCGGCGCTGACCAGGAATGGCAGTCCCTCCGGCACCGAGGCGACGGCCAGGTTCGCGGCGGTCGCCGCCGTCTCCGCCAGGGGTACGCCTCGGAGCAGTCCCGCCCCGGCCACCGCGATCGCTGAGCCGGCCGCCAGCGGTACGGCGGCACTGGTCAGCTTCCCGAGCCGCGCCTCCACCCCGCTGGGCGGCGGGGCCTCCCGGGCCAGGGCGAGACTGCGCCCGGCCTCGGTCTCCTCGCCGGTCGCCACCACCACGGCGGTGCCCCGGCCGGCCGCGACGGTGGTGCCTTCGTACAGCATGGAGCGCCGCTCGGCGACGGCCGCCGCCACCACCGGTTCGGCGGTCTTGCTCACCGGCAGCGACTCGCCGGTCAGCGACGACTCGTCGGCTTCCAGCCCGTCCGAGCTGAGCACCCGGCAGTCCGCCGGGACCGCGTCGCCGGGACCGATCGCGACCACGTCTCCCGCCACCAGCTCCTCCGCCGGCACCACCTGCTCGACGCCGTCGCGGAGCACCCGCGCGGTCACCGCGGTGCGGGACAGCAGCTCGGCCAGGGACCGCTCGGTGTTGTGCTGGTGCACCGCGCCGATCAGCGCCGAGCCGCCGACCACCCCGCCGACCAGGGCCGCGTCGATCAGCGAGCCGAACGTGGCGGAGAGCACCGCCCCGGCGGCGAGCACCGGGGTGAGCGGGTTCGTCAGCTCGTCCACGAACGCCTTGAGCAGCCCGGCCGGGCCCGCGTGGTCCCCGGCGACGGCCCGCCGCCGGCGGCCCGCCTCCGCACTGGCCAACCCGGCCGGGCGGGTGGCCAGATGGTCGAGGACGGTCTCCACCGGCATCAGGTGCCAGGCGGTCAGCGCGGGCACCGGCGTGCGGGTCCGGTCCGGCAGCCGGCGGGCCCGCCACACGCCGTGCCCGAAGGCGAGCGCGCCGGCGGCGTTCACCGCGGCGAGGGTCCGGCCGGGCAGCAGCATCGGGTCGGCGGTGAGCGCACCCAGCGCCCCGAGCCCGCTGCCGGCCATCGAGATCCGGATGTTCTGCCCGGTCATCCGGCGGGCCACCCCGGCCGCGTCGATCAACAGTGCGGGGATCCGCAGGTCGTCGCCGACCAGCAGGTGGGCACCCCAGGGCGGGAGAGCCTCCGGGGCGGAGACGCCGAGGGAGCAGTCGGCGGCACTGAGCGCGGCGCGGTCACCGGAGACGAGCATGACCACCGCACCGTCTCGTTGGAGGGCGCGTACCGAGTCGACAAGCTGGTCGCCGCCGGGCACCACGGCGTCGGCGAAGCCGTACCGCTCGTCGTCGTCCGCGGCCACCACGAGGCGCAGGCCCGCCTGGCGGGCGGCGGTGGGCAGGGCGTCGACCCCGGGCGCGGGTTCCGGATCCACTCGGAGCACGGCGGCGAGCGTGTCGCCGTCCGCGAGGCCGAGCAGCAGCCCGCCGTGCTCGGTGAGCCGGCGCCGGTCCGGGGTGTCCCCGGGGTCGCGGGCGTCGATCCGGTCCAGCGGCCCGAGCCGCCAGCCGTCGGCCTCCTGTACGGCGTCCGGGGCCTCCGGGTCGAAGAGGGCGAACGCCCGGGCGGCCACCTGCCCGGTGTCGGCCCCCGCCAGCGGCGCCAGGTCGGCCAGCACGCCCCGGTCCGAGCCGAGGATCGCGCTGTCCAAGACCACCGTGTCGATGCCGTCCAGCTTGCGTAGCACGCTGCGGTCCATGGCGATCACGCCGCGCCGGGCCAGCATCCGGCCGAGCTGGGCCGCGTACCCCTCGCGTCCGTTGCCCGGCGCCTTGGGCAGCGCGGACAGGGCCAGCGAGGCGGCCCGCTTCGGGCCCACCACGGGCACCGCCGCCGCGCCGGCCGCCGCACCCGCGGCGAGCACCCGCTTCACGTACCGTTCGGCCGGGCCGTCGGGGACCGGACGGGGGCGCTCGCCCTCGGGCACCCGGGCCACCGCCCGCTCCGGGTCGCCGGTCAGCCTCGGTTCGGCCTTGGTCCAGGCGGAGAGCTGGGCCCGCGCCTCGCCCCACTGCACCACCCGCTGCGCGCCGTCCAGCACTATCCCGGCCCAGCCGCCGGTGAGGCCCTGCGCCACCGCCTCGGCGAGCGGGAACAGCACGTCGGCACGGGGGTCGGCGCGCAGCCCCCGGTCGGCCAGGGCGTGCAGTTTCGGGTGCAGGTCGATCGCGGCGAGGAAGCCGGCCACCTCGCCGGGGACCGGGGCGAACGGCAGGATCCGGGTGGCCGCGGAGATGGTCAGGCCGAGCGCGTCCGAGACCAGCCCGCCCAAGGTCCGGGGCGTACGTGGGCCCTCCTCGGCCGGGTGCGGCGGGGGGATCTCCGGGTCCGGTTCGTACGGGCAGACCCGCTCGGTACGCGCCACCGTGGCGATCAGGTCGCGCAGCCTCGGCTTCGGCTCCTCGACCGCCACCACCACCCGGCCGGAGGGCGCGTTGACCCGGGCCCAGGCCACCCCGGGCATCCGCTCCAGCGCCTGCTCGACCTGCCGGGCCAGCTTGTTCGCGCCGTCCTGGCACACGCCGTGCACCTCGATGTGGTGCCGGCCGTCCCGGGTCCAGATTCGGCGCTTGCTCAGTCCGGCCAGCTGGGCCAGCCGGGCGGCTCCCTGGCCCACCTTGCCCGCCGCCTCGGCGACGCCGCGCGGCACGGCGGCTCCGCCGGCCCGGGCCGCTCCCGGCACCGCTTGCGGCAGGGCCGACCCGACCGTCCGGGCTGCGTCCGGCACGGCACCGACGACGGTACGGGCGACCCGCGCGACGGCGTCCGGCGCGAGCAGGAGGCCGGCGTACCGGCCCAGCGAGGTCATCGAGGCGTACGGCCGAGCCGCCGGCCGCGCTCCCCGGTGCTCCCGCCGCCGCGCCAGCCGTACGCCATCTCGCCTCCCGTACCCCTCGTCCCCGGCGGCCCCGACTTCCCGGCGTCGCGTCCGTTATGCCCCTTGGGCGAGGGAAGTTTCCCGGCTGCGTGGGGCATGGACCGGGTCGCCGGTGGAATGCCTGGTCGGACGTCGATGTGGTCGTCGGATGCGGGGAGGCGGAATGAGCGCAGTGACGCGACATCTCGGCGGGGCGTGCGAGATGGTCAGGAAGTACAACCGGCGGGTGGAGATCCCGGTGCTGGGCGAGGTGGCGGTGCCGCCGCCCGACAAGCTCGCCTACTACGCGGGGCTGGGCGTGCTCGCCGCGCTCCAGGTGATCGAGTGGCCGATCGCCCTGGTCATCACCGCCGGGCACCTGCTGGCCGACCAGCACCTGTCCGGGGTGGCGAAGGGTGTCGGCGAGGCGCTGGAGTCGGCCTGACGAGACCGGTGTCACCGTTGACCTCAATCCGGGTTGAGGTCGCAGGATTGATCCCATGTCGACCGCACCTACGCCGGGCTGCCGGTGACCGCCACCGCCGCGCCGGCGGCCCCACCCGCGCACCTGTACTCCCCGCGGTTGCGGGCGATGACCGTGGGCAGCGTCGCCCTGGTGTCGCTGCTGGCGTTCGAGGCCCTGGCGGTCGGCACCGCGATGCCCACCGTCGCCCGCAGTCTCGACGGGCTCACCCTGTACGCGCTGGCCTTCGGCGGCCCGTTCGCCTCCGGTGTGGTGGCGATGGTGGTCTCGGGGATCTGGTGCGACACGCGTGGGCCGCGCGCCCCGATGTGGCACGGGGTGGCCTGGTTCGTGGCGGGGCTGGTCGTCGCGGGGGCCGCCCCGACCATGGGGTTGCTCGTTGTCGGCCGGGTGGTGCAGGGCTTCGGCTCGGGTCTGCTGTCGGTGGCGCTCTACGTGATCGTCGGGCAGGCGTACCCGGAGGAACTGCGGCGGCGGGTCTTCGCCGCGTTCGCCGCGGCCTGGGTCGTGCCGTCGCTGGTCGGCCCGGCGCTGGCCGGCCTGATCGTCGAGCACCTGGGCTGGCGCTGGGTCTTCCTCGCGGTGCCGGCCGTCGCGGTGCCGGCGGTGCTGCTGATCCAGCCCGGGCTGCGGGCGCTCGGCGCTGGGGTCCCGGTCCGGCCGCCGGCCGGGGCCCTGGCCCGGATCGGCTGGGCGTGCGGGGCGGGGGCGAGCGCCGCGCTGCTGCATCACGGGGGGCAGCAGCGCGGCGTGCTCGGCGGGGCGCTGGTGGCGGTGGCGCTGGCCGGCCTGCTGGTCTGCGCCCCGCGCCTGCTGCCGGCCGGCTTCCTGCGCGCCGGGCGGGGCCTGCCGACGGTGATCGGCTTGCGTGGGCTCGCCTCGGCGGCGTTCGCCGGCGCGGAGGTGGTCATCCCGTTGATGCTGTCCCGGGAACGCGGCTTCTCACCGACCGCGGCGGGCCTGGTGCTGACCGTCGGCGCGCTCTCCTGGTCGGTGGGCTCGTGGCTGCAGGGCCGGATCGCCGCGCCGCGCTCGGCCGCCACCCTGCCCCGGACCGGGCTGGGTTGCGTCGCCCTCGGTACGGCCACCGTCGCGTCGGCCGTCCTGCCGGGGGTGCCGGTGGCGGTGGCGGTGCTCGGCTGGGCCGTCGCCGGACTCGGCATGGGCCTGCTCTACCCGTCCCTGTCGGTGCTCACCCTGGAGCTCTCCGCCCCCGGCGAGCAGGGGCGAAACAGTTCCGCCCTGCAACTGGGCGACTCACTCGCCGCGGCCACCGTGCTGGCGCTGACCGGCGCGGTGCTGGCCGCGGGCCCGGCCCCCGGTCCGGCGAGCTACGCCGCCACCCTGGCCGTGGCGGCCGGCTGCGGGCTGCTCGGCGTGCTGATCGCCGCCCGGGTGGTGGTACGTCCGGCGGCCTGACCGGCCTGGCCAGCAGCGCATCGAGGGCCAGCCGCACCCGGCCGAGTCGGCGGAGGTGCGCGCTCGGCCGTCACGAACCGCGCGGCCGTCCCGTCCGTTGAGCGGTACGCGGGCGCCGTCGGCCTACGCGAGGGTGTGCCGGGAGAGGAGCAGGCGATGCGGGTGCTGGTCACCGGGGCGAGCGGGCGGCTCGGGCGGGCGGTGCTGCCGCGCCTGCGGGGCGACGGGTTCGCCGTGCGGGCGGTGAGCCGGCATCCGCGCGGGGAGTCCACCGTGGAGTGGGTGGCGGCCGATCTCGCCACCGGCGAGGGGCTGTCGGCGGCGGTCGCTGGTGTGGAGGCGGTGCTGCATCTGGCGTCCTCGCCGGCCCGGCGTACGCACGAGGTCGACGTGCTCGGCACCAGGCGGCTGGTGGAGGCGGCCGGTCAGGCCGGCGTGGGACATCTCGTGTTCGTCTCGATCGTGGGCATCGACCGGGTGCCGTTCGGCTACTACCGGCACAAGCTCGCCGCCGAGCAGGTGGTGACGGCCGGCCCGGTGCCGTGGAGCATCCTGCGGGCGACCCAGTTTCCGGAGTTCCTGGAGGAACTGCTGCGCGCTGCCGGCCGGCTCGGCCCGGTGATCGGGGACCCGGCGGTGCTGGCCCAGCCGGTCGACCCGACCGACGTGGCGGCCCGGCTCGCCGGGATGCTGGCCGCCGGCCCGTCGTACGCGGTCGAGGAGTACGGCGGCCCGCAGGTGCTTCGCTTCGACGAGGCGGTCCGCGCGTGGCGGGCGGCCCGCCGCTCCCGCCGCCCGCTGCTGCGGGTACGGATCCCGGGGCGGCTGGGCCGGGCCCTGCGCTCCGGCGGGCTCACCACCACCGCCACCCCGACCGGCACCCGGACCTGGGCCGATCACCTCGCTGACACGTATGGGGGAACCGGCCGAAGATGAAACCTTCAGCCGCTCATGTTCGCCTTACCGTGGCCGCATGCTGGTCTTCGTCACCACGGTGATCCTGTACGTGTTCGGTTTCGTCTTCCTCTACGGGGTGGTCCGGCTGGGTGTCCGGCACGGCATGGAGGACGTCGAGGCGCATCGGCCCGAGGTGCTGCAGCGGGCGCATCTCGCTTCCGCCCAGGACCGCGAGTTCGCCCGCGAGAACGCCTTCCTCTCCAACAACTGACGCTGGTCCCGGGCCGCCCGGCACCGGCGCGGCGGACCGGTTTCCCGACCGGCGGGCGTCTCCCGACAGGCGGGCAGGCGGCAGGTCAGTGAGCGGAACCCCGTCACGGGTGCGAGGATCGCACCCGTGATGGGGACGCTGAAGACAGAGCCGGCCCGTACCCGGCTGGACCTGCTGGCACCGCCGGTCGCCGCCGCGGTCGAGCGGTGGCCGGGTGAGGCGCCGGTGGACGTCGATGACGTGCTGGTCGCCCCGATCGACGCGGAGTTGGCCGACACGGCCGCGTTCTGCGCCGCGTACGAGGTGGGGCTCGAGGAGTCGGCGAACTGCGTGGTGGTCGCCGGCAAGCGGGGTGGCGAGACCCGGTACGCGGCCTGCGTGGTGCTGGCCACCACCCGGGCCGACGTGAATGGCGTGGTCCGTCGGATGCTCGACGTCCGCAAGGCGAGCTTCGCGCCGATGGCCGACGCGGTCGAGTTGACCGGGATGGAGTACGGCGGGATCACCCCTATCGGCCTGCCGGAGGAGTGGCCGATCCTGGTCGACTCGCGGGTGGTCGCGATGCCGCACGTGATCATCGGATCCGGCGTACGGCACAGCAAGATCGCACTGCCCGGGCCGGCACTCGGCGTACTGCCCGGGGCGACGGTGGTGGAGGACCTGGCCAGACCGGCCTAGGGAGTCAACATCATCGATCTTGTTTCACGTGGAACCAAGATCGATGGGGGTCACTCGCCCGACTCGCGCTGCTCGACCTCGCGCAGGGCGGCGAGCAGGGTCTCCGGCTCTTGGGCGCCGGTGACGGCGTACTTCCCGGCCAGCACGAAGGTCGGCACGCTGGAGACCCCGAGCTGACGCGCCTCGGTCAGGTCGGTGGCCACCTCGCGCCGGCCCAGGTTTGACTCCAGGTACTCCCGGGTCTCGGTCTCGTCCAGGCCCACCCCGGCGGCGACCTTGACCAGCGCATCGGTCGAGCCCACGTCCACCCCGTCGGTGAAGTGCGCCTGGTAGAGGGCCTCGACCAGCTCGGCGGCGCGGCCCCGCTCGGTGGCGAACCGGATCAGCCGGTGCGCCTCGAAGGTGTTGGCGTGCACCGCGCGGTCGAAGTGCAGGTCGAGCCCCACGCCGGCGGCGACCTGGGTTACGTGGGTGAACATCCCCTCGGCCCGCTCCCGGCCGCCGAACTTCGCGGCCAGTGCCTCGACCAGCGGCTTCGGCTCGGTCACCGGCGTCGGGTCGAGCTGGAACGGCCGGAATCGGACGCTCACCTCACCGTCGTACGACGCCAGCGCCTGCTCCAGCCGGCGCTTGCCGATCCAGCACCACGGGCACACGACGTCGGCGTAGATCTCGATCTCCATGCCCGGGAACAACCCGTCGATCAGGAATTCTGTTCCCGGACCTGGCGCTTGAGCCGGGCCAGGATCGCCGTGCCGCCGCGTACCCGCAGTGGGCTGATCGCCTGGGCCAGCCCCATCCGCTGGTAGAGGTCGTCCGGCACGGCCAGCACCTCGTCGGCGGTCGCCCCGGCCAGCCCCTCGGCCAGGATGCCGGCGAACGCGCGGGTGGTCGGTGCCTCGGGCGGGCAGTCGAACCAGGTGATCACGGTGTCGTCCGGCTGGACCTGGGCCCGCAGGAAGAACGGCGTCTGGCACTCGGGCACCTGCTCCATGCCCTCCCGGTCCATGCCCTCCGGCAGGGGCGGGATGACGTCGGCGTACTCGAGGAGCATCTCCAGCACCACGTCGCGGGGCGCGGCGGCGAACTCGTCGACGATCTCGGCCAGCTTGCTCGGCATCTCGGGCATTCCGCCAGGCTACCGCCGGCCGCACGCCGGCCGGGTCGCCGCCGTCGGGAGGGGTCGGGAGGGGCCCCTCCGCTACCGGAGGCGTCAAGAAGGGGCCCCTCCTCTCACATGTTCGGGGCGGCCTCGCTGATGTCGCTGAGGGCGGAGTTCGGGTCGAGCTGCATGGCCAGGTCGCCGAGGCTGACGATGCCGACGAGCTTCCGGTCGCTGTCGCAGACCAGCACCCGCCGGATGTTGCGCTCCCGCATCAGGGCGGCCGCCTCGCTCGCCGTGGCGTGCTGCTCGATCATCACCACCTCGCGGGTGATGACCGACCCGATGGTGGTGGTCGCCGGGTTGGCCCGCTCGGCGACCGCCCGGACCACGATGTCGCGGTCGGTCAGCATGCCGGCGAGGGTCGCCCCGTCGGTGACGACCACATCGCCGATGTCCGACTCCTTCATCACCCTGGCCGCCTCGTCCAGCATGGTCTCGGCCGGCAGGTAGACCACCTGCTTGGTCATCACGTCGCTGACCCGATACATGAGAGCCTCCGAAACACTCGATCCGGGAGCCGTACCCGGTGGCGCGTCCGCTACACCCGGTCGCGGCGCGTCCCGGGCACCTCGTCGAGCAGGCGCTCGACCAGACCGTCCACCGGCAGCTCCATCCGCTCGCCGGAGGACCGGTCGCGCAGCTCGACGTACCCGTCGGCGAGCCGGCGGCCGACCACCACGGCGCGCGGGATGCCGACCAGCTCGGCGTCGGTGAACTTGACCCCGGCCGAGACGTGCGTGCGGTCGTCGACCAGCACCCGCAGGCCGGCGGCGGAGAGCCGCCCGCCGAGGTCCAGCGCCGCGTCGAGCTGCGGCCCCTTCCCCGCCGCCACCAGGTGTACGTCGCACGGCGCGATCGCCGCCGGCCAGACCAGCCCCCGCTCGTCGTGGTGCTGCTCGGCGACCGCCGCGACCGCCCGCGAGACACCGATGCCGTAGCAGCCCATGGTGGGCCGGACCGGCTTGCCCTCCGGGCCGAGCACGTCGACGGCGAAGGCGTCGGTGTAGCGGCGGCCGAGCTGGAAGATGTGCCCCACCTCGATGCCCCGCCGCATGGTCAGCTCGCCGGTCACGCAGGCCGGGCAGGGGTCACCGGGCCGCACCTCGGCGGCCTCGATCGTGCCGTCCGGGACGAAGTCCCGCCCGCACACCACGTCCACCGCGTGCCGGCCCGGTTCGTTCGCCCCGGTCAGCCAGGCGGTGCCGGCGACCACGCGGGGATCGACCAGGTAGCGGACGCCGTGCTTGGCGAGGATCTGCGGCCCGAGGTAGCCGCGGACCAGCTCGGGATGGTCCGCCCAGTCCTCGAAGACCGCCACCGTGGCCGGGGCGAGCACCGCCGCCACCCGTTTGAGGTCCACCTCGCGGTCCCCGGGCAGCCCGATCACCAGCAGCTCCGCCTGCTCGGCGCCCGGCCGACGGACGGTCAGCACCACGTTCTTCAACGTGCCGGCGGCGGTCCAGTCCGTCCGGCCGCCGAGGGCCCGGGCGTTGGCCAGCTCGACCAGCGCGGCGATGGTCGGCGTCTCCGGGGTGTCGTGCACCTCCATCACCGGGTGCGCATCGGGATCACCGGCGGCCGGCGCGCGGGTCACCACCGCCTCAGTGTTGGCCGCGTAGTCGCAGGCGGTGCAGCCGACGAAGGCGTCCTCCCCGACCGGGGTGGCGGCCAGGAACTCCTCCGACGCCGAGCCGCCCATCGCCCCGGACATCGCGTGCACGACCGTGAAGTCCAGCCCGAGTCGGTTGAAGATTTTCTCGTAGGCCGCCCGATGCCGCTCGTAGGCTTTCTGGAGCCCGGCTTCGTCCAGGTCGAACGAGTACGCGTCCTTCATCAGGAACTCGCGCCCGCGCAGCAGCCCCGCCCGGGGCCGGGCCTCGTCCCGGAACTTCGTCTGGATCTGGAACAGCGTCACCGGGAAATCGCGATACGAGGTGAAGAGGCCCTTCACCAGCAGCGCGGCCATCTCCTCGTGGGTCGGGGCGAGCAGGTGCTCGGCGCCCTTTCGGTCGGCGAGGGTGAAGATGTCGTCGCCGTACTCCGTCCACCGTCCGCTGGTCCGGTAGGGCTCGGCCGGCAGCAGCGCCGGGAAGTGCACCTCCTGGTCGCCGATCGCCGCCATCTCCGCCCGGACGATCTCGGTGATCCGGTCCAGCACCAGCTTGCCCAGCGGCAGCCAGGTGTACCCGCCTGGGGCGGCGCGGCGGACGTAGCCGGCGCGGAGCAGGAGGCGGTGGCTCGGCACCTCGGCGTCGGCCGGGTCCTCGCGCAGGGTCCGGAGCAGCAAGGTCGACATGCGCAGCAGCATTGCCGCAGCGTACGGCGGGCCGGCCGGACCGGCGATCCTATTCCGGAGGCGCTGCTTGATCGACTCCGGGTCGCCGATGTCGCGGTATCCGACCGACCCGTATACCGCGACATCGCGTATCTGGAGTGGGTCAAGCGATGAGTTCGGCCAGATCACGGAGCCGGCGGTAGTACTCGGCGGCCTGGCCGGCGAGCAGTGGCTGGACGAGATCGAGTTTGCGTAGGCAGGACGCACATGACCCCATGCCGGCACGGATGACGCCGTCCGCCGCGCGGAGTGGGTGCACCGCCGACGGACGCACGGGATCGGCGAGGTTCTAGGAGAAGTCCAGGCTCAGGTCGGCGGTGGCGACGTCGATCTGGCCAGGGTAACCGTCGGCGGCGGCGGCTCGTGCGGCCGACGGATCCGTGCCGGGCCACAGGTGGGTCAGGATCAGCTGCCCGACGCCGGCCTCCGCCGCCTGCCGACCCACCTGGCGGGCGCTCGACAGGCAGCCCACCGAGTCGTCCGGCACCTGATCCACGTGGGTGGCCTCGGCCAGCAGCAGGTCGGCGCCGCGCGCCAACTCCACCACGTCGGGGCTCGGGCCGGTGTCACCGGTGTACGTGAGCGTCCGGCCGTCGGCGGTCAGCCGTACGCCGGCGTTGGGCACCCAGTGCGGCAGCAGGCGGGTCTCGGCGCGGAACGGGCCGATGTCCAGGCCGCTGCCGGCGGTGAACTCGTGCAGCACGTAGGCGGCGTCCAGCATCCCGGGGCGGTCGAGCGCCAGCACCGCGTCGAGCGCGCCCGGCAGCGCGTACACCGGTAGTGGCGGCGGCGGATCGTCGCGCAGCGTACGGGCCCGGAGCAGCGGGTTCAGGTCGGCGCAGTGATCCGGATGCCCGTGGCTGATGAACACGGCGTCGACCTGGTCCACGGTGATGTGTTGCAGCAGGCGCGGGAAGGCCGCATAACCGACGTCGACAAGCAGTCGGAACCCGTCATGTTCCACCAGGTAGCCGCTGCACGCCTGGCCCGCCTCCGGCCACGCACCACACCCGCCCAGCACCGTGAGCCGCATGTTGACGGACGCTACCGGCCGATTTGCCAACGGGGCCAGGCAATTCACGGCGTCACTCGGGTGGGTACCGAGCCGCGGCGCCGTCTCCGTCGTCAGGTTCGTAGGCGGACTGGAGAGTCGTCGTCGGATCAGGAGCGCTTGACGTGTTCGACGAAGGCGCGCCAGGTCCGGGGGTCGAAGGCGAGGACCGGGCCGGTCGGGTCCTTGCTGTCGCGCACGCCGACGACGCCGGGCACGGCGTCGGCCACCTCGACGCACTCGCTGTTACCGCTGCGGGTGGCCTTGCGCCAGATAGCGCCGATCAGCTCCATGACGTCATCACTTCCTTCATCAGCTCGATCGACTGCCGGCGAGGCAGCGCCTCGCTGTGGACGCTCTCCCACCTCCCGACCACGATAGCCACGTCCTCGTCCTTGTCGACCGTCGTGCCGCCGAGCTGGCTCTCCAAGTAGCCGATCCATCCGCCGTCGTCGCCACGTGCCAGGGTGAAGGGGCCGGCGAGTCCCACGTGCGTGCTGACGTCCGCCGGGATGAGGTGCACACTGATGTGCGGCCGCTCGGTGCACTGGATCAAGTGGGCGATCTGCTGCGTCATCAGCCCCCGGAAGCT
The DNA here is from genome assembly GCF_042870725.1 of Micromonospora sp. NPDC006431. NCBI lineage: Bacteria > Bacillati > Actinomycetota > Actinomycetes > Micromonosporales > Micromonosporaceae > Micromonospora > Micromonospora sp. NPDC006431. The sequence goes on from NZ_JBIAHQ010000001.1 coordinate 218,351, forward strand.
CTCGTCGGCTCGACGGTGCACGGCCTCCTCGATCACCGCCACGAGCTTGGGCGGCTGTGGCCGGCTGAGCACGGCCTGCCGATCGAGGCGGACAGCCACCCGCCGCTCCACCTCGTCGTCGCTCAGCATGTCGTCGGCCCGGATCACCACGCGTGCGTAGTTCTCCGTTTGCAGCAGACCGGGAATGAGTGTCGGGTGGTAACACCATAGCTGCTGGGCATCGCGCTCGGCATCGAGCCAGGGCCGTAGCCAGCTCGGTTGTCCGTCCCGTTCGGCCATTTTGAGCAGCGCCAGCAACAGGCCGCCGGTGTCCAGCACCTCGTCGGCGCGCTTGAGGAAGAACCGGTCGAGCGGCCGTTGCCCCAGCTCGACGGCGGACACCTGCGAGCCCGAGAAGTGCAGGAGTTTTCCGAACTCCTCCTGGCTCAGCTCGGCCTTCAACCGCAGCCGCCGGAGTTGTGCCCGGATCAGGTCGGCGGTCGGTTCACTCTCCACGCGTCCTCCACGATTTCCCGGCGGCCCCAGCGGCGCTGCCGTCCATTCGCGACGGCCGACCTGGCCCTGCCCGGACCGGCCTCGACGGCTTCCGAGCGTAGTGCCGCGCTCAGCAGACTGTCACGCAGCGGGCCGTCTCCCGTCCGGCCCGCTGCGGGGCCGCCCTTGGATCCCCCGATGCCGGGCGGCCCCGCCCCGTACAGAAAGAGGAGGTCGGAATGCCCAACCCGCTCCGCTGGTTCCGGTGCCGAGACACCGTGCCCCCGCCGGCGCTGCCCCGCCGGGCGAAAGGCGCCAACCTGCCGGACTGGATGCGCGAGCCGACCCGAGTCATCCCGACCATGCGGCCGGGCAGCCCCGGCCGGCTGACCCGGGCCCAGGAGTGGCGGGCCAACGGCGGTCGCTGGTGACGGGCGAATGGCGGGCCCGCATGCTTCCGGTGCCGCGCCTCGGGCCGTATCCCGATCGGCCTCGCGCCTACCCGCCCGGCCATCCGCCGCACCTGCCGATCCGCCCACTGTGGCTGTGCCGGGCCTGCGGGCAGCCGTGGCCCTGCGCCCAGGCCCGCCTGCTGCTCCGCGCCGAGTACGACAGCCACCCCGTCGACCTGGCCATCTACCTGTCCGGGCTCTATCACGAGGCCACCCACGACCTGTTCCGGCTCAACCCGCAGGACGGCCCGACCCCACGCGAACTATTCGAGCGGTTCGTCGCTTGGGGCCCGTACCGGAGACCGCTGGTCGAGCCACCGGGGTCGCCAAACTCTTAGGCGCGGGGTGCCGTCCGCACCCACCGGCTCTCGGCTCACGCGAGGCCCACTCGAGTGCGTCGGCGGGTGCGTTGGGTGAGATCGAGGGTGACGGGCAGGTCCGGTCTGCCGAGGGCGTAGCGGATGCGGGGCAGCACGAGGGCTTCGAGCCGCTCGCGCAGTGCGGCGATGTCGGCGTCGGGATCGGCCGTGACCCTCAGCGCGAGGCGGGGAGTGTACGGGCTCCCCGAGAGCCTGGTGTCGACCTCGTCCACGCCCGGGCAGTCCTCGACCTCCGCTCTGACGGCATCGGCGAGCGCACCGGAGTCGAGGACGGTCCGTCCGCTGTCGCCGTTGGTGCTGATGTTGATGCGCCGCTGGCCGGGTTCGGTGGTGACGACGGCGGCCAGCCAGCGCAGGCCGAGCAACGTGACAATCGCGGCTGCCACGCCCGCCACCGGCCAGAACCAGCCGCCGTGGACACCGACGAAGCGCGTGGCCGGGTTGTCGAGCAGGTGCCGCCGGCTGAAGCCCCGGCCGTACACGTCGGCACCGGCGAGGAGGATCGCGACACCGGCGGCGAGCAGCACCAACGCGAGCAGGGTGAGCACGATCCGGTTGAGGCGATCGGCGCGAATCACTGCAGCTCCTCCTTGCTGATCCGCACGGACAGGGTCGGTGCCGGGTCCAGGCGCAGGGCGTCGAGGCGGTGCTGGGCGGCCGAGGCCACCGCGCCGTTCAGGTAGTCCCCGGTGGGTGCCGCCCCGTCGAGCACCTCGGCGCGAACGCGCACGAGGTGCCGGCCGACTGTGACGTGGGCGTCGTGGACGCCCTCCACCTCGATGGCCGCGTCCCGCAGCGTCCGGGCCAGGCCGCGCCGGGTGATGGCGGCGTCGGTGGCGGGATCGATGGGCTGCAGGCGCAGCCGGTTGGGCCGGCGGGGTTTGAGCTGCGCGGCGAGCAGCAGCAGCCCGATGACGGCGAGGCCCACACCGACCAGCCGTACGATCCCGCTGCCCCAGGTGGTGCCGGACGCCCAGCGGTAGAGGCCGGGCCAGTTCAGCACGATCGCCTTCGCCCCGACCGCGTAGGCGACGATCTCGATCAACACGAGTACGGCGCCGAGGGTCAGCGCCAGGCTCAACAGGAACGCGAGCAGACGGTTGGTGATTCTCACCGGGGCCCCGATTCAGTGCACCCGGCGGCCGGCTGCCGGGTCGGCGACCAGGTCGGTGACGGTGATCCCCACCTCCTGGACCCGCAGCCCGGTCAGGTCCGACACGCGGGTCCGGACGCGGTCGCGGACCCGGGCGGTGACCTCCGGGATGGATGCCGGCCAGCGGACGCTGATGGACAACTCGATGCGGGTCACCGATCCCTCGATGGCCGCGGACGCCGTCGGGGCAGCGCCCTGGTCGGCACGGCGGATGCCGAAGCGACCCACGCCGGGCAGGGACCGCCCGAGCACGCGCGGCCGCGCGCTGCCGGCCTCGGCGACCTCCCGCGCCGCCTGCGCGGCGATCTTCTCCACCACCCGGTCGTGGATGTGCAGCCAGCCCAGATCACCGTGTGCCGGTGCCGACCCGCCGGCCGGGGCGTAGGTCACCGCGGTCACCGGCTGGTCCGCCGGCCCTGGACGTACGCGCCGAGGTCAACCTCGCCGGCGAAGAACTTCGACACCCCGTAGCCGATCGCCGCGAACAGCGCGACGATCAGCATCTGACCGAAGCTGCCGAATGCCAGGGCGAAACCCAACGCCAGGCCGACGACGGACCCTGTCAACTTGGTCATGCGGTCGTCTCCTCCCATCATGCTGTATCGACTGTGAAGCGATGAGCGCCGTCCGGCGCCGGATCGCACGGGCGCGACAGGCGGGCAGGCGGATCCTCACCGGTGTGTACAGGTCACGGACCGACGAGGTTCTTACCCCCACCGCGTCCCCCATCCGCCCCGGCCGGCGGCGGGTCCTCCAGATCTGCGACAACCACGTCGACCCGACGACCGGCCGCCAGCGGTGCCACCGCCGCCCGGACCTGGCCGGCCAGCTCGCCGGCGGCGACCCCCCACCGGCTCCGGACCTGGACCACCACGGCGTCGGCGTCGACGGCCACCCCCTCGACGCGACGACCGGGCAGGTAGGTGGCCCGGCCCCCCAGCCAACCCGCGGTAAGGCCAACCACATCCGGACAGGCGCAGGCCGCGGCCGCCACGGCATCCACGTCGACGCCGTCGACCACCGCGTCGCGCCGGCCAGGCGTGGCGGTCATGACACCCGCGGCTGCTGCTGTTGACCCTGCCGTTGGCCATCGGCCTCGGGCAGGTGCACGTCGTCGACGCTGATGTTGACCTCGACGACGTTCAGGCCGGTCATCCGCTCGACGGCCGTCTTCACGTTGCGTTGGATGTTCCGGCCCAGATCGGCGATGCTGACCCCGTACTCGACGATGACGTCGAGGTCGACCGCTGCCTCGGTCTCGCCGACCTCGACGCCGACCCCCTGGGATACGTTCGGCCCGCTGCTGCCCGGAATGCGCTCCCGGATGGCCGTGAACGCGCGGGTGCCGGCGTTGCCCATGGCATGGACGCCGGCCACCTCCCGGCACGCCATCCCGGCGACCTTCTGTACTACGTTCTCGGCAATCATGATCTTGCCGTCCTCGTTGGTGAGCTTGTTCTGGCGGGTTGACTGGTTGCCACCCGTGCGTCCAGCCTGCTCGGTCCTGGTTTCCTGACTCATGGGGCGTGCACTCCTTCGGCTGCTCGTCGTCCGGCCGCATTCAGGCGCTTTATAAGAGTGGGAGCCCGGCGGAAATTTGTTGGCCTTTCGCCCGGCACCTCCACCTTTCGGGGCAACGTCGTCTTCCCGATCACGCCAGGCGCTCCGGCCACCACGCCCAAGATTCCTTCAACCGCGACGGCAACCCTGCTTGTTCGAAGTGGCGTCTGGGGAGGCGTCACGATGGTGCAACACCTCACCCCAAGGATCGGCTCGTGTGGACCCTCTCCTGAGTGAGTTCGACTCGTTCGTGCGAACTCGCACCCCCGCACTACTGCGGTCGGCGTACCTGCTGACCGGGGACCAGCACCTGGCGGAAGACCTCGTCCAGTCCGCCCTGGCCCGCACCCACCGCTCGTGGGGCCGGCTGCATGACAGCGGCAACGCCGAGGCGTACACCCGCAAGACCATGTACCACCTGCAGGTTTCCTGGTGGCGGCGGCGCCGGGTGGCCGAGTCGATGCCGGGCGACCTGCCCGAGCCGCGCGGAGGCGACTCGGCCCCGACCACGCCCACCAGGCCACCCTCCGGCTCACCCTCCGGGCCGCGCTGGCGAAGCTCTCCGCCAAGCAGCGGGCCGTGCTGGTCCTGCGGTTCTTCGAGGACCGCACCGAGGCCGAGGCCGCCGACCTGCTCGGCGTCACCATCGGCACCGTCAAGAGCCAGACCTCGAAGGCCCTGGCCAAGTTGCGCACCGTCGCCCCCGAGCTCGCCGAGTTGTACGTCCTGGAAGGGAGTGCCCGATGAACCACGACCGTCTCCGGCTCGACCTGGCCGGCCTGGCCGAGGAGGTCACCCCGGTCGACCTGCGGGACCGGGCGCTGCGTACCTCGCGCCGGCTCGGCATCCAGCGGGCCATCGCCACCTCAGCGGCCGCCATGGTGATGCTCGGCGCCGCCACCGGCACCGCCTTCGCGCTGGTGCCGCGCAACGATGGCCGGGCCCCGATGCCCGCCGACACCCCGTCGGTGACGGTGCCCGCATCGCCGTCAAGCGAGCCTGCTCCGAGCCCGAGCGCCAGCAACTCCCCAACGGCGACGCCGTCCAATCCCGCGGCACCCTCCGACACGCAGACCTTGGTGCTCGGACCCGACGGCCTCGGTGCCCTCAAGCTGGGCATGCCGAAGAAGGAGGCGGTGGCCACGGGCATGATCACCAATTTCGGGAATCTCGACCAGCAGGTCTTTGCGGCGTGCCCTGCCCGTGCCGAGGTGAAGGGCGACGGGGCCGTGGTCTGGTGGTCGACGCGCCTGGGTGTCGCCGCGATCGAGGCGCCGACGGGCGTCAAGACGGCCGAGGGTATCGGCGTTGGCTCCTCCCGTGCGAGCGTTCGTCAGGCGTACCCGAGCTGGCGGGGGATTGACGGGACCCCTCCTGACGACGAGGGCCGCGGGCTCGTCCCGGTGCCCGGCAATCCGGACGCGAGGTATCGGATCGTGGTCCAGAACGGCAAGGTGCGGTCCATCACCCTGCAGTTTGCCCGGCAGGACTGCTACGAGTAGCGGTAGCCGGAAGCGGCCAGACTGACGGCCAGATCGTGAGCACCTCCGACCGGACAGCGGGCCGCCCCCACCAGGGCGGCCCGCTCGCCGTTCAGCGCACCTCGGCCTTGAGGTAGGCGGCCCACTCCTTCTCGAACTCCTCGGACGACACGCCGAGGACGTCCCGGGTCACCGTGTCGATCGGCCTGCCGCGGTAGTGCTCGGCCACGAGCTGGAACATCTTCCGCTCCCCGTACCGCTCGACGAGGTAGCCGATGGCCGAGTGGCCCAACCAGTAGTGGTACTCGACCCGGCCCTTCAGGTCCCACGCCGGGCCTCCCGGCAGCGAGGACGGGTAGCCGGTCTGGCGGATCACCGCCCGCGAGCTGGCCGTGCGCTCACTGGTCAGCCAGGGCTTCCGGCCGTGGCCCAGGTATTCCGCGAACCCCTCGACCACCCACCTCTCCCGCTCGCCCACGAGTGAGGATCCGGGGGCGCGGCCGGTGAGCCGGCCGACCAGGGCGTGCCCGATCTCATGCCGGAACAGGTTCAGCTGCCGCTCGTGGGTTCCCCTCGTGAAGTGGTATTCGTCGCGGACGTCGATCACCACCCGGGTCGCCCCGACGACGGGGTCGTTCTCGTCGCCGTCGAGCACACCCTCCGGCGGCACCGGGATCGCGACCCCGGACTCGGTTGGGGTCTCCTTCGTGGTCCGGTAGAGGGATCCCAACTCAGACCGCCCCTTGACCAGGGAGATGACGAAGCCCGGCGGCGTCTCGCCGGCCACCCCGCCGGCCCGCCAGGCGGCCAGGTCGTCCGCCGCGGCCTGCTCGGCGATCGGGGCGTACCGTTGCGCCTCCGCCCGCAGCGACGCGTCGACGATCAGCAGCGTGTGCGGCGTCCGCTCGACGTGGATGTCCCGCCACTTGTCCCAGGGGGCCGGGTAGTGGGTGACCGCGTCCCGCCTGCGCTCCTCCGGAACGCCCCCGGCCCGGATGACCTTCAGCGGCGCGTCCTGGCCGGCCTGGGCGATCGTCCACTGGTACCACTCCTCGACCGGGCCGAGGTCGAAGCCGTCGAACCGGTGCACGAACGCCACCGTCACGTCGACCTCGTGCCCGCCGCCCACCGGTCGGAACTCGCCCTTGTGGAGGTACGCGAAGCGGACGTCGGCCAGCGGCAGCTTGCTGAGGTTGCGGTAGAGGCTGGTCTGCGCGGCGACCAGGTCCTTGTCGGCCGGGTCGAACGGCGCGACGAACGTGTTCTCGTCCCGGTTGGTGAGCGCCCTGGTGTGCTCAGCCAACAAGGACTCGATCTTCGCCTGCCGGATCGGGTTCGTGTCGTCGAGCGCGGCAGAGCTGTCGGTCCGCTCGTCGAGATACGACACCAGCCCGACCAGCCCGACCGTGGCGCACAGGGCCAGGACCAGCACCCCCGTGCCGAGCCCGATCCACAGGCCGCGCCGGGACCGCCGGGCCGGTGGTGCCGGCGGCGGAGCGTACCCGCCCGGTGGTGGGTAGGGCAGCTGCCCGTACGGCCCGGGTGCGCCGGGCGGAGCCGGGTGGGCGGGCGGCCCGGCGGGCGGTGGGGCGTACGGTCCGGGGTGTCCCGGCGGGGGAACGGCAGGCGGTCCCTCGGTCATGGCGTGCGTCCTTGCTCGTGTCCGACGCGTCGGGTCGCCGCCCACTCAGGGGCCGTCCCCGACTGGGGTCGCGCCATTATTTCCGCCCGAGCGTCCGGTTCTCTGCCCCGTGCCACCCACCGGCGGCGTGGGCAGCACCACGTCCGTACGTGGCAGGAGCACCCGTCGACCATCTCCGGTGCCAGAATGGCCGACACCGATGGGAGTTCCGGTAGCCGGGGGGACAACAGGTGCGCTGGCGCAGCTTCGTGGCGGTGGGTGACAGCTTCACCGAGGGCATGGATGACGCGTATCCGGACGGGACGTACCGGGGCTGGGCGGACCTCGTCGCCACCCGGCTCGCCGCCGAGGTCGGCCCGGACTTCGGGTACGCCAACCTGGCCATCCGGGGCCGCCTGTTCCCGAACATCGTCGCCGAGCAGGTGCCGGCCGCCCTGGCCATGCAGCCCGACCTGATCAGCTTCGCGGCCGGCGGCAACGACGTGCTGCGCCGGTCCTTCGACGCGGAGTCCTTCGTCCCCCGCTTCGACGCCGTGATCGGCCAGCTGCGGGGCAGCGGCGCCGACGTGGTCCTGTTCCGGTTCGCCGACGTGATGGCCCGGCTCCCCGGGCAGCGGCTCGTGGCGCCCCGGGTGGACCTGCTCAACCGGGTGGTCGGCGAGGTCGCCGAGCGGCACGGCGCCATCCTGGTTGACCTGTACGCCGACGACACCTACCTGAGCCCGATGCTGTGGAGCACCGACCGGCTGCACCTGTCGGCGGCCGGGCACCGGCGGGTCGCCGCGCAGGTCCTCGCCGCCCTCGGGGTGGGCTGTGACGAGGAGTGGCTGCTGGTGCCGCCGCACCCCGCGCCGACCCCGTGGCTCGCCGCCCGCGCCGCCGACCTGCGCTGGGCCGGCCAGCACCTGGCGCCGTGGATCAAGCGCCGGTTGACCGGCCGATCCTCCGGCGACTTCGTCACCGCCAAGCGGCCCGTGCTCGGGCCGATCACCGACTGACCGGTGCGGACGATCCACGCCGCGGCGCTGCTGCGGCTGACCCTGGACGACGAGCCCCGGCCGGATCACGCGGTCCTGGTGTCCGGCGACCGCGTCGAGGCGGTCGCGCCGCTGGCTGAGCTGACGGAGGCGTACCCGGGGGTGCGGGTGCGGCGGTGGGCCGGGACCCTCGGGCCGGCGCTGGTGCACGACGGGCCGCTGCCGCCCGCCCCCACCCCGCGCGAGCGGGTGCACGCCCTGTTCCGCCGCGGCGCCGCCGCGGTGCTCGCCGCGCACGTGGTCGAGCCGGGCCTACGGGCCGCCGCCGCGCGGAACGACCTCGCGGTGCTCGACGCCGTCCGGCCACCGGCGCTGGCCCCCGGCGGTCGGGCCGATCTCGCCGTGTTCGCCGACGGCGGCTCCTGCCTGGCCACAGTGGTTGCCGGGCGCCTCGTGCATCGCCGCGCCTGACCATCGGTGCGCGCTGCCGTGCGACCCGCCACATCCGTCGTACCCGATGCGCGATGGCCGGTCGTGCCCGGACGATCGGGCGTACCTTGGGGCTCATGCCTGTGCCGAGCGATCCGAATCCCCGCTTCCAGTCGTACGCCGACCCGCAGCGCCTGGTCACCACCGAATGGCTGGCCGAGCACCTGGGCGACGAGGGCCTCGTGGTGGTCGAGTCCGACGAGGACGTGCTCCTCTACGACACCGGACACCTCCCGGGCGCCGTCAAGGTCGACTGGCACACCGAGCTGAACGACCAGGTGACCCGGGACTACCTGGACGCGAAGAGCTTCGCCGAGCTGTGCGCCGCCAAGGGCATCGGTCGGAACGACACGGTGATCTTCTACGGCGACAACTTCAACTGGTGGGCCGCGTACGCCCTCTGGGTGTTCTCCCTCTTCGGCCACCCGGACGTCCGGCTGCTCGACGGCGGCCGGCAGAAGTGGATCGCCGAGGGGCGCGAGCTGACCCGGGAGAAGGTCACCCGGCCGCGCGCCGACTATCCGGTGCCGGAGCGGAACGACGCACCGATCCGGGCGTACCGGGAGCAGGTGATGGCGCACATCGCCGCCGGCCGGCCGCTGGTCGACGTCCGCTCGCCGGGCGAGTACACCGGCGAGATGCTGCACATGCCGGACTATCCGCAGGAGGGCGCGCTGCGCGGCGGGCACATCCCCGGCGCGGTGAACAAGCCGTGGAAGTCCGCCGCGAACGACGACGGCACCTTCAAGTCCGCCGAGGAACTGCGCGTCATCTACGCCGACCAGCTCGGGCTGAGCCCGGCCGACGACGTGGTCGCGTACTGCCGGATCGGTGAGCGGTCCAGCCACACCTGGTTCGTGCTGCACCACCTGCTCGGGTACCCGCAGGTCCGCAACTACGACGGGTCCTGGACCGAGTGGGGCAACCTGGTCCGCGCCCCCGTCGTCAAGGGCGATCAGCCCGGCGGCCTCACCGGCTGACCGCCCGTCCGGCCCGGGGGATGACGCTTCCGGGCGGCAATCCGGCGTTGCCCCGCCGTGCCCACGCGCGGCGGGGCAGGCTGCTAAGCAGCCGTCGGATCGCCAAGGAGGGGGCGTGGGGCGCCTGGACAAGCGGTTCGTCGCGCTGCTCGTGCTGGCCGCCGTGCCGCCGGCCGTCGAGGGTGTCATCCTCGACGCCTCGGGGTTCCGCGCCGCCGACGGGCTGGCGCCGCAGGTCACCGCAGTCTGGCCGTACGACACGTACCACGACCTGCGATGGCTGTTCGTCTACCACGACTCGTGGCTGACCTTCGCCGTCGGACTCGCCGGGCTCATCGTGTTCCGGGCATCGCTCACCACCGGGCTGGTCGCGCTGGCCTGGCCCCGGCAGGTGCCCTGGCCAGGCCTGGGTTGGCTGGTCCGGCGGAACCTCGTGCTCACCGTGCTGATCACCGTGGTGGTCTCGCCCTGGGCGGCCCTGTCGATCGCCGCCTCGGTGGCCGCGCTCTCCTGGCTGTTGTTCGCCTCGCTGCTGCCGCTGTTCCTGCTCGCGCCGTTCCTGCAGCGCGCCGCCGTGCGTGGCGCCTGGTGGCGTGGGCTGCCCTCGATCGAGCTGGTCGGCTGGTCCCTGCTCAACTTCGTGGTGCTCACCATGAGTGGGGCGCTGGTCTGGGCGGCGCCGACCGGGTGGTCGGCACCGGTGGCGGCGGTCGCCGGGGTGATCAACGGGCTGCTCTGGCAGCGCACGGTGCGGGCCGCCCTGCTACCGCGCCGCCCGGTGAAGTGGGCGCGGGTGCCGGTGGCGCCGCTGGCCGTGCTGCTCGTCTTCGCCGTGCCGGCGGTGGTGCAGCCCGTGTTGCAGCTCGTGCCCGGGACGTCGCCGAAAGGCCGCGCCATGGTGCTCGACCGGTCCCTGCCGGCCGGCGTCCGGCACGCGGTGATCTTCCTCGACGGCCACGGCAGCACGTCCGGCGGGCAGCCGGCCGCCGACCCGAACGTGCAGCAGTTCTCCTACCGGGGCCTGGACCCGCAGGGCCGGCCGCTGCCGTACTCCGCCCGGGACACCTACCGGTCGATCGAGTCCAGCGTGGGGCTGCTCGCCACCCAGGTGGACCTGCTGCACCGGCGGACCGGACGGCCGGTGGCGCTGGTGGGGCAGAGCGAGGGGGCTCTGGTGGCCCGGACCTACCTGGCCGTCCGGCCGCACCCGGCCGTGGACACGCTGGCCATGTTCAGCCCGCTGATCAATGCCGGCCGCTCCTACTACCCGCCCGCCGGGGCGTCCAGCGGCTGGGGCGTCGCCGCCGGGTGGGAGCTACGGTTCGTCTTCGGCGTTCTCGACTCGTTCGCCCACACGGGCAGCGGGCCGGAGGAGCCGTTCATCCGGTCGGTGCTGGACAACGCCCCCTTCTACCGCAACGGCCTGATGTGCCCGGTGCCCGGCGTGCGCATCGTGGCGTTCCTGCCGACCACCACGGCGATCGAGGCGCCTCCCGGCCAGTACAGCCGCGTTCCGGTCTTCCAGATGCCGGCCCTGCACGGTGGCCTGCTGGCCACGCCGGTCGTCCAGGCGCGCCTGGTCCACTTCCTCGAGGGCGAGCCGGTCAGCCGGCCGCAGCGCGGCTACAGCGAGCTCCAGAACGCCGCCGCTGCCTGGCACGCTCCGCCGCTGCCGCTCTCGCTCAACCCGGTCTGGCGGGCCAAGCACGTGCCCGACCCGGCCTTCAGCGAGGAAATCTGCCAGCCGAGTTGACCGGTTCGCTCGGCGTCTGCCGCCGGCACCGCCGGAGCAGCACGAGGGCCGCCACCGCCAGCCCGATCACCATCAGCGCCCAGATCGGCCGGAAGGGCAGCAGGAGCACGTGCAGGGCGATGCCCACCACCGCCACCACCGCGGCGAACCGGATCGACCAGCGGCGGCCGGAGAAGAGCAGCACCCCGCCCAGCACCATGAGCACCCCGGTCACCAGGTGCGCCCACAGCCAGCCGGTCAGGTCGAGGTGGTAGAGCCCTTCCTTGGTGATCACCACGTACGGGTCGTCGTCCAGGTCGGTGACCCCGGACACGGCGTCGGAGAGGCCGCCCCCGGCGAGCAGCACGCCGGCCAGCATCCGCTGCCGGTCCCGCGTACGGGCATCGTCGGGTTGCGTCACCCCGTCCTCCTGTCGTGTCCGGTCCAGCCTAGGGACGCGGCACCGGCTCCGTCCGGCGCTCGGCGCGCGAAACCCCCTCCCGCAGCGTCCGCCACGCACCGGCGGTGACCAGGGCGAACACTCCTGCCGCCGCCCAACTGACCGGAGCCATCCCGTAGGCCTGACCGGCGAACCCGGCGACGGCCGCGCCGACCGGCGCGCTGACCAGACCGACGGTCCGCTGCGCCGCGCCGACCCGGCCGAGCAGCCCGGCCGGCACGTGCCGCTGCCCGTACGCCGACCATAGGCTGTTCCAGACGGTGGTGCCGGCGGCGAAGCAGGCCAGGGCCAGCCCGCCGGGCACCGGGTGCCGGGCGACCGCGAACCCGGCCAGGGCCAGGGTCTGCGCCAGCAGCACCCCACGCAGCGCGGGCAGGGTGCCGAACCGGGCCGCCAGCCGGCCGGCGCCGAGCGCCCCGACCAGGCCACCGACCACCGCCCCCGCCGCGAACAGCCCGTACGCCGCCGGTGGCACCCGCAGCACGGTCAGCGCGTACAGCACCAGTACCGCCATGACTCCGCTGATCGCGAGGTTCGACCCCGCCGTCGCCACGGTCACCCGCCACAGCACCGGGTCCCGCCGCAGCCAGCGCATCCCCGCCCAGGCCTCCCGCCACACGCTCGCCCGTCCCGGCGCCGGGCGGTGCCGGTGGTCGCCGGACGGCGGGACGGGGCGCAGGGCGAGGACGAGGAGGGCGGCCGCGGCGAAGGTGACGGCGTCGAGGGTGAACGGGAGGGCCGCCGAGCTCGCGAAGAGGACCCCGGCCAGCGGGGCGCCGAGGAACCCACCGGCGACCGCGGCGCCGGCCTGGAGGCGGCCGTTGGCGGTGGGCAGCGCGGCCGGCGGGACCACCGACGGGAGCAGCGCGAAGGAGGCCGCGTCGAAGACCGTGCCCAGGGCGGCGAGCAGGAAGGCGGCGACCACCAGCGCGGCCACCCCGGCCCGGCCGGTGGCGACCAGTCCGGCCAGGGCGGCCACCAAGGCGGCCCGCAGCCCGTCCACCACCGCCATCGTCCGGCGGCGGTCCCACCGGTCCGCGTACGCGCCGCCGAGCAGGCCGAGGAGCAGCGGCGGGAGTTGGGCGGCGACGGTCACCGCGGCGACGGGCCGGGGATCGCGGGTGAGCGTGGCGGCCAACAGGGCCAGCGCCGGCGTACGCAGGGCATCGCCGAACCGGGAGGAGACGGCGGCGGACCAGAGCAGCCGGTAGTCGCGGCCGAGGACGGAAGCGGTCATGTCGCCGGAGCCTGTGGCCTGAAGCGGGTCGAGGGTCAAGCAAAACGTGAGGCAACCGACGGGTAACCGAGCCTCCACCTCGCCGCGCCCGAGGTCTAGGCTGGCCCGGTGGCGGTGGAACAGCAGGCGCGGGGCGCGGCGAACGGCGCGACGGGTGCGGGCCGACGCCGGTCCCGGCGGGACGAGATCCTGGAGATCGCGGTAGGCCTCTTCGCCTCCCGCGGCTATCACGGTGTGTCGATGGACGACATCGGCGCCGCCGCGGGGGTCACCGGTCCGGCCCTCTACCACCACTTCGCCGGCAAGGAGGCGATGCTCGCCGCCGCGCTGATCCCGGTCAGCGAGGGGCTGCTCGCCGGTGGCCGGGAGCGGGCCGCCCAGCCGGACGACCCGCGCGGGACCCTGGAATCGTTGATCGACTTCCACGTGGACTTCGCGCTGGCCAACCCGGCGGTGATCGCCCTGCACCTGCACGAACTGGACCGCCTCCCGGACGAGCCGCGCCGACGGATCCGCCGGCTGCAGCGGCTCTACGTCGAGGAGTGGGTGACCGTGCTCACCACGCTGCACCCGGGGCTGCCGGACGGTGAGGCCCGGGTGCTCGCCCACGCCGCCTTCGGGCTGATGAACTCCACCCCGTTCCTCGCCGGTGAGGTGGACCGCCGCCGCCGCGCCGAGCTGCTGCGCGGCGCCACCCTCGCCGCCCTCCTGGCCCCCACCGACCCCGCCTGATCCCGGCTGACCGTGCGGTTGATCAAGAAGTTCGCGTCGCCGCAGCGGGCTTTTCCGACGCCAACCTCTTGATCAACGCCGCCGGGGCCGGGTGGGTCGGGGTAACTCGTGGGTAACCCGGGGGGCGTGGTTGGCTGACAGCGTCCCCACCCCTGGACGCTGGAGGAGAGCATGATCGAGTCGCTGCTGGTCGCCAATCGGGGCGAGATCGCCCGCCGGATCATCCGTACCGCCAAGCGGCTCGGGATCCGCGCGATCGCGGTGCACTCGGAGGCGGACGCCGGCCTGCCGTTCGTGACCGAGGCGGACGAGGCGGTCTGCGTCGGCCCGGCCAACCCGGCGCAGAGCTACCGGAACGTCGAGGCGATCCTCGCCGCCGCCAAGTCGACCGGCGCCCAGGCGATTCACCCCGGCTACGGCTTCCTGTCCGAGAACGCGGACTTCGCCCGTACCGTCGAGGCCAGCGGCCTGATCTGGGTCGGACCCGGCGCGGACGCGATCACCGCGATGGGCGACAAGATCAATGCGCGGAACCTGATGGCGGCGGCCGGGGTGCCGGTCGCGCCCGGCACCACCGACCCGGCGGCCGACCTGGCCGCGGCGGTGGCCGCCGCCGCCGAGATCGGCTACCCGGTGATGGTCAAGGCCGCAGCCGGCGGAGGCGGCATGGGCATGGGCGTGGCCACCGACGAGGCCGCGCTGCGCACGGAGTACGACAAGGTCCGCTCGTTCGCCGAGCGGATGTTCGGTGACGGCTCGGTGCTGATCGAGCGCTACTTCCCCCGGGTACGCCACGTCGAGGTGCAGATCCTCGGCCTGGCCGACGGCCGGGTGGTGGCCCTCGGCGAGCGCGAGTGCTCGGTGCAGCGGCGCAACCAGAAGCTGGTCGAGGAGTCCCCGTCCCCGGCGGTCTCCGCCGAGTTGCGCGAGCGGTTCCTGGCCGCCGCCGTGCGGGCCGGCGAGGCGGTCGGCTACCGCAACGCCGGCACGGTCGAGTGTCTGTTGGTCCCGCGCCAGCGGGACTTCGATGGTGACGGCTCCGAAGAATTTTTCTTCCTGGAGATGAACACGCGGCTGCAGGTCGAGCACCCGGTGACCGAGTACGTCTACGGCGTCGACCTGGTCGAGGAGCAGTTGCGGGTGGCCGCCGGCCTGGCCCCGACCTTCGACCCGGACGCGCTCGCGCCGCGCGGGCACGCCATCGAGCTGCGGATCAACGCGGAGGACCCGAAGCGCTTCCTTCCCGGCCCGGGTGCGATCACCACCTGGAACGAGCCGGCCGGCGAGGGTGTCCGGGTCGACTCCGGCTACGTCGCCGGCAACACCGTCACCCCGTTCTACGACAGCCTGATGGCCAAGCTGATCGTCAGCGGGGCGACGCGCGAGGAGGCCGTCGAGCGGGCCAGGGCGGCGGTGGCCCAGTTCGAGATCGCCGGCCCGAAGAACAACCTGCCCTTCTTCGCCGAGCTGCTGGAGAACCCGGAGTTCCTCTCCGGCGACTACGACACCGGCATCGTCTCCCGCATGCGCTGAGCTCGGCGCTTCTCGTTGACCAAGGAGTTTGCGTCAGCCGGGCTGGGATTTTGACGCGAACTCCTTGATCAACCCCGGCTGGCGGCTGGGGTGACATGCTGGAAGGCACCCATCACGTAAGACCGTCACAGTGAGGTGACCCCTTATGGCGGAACTGCCGGACTTCGTCTCCATCCGGGAGGTCGGGCCCCGGGACGGACTCCAGAACGAGGAGCCCATCCCCACCGACGCCAAGGTACGGCTGCTCGACGCGCTGTCGCGTACCGGAGTGCAACGGATCGAGGCCGTCTCCTTCGTGCATCCCAAGGCGATCCCGCAGATGGCCGACGCCGACGAGGTGTGGCAGCGGGCCACCAAGGTCGACGGGGTGCGCTACTCCGCTCTGGTGCCGAACACGCGGGGCGCCCAGCGGGCCCTCGCCGCCGGCTTCACCGAGATCGAGGTGGTGGTCTCGGCCAGCGACACGCACAACCGGCGCAACGTCAACCGCTCCACGGAGGAGTCCCTCGACGACATCGCCGAGCTGATCGACCTGCTGCACGGAGCGGGCGCCCGGGCCGAGGTGATCATCGCGACCAGCTTCGGCTGCCCGTACGAGGGGGACGTCGACGCCCAGCGGGTCGCCGGCATCGTCGACCGCGTCGTCCGCGACGGCGCCGACCGGGTGGCCTTCGGCGACACCACCGGCATGGGTACGCCCCGACGGGTCCGCGAGCTGATCACCGCGGTACGTGACCGCAACGCCCACATCCCCGTGCTGCTGCACTTCCACAACACCCGGGGCACCGCGCTGGCGAACCTGCTGACCGCGATGGAGTTGGGCGTCACCGAGTTCGACGCCAGCGTGGGCGGCCTCGGCGGCTGCCCGTACGCCCCGGGGGCCAGCGGCAACCTGGCCACCGAGGAGGCCGTGCACATGCTGCACGACATGGGCATCGACACCGGGATCGACCTGGACGCCCTGATCGAGGCCGCCGAGCTGGCCGAGGAACTGGTCGGCAAGAAGCTCCCCTCCGGCGTCCTCCGCGCCGGCCCCCGCACCCGCCTGACCCCCCTCCCCGCCTGAGCAACGCGTTGATCAAGGAGTTTGCGTCTGTCCGGGCCCGGATCCAGACGCAAACTCCTTGATCAACCACGCCGGCGCGGTGCGGTCGGCCGGCTGCCGGCGGGTTGGGCGGCTGCCGTGGGCTGGGTCGCCGGAGCTGGTCAGCGTGCGCTACCCTAACGATCGTTCAGGTCGGTCGACGCGCCCAACGAGGCGCGGGTGGGCGAGGGAGTCGGCGTGACGCTCGACGGTGAGGCTCTGGAGCAGCTGCGCAAGCGCGCCAAGGCCGGCGGTGCGGACAAGTACCACGCGGCGAACGCCGCCAAGGGCAAGCTCTTCGCCCGGGAGCGGGTCGCGCTCCTGGTCGACGAGGGCTCCTTCGTCGAGGACGGCCTCTACGCCAACGCGCTGGCCGAGGGGCTGCCCGCCGACGGCGTCGTCACCGGCACCGCCACCATCGACGGCCGCCCGGTCTGCCTGATGGCGAACGACTCCACGGTCAAGGCCGGCAGCTGGGGCGCGCGTACCGTCGAGAAGATCATCCGGATCATCGAGCGGGCGTACACCACCGGCGTGCCGATGGTGTATCTGGTCGACTCGGCCGGGGCCCGGATCACCGACCAGGTCGAGCTCTTCCCCGGCCGGCGCGGCGCCGGGAAGATCTTCTGGAACCAGGTCCGCGCCTCCGGCTCGATCCCGCAGGTCTGCGCCCTCTTCGGGCCGAGCGCGGCGGGCGGGGCGTACATCCCGGCGTTCTGTGACGTGGTCGCCATGGTGGACGGCAACGCCAGCATGTACCTCGGCTCCGACCGGATGGTCGAGATGGTCACCGGCGAGAAGACCACGCTGGAGGCGATGGGCGGGGCCAAGGTGCACTGCGCCGAGTCCGGCGTCGGGCACTTCCTCTGCAAGACCGAGGCCGAGGCGCTCGACGTGGTCCGCCGCTACCTGTCCTACCTGCCGGCCAACTGGACGCAGCAGCCGCCCACAGCGCCCGCCGCCAAAGCGTCCGAGAAGGCCGACCTGGCCGCGCTGGTCCCGGCCAGCGAGCGACAGGCGTTCGACATGCGCCGGTACGTCAAGGGCCTGCTCGACGAGGGCAGCTTCTTCGAGATCCAGGCGCTCTGGGCCAAGGAACTGACCATCGGCTTCGGCCGGCTGAACGGCGAGGTCGTCGGCGTGGTCGGCAACAACTCGATGTTCAAGGGCGGCGTGCTCTTCGTCGACTCGGCCGACAAGGCGACCCGGTTCGTGCAGCTCTGCGACGCGTTCAACGTGCCGCTGCTGTTCCTCTCCGACGTGCCCGGGTTCATGGTCGGCAGCGCCGTGGAGAAGCAGGGCATCATCCGGCACGGCGCCAAGATGATCACCGCGATCAGCGAGGCGACCGTACCCAAGATCTGCGTGGTGGTCCGGAAGGCGTACGGCGCCGGGCTCTACGCGATGGCCGGCCCCGGCTTCGAGCCGGACGCGACGATCGCGCTGCCCACCGCCAAGATCGCGGTGATGGGCGCGGAGGCCGCGGTCAACGCGGTCTACGCCAACAAGATCGCCGCGATCGAGGACGAGGCCGAGCGGGCCGCCTTCGTCAGCGCGAAGCGCGAGGAGTACGAGCGGGACATCGACATCGTCCGGCTCGCCAGCGAGCTGGTCGTGGACGCCATCGTCGAGCCGCACGAGTTGCGCGCCGAGCTGGTCCGCCGGTTCGCCGCCGCGCGCGGCAAGGACCGGCACTTCTCGAAGCGCCGCCACGGCGTCACCCCGGTCTGACCCCCGCGCCGTGTGCGGTCACCTCCGCACGTGGCCCCGCACGACCGTCCCGGCGTCACGAGCGCCCGGCGGCCCATCCACACAGGAGGATCAGATGGACTTCCGGCTCAGCGAGGAACAAGAGGCGCTGCGGGAGAGCGTGCGGGACTTCGCCCGCGAGGTGGTGGCGCCGGCCATCGCGGAGCACTACGAGCAGCACACCTTCCCGTACGAGATCGTCCGGCAGATGGGCAAGATGGGCCTGTTCGGCCTGCCGTTCCCGGAGGAACACGGCGGCATGGGCGGCGACTACTTCGCGCTCTGCCTGGCCCTTGAGGAGTTGGCCCGGATCGACTCCAGCGTGGCGATCACCCTGGAGGCGGCGGTCTCCCTCGGCGCGATGCCGATCTACCGGTTCGGTACGGACGAGCAGCAGGCGCAGTGGCTGCCGAAGCTGCTCAGCGGCGAGGCGCTCGCCGCCTTCGGGCTGACCGAGCCGGGCACCGGATCGGACGCCGGCGGCACCCAGACGCGGGCGGTGCTGGACGGCGACGAGTGGGTGATCAACGGCTCGAAGGCGTTCATCACCAACTCGGGCACCGACATCACCTCGCTGGTCACGGTCACCGCGGTCACCGGGACGAGGCCGGACGGCTCGAAGGAGCTGTCCAGCATCATCGTCCCGTCGGGTACGCCCGGCTTCACCGTCGCCCCCGCCTACTCCAAGGTCGGCTGGACCGCCTCGGACACCCATGAACTGACCTTCGACGACTGCCGGGTCCCGGCAGCCAACCTGCTCGGCCAGCGCGGTCGGGGCTTCGCCCAGTTCCTGCGTACCCTCGACGAGGGCCGGATCGCCATCGCCGCGCTGGCCGTCGGCCTCGCCCAGGGCTGCGTCGACGAGTCGATCAAGTACGCGAAGGAGCGCCACGCCTTCGGCCAGCCGATCGGCAACTACCAGGCGATCCAGTTCAAGATCGCGGACATGGAGCTGAGGGCGCACACCGCCCGGCTGGCGTACTACGACGCGGCCGCCCGGATGCTCGCCGGCGAGCCGTTCAAGCGCCAGGCCGCGATCGCCAAGCTGCACGCCAGCACCATCGCGGTGGACAACGCCCGCGAGGCCACCCAGATCCACGGCGGCTACGGCTTCATGAACGAGTATCCGGTGGCCCGCTTCTGGCGGGACGCCAAGATCCTGGAGATCGGCGAGGGCACCAGCGAGGTGCAGCGCATGGTCATCGCCCGCGACCTGGGCATCTGACGGCGGGCCGGCCCCGGCTCGCTGGCTTCGCACGCTCCGCGACAGCGTGGTCATTCCGCCTCGGATGACCACGCTTTGCGGGTGAAGCTGCGCGCTCGGCCGGCTGTCGGATATCGGCGCCCGACGGTCGGTTGGGCGACGATCTGGTGTGGCGGGTCGTACCCCGTCCGTAGTCTTCGTCCCCATGACTCCGGATCATGATCGCTCGCCGAGCACGGGTGGTCGTACCGGCCTGTCCGATCTGCTGCGCGGGCACCGGCTCGCCGCCGGCCTCACCCAGGCCGAGCTGGCCACGCGGGCCGGCGTCGGAGTGCGGACGGTCCGTGATCTGGAGCGGGGTCGGTCCGCGCGGCCCCAGCGCACCACCGTCGACCTGCTCGCCGGTGCGCTCGGCCTGACCGGCACCCGCCGGCAGGCGTTCCTCGCCGCGGCCCGGCCGGCCCCGCCCGCCGCGCCGCGTCCGGCCGCACGGCACTTCCCGCTCACCGGCTCCGGCATCACCGGAGGCGGTACGCCGGTCGCGCTGCCGCAGCCGGTGCCGCTGATCGGCCGGGACCGGGACGTCGCCGAGGTGGCCGCCCTGCTCGCCGCCGACCATCCGATGGTGAGCCTGGTCGGCCTGGCCGGCGTCGGCAAGACCGCGCTCGCCCTCACCGTCGCGTACGGCGTGGCCGCCGACCACCCGGCCGGCGTGGCCGGTGTGCTGGTCGGCGAGGGCTCCGACGCGACCGATGTGCTGGCCGCCTCGGTCGCGGTGCTCGGCGTGAACCGGCTGGCCGACCTCCCCGGGCGGCTCGCCGGCCGGCCGGCGCTGCTGCTCGTGGACGCGGTCGAACGGGCACCCGGGCCGGTGGCCGAGGCGCTGCGGACGATGGTCGCCGCGGCACCCGGGCTGCGGGTGCTGGTGACCGGCCGGCGTCCGGTCGGCCTCCCGGGCGAGTTGGTCCGGCCGGTCGCGCCGCTCGACGTCCCGCCGGCCGGGGTGCTGCCGGCGGACCCGGCGGCGCTGGCCCGCTGGCCGGCGGCGGCGCTGTTCAGCGCCCGGCTCGCCCAGGTGCGCCGCGAACCGCCCACTCCGGCCGAGCTGCCGGCGCTCGCCGCGCTGGTCCGGCGGCTCGGCGGCCTCCCGCTCGCCATCGAGCTGATGGCCGCGCGCGGCCGGATCCTCGACGTCACCGAGCTGCTCGACCGGTACGGCGACCGCGTCCTCGACCTAGCCACCAGCGGCCCCGCGGGCTGGGCGCCGGTCGACCGCGCCACCGGCACGGTGACCCTGCGCGAGGCGGTGGCGACCAGCTACCACCTGCTCGCGTCGGCCGACCGGGCGGCGCTGCGCCGGCTCTCCGCCTTCTGCAACCGGTGGTCGGTGGAGCTGGCCGAGGACCTGCTGGCCGACGGCGGGCCGCGGACGGACGCCGTCCCGCTGCTGAACCGGCTGCTCGAACTCGGCCTGCTCAGCGTCCGGGGCACCGGCCCGTTCCGGTTCCGCCTGCTGGACGCGGTACGCGACTTCGCCGCCGAGCAGGCCGCGGCCGAGGGCGAGCTGGCCCGGATCCGGCGTCGGCACGCGCTCGTCGTCACCGGGCTGGTGGTCCGCAACGCACCGGACCTGCTCGGCGTGGAGCCCTCCGCCGCCGTGCACCTGCTGGACGAGGCGACCAGCGACATCAACGTCGCCCTGGCGCACGCCGCCGACGACGATCCGGTGACCGCGCTGCGACTGGCAGCGGCCCTGCCCCGGTGGTGGCGGCTGCGCGGGCGGGACGTCTCCGGGCGGCGGTGGCTGCGCCGGTTGCTGACCGACCCGCGTACCGCCGACGCCGACCCGGTGCTGCGGGCCTGGGCGCTGATCGGCTCGGCCCGGCTGGCCGCCGAGCACGGCGCGGGCGCGGAGGAGGTGCCGGCGGCACGGACCGCGTTGGCCGCCTTTCGCGAGGCCGGGGAGGTGACCGGGGAGCTGCGGAGCCGGCTGGTGCTCGGCATGCTGCTGCCCGCGGTGGGCGCACACGACGAGGCCCGGGAGCAGGCTGAGGCGGTGCTGGAGCTGGCCACCCGGCACGGCCGGGTACGCGAGACGGCGTTCGCCCAGACGTGCCTGACCTGGCACGACGTACGCGTGGGCGACCTGGCCGGGGCGCGCCGCCGGCTGGCTACCGTGGACCGGCTGGCCGCGCAGTCCGGTGAGCAGCGGCTGCGGCTGCTGGCCCGGGCCAACCTCGCCGAGGTGTCCCGCCTGGAGGGCCGGTACGCCGACGCCGCGGAGCAGGGGCGGCGGGTGGCGGCGGCGCTGACCGAGCTGGGCGACCCGGGGCGGCGCCGCCGGGTGCTCGGCACGGTCGGGTTGGCGCTCGCCCAGGCGGGACGCGGAGACGAGGCGTTGGAGGTGCTCGCCGAACTGCGGCCCGCGGTTCCGGTGCCGGCGCAGCGGCGGCCGTCCGGCGCCGGGCACGCGGACCGGGCCGGTGTCGCGGCGGAGCACACCCGGCCGGAGGACGCGGTCTGCGCGCTGATCGAGGGCCAGCTCGCGCTGCACCGGGGTGACCGTGAGCCGGCGGCGGAATGGTTCGCCGCGGCGGCCGAGGCGGCCGCCCCTGGCCAGCACCGGCGGGACGTGATCGAGGCACTGGTGGGGGTGGCGGCGAGCACGGCCGACGTGACCGTGCTGGACCGGCTCGACCAGGCTCGCCGAGCCAACGGGATCAGCCTGCTGCCCCGGGAAGAGGACCTGCTGTACGCGTTGGTTGCCGGCCGGGACCTCGGCACCCGCCGGCGCTGACCGACGGTCGACCGCTGGGGTTGCGCCGCCGGGTTGCTCGCACGGGAGGGCGCGGGGGTGGCGCGAGCGAAGTAGCCCCCTGGTGTTGCCCCTCGCTCATCCGCTCGCGCCGGCACCCCCCGGTGCGCGCCCCCGCTGCAGTGGAACCCTATCCGCGAAGCGTGGGTGATTTGTGGCCGCTTGAGGGGTATGTGCGGCCGCTTAGTCGGTTCTGCCGGTCTTTCTGCCGGTGATCGCCCGGGCCGGCTCAGCAGCCGGCCGGAGCGGGTGCGGGCTCGCTGCTCCCAGCGGTCGCCCCCGGGTGGACCGCGTCGCGGACCCGGCGCAGCCCGTCCAGGAGGGCCTCCAGCTTTACCGGTTCGAGCTGGCCGGTGAACCACTGCTCGATGATCTGCAGGTGCCCGGGCAGGGTCTCGTCCAGCCGGGCCAGGCCGGCGGCGGTGACCACCGCGTACGAGCTGCGCCGGTCGGAGGGGCAGGCCCGGCGGCGGATCAGGCCGTCGCGCTCCATCCGGTCGACCACCCGGGTCACGCCGCTGGTGGACAGGGAGGTCTGGGCCGCGAGGTCGGTCATCCGGAGCTGGTTGCTGGGTGAGCGGGCGAGTCGGGTGAGCACCTCGAACTCGACCGGGGAGAGGCCGTGCTCCTCGAACTGGGCGGCGAACCGGGCCGACAGCCCGGCGTGCGCCTCGACGAGGAGGCCGACGGCGGTGATCCGGGGATCGTCGAACACGTTCTGGTCCACGCCACCATCCTAGCAGTACTTGACATAGGGAATGTTGTCGTGCCTATAGTTGCTTAGTCAGTCGTTGGATTACTCAACAATCTCCCTGGAGGACAGCACCATGACCAGCAGCACCGAAGCGGTTACCCGCGACTGGGAGGGTCTCACCATCCCGGCTGCCGGCACCTACCTGCTGGACGCGGCTCACAAGCGGGTCGGCTTCGTCGCCCGCCACATGATGGTGAGCAAGGTACGCGGTGAGTTCGGCGACGCGACCGCCACGATCACCGTGGCCGAGGACCCGATGCAGTCCGCGGTGAGCGCCACCATCCAGGCGGCCAGCATCGACACCACGCAGGCCGACCGGGACGGGCACCTGCGCAGCGGCGACTTCCTCGATGTCGAGAAGTTTCCGACCCTGGAGTTCCGCAGCACCGGCGTGAAGTCGCGCAACGGCAACGAGTTCGTGCTCTCCGGCGAGCTGACCATCCGCGACGTCACCCGCCCGGTGGAGCTGGAGGTCGAGTTCGAGGGCGTCGGCCGCAGCCCGTTCGGCC
Source organism: Micromonospora sp. NPDC006431 (assembly GCF_042870725.1). NCBI lineage: Bacteria > Bacillati > Actinomycetota > Actinomycetes > Micromonosporales > Micromonosporaceae > Micromonospora > Micromonospora sp. NPDC006431. Next base: position 241,748 of record NZ_JBIAHQ010000001.1, read on the forward strand.
AGGACATCTTCGGCTTCTCCGCCAGCACGGAGATCGACCGCGAGGACTTCGGTCTTACCTGGAACGTCGCCCTGGAGACCGGCGGCGTGCTGGTCGGCAAGAAGATCAAGATCGAGATCGAGGGCGAGGCCATCCGCCAGGCCTGATCTCCCCGCACGACCCCACGGGCCCGTGTCGTCACCCGACGACACGGGCCTGTTCGTCGTCGGCCGAAGAGGTGCGATTTGTCACGTCCCGTTCACAGGTTGCCGGCGATGCGGCGGGGTGTGACCTGGGTAGGAGTCTCGACCTGGGCCCCACCCCTGGCTCCGCCAGCCGGGGCGCACTTAACGTGAATGGTTCACAATGCGTTTTCGGGACGGTACGGTTCCGTTGCGCCTCGCGCCGGGAGGACAAATGGGCAGAGACGTCGAGCAGGGCGCCTTCTCCCGGGAGGACCGGGTCCGCTACCGGCAGAAGGTCCGGCGGTGCCTGGACGTCTTCGCGCTGATGCTGGACGACTTCGGCTTCGACGCCGACCGGCCGATGACCGGGCTGGAGATCGAGCTCAACCTGGTCGACTCCGCCGCCGAGCCGGCCATGCGCAACGAGAAGATCCTCGCCGACATCGCCGACCCGCTCTTCCAGACCGAGCTGGGCCAGTTCAACCTCGAGCTGAACGCCCCGCCGCGGCTCATCGAGGGCACCGGCTTCGGCGACTACGAGCGGGACCTGCGCAACAGCCTGGCCCGCGCCGACGAGCGGGCCAGCCGGTCGGACGCCAAGATAGTGCTGGTCGGCATCCTGCCCACGCTCACCGAGCGGCACCTGATCGCCGACAACCTCTCCACCGACGAGCGCTACCGGGCGCTCAACGACCAGATCGTGGGCGCGCGGGGCGAGGACTTCGAGCTGGACATCCGCGGTGTCGAGCGGCTGCGGACGCACAACGACTCGATCGCCCCCGAAGCGGCCTGCACCAGCCTCCAGTTCCACCTCCAGGTCGCGCCGGACAGCTTCGCCGACTACTGGAACGCGTCCCAGGCCATCGCGGGCCCGCAGACCGCGGTCGGCGCGAACTCGCCGTTCCTCTACGGCCGGCAGCTCTGGGCGGAGACCCGGATCGCCCTCTTCCAGCAGGCCACCGACACCCGGCCCGACGAGCTCAAGGCCCAGGGCGTACGCCCCCGGGTGTGGTTCGGGGAACGCTGGATCACGTCGATCTTCGACCTGTTCGAGGAGAACGTCCGCTACTTCCCGCCGCTGCTGCCCATCTGCGAGAACGAGGACCCGGTCGAGGTGCTGCACGCCGGCGGGGTGCCCAAACTGGGCGAGCTGCGGCTGCACAACGGCACGGTCTACCGGTGGAACCGGCCGGTCTACGACATCATGGACGGCCGTCCCCACCTCCGGGTGGAGAACCGCGTACTCCCGGCCGGGCCGACCGTGGTGGACATGCTCGCCAACGCCGCCTTCTACTTCGGACTCGCCCGCAGCCTCGCCGAGGCCGATCGTCCCATCTGGAGCCAGCTCACCTTCAGCTCGGCCGAGGAGAACTTCCACGCCGCCGCGCGGCGGGGGATGGACGCCGTCCTGCACTGGCCCCGGCTCGGCGAGGTGCCGGTGACCAAGCTCGTGCTCGATGTCCTGCTGCCCAAGGCGGCGCAGGGCTTGGACCGGTTCGGCGTCGCCCCGGTCGAGCGCGACCGCCTCCTCGGCGTGATCGAGCAGCGCTGCCGTACCGGGCGCAACGGTGCCGCCTGGCAGACGGAGACGGTGTGGGCGGCCGAGCGGCACCGGGGCATGGACCGGGAGGCAGCGCTGCGCCACATGCTCCAGCGCTACGCCGAACTCCAGCGCAGCAACGAGCCCGTGCACACCTGGCCGGTCGACTGACCACCCCCCGGCGCGGGCCCGGCAGGCCCGGCATCCCGGGTGGGCCGACCGCGGGCCGGTGCACGGCCCGGCCGGCGGCGACGTCCGCCGGGCCGACCAGCAGGTCGCGGTCAGAATCAGCGGCTGCGTCGGCGGGACTTGGCCCCGGCGGTCGGCGAGCCGCCCTCCGCGCTGCCGCTCGTGACCTCGCTTGTTGCGGGGCCGTCCCCGGCGTCCGTGCGGGTGGCCCCCGGCTCGCTCGCTCCGGCCGGCGCCGGCGTCCGCTGCGGCGGGACCGCCCGGCCACGGCGGGTCGCGCCGGGAGCTGGCGCCGAGGTGCCGTGCTCCGGTGGTCCGGCCGGCTGCCCGTCCCCGGGCGTCGCCTCGGCGGATCCCGTCACGTCGGCGGGGACCACCGGGACGGCCGGGCGTGCCTGGACGGCCGGGCGTGCCTCGACGGCCGGCGGGGCGAGGTCGTCCGGCTCACCGGTGCGCTGCCGGGGCACGATCGTCGCGGTGCGCGCGGCGGCCCGGCGGTCGGCCCGCTGGGCCAGCGCGGCCACCAGGGCCGAACCCCCGACTCCCGCGATCACGGCGTACGGGGCGATCAGGTGGGCGGACATCTGCTCGGCGGCGATCGCCGCGAGCCTCGGCACGGCCAGCAGGTACGCCAGCGCCACCAGGAGCGGCCCGGCCGCCCCGGAGGCTGCCGCGCCGACCCGCTGCTCCGCCACTTGGGCGGTACGCCGGGCCGCCAGCGCGCCGATCACCAGGGCGGAGCCCAGCGCGAGCAGGGCACCGGGCCAGTAGAAGTAGTCCCGGATCCAGAAGCGTTCGCTGTCCGCGCTGATCTGCCAGATGCCGAGCTGGGCGGTGCCCAGGCCGCGGCCGGACAGCACCCCGTCCAGCACCGACACCACGGCGAGCAGCCAGAGCCAGCTCGTGGTGGCGACGAGGTTGGCGGCAGCGGCCCGGGTGTGCAGCGCCCAGGTCGCGAGCAGCAGGCCGAGCAGCAGCCCGGCGAGGGCGTACCCGGCGGCGACGGCCTGCGGCGACGAGGTGTCCGGCACCCGGGCCGCCCGGGCCGGTACGGCGACCAGCAGCACGGTGATCAGCGCGCCGACCGCGGCGGCGAGGGCGAGGCCGAACTTCCGCGGCGTCCCGTCCGGTTCCTCGTCGGCCGTCCCGCGCAGCCGATGGGCGCAGACCGCCCCGGCGATCACCGAGGTGGCGGAGATCCAGGTGGCCCAGGCGAGGCTCGCCGCCCAGGCCGCCTCGACCCGGCCGGTCGCGGCCGGCGCCCAGTTGATGATGCCGAGCCCGTAGCCGAAGCCCAGCTGAGCCGCCCCCGTACCGGCGGCGACGCCGAGCGCGGTAGCGGTCGATCCTCCCCAGCCCCGTCTGGCCATGTCGGGGAGCGTAGCGTCCCAAGGTCGACGCGGCGAGCCTTGACGGAGCTCGATCTGCCGTGGGCGGGCTTGGCGGCGCCGGATACGGTCGCCCGTGATTGAGGCGGTGGAGGCGATGACGGACGACGGGTACCCGGGCCGGCAGCCCGGGTTGGTCGGCGACCCCGGACCTGACCGGACGAGGTTGTTCCTCGGTGGTGGCCTGGCGGTGGTCCTGCTGGCGGTGATCGGGGCGAGCGGCGGATGGATCCTCGCCGGGGACGCCGATCCGCCCACGCCACCGGTCACGGCCGGCACCAGCGCACCCGCGCCGAGCGACCGTACGCCGACCGAGGCCACGCCCAGCAAGCCCGAGCGGAGCCCGACCGGCACCCGCACCACCACCCCGGCCGGGCTGACCGTCCCCGATCTGGTGGGCACCGACTTCGTGCAGGCCCGGCGGGAACTGCACGACCGGAAGCTCGGCTGGCGGCTGGTCTTCGGCACCGGGTCCGGCCGCAACGTCGAGCGCACCAGCCCCGCGCCCGGTACGCCGGTCCGGCGCGGCGTCACCGTCACCCTCTGGGTCGCCGGTCCGCCGCCGGCGGTGCCCGTGCCCGACCTGATCGCCCAGGACTGCGGCGACGCGGCGAACGACCTGGTCGCGGCGGGACTGTATCCGCGGTACCGCACCGGTCGCCGGGGCCCGGTCACCGCCCAGGACCCGGCCGCCGGCAGTTCGGCCCGGTGGAACGACCAGGTCGCCCTCACCTGTGGCGACGACCCGTCGGCGGGGCCGACCGTCACCCCGCCCCCGGCACCGTGACGGCCGGCTCGCCGCGCTGATCCCGGCCGATGGTGCGGCCGACCGTTACCGTGGACGATCGAGGGCCAGGGCGCCCGTCCCGGTGGGGAAAGGACGTGCCGATGAGCGACGACCGCCAGGAGCCACCCGCCGGGAACGACGACGCCACCCGGCCCCTGCCGCCGGATCGGAGCGGTGGCGCGGACGCGACCGCCCGGCAGGAGCCCGTCGCCGCCGCGCCGGCCTGGTCCGGCCGGGCCGGGGTGCCCCCGCCGCGCCCCGCCGGCTACCCCGAGCCCGGCACCGAGTGGTACGCCGAGGAGCAGTCCGGCCGCCGCTGGTGGATGCCGATCCTGCTCGGCATCCTGGCGCTGGTGCTGATCGCGCTGATCGGGTTGGGTGTCTGGCTGGCGCTCACCGCGGCGGAGCGGAACTCCGGCCCGCCTCCCGTACCCTCGGCCACATCGAGCAGCGCGCCGGAGACCAGCGCGGCACCGACCACCACCGCGCCGAGCACGTCGCCACCGACCACTCCGCCCACCACCGCTCCCGCCCGGGTGCCGGTGCCGCCGCTGGTCGGGCTGCCGGAGGACGCCGCCCGGGCGGTCCTCGACCGGCTGAATGTGGACTACCGCGTGGTGCGCCGGCCGTCGGACCGGCCCGCCGGCACGGTGATCGAGACCGACCCGGCCGCCGGTGAGCTGGTCTCCGCGGACGATCAGGTCACGGTCGTGGTGGCGAGGGCCGGCGCGCCGACCACGGCCACCGCGACCCCGACACCCGGCCCGACGGCCACCCCCACCCCCTGAGCGTCACCACTGCCGGCGTCTGGTGCAGATCAGGCCCAGGCCGGCCAGTGAGATGCCGAGGCCCAGCAGCCCCGAGTAGAACAGCGACCGGCCGAGGTCCCTCGCGTTCGGCATGCCGTCCGCGCCGGCCAGTACGCCCTCGCCGGCGCCGCCCCCCGCCCGATCCGGGGTGGTCGGTGCACCGGCGCCGGCCCCCGAGGCGCCGGCCTGGGGCGTACCGGCCCAGCCCGACTCCGCCTCCGGGTCGGCGGGCGGTGCGCTGCCTTCCCCGACCACCGTGATCTCCGGAGCCGGTTGCGGCTCGGTCAACTGGTCGGTGGAGGAGAAGGCGGGGTGGCGGACCACGAGCGCGAGTACGGTCGCGGCGCCGAGGAGCGTCAGGAGTCCGAAGGTGTAGCCGATACGGGACCGGTGGTGCCGCCGCGCGGCGGGCAGATTGACCATGACCATCCCAGGTTCAGGGTCCGGGACGCGCGGGGTGCAGACTTCGCCGGGGTGGGCGTACCGATTCTATGGCGGCGGTAGCTGCCGCGACCCGGCAACCGGGAGGTCAGCCGACCCGGACCGGAGTCCGGACGACCGGCCGTCGGGTCCGTACGGTGTGGGGACGTGGCGCCGGCGCGGCCTGGAGCTGCTGCAGCCCCGCCTGCTGTACGAAGATCGACCGCCGGTTGACCGCGTCCCCCGCCGCGTTCAACTCGTAGCCGTCGAGCCAGAGCCAACCGTCGTAGGTCGGCCAGTCGAGCACCCGGATCACCCGGAACATGATCGGTCGGAGGAACTGGACACTCGCCGCGCGAGTCACCTGCAGTACGTCACCGGAGCGGGGAAGCACATGGGCTCCTGGGAGGATCGGCCGGCGGGGAGCCGGCGGGGGAAGCTGATCTGGGGGACAAGTCCGGCCCGGTGACGGGGTTCTGCCGCGTGGGCCGGCTGATCAGGTGGTCGGTGTTGGTCGGGTCGTACCCGCGGTCACGGGCCGACGCCCGACCATCACCCGGCTGCTCCCGGTTACCGCTCCCACCGCCGCAGCCAAGCTGGCGTGCAGCGGCGGGGTCTTCATCCCGGGGCAGGTCGCGAGGCGCGGGACGGCTCCCCTCCCGCCGTCCCACCCCTCGTGGGATCACCACGCCGGGAGATCATGCGAAGACGGTGAGTAACCCGTGCCATATCGACAGAGTGCACCAGCGGCGTGCTTCATGCAAGTTGCACGTCGAGATTTGCCGATACGCGAGCAGGACACGTGAACGGGACGCTTGAAGCGCATGCCATCCAAACGGCACACTGGACGGCGGTTTCGCCCGTCGCGGCCGGTCGACGACCGGCATCACCCCCTGCCGCGAACGACCGCCCGCCGTACGACGGCCGCGCCCCAGGCGGGTGTCGCACCGGGCGCGATCGACCGGAGGTGGTCGGGTGAGCGAGCGGATCGAGCGAACCGTGACGCTCGGCGGCGCGGTGCGTCGCGACGCCGCGGGGCGGAGCGAGGCGGCAGCGTGAGCACGAGCAGTCAGCATCCCCGCCCAGCGGGCCGCGGAGCGGCGTCGTGAGCGAGCGGCGCAGCCCGACCATCCGGCGTCGACGGCTGGGGGCGGAACTCCGCCGCCAGCGGGAGGCCGCCGGCATCACCATCGAGGTGGTCGCCGAGCAGTTGGAGTGCTCGGCCTCCAAGATCTCCCGGATCGAGACCGGCCACACCACGGCCACGCCCCGCGACGTGCGGGACATGCTCCGCATCTACGGGGTGGTCGGCGCCGAGAGCGACGAGCTGGTGCAGATCGCTCGCGAGGCGCGGCAGAAGGGGTGGTGGCACCCCTACAGCACGGTGCTGGTCGGGGCGTACGTGGGGCTGGAGGCGGCGGCCAGCTCGATCCGGGCGTATGAGCAGCAGGTCGTGCCGGGCCTGCTGGAGACCGAGGAGTACGCCTCGGCGATGATCCGGGCCGCCCGGCCCGACTTCACCGCCGAGGAGGTCGCACAACGTGTCCGTGTCCGCCTCGGTCGTCAGTCGTTGCTGACTCAGGACGATCCGGTCGATCTGTGGGTGGTGCTCGATGAGGCGGTGCTGAGCCGGCCGGTCGGCGGCGACGCGGTGATGCGTGGCCAGCTGACCCGGCTGGTGGAGGTGGCCGAACTGCCGAACGTGACGTTGCAGGTCCTGCCCTTCGAGGCGGGCGCACACGCCGGTATGGACGGGACCTTCACGATCCTCAGCTTCCCCGAACCGAGTGATCCCGATGTCGTGTACGCGGAGAACGCCACGGGTGGGCTCTTCCTGGAGAAGAGCGACGAACTGCAGAAGTACAGCTTCATCTTCGATCACATCCGAGCATCAGCCATTCGCCCGGAGGAATCCATCGCACACATCGCAAAACTGGCAGAGGAGCCACTGTGGAAATGGCGACCAAGGAGTTCCCCGTGGACCTGACGCAGGCGACCTGGTTCAAGAGCTCCAAGAGCGGGCCGAACTGTGACAACTGCGTGGAGGTCGCGTACGTGACCGGGGCGATCGGCGTCCGGGACTCGAAGGACAAGACGGGCCCCGCCCTGGTCTTCGCCCCGGGCGACTGGCACGCCTTCGTCGCCGGCGCCAGGGACGGTGTGTTCGTCCGGGATTGATCCGGCGACCCGGACCGCGTGCATGGTCCCGCCCGGCAGCGTCGCCGGGCGGGACCATTCCGTGTTCCGAGCCGGCCCGCTCCGGCCACCCGTCGCCAGTTCCGTTCCGCCTCGTTGAACCGCACGGATCGGCAACCGAACAAGGCAGGCGAGACGGATGACGACGATCGGTTCAGAGAACCTCACCAACGGCCCGGGCAAGCCGGAGCGGTTCGGTGGCAAGTACCGCGGGGCGCGTCGGGACACCGTCCTCACCGAGGTGGTCTCCACCGACGCCGAGATCGGGGGCCGGGAAGGAGACGCCCCGGAGCAGAGCTCCCCGCCGCTCTCCCTGCCGTCGCTGGATCCGAACCCGCTCACCGAACCGTCGTTCCCACCGACCGGCTGGCCGTTGGAGCCGGCCGAGTCCCTGGCGGACCACCCGCTGCTGCGCGGCCTGCTGATGGAACTGCCCCCGCGCGGCAGCGTGCCGCCGCCCGGCTGGCTGGACCGCTGGTTCGAGGCGACCCGAGCGATCCTCGAACTGCTATACGTGCAGGGGGCCAGCCGCTCGCGCTGACACCGGGGTCGCCGGCGTCGGGGCCGCCGGCGGCTGCGCCGGCGTCGTGGCCAGCGGCTGCGCCCGCTCGGCGAGCCGGTTGTGCCGCAACGCGTGGCGTACCCCGATCGCGAGGACGCCGAGCACGCCGACGGTGATCGCCGGGCCGGCCACGGCGGGTGCCGCGGGCAGGTCGACGCCCGCAGCCGAGACCACGGCCGGGACGACGGCGAGCGCGGTCACCTGGAGCGGAAGCCCGATCAGCGGGTGCGCCGCGGCGGCGCGCAGCCCGTGGGGGGCCGGGGTGTCCGGTGCGGCGCTGAAGGCACCCGCGCCGGCCCGTAGCCGCCGTACCCGCCGGACCGTGCAGACCGCGACGACCAGCGCCGGGGTCGCCGCGAGGGTGAGGCCGCCGGCGGCCCGGTCGATCGGCGTCGTCCCGGCGCTCTGCAGGCCCAGGACCAGCACCCCCGTCGTCAGCACCAGGCCGGCCAGGGTCAGCCCGGACAACCATCCGGTACGTCGGCGCAGGGCGCGGGCGCGGTCCAGCCGGGGCAGTCCGTCCGCGACGACCCCGGCGGCCAGCCAGACGGCGGCGACGGGGAGCAGCACGGCGAGATGGTCGTCCATGTCTCTCAGCCTTGCCCAGTTCGGCCGGCATCGAATCGGGGCACGACCCCGGTTGGCCCCGTACCTCGTCCCGTAGGGGCCATCCCATCAGCGTTATTGAGAATTCGACATCTTCACATCGGCGACTCCTCGATCTAGCCTCTTCTCGATCGGTCGACGTCGATCTGCCTGTCCCCGGCGGGCCGACCTGCGCCGGTCGGAGGGAGGTAGGGAGATGGTTCTCCCACACAGGTCCGTACTCGTCGGCGTAACCGCCTTGGCAATGATCACGGCGGCCACGCCCGCACTGGCCGCCGAACCCAGCGGAGTGATCCGGAATGCTGGCGGTGCCACCGCGGTGGCCGACAGCTACCTCGTCGTTTTCAAGGACAGCGTCGTCGCCGCCACGGGCGTCGGCGACACCGCGCAGCGGCTGACCGCCCGGCACGGCGGCACCGTCGCGCGGACCTGGACGGCCGCGCTGCGCGGCTTCGAGATCCGGATCGGTGCACCGGCCGCCGCGCGGATCGCCGCCGATCCCGCAGTGGCGTACGTGGAACAGAACCACGTCATCTCGATCGCCGGCACCCAGACCAACCCGCCGTCCTGGGGCCTGGACCGGATCGACCAGCGCAACCTGCCGCTGAACAGCTCCTACACATACCCGAACACGGCCACCAACGTCCGGGCGTACATCATCGACACCGGCATCCGGACCACCCACAGCGACTTCGGCGGCCGGGCCAGCTGGGGCACCAACACCGTCGACAGCAACAACACCGACTGCAACGGCCACGGCACCCACGTCGCGGGCACCGTCGGCGGTTCGTCGTACGGGGTCGCCAAGGGCGTGCAGCTGATCGCGGTCAAGGTGCTCAACTGCGCCGGCAGCGGCACCACCGCCGGGGTCGTCTCCGGTGTCAACTGGGTGACTCAGAACGCGGTCAAGCCCGCGGTGGCCAACATGAGCCTCGGTGGCGGCGTGGACACCACTCTCGACACGGCGGTGCGCAACTCCGTCAACGCCGGCATCACCTACGGCCTGGCGGCCGGCAACGACAGCGGTGCGAACGCCTGCAACACCTCACCGGCGCGGGTCACCGAGGCGATCACGGTCGGCTCGACGACCAACACCGACGCGCGGTCGTCGTTCTCCAACATCGGCACCTGCCTGGACATCTTCGCGCCGGGCTCGTCGATCACCTCCGCCTGGAACACCAGCGACACCGCCAGCAACACCATCAGCGGTACGTCGATGGCGACCCCGCACGTGGTCGGCGCGGCGGCGCTGGTCGCCAGCGCCAACCCGTCCTGGACTCCCCAGCAGGTCCGCGACTACCTGGTGAACAACGCCACCAGTGGCGTGGTGACCAACCCGGGGACCGGCTCACCCAACAAGCTGCTCTACGTGGTCAACGGCACGCCGACCAACGACTTCTCCGTCTCGGTGTCGCCGACGTCCGGCTCCACCGCACCGGGCGGCTCGGTGACGGCCACCGTCAGCACCGCCACCACCAGCGGCTCGGCCCAGTCGGTCAGCCTCTCCGCGAGCGGCCTGCCGACCGGCGCCAGCGCCTCGTTCAACCCGGCCACAGTGACCTCCGGCGGCTCCTCCACCCTCACCATCACCACGTCGACCAGCACCCCGGCCGGCAGCTACCCGGTGACGATCAGCGGTACGGCCGCGTCGGGCACGAAGACGGCCACCTACACGCTCACCGTGGGCAGCGGTGGTGGCTGCACGGGTGCCGGGCAAAAGCTGGGTAACCCCGGTTTCGAGTCGGGTAACACGGTCTGGGCGGCCTCGTCCGGGGTCATCGGCCAGTACGGCGCCAGCGGCCAGCCGACCCACGGCGGCACCTGGAACGCATGGCTGGACGGTTACGGCACCACGCACACCGACACGCTGTCGCAGCCGGTGAGCCTGCCGGCCGGCTGCTCGTCGTACAACTTCTCCTTCTGGCTGCACATCGACAGCGCCGAGTCGACCACCACCACGGCGTACGACACGCTGCGGGTGCAGGTGCTCAACTCCTCCGGCACGGTGCTGGCGACCCTGGCGACCTACTCGAACCTGAACAAGGCCGCCGGGTACAGCCAGAAGTCGTTCTCCCTGGCCGCGTACGCCGGGCAGACCGTCACGCTGAAGTTCACCGGCAGCGAGGACATCTCCCTGCAGACGTCCTTCGTGATCGACGACACCGCGGTCAACGTCTCCTGAGCCAACCTTCCCACCGGCGTCCGGCGGTCACCTCTCGGTGGCCGCCGGACGTCGTTGCCGGCTCCTGCTCCGAGGTGCCGCCGGACTGATTCCGGCGTCAGACGTCGAAGCCGGCGGGGCGCTGGGTGGCCGGTGCCGGCGGGGCCGCCTTCCACAGGCCGGTCTTCTGTGCGGTCAGCCGGGCCAGGTAGGCCGGGTTGAGGATCACGTACCGGCGCCAGAGCCGCTTCGGCTCCAGCCCGAGCCGCCAGAACCACTCCAGCCCGGCCCGCTGCATCCACGGCGGCGGGTTGCGCAGCAGGCCGGCGTGGTAGTCGAACGCCGCGCCGACCGCCATCAGCGGCATGTCCAGCAGCGGGCGCATGGCGTACGTGAAGACCTCCTGGCGCGGGCAGCCCAGCCCGACCAGGACCAGCCGGGCGCCGCTGGCCTTGATCCGGTCGGCGATCTCGACATCCTCGCCCGGCTGCAGCGACCGGAACTTGGACGGCTCGACTCCGGCGATCTTCAGCGCCGGAAACTTCCGCTCGAGGGCCGGGACCAGCCGGGACAGGGTCGCCTCGGTGGAGCCGTACAGGTAGACCGGCAGTCCCTCGTCGGCGAACCGGGCGAGCACCCGGAGGGTGAGCTCCGGGCCGTAGACCCGGTCGGTCAGCCCGGCGCCGTGCAGCAGGTTGAGCGCCCAGCGGACCGGCTGCCCGTCCGGGGTGACCACGTCGAACGCGTTGAGCCGGGCGTTGTGCGCCGGGTCGAGCACCCCGGTCATCACGCCGTGCACGGCCAGCGCGGTCAGCGCCAGCGGACGGCGCTCCTGCGCCGCCGCGACCACCGCCTCGGTCGCCCGGGCGTAGTCGGTCGCGTCGACGAGTACGCCGAGCACGTTCCGCTTGGTGCTGCCGGTGGTCATGCCTTCGGCACCCACTTGTCGACGTTCGCGTCGTAGATCTCGCGGAGGATCATCGGCACGTCGTAGGTGATCTTCCAGTTCGGGTAGTGCTCCTCGAACCGGGCCATGCTGCTGACGTACCACTGGTGATCGCCGGTGCGGGCCTGTTCAACATAGTTGATCTTCGCCTCCTGGCCGGTGATCTCCTCGGCGATCCGGAACGCCTCGATGTGCGAGGTGTTCGAATGCCGGCCGCCACCCAGGTTGTAGACCTGGGCCGACCGTGGCTCGCGGAAGAACGCCTCGAAGGCGGTCAGCACGTCCCGGGAGTGGATCGCGTCCCGGACCATCTTGCCCTTGTAGCCGAAGAGGTTGTACGTCCGGCCCTCCATGACGCAGCGCATCAGGTAGGCCAGGAAGCCGTGCAGCTCGGCCGCCGAATGGGCCGGGCCGGTCAGCGTGCCGCCTCGGAAGCAGGCGGTCCTCATGTCGAAGTACCGGCCGTACTCCTGGACCATCACGTCGGCGGCGACCTTCGAGGCGCCGAAGACCGAGTGCAGCGACTCGTCGATCGACATGTCCTCGGTGATGCCCTGGTGGTAGGGGTGGTCCTCGGGCAGTTCGTACCGGGTCTCCAGCTCGACCAGGGGCAGGCTGTTCGGGCGGTCGCCGTAGACCTTGTTGGTCGAGCAGTGGATGAAGGGCGCCTCGATGGCGTGCCGGCGGGTGTTCTCCAGCACGTTGAGGGTGCCGCCGGCGTTCACGTCGAAGTCGGTGTACGGCTCCTTGGCGGCCCAGTCGTGGCTCGGCTGCGCGGCGCTGTGGATCACGACGCCGATGTCCGAGCCATACTTCTTGAAGACCTGCTCCAGGCCGTCCCGGTCCCGGATGTCCACCGCGTAGTGGGTGTAGGCGCTGCCCAGTTCGGCGGCGAGCCGGTCCAGGCTCCAGGATGTCGAGCCGTCCTCGCCGAAGAAGTACCGCCGCATGTCGTTGTCGATACCGACCACATCGAGACCGAGGCCCGCGAAGTGCCGGGCCGCCTCAGAGCCGATCAGACCGCCGGAACCGGTCACCAACGCGACAGTCACACGCCACTCCTGATCGATAGGGGGCAGGGAAACCATCGGAGCATAGCGTGACGACCGGCATGCCCCGATATGGCGCGAGGGCCCCGCTATGTGCGGAGCCCTCGTGATGGTGGGGAAGGGGGGAGTTGAACCCCCACGCCCTTTCGGGCACACGGACCTGAACCGTGCGCGTCTGCCATTCCGCCACTTCCCCGTGGCCTTGACCTGGAACACCGTAACTCATCCCGGTCCCACCGACTGCGGCAGGTGCCGAGACATATTACGCTGTTCCCGGTCATCGCCACGAGCGATCACCGTTCGTGGCGGACGAAACTCTAGCACGACCGCAGGGCCAGCCACGAACGGGCCGCCGGGGCCGGCCGAGCGGCGTGTGAGCTGCGGAGGCGGTGTCCGGATACCATCATTGCCTCGGGACCCGAGGAGGAGCCGGTGAGCGTGCTGCAACGCTTCGAGAAGCGTCTGGAAGGCCTGGTCGAGGGGGCCTTCGCCAAGGTCTTCAAAGGGGTCGTCCACCCCGTGGAGATCCTCAACGCCATGCAGCGGGAGGCCGAGGCGCACAAGGCGATCCTGGCCGGTGGGCGCACGTTGGTGCCCAACCGCTACGTGATCGATCTCTCGCCGTACGACCACAGTCGGCTGGCGCCGTACGCCGCCGCGCTGGCCCAGGAGCTGGCCCAGTCGCAGGCGGAGTTCATCGGCGAGCAGGCCTGGACGGTCTACGGCGACGTGATCGTCGAGGTCGAGCGTGGCGAAGGGCTGGACACCGGGATGTTCCGGGTCACCGCCGAGGTCTACACCGGCGGCGACGTCGCCCCGGTCTCCGCGCCCGGCGGCTACGACGCCGGCCCGGCCTACCCGTCGTACGACCAGGGTGGCGGCTACGGCCCGCCGCCGGGGCACGGCGGCGGTCGCAACGTCCGGCTGGTCTCCGGTGACGGCCGCACGTACCCGCTCCAGATGGGCTCGACCGTGATCGGCCGCGGCGACCAGGCCAACCTGCGCCTGCCCGACGTCGGCATCTCGCGGCGGCACGCCCGGCTCGACTTCGACGGCGGCCAGGTCGTGCTGACCGACCTCGGCTCCACCAACGGCACGATGGTCAACGGCCAGCGCGTCTCCGCGGTCGCCCTCAACCCGGGCGACATGATCCAGTTGGGCACGACCACCCTGACCTTCCGCGTGGACGGCTGATCCGCCTTGCCGGAACTCGTCATCACCGTCGCCCGGTTCGGGTTCCTCATCCTGCTGTGGATCTTCGTTTTCACGGTGGTCGGGGTGATCCGCCGAGATCTCTTCGCGGGGGCCCGGTCGGGTCGGCTGGTGGCCGCGCCGCGCGCGGTCGGGGCCTCGACCGGGCAGGCGGCGAGGCCGGCGAAGGTGAAGCGGGGCAGAGCCGCGCACCAGCTGGTGGTCACCGCCGGCCAGCTGGCCGGCACCCGGATCACCCTCGGCGAGTCGCAGATCACCATCGGCCGGGCCGAGGATTCGACGCTGGTCATCACCGACGACTACGCGTCGGCGCGACACGCCCGGCTGGTGCCGCGCGACGGGCAGTGGTTCGTCGAGGACCTCGGATCGACTAACGGCACCTACCTGGATCGCGCTAAGGTCACCGGACCGACCCCCGTCCCCCTCGGCGTGCCGATCCGGATCGGCCGCACCTCCCTCGAATTACGGCCATGACTTTGACCCTGCGCTATGCGGCCCACAGCGACCGCGGTCTGATCCGAGACGGTAACCAGGACTCCGTCTACGCCGGGCCGCGGCTACTCGCCGTCGCCGACGGCATGGGCGGCATGGCCGCCGGTGACGTCGCCAGCAACATCGTCATCGGTGCCATGGCGCCCCTCGACGAGGACGTCCCCGGGGACGCCCTCGTCGACGCGCTGCGTTCCGCCGTGGGCACCGCCAACCAACAACTCCGCGAGACCGTGGACGCCAACCCGCAGCTGGAGGGGATGGGCACCACGCTCACCGCCACCCTCTTCTCGGGCAGCAAGCTCGGCATGGTCCACATCGGCGACTCGCGCGCCTATCTGCTGCGGAACGGCGAGTTCGCGCAGATCACCAAGGACGACACCTACGTCCAGATGCTCGTCGACGAGGGCCGGATCAGCGCGGAGGAGGCGAGCAGCCACCCCCAGCGGTCGCTGCTCACCCGGGCGCTGGACGGCCGCGACATCGACCCGGAGTACAGCGTCCGCCAGGTGCTCCCCGGCGACCGCTACCTGATCTGCTCCGACGGGCTGTCCGGCGTGGTCAGCGCGGACACCATCGCCGACACGATGCGCGAGTACGCCGATCCGCAGCAGTGCGTCGAGCGCCTGGTGCAGCTCGCCCTGCGCGGCGGCGGCCCGGACAACATCACGGTGATCATCGCCGACGCCACCGACCAGGACATCGTCGAGGCATCCCCGATCGTCGGCGGCGCCGCCGCCCGGGACCGGGGCATGGCGACCTCCGCGGACGGGTCCACCCCGGCGGCCCGCGCCTCGGCCCTGTCCGCGCCGCGGCCGGCCGCGCCGGAGGATCCGGTGGACCGCGAGGACGAGCCGGAACGCCGTCGGTACCGCCCGGTGCGTACCGCGGCGATGCTGCTGGCGCTGCTGGTCATCCTCGGCGGTGGCCTCTTCGGCGGGTGGAGCTACACCCAGCGCCAGTACTACGTCGGCGCCACCGAGGACGGCAAGCTCGCGGTCTTCCGCGGGGTGCCGGGCCAGATCGCCGGGCTCGACCTGTCGAGCGTGCACGCCACCAGCCCGGCCAAGCTGGACGACCTCACCCTGGCCGCGCAGGAGCAGGTGAAGCAGGGCATCCAGGCGAAGAGCGAGCCGGACGCCGAGCGCCGGCTGGCCGAGTTGACCAGCGACGACCCGGCCAACCCGAACCTCAAGCCGACCTGCCCGACCAGCCCGACGGCGGCCGCGGTCAGCCCGACGCCGACCGTGTCCCCGACCGCTGTCCCGACCGGGACGGCCAGCCCGCTGGCCCCGGCCGTCAGCGCCACCGCCAGCGCGCCGGCCACCGCCCCGACCGCGCCCACCACCACGCCCGACGTCGCCCCCTCCGACACGGTCCCGCCGGTCGACCCGGCAGGCTGCCGGTCGCCGGAGTGACCGTCGGCTCGAGCCCGAGGACTCATCCGTGACCGCAGCCGCCGTACCGGCAACCTCGCCCGTCTCGACGGGCGAGCAGCCTGGCGTGCGCCTGGCCCGGTCCCGGCGTAACGCCGAGCTGTCCCTGCTCCTGCTCGCCATGGTGCTGGTGGCGGCATACTCGGCGACGGTCGAGGCGACCGTGCTGGACACGGTCACCCCGGACTTCTGGATCCCGGCCGCCGCGCTGGGGCTGGTCTTCCTCGGCCTGCACCTGATCATCCGCTGGCTGGCGCCCTTCGCCGACCCGGCGTTGCTGCCGGCGGTCGCCCTGCTCAACGGCATCGGCGTGGGCTTCCTGCGCCGTTACGACCTGGCCCAGGCCGCCCCGGCCGACCGGGAGCACCTCGCCATCTTCGCCGGTACGGGCGGCCGGCAGCTCGCCTGGACGCTCGCCGCGGTGATCCTCGCCGCCGCCCTGCTGGCGATCATGCGGGACCACCGGTCGCTCTCCCGGTACGCGTACACCCTGGGGCTGGCCGGCATCGTGCTGGTGATGATCCCGGCGGTGCTGCCGGCCCGGTTCTCCGAGATCAACAACGCCAAGCTGTGGATCCGGATCGGCGGCTTCTCGATCCAGCCGGGTGAGTTCGCCAAGCTCGCCCTGCTCGCCTTCTTCGCCTACTACCTGGTCCGCAAGCGGGAGGTGCTGTCGCTGGCCAGCCGGCGGGTGCTCGGCATCGACTTCCCGCGCGGGCGGGACCTCGGGCCGGTCCTGGTGGTCTGGATCATCAGCCTCCTGGTCCTGGTGTTCGAGAAGGACCTGGGCACCTCGCTGCTCTACTTCGGCATGTTCGTGGTGACGCTCTACATCGCCACCGAACGGGTCAGTTGGCTGCTCATCGGTCTGATCCTGTTCTTCGGCGGCGCCTACGTGGCCTACCTGCTGGGCGGCACGGTGGGCGGTCCATTCGCCAACTTCTACCTGCGGGCGGAGATCTGGCTGGACCCGTTCGGTGACCCGTACGACAAGGGTTACCAGCTCGTTCAGGGTCTGCTCACGCTCGGCACCGGCGGCCTCTTCGGGGCCGGGCCGGGCGGTGGCCAGCCGACCCTGCTGCCCGAGGTGCAGACGGACTTCATCTTCGCCGGCATCGGCGAGGAGATCGGGCTCTTCGGCCTCTCCGCGCTGCTCGTGGTCTACCTGCTGATCGTCGAGCGGGGGCTGCGGGCCGCCCTCGCGGTGCGGGACTCGTTCGGCAAGCTGCTCGCCGGCGGCCTGGCCTTCACCCTGGGCCTGCAGGTCTTCGTCATCGTCGGCGGGATCAGCAAGCTCATCCCGCTGACCGGTCAGACCACCCCGTTTCTCTCCGCCGGTGGCTCGTCGCTGATGGCGAACTGGCTGCTCATCGCGGTCCTGCTCCGGGTCTCCGACGGCGCTCGCCGGCCGGTGGCGCCCGGTGGCCCGGCGGTCCGGCCGTCCGGCGGCCCGCCCGAGCAGCTGCACGGTGCTCCCACGGAGGTGATCCGGCCGTGAACGCACCCCTGCGCCGCGTCGGCGTGGTCGTGATGATCCTTTTCGGGCTGCTCTTCGCGAACCTGAACTGGATTCAGGCCTACAAGGCCGACGAATACCGCAACAGCGACTACAACGGCCGGGTCCAGGTCGCCGAGTACGAGCGCAAGCGCGGCAACATCGAGGTCGGCGGCACCGCGTACGCCCTCAGCAAGGAGACCGGCGGCAAGCTGAAGTTCCAGCGCAGCTACCCGGACGGCGAGATGTACGCGCACGTGCTCGGCTACAAGCCGGTCAACCTCGGCGACATCGGCATCGAGCAGCTCGAGAACGACTTCCTCGCCGGCACCAGCGACCAGCTCATCGGCGACCGGGTGAAGGACATGTTCACCGGGAACAAGACCGGTGGTGGCAACGTGCTGCTGACCCTCTCCAAGGGGGCGCAGGCGACGGCCTTCAAGCAGCTGCAGAACAACCAGGTCGGGGCCACCCGGGGCGCGGCGATCGCGATCGACCCGCGTACCGGGGCCGTGCAGGCGCTGGTCTCCATGCCGAGCTTCGACCCGAACCCGCTGGTCAGCCACGACACCGAGGCGGCCCAGACGGCGTACAACAAGCTCAACAAGGATCCGGACCGCCCGCTGGCCAACCGGGCCCTGTCCGAAACCCTGCCTCCCGGCTCCACCTTCAAGATCGTGATGGCCGCGGCGGCCTTGGAGAGCGGCATCAGCCCGCAGACCGAGATCCCGGCCGGGTCGAGCTACACCCCGCCGACCTCAGGCTCGCCGATCAAGAACGCCGCCCCGACCATCTGCCCCGGGCCGACCGGCACCCCGGTGACCCTCAAGGACGCCGTCACCTTCTCCTGCAACACCGGCTTCGCCCAGCTCGGCGTGAAGCTCGGGGCCGACAAGGTCAAGGAGAAGGCCCGCCAGTTCGGCTTCGAGCAGGACGACCTCACCGTCGGGCAGCTCAACGAGGGCGGCCTGCCGGTGGCGGCCAGCCGGACCGGTGACATGCAGAACCCGGACGGGGGCACCGACCCGGCCGCGCTGGCCCAGTCCTCGATCGGGCAGAACAACGTGCGGATGACGCCGCTGCAGGGCGCGCTGATCGCCGCCTCGGTCGCCAACGGCGGCAGCCAGATGCGGCCGTACCTGGTCAAGCAGCTGCTTGCCCCGGACCGCACCACCAGCTACTACACCGCCAAGCCGCGTGAGCTGCGCCGGCCGGTGAGCGGCCAGGTGGCTGCCGACCTGCAGGACATGATGGTCAGCGTCGTCAAGAAGGGCACCGGCGAGAGCGCCGCCGTCAAGGGCTACACGGTCGGCGGCAAGACCGGCACCGCCCAGTCCGGCCCGGACACGCCCGACCACGGCTGGTTCATCGGCTTCGCGCTCGACAAGAACGGCACCCCGATCTCCGCCGTCTGCGTGGAGCTGGAGCGGGCCGGCAAGGGCGGCAGCGCCGAGGCGGCCCGGATCGCCGGCCGGATCATGGAGGCGGCCATCGCCGGCTCCGGAGGCCGCTGACATGCTCAGCCCAGGGGTGCAGCTCGGCAACCGCTACCGCCTCGACGAGCGGATCGCCAGCGGTGGCATGGGCGACGTCTGGCGCGGCACCGACCAGGTGCTGGGTCGTACGGTCGCCGTGAAGAGCCTGCTCCCCGCCCTGCTCGACGAGCCCGGCTTCGCCGAGCGGTTCCGCGGCGAGGCGCGGACTATGGCCACCATCAACCACCCCGGCGTGGTGGACGTCTACGACTTCGGCAGCGACCAGCAGATCGCCTTCCTGGTCATGGAGTACGTCGAGGGCGACGCGCTCTCCTCCACGCTCAGCCGGGTCGGGCGGCTCACCCCCGCCCGGACGATGGCCCTGCTCGCGCAGGCCGCCGACGCGCTCCATGCGGCGCACGAGAAGGGAATCGTGCACCGCGACGTGAAGCCGGGCAACCTGCTGGTCCGGCCGAACGGCACGCTGGTGCTCACCGACTTCGGGATCGCCCGTTCCGACCTGGTCGGCCAGCTCACCGCCGCCGGCTCGGTGCTCGGCACGGCCTCGTACATCTCCCCGGAGCAGGCCACCGGCGCCGTCGCCACCCCCGCCTCCGACGTGTACGCGCTCGGCGTGGTCGCGTACCAGTGCCTCGCCGGCCGGCGGCCGTTCGAGGGGGACAACCCCCTCGAAATCGCCATGAAGCACGTCCGGGAGGCTCCCCGGCCGCTCCCCGCCGACATCCCGCCCCAGGTCCGCGCCATCGTCGAGCGGGCCCTGGCGAAGGACCCCGCGGCCCGCTGGCCCAGCGCCGCAGCCCTGGCCAGCGTGGCCCGGCAGGCCAAGCTCGCCCTGTCGCAGCAGGCGCGCGCCGGCGGACGTCCGGGGCCGGTCTCCGCCGTACCCTCCTCGTCGGCGGCGCCGGCGGCCCGGGCGCAGGTCCCGGCCGCGCCGCGACCGCAGCCCCACCCGCCCACGGTGGCCAGCCGCCCGCCGGTCGCCGCCCGGCCGGCCGCGGTGGCGCCGCCCGCCCCGCAGCCCCGCCCGCCGCTGGCCCCGCGCGGCGCGGCGACCGTCCCGCCGCCCCGGCAGCCCAACCCCCTCGGGTACGCCAGCCCGGCGGCCGCCCCGGCTCCCCGCAGGTCCCGGTCCGGGCGGTGGGTGATCGCGATCGTGGTGGCCATACTGGTCGTGCTCTGCTCGGGCGTGATTTCGTACAAGTACAAGAAGGGCACGTTGGCCGGAGACCCCGGCGCGCTTGCCCCGGTGAGCGTGACCTCCGGCGCGGTGCGGGCCCACGGAGGGGACGATCTGGTCCGGACGTCGTACCGTCGTGAGGTACGGCTCCAGCCGGCTGGCGGCGACACGACGACGAGCGAAGGACGAGAGACGCGATGACAGCGCAGGCCCGCCTGCTCGGTGGCAGGTACCAGGTCGGCGAGCTGCTCGGCTACGGCGGCATGGCGGAGGTGCACCGCGGTCGCGATCTCCGGCTCGGTCGGGATGTCGCGATCAAGATGCTCCGGGCGGACCTGGCCCGGGACGCCACTTTCCAGATGCGGTTCCGGCGTGAGGCGCAGAACGCCGCCTCGCTCAACCACCCGGCCATCGTCGCCGTGTACGACACCGGCGAGGAGACCGCGCCGACCGGCGAGACGCTGCCCTTCATCGTGATGGAGTTCGTCAACGGGCGGACCCTCAAGGAGGTGCTGGGCGCCGAGGGTCGGCTGCAGCCGCGGCGGGCGCTGGAGATCTGCGCCGACATGTGCGCGGCGCTGGAGTTCAGCCACCGCCACGGGATCATCCACCGGGACATCAAGCCCGGCAACGTCATGCTCACCCAGACCGGCCAGGTCAAGGTGATGGACTTCGGCATCGCCCGGGCGCTGGCCAGCGGGGCCACCACGATGACGCAGACCAGCGCCGTCATCGGCACCGCGCAGTACCTCTCCCCCGAGCAGGCCCGCGGTGAGGCGGTCGACGCGCGCTCCGACGTCTATGCGGCCGGCTGCGTGCTGTTCGAGCTGCTCTGCGGGCACCCGCCGTTCGTCGGGGACAGCCCGGTCAGCGTCGCGTACCAGCACGTGCGGGAGGCCCCGCCGACGCCGAGCAGCATCAACCCGGACGTCAACCCCGCGGTCGACGCCATCGTGCTCAAGGCGCTGTCCAAGAACCCGCTGAACCGCTACCAGAGCGCCGGCGAGATGCGGGCGGACCTGCTCCGCGCCGCCGCCGGCCGGCCGGTGCTGGCCACCCCGGTCATGCCCGCCGACGAGACCGCCCCGATGGGCCCGGCCGGGGCGGGGGGCTACCAGACGCAGGTGATGGGGCCGCAGACCCGGCAGCAGATTCCGGCCCGGGTCGGCGACCCGCGCAAGCGCAAGAGCTCCGCCTGGGTGATCGCCACCTTCGCCGCGCTCGGCGTACTCGCGGTGATCGCCCTGGCCGCCGCCCTCTGGCTCAACCAGGCCGGCGCCGACAAGGTCCAGGTCCCGGGGGTGCAGGGCAAGAGCCAGGTGGAGGCGCAGGCGGTGATCCAGCAGGCCGGGCTCCGCTCGGAGCTCGGCGACCCGGTGCAGAACGCCACCTGTGAGAAGGACACCGTCGTCGGCCAGAGCCCAGATCCGAACACCGAGGCGGCCAAGAACTCGGTGGTGACGCTCCAGATCTGCGGCGGCAAGCCCCAGGCGACGGTCCCCCGCGGCCTGGTGGGCAGCACCTATGAGAGCGCCAAGAATCGCCTGGACGAGCTGAAGCTGCAGGTCACCCGGAAGGATGTCGACAGCGGGCAGCCCGAGGGGCAGGTCACCAGGGTGACGCCGGGTGAGGGCACCACGGTCGACGAGGGCTCGAAGGTCGTGGTTGAGGTCTCCAAGGGCAACATCACCAAGGTGCCGGACGTGGTCGGCCTGCCAGAGGACCGGGCGACCAAGATGCTGGAGGACGCCGGCTACAAGGTGCGGAAGCTCGATGGCAACGAGGTGTCCCCGGACAAGGCTGGCCTGGTCAGCAGCCAAAAACCGGGTGGCAACGCCACCGCTGAGAAGAACACGAGGGTCACCATCTACGTCGACTTCGCGGCGCCCGAGCCGTCCGACAGCGCGACCGCGACGCCGACACCCACCGGTTCGCCGACCGGGGGCGGCGGTGGGTTCCCCTTCCCGACCCCGCCGACGGCGCACGACACCAGGCAGTGACGAATCGAGGCCCCGACGTGCGTCGGAGCCTCGATTCGGTCGGGCCTTGCCCGTCCTGGCCCATCATGATCGACTCAATGTCGCCGACATGGCGGCATCCGAGTGCATGCGACACCGCGATGTCGCGTAAGCGGAGTGGATCAAGCCGGGCGGCGGCGCCCGGGTCGGGGAGCTGACGGTCAGGCGGCGGCGAAGGCGGCCCGGCGGCGGGCGTCCACCTCGGCGGCGAGTTCCGGAGCCCGCTCCAGCGCCTCCGGGAAGCCGCACGCGGCCAGCCAGTTCGCCAGCATGAGGTGCCCGCCCTCGGTCAGCACCGACTCGGGGTGGAACTGGACCCCCTCGATCGGCAGGGTCCGGTGCCGCATCGCCATGACCACGCCGGAGCCGGTCCAGCCGGTGACCTCCAGCTCCTCCGGCAGGGTCTCGGGCAGCACGGCGAGTGAGTGGTACCGGGTGGCGGTGAACGGGTCGGGCAGGCCGGCGAGCACCCCGACCCCGAGGTGGCTCACCTCGGAGGTCTTGCCGTGCAGCAGTTCCGGCGCCCGGGTCACGGTCGCGCCGAACGCCTCACCGATGGCCTGGTAGCCGAGGCAGACCCCGAAGAGGGGCAACTTGCCGGCGTACTCCTTGATGACGTCGAGGCAGATGCCGGCGCGGTCCGGGCTCCCCGGGCCGGGCGACAGCAGTACGCCGGCCGCGCCCACCTGGCCCACCTCGGCGACGTCGATCTCGTCGTTGCGCCGGACCTCGCAGTCCACGCCGAGCTGGCCGAGGTACTGCACCAGATTGAAGACGAACGAGTCGTAGTTGTCGATCACCAGGACGCGCATCGGGGTCACCTGTTCGGGGTGGTGGGCGGGGCGTTGTTCGTCTCCGTGCTGTACGGGATCTCCTCGTGGCTCGGGGTCACCTCCGGGTCGTTGAGGCCGCCGCCCGAATCCTCACCCGGTACGCCGGTCTCCTGGGTGACCTGCACGTCGTCGAAGGGGAGCAGGGGCTCCGCCCACGGGAAGACCACGAACCAGAGCAGGGCGACCGCCGCCGCGGTGAGCAGCACCGAGCCGGCCAGCTTGCCCGCCAGCCCGAAGGGGAGTTTGCGCCAGATCCACCCGTACATCGTCAACCTTCCAGCTCGGCCGGGCGGCCCGCCGACTTCGCCTGCACGTGGTCCAGCCGGGCGTGGATGATCAGCCGCTGGTAGTTGTCGAACTTGGGGTTGCAGGTGGTCAGGGTGAGCAGCTTCTCGGTCGGCTTCGCGCCCGGTTTGCCGGGCACCGGGGCCACCACCTCGACCTGGTTCGGTCGGACGATGCGCTGCTCGTAGACCTTGTAGACGAACCAGTCGGTCTTGGACTCCACCACGATGTTGTCACCGGTGCGGAGCTCGTCCAGCCGCCAGAAGGTGGCCCGGATGCGGTGCCCGGCTACGGAGAAGTTGCCCACCTGGCCCGGCAGGGCGCTCTTCGGATAGTGGCCGGGGGCGTACCGGATGTCGGCCGGGCTGACCCCCTCGACCACCACCCAGTGCTTGTCGAACTTCGGGATGTAGAGCCCGGCGACCGGCTTGCCCTCCGCCGGTGGCGTGGGCTTCGCGGCGGGCGCGCTCGGGCTGACCGTCGGGTCCCCGGTCGGCCCCCACTCCTGGGCGAGCTGGCTGTTCAGGTCGTTCTGGTGGGCGTCGACGATCACCGTCTTGCCCCAGATCTCGTACCCGGCGAAGAGCAGCACCACCAGGCCGAAGGTGATCAGCAGTTCGCCGGTGCCGCGCACGGCGGTACGCAGGCGGGAACCGACGGTGGGCCGGGTCAGCTCCGAGTAGACGCTCTTGTAGCCCTCGCCGGTCTGCTCGGGGCGTAGCTGCACCACCCGCTCGCCCCGACGGGGCGTGGGCGGCGCGGCGGGGGTGTCGGGCTCGTCGCCGGAGTCCTGGACGGGGGGCACCGCACCCATCAGCGCGGTCGAGTCCAGGGCCTGGTTCCGGGCCGGCCGGTTCGGGACAGTGGGGATCAGGGCGGTCGCGGCCGGGTCCGCCGGGTCGCCGGCCGGTCCACCCGGGCCGCTCCCGGTCGGACCCGCCGCCCGGGGTACGCCGGCGGCCGGTGACCCGCCCCGAGGGGCGGCGCCGGCCGGGTCTCGGCCGGGCCGTCCGGCCGGCGGAACACCATGGCCCTCGTACGGGTGCCCGGCGGAGCGGCGCGCGGGTCGGTCGCCGACCGGGGGGATGAACGTGGTCGGCCCGTCGCCCGGCGCGGCTGGTCGTACCGCTGAGGTGTCGAACCCGCGGGCGACTGGCTCGTCGGGGGCGCGGTGGCCCGGTACGTGCGTAGGGAGCCCGGACGCGCCGGTGGGGCCCTCTGCCCGGCGGGCGCCGGGGCCGTCGGGGGGGTGGTGGCCGGGCCCAGCGGTGGGGCCCTCTGCCCGGCGGGCGCCGGGGCCGTCGAAGGAGCGGTGGCCTGGCGCGCCGGTGGGGCCCTCCGCCCGGCGGGCGCCGGGGTCGTCGGGTGCGCGGCGGCCGGGCCCGGGGGCTCCGGGCGCGGCGGTGTGGCCCTCCGGCCGGCGTGCGCGCGGCTCGTCGGCGGCCCGGCGGCCCGGCGTGTGGGTGCTGAGCCCTGGCCGGGCGGTGGGGTCGTCGCCACTCCAGCGGCCCGGCGCGATGCCCCCCGGGCCCGGCGGCCCCGGCCGGCGGTCGAACCGGTCGTCGGCTGTGTTGGTGCGTGGGCCCGCGGTGGCCGGGTCCGCCGGCCAGCGGCTGGCCTGCTCGGCGGGGCCGCCGGCCGGCTGGCGGGGGTCGTGGTGGCGGCGCTCCGGGCCGGCGGCGGGCGCCGGCGGGCGGGCCTGTGGGTCACCGGTCCAGGGCGGGGGCGGGGACGGGAACCGGGCGGCCGGCCGGGCGCCCGGCGCATCGGGCGCCTCCGCCTCCGGCCAGGGCAGGTCGAGCGCGGGCCGGGCCGGGGGCGGTGCGGGCCGGTCGACCTTCGGGATGAACGCGGTCGGCCCCTCGCGGCCGTCGTGGCGCTCCCGCGCGTCCTCCGGCCTCACTGCAGCACCTTCGCGGACTGGAGCGCGGTCGAGTCCTCGAACGCCGGCACGGTGACCGTGGAGGTGGTCTCCTTGTACCCGAGCTGGTAGTGGTCGACCGCTTCCCTGAACAACCGGACTCCCTCGGAGGCGGCGAGCGCGCGCTGGAGAGCGGCGGGGTCGCCGATTGCCACGATCTTGAACGGAGGGGAGTACACCCGGCCGTGCAGCAGCAGGGTGTTACCGACGCAGCGTACCGCGCTGGTGCTGAGGACGCGGACGTCCATGATTGACATCGCCTCGGCTCCACCCGCCCAGAGCGCGTTCACGACCGCCTGGACATCGCCCTGGTGGACGACCAGGTCGTCATTGCTGGCACCTTTGGGCAGGGCCTGGTCGGCCCGCCGGGGCGCGTCGTCCAGCTCGATGGTGACCCCGGTGCCGGTGAGCGCGGTGAACCCGGCGGCCTGCCGGCTGGCGGCGGCCCGGTCGCGCTGGGCCTTGATCGGGCCGTCGGTGTCGGCGAGCGCGGCGGTCTGCTCCTCGACCTCGGCGCGCAGCTCGGCGGCCTGCTTCTCGCTCGCCGCAACCTCTTCCCGCCGGTCCTCGATCAACTGGGTGAGCTGGGGCCGGCGGTCTTCCCGCAGCGGCGTGCCGCCGGCGGTGGTAGCGGTCGTGGTGAACAGCAGCCCCGCCGCGGCGGCGATCAGGGGTACGCCGATCGACCAGCCCGGGCGGCGCTGCCGCGGCCGTCGGGGCAGCAGGCCGGCGACCGCCCGCCGGAGGACCTTCTGCCAGGAGGCGGCGCCGGACGTGTACTCCACCGGGCGTTCCCTTTCCCGTCGTCTCGTTCCGGTCCGCGTCGACCCGGACCGGTGTGTTCGACCCGAAAAGTCCCGCCTTTTCGGTCACTCCGCGCACTGGCCTGACCCCATTCGTGGCCTGGACGGTCCGTCGGGACTACGCTAGCTGTCGAACCATTATTGGCCATGGACCGTCGCCCCCGCGCCCGGTTGTCAGGCCGGACGAGGTCGTACCCCCCTCTGGAGAGCGTCGTGCCCAAGTCTCAGGTCCGCAAGAAGAAGGTGTACACCCCGCCGACGGACGTTCGTCCCACGGCAACGGCGGCGACGCGCAAGCCGAGCCCCATCTGGCTGCCGATCACGGCCGTGGCGCTGATCGTCGTCGGCATCGGCTGGCTGGTCGTGTACTACCTCTCCGAGCAGGCGTATCCGGTCATGTCGTGGGGTTACTGGAACCTCGCGGTGGGCTTCGGCGGGATGGTCGCCTCGCTGATCCTGCTCTCCCGCTGGCGCTGACCGGTCGACGTCCGGCCCGCCCCCCGCGACACCTTCAGCTCGGCGCGTCTGACGCGGCACAGCGACCTGAAGCCGTCGTACCGGGGGCGGGCCGTCGGCCCTGTCCTGCCCCGGGCGGCCGCCGCTGACCGGTTCCACCACCCGCTCCGGGGGGTTACGTCACGCCGCGACGCCCCTGACCGGCGGGCGGCGCCCGGTCCCCCTAAGGTGTCGGCAGGGCGGCGCGGCCGGATGCGAGATGACTCACGTTACTGCTGGGTAACCTTGCGCGTAGGCTGCACTGCATGACCGAGCGGAGCGAGGTCATCGACCGGTCGGGTCGGGGTGGGTGGGAGCGGCGCAACGCCGGCCCAGCCCTGAGCCCCGCGCGGTCGCCGAGCCGCTCGACAGGCAGCAGACCGGGAGGCCAACTCGATGGGCAGCGTCCAGATCGTCACCACGATCCTCGCGGCCGCCGTCACCGCGGTGGCGGTGGGGCTTGCGGTGCGCGCGGTCATGCAGATGGTGGCCGTCATCCGGCTCGGGCAACCGGCCCCGGAGCGGTTCGCCGACAAGGGCGCCCGCACGGCGAAGGTGCTGGTGGAGACCGCTGGTCACACCCGCATGCTCAAGTGGAGCGTGGTGGGCGCCGCGCACTGGTTCGTGATGGTCGGGTTCATCGTGCTGTCGCTGCTGGTGCTCGAGGCGTACTTCGAGGTGGTCACGCCCGGCGGCGGCCTGCCGATCATCGGGCACTGGACGATCTTCGGCCTGGTCACGGAGCTGATCGGCATCTTCGGCCTGCTCGGCATCCTGGTGCTGATGGCGATCCGGCTGCGCAACCGGCCGAACCGGCCCGGCAACCGGTCCCGGTTCACCGGCTCCACCATGTGGCAGGGCTACTTCGTGGAGTGGGTCGTCCTGCTGGTCCTGATCTTCGGCTTCGTGATCCGGGGCTTCAAGGTCGCCACCGACCATTTCGAGTTCCCGGTCTGGGCCACCCCGCTCAGCCACGCGGTCGGCGCGGCGCTCCCGGCTTGGACGGCCGGCGTGAGCCTCGCCGCGCTCGTCAAGATCGTCATCTCGATGACCTGGCTCATCGTGATCTCGCTGAACGTCACCATGGGCGTCGCCTGGCACCGTTTCCTGGCGTTCCCCAACATCTTCTTCAAGCGCGACCCGGAGAAGTCGGCCGGCTCCGGCCTCGGCCCGCTGCGGCCGATGACGAGCGACGGCAAGCCGCTCGACTTCGAGGAGGCCGACCCGGAGAAGGACCAGTTCGGCGTCGCCCAGGTCGAGCAGTTCACCTGGAAGGGCCTGCTGGACTTCAGCACCTGCACCGAGTGCGGCCGCTGCCAGTCGCAGTGCCCGGCGTGGAACACCGGCAAGCCGCTGTCGCCGAAGCTGCTGGTGCTGAGCCTGCGCGACCACGCGTACGCCAAGGCGCCGTACCTGCTGGCCGGCGGCGGCAAGGACCTGACCGGTGAGGAGAAGGCCACCCAGGAGCAACTGGCGAACGTCGACGTGCTGGCCCTGGCCGAGGCCGACCGGCCGCTGATCGGCACCGCCGCCGACGGTGGCGTCATCGATCCGGACGTGCTCTGGTCCTGCACCACCTGCGGCGCCTGCGTCGAGCAGTGCCCGGTGGACATCGAGCACGTCGACCACATTGTCGACATGCGCCGCTACCAGGTGCTGATCGAGTCGAGCTTCCCGTCCGAGGCCGGCGTCATGCTCCGCAATCTGGAGAACAAGGGCAACCCGTGGGGCGCCCCGCAGAACACCCGGGAGGACTGGACCAAGGGCCTCGGCTTCGAGGTGCCCCGGGTCGGCGAGGTCGAGGACTTCGAGTACCTGTTCTGGGTCGGCTGTGCCGGCGCGTTCGAGGACCGGGCCAAGAAGACCACCCGCGCGGTCGCCACGCTGTTGCACGAGGCCGGCGTCTCCTTCGCCATCCTCGGTGAGGGCGAGACCTGCACCGGTGACCCGGCCCGCCGGATCGGCAACGAGTTCGTCTTCCAGATGCTCGCCCAGCAGAACGTCGAGACGCTGAACGAGGCGTTCGAGGGCCGGGAGCGGAGCAAGCGCAAGATCGTCGCCACCTGCCCGCACTGCTTCAACACCCTGGGCAACGAGTACGGCCAGCTCGGCGGCGAGTTTGAGGTGGTTCACCACACCCAACTCCTGGCCCACCTGGTCGCCACCGGCAAGCTCACCCCGGTGCAGCCCGTGGATGGCGGCCTCACCTACCACGACCCCTGCTACCTGGGCCGGCACAACCGGGTCTTCACCCCGCCGCGCGAGGTGTTGGGCGCCGCTCTCGGCGGCGGCCAGGGTGGCGCGGCCGGCGCTTCCGGTGCAGGCCGCGACAGCGGCCTGATCGAGATGCCGCGGAACAGCGAGCGCTCCTTCTGCTGCGGTGCCGGCGGTGCCCGGATGTGGATGGAGGAGAAGATCGGCAAGCGGATCAACGTGGACCGGGTCGAGGAGGCCATGTCCACCGGGGCGAGGACCATCGCGGTCGGCTGCCCGTTCTGCTCGACGATGCTCAACGACGGGGTCAACGGCAAGGGCGCCGGGGAGCAGGTCGAGGTGATCGACGTTGCCAGCGTGCTGCTCCGCTCGGTCAAGCCGGAGAGCACCCGGGGCGACAAGGAAGCCGAGCCGGTCGCCGGCTAGGCGTACGCCGGGACGGCCCGGCACTCGACGGCGGTGGCCCCCGGTGGAGCCACCGCCGTCGTGGAGTCTAGGTGGCGGCGGTGGTGACGATGACGGCGGTCGTGATGGCCGTGAGCACCGCCGCCTGGGTCTCCTCGATCGCCTTCCGGGTCGCCGCGGACGCCCAGTCGCCGGCCGTGATCTCGGCCAGCCGGGCCTTGACCCGGTCCTTCGGCAGGTCCGGGAAGAGTTTGCGGTCCAGCCCGACCGACCGGCTAAGCGCGATCAGCGCGCCGGTCCGCGCGTCGACCGGCCCGTCGGCCACGACTGCGGCGTGCATCCGCCGCCGGGCCTCCGTCTCCGGCACCGGCTCGCCGCCGGTGGGCGAGGGATACCGGGTACGCGGGAAGAGCCCGAGCAGCCGGTCCGACTCGCGTCGGAGCACACCGGCCTCGACCAGCCCGGCCAGCACGCGGTCGGAGAGCTGCCGGGCCAGCCGCCCGACCCAATCCTTGGGCCGGCGGCGCTTGCCCTCCGCGCCGACCCTGGCCAGGGCCTCGTCCAGCATTGGGTGCCCGACCGGGGTCGGGTCGACGACGGCCAGCCGGCCCTCGACCAGCTCGACGCGGCCGGCGAGGGTCAGCTCCAGCAGCACCGCCCCGGCGAGCCCGTAGTCCAGGTGCGGGCGGCCCAGCCGGTTGGTGCCGGCCTCGTCGTAGGCGAGGAGGACCAGCTCGTCGGCGAGAGTGAGCCCGTTCATGCCCGCCACGCTAGCCCGGCCGGGCCACCCCGGGCTCGCGTCCACTCGTGCCGCTGGCGGGGCCGTGGAAGAATCGCGCCGAGGTGAGCCGATCATCGATGCCCTGTTGGTCACCACGCTGTTGCCCCTGGTCGGCTTCGTCCTGCTGACCGCCGGCAACGCGTTCTTCGTCGTGGCCGAGTTCGCCCTGGTCACGGTGGACCGCGCGGAGATCGACCGGCGGGCCGGCGAGGGCGACGGCCGGGCCGCCACGGTACGCCGGGCGCTGCGCGAGCTCTCCTTCCAGCTCTCCGGCGCGCAGCTCGGCATCACCATCACCGCGCTGCTCACCGGCTACCTGGCCGAACCCGCCCTGGCCCGGCTCTTCGCCCCGCTGCTGCGCCCGTTCAACGGGGCGGAGCGGTTCAGCACGCTGCTCGCCCTCGCGCTGGCCACGCTGATCTCGATGCTCTTCGGCGAGCTGGTGCCGAAGAACCTCGCGCTGGCCCGGCCGATGCCGGCCGCGCTCGCCACCGCCGGGCCGATGCGGACCTTCTCCCGGACCTTCGGCTGGCTGATCCGGTTGCTGAACGACTCGGCGAACCGGCTGGTCCGCCGGCTCGGGGTGGAGCCGCAGGAGGAGCTGGCCAGCGCCCGGTCGCCGGAGGAACTGGGGCTGCTCGCCGCGATCTCGGCCCGGGCCGGTGCGCTCCCGCCCGACACCGCGATGCTGCTGCGCCGCACCATCCGCTTCGGCGACAAGCGCGCCGCGGAGGCGATGACGCCCCGGGTGGACGTGATCGCGCTGCGGGCCACCGCGACCGTCGCCGAGCTGCTGGACCTGTCCCGGCAGACCGGCCGGACCCGGTTCCCCGTCTACGAGGAGACGCTGGACCTCGTCACCGGCGTCGCCGGGGTGCCGGACGCGCTCGGCGTACCGCTGGCGCAGCGGACGAGGACGACGGTGGCCGCGGTCGCCCGCGAACCGGTGTACGTGCCGGAGAGCCTCGACCTGGACGGCGTGCTCGCCGCCCTCAAGTCGGCCGGTGCCGACCTGGCCATCGTGGTCGACGAGTACGGCGGCACCGACGGTGTGGTGACCGTGGAGGATCTGGTCGAGGAGCTGGTCGGGGAGATCGCCGACGAGTTCGACCCGGACGCGGTGGACGAGCTCGGGCCGGTGGAGCTGACCGTGCCGGGTGGGGAGCGGACCGTCCTGGTGGACGGCGTGCTGCGCGCGGACGAGCTGGCCGAGCAGACCGGGTTCCGGCTGCCCGAGGGCCCGTACGAGACCCTCGCCGGCTTCCTGATGGCCCGCCTCGGGCACATCCCCGTACCCGGGGAGACCGTCGAGGCGGGCGGGTACGAGTTCACCGTGGTCGAGGTCGAGCGGCACCGGATCGAGCAGGTCCGGGTGGTCCGCCCCGAGGAGCCGGACGACGATGAGTGAGCTGGCCGTCGCCGTCCTGCTGCTGTTCGGCAACGCCTTCTTCGTGGGTAGCGAGTTCGCGCTGATCGCGTCCCGCCGGACGGTGATCGAGCCGCTCGCGGCGACCTCGAAACGCGCCCGGTGGGCGCTCGCCGCGATGAACCAGATCCCGCTGATGATCGCCGGGGCGCAGCTCGGCATCACGGTCTGCTCGCTCGGCCTCGGCGCGATCGCCGAGCCGGCGCTGGCCCACCTGCTGGAGACGCCGTTCGAGGCGCTTGGGCTGCCCGCCTCGGCGGTGCACCCGGTGGCCTTCGTGATCGCCCTGGGCGTGGTGGTCTACCTGCACACCGTGGTCGGCGAGATGGTGCCGAAGAACATCACCCTGGCCGGTCCGGAGCTGTCGGCGCTCTGGCTCGGCCCGGCGATGCTGGCGTTCTGCCTGGCCACCAAGCCGCTGCTGCTGGCCATGAAGTGGTCGGCCCGGCAGGTGCTGCGGTGGTGGCGGGTCGAGGCGACGGACGCCGTGAAGACGGTGTTTACGGCGGAGGAACTGGCCGGGTTGGTGTCCCAGGCGCGGACCGAGGGGCTGTTGGACGCCGAGGAGCATGCCCGGATCACCGGCGCGCTGGCCCTGCACAGCCGCACCGCGGCGGACGCGCTGCAACCCTGGTCGACGGTGACCACGGTGGCCGAGGACGTGTCACCGGCCTCGCTGGAGGTGCTGGCGACCCGTACCGGCCGGTCCCGGTTCCCGGTGGTGCAACGGTCCACCCGGCGGGTGCTCGGCTTCGTCCACGTGAAGGACGTGCTCGGGTATGCGGGCGCGAGTCGCCGGGCGCCGGTGCCCGCCGAGGTCTACCGGCCGCTGGCGGTGGTGCCACCCGACCGTACGCTGGCCGACCTGTTGCTCTCGATGCGGCGCGAGCGGCGGCACATGGTCCTGGTGAGTGACGGACGTCGACCTCTGGGTGTGGTGACGCTCGATGATGTATTGACGGCGATAGTTGGGAAGTGATTGAACACCGTTTGTGTGCAAGCGGTTGCGCATACGTGATATAGCGATACGCCGCCTTGATTCCACCCCGTCGCCTTCCCTAATGTGGGGCACCGACCGCTGTGGGTCGTCTGCCTCGACTTCCCCTCTCGCGAGGCGCCCGGCGGTCGGTTGCAAAGGAGTCCGTGCCGGTGGCAACCATGCCCCCTCATCGTCACGCCCCGAGCCAGTCGCCCGCCCCACCGGTCGGGGCGCGCCGGGTCGTACGCCGTCTCCTCACCCTGGTCGCGGCCGCCGCGGTCGGTGCCGGGCTGCTGGCGGCTCCGGCGCACGCGGCGCCGTCCGTGGATGAGATCGACGCCCAGATCGACAAGCAGTGGGAACAGCTCGAGCCCACCATCGAGAATTACAACAAGGTCCGCGCCCAGCTCAAGGTCAACAAGAAGAAGTCGGACGACCTCGAGAAGAAGATGGTGCCGCTGCAGCTGCAGTCGGACCTGGCGATGAACCAGGTTGGCGACATGGCGGCCCGCTACTACATGCGCGGGCCCTCGCAGGAGATCGGCGCCCTGCTGACGAGCACCAAGCCGGGCATCCTCGGTGAGCAGCTCGTCATCCTCGATCACCTGGCCGCCGAGCAGAAGAAGCAGGTCGCCAGCGTGCTCGCCGTCCGGGACAAGTACAACCGGCAGAAGCGGAAGCTGGACGAGCTGATCGCCACCCAGACGAAGCAGAGCAACGAGCTGGCGGCGAAGAAGAAGCAGATCGACAGCGAGATCAAGCGGCTGACCGCGATGCTGCCGGTGACCTCGATCCGTCCGGCCGGCTGCCCGGCCATCGACGGCGTGGTGAGCAGCGCCGCGCGGACCGCGATCAAGACCGCCTGCGCCCAGGTCGGCGACCCGTACGTGTGGGGCGCCACCGGCCCGAACGCCTTCGACTGCTCCGGCCTCACCCAATACGCCTACAAGGCCGCGGGCATCTCCCTCACCCACTTCACGGGAGCGCAGTGGAACGAGGGCAGGGCCGTGTCCCGCAGCGACGCGCGCCCCGGTGACCTGGTCTTCTTTTACAGCGACCTGCACCATGTCGGCCTGTATCTCGGCAACGGCATGATGGTGCACGCGCCACGGACCGGCAAACCGGTCCAGGTAACCAAGATCAGCTACATGCCGGTCGCCGGCTTCCGCCGCGTCAGCTGACCCTCTCGAGCAGCACGAAGGCCCCCGGTCCACACGGACCGGGGGCCTTCGTTTCGCCGAGGGTCAGCTGGGGGAACCGACCGACGCCGGCGTGATCTGCACGTCGTCGAGGTTCACGTACATCACCCGGTGGCCGAACTGGACCTGGACGTACTTGTTCTCGCCGCGGACCACCGTCCGGTCACCCGGCGCCGAACCGTCGAAGGAGACGGCCCGGTAGTACTCGCCCGGCAGGACGCCGCCGACCGCGTACCGCTGACCGGCCGGGAAGGTGTACTGCAGCGGCGAGATGGCCTGGTACGGGATCGTGGCCGGGTAGGCGGCCCGTTCGGGGTAGGCCCGTCCGTATACCGGGATGCTGGTCTTGCCCGGCTTGGGGGTCACCACGAAGCCGTTCGCCCACTTCGCCGTCGGCGCCGAGGTCGGGTTGTAGAACCAGGCCTTCTGGCCGAGGTACCAGATCGCGGTCCAGTCGCCCTGGATGCCCGCGAGGGCGTACGTCTGACCGGCCGAGGCGCGGGCGCCGTGATCCTTGATGTACATGGTGTTCGGCGTGCCGTCCTTGCGCAGGCCGAGGTCGTTGACCAATGGCGCGTCCAGGCTCGGGCCGGTGCGCAGGATGACCGAGGAGGAGCCCCGCAGCGGGCAGGGCTCGGCCGGCGGCGGCGGCTTCGGGACACCCGGCGGCTGCTGGTTGCAGCCGTAGAAGGCCGGCTTGTTCGACGCGAAGTCCGGGTCGATGGTGACCAGGCCGGTGTTCGGCGTGCCGGTCGAGTGGAACGGCGCCTTCAGCAGGTCGAAGTAGTGCGACCAGTCCCAGTACGGGCCCGGGTCCCAGTGCATCCCGGCGACATTCCCGGCGGTGATGCCGGGGACGTTGTCGTGGCCGAGGATGTGCTGCCGGTCCAGCGGGATCTGGAACCGCAGCGCCAGGTGTCGGACCAGCTTGGCCGAGGCGCGGTACATGGCCTCGGTGTACCAGGTGCCGTGGCCCGCGAAGCCCTCGTGCTCGATGCCGATGGACTTGGCGTTGACGTACCAGTTGCCGGCCTGCCAGCCGACGTCCTTGGCCTTGATGTGCTGAGCGACGTACCCGTCCACCGAGCGCAGAGTGTAGTGCCAGCCCAGGTAGGTCACGTCCTGCACCAGGCCCACACTGGGGCCGAAGTAGCCCTCGGTGTCGTGGATGATGATGTATTCGAGCTTCTGCTGGGCCGGCCGGTTGCCGATGTCGTAGTTGCCGTAGTCCACGATGTTCGTCTCGGGGATCGTGTACTCCCCGTACGGCGCGGGGATCCACTCGCAGGCGAGGCGGACTGGGCACTCCAGGCCGTCCGGCCGCTCGGCGCGGCGCAGGCCGAGCTTGTGCAGCCCGGACTGGTCCGGCGTGACGGCGGTGGCGGTGAGGGTCACCCGCTGGCCGTCGTCGGTGGTCCGGGTGGCGCCCTGGCCGATCTGGTCGTACACCTCGTCGGCGAAGGCCGCCGCCGCGTCCTCGGTGTCCGCGCCGGAGTACCGGGCCACCGCGCCGTACCAGGCCGCCGGGTCGCTGCCGGCGCCGACCGGCCCGCCCAGGTCCTGCTGGTACGAGGCCAGCAGCGCCGCACCGCCGCGGATGTTGGCCGCCGCGTCGTCGCGCAGCGCCTCCTTCGACACGCCGGTGAGGTCGGCGGCGGTGTCCAGGGTCTGCAGCGAGGCCAGGGGCAGGGTGTCCCCGGCCGGCGCGGCGGCGGCGGTCAGGTCGACGGTGAGCGGGCGGGACTCGTCGCCGCGGGGGTCCTCGTTCTCGTCCACGTGTGCGCTGGACGGGGCCGAGGCGACCTGCTGCGCGTCGGTGAGGTGCATCGGCCCGTAGCCGCCGCTGGTGCTGGGCTGGCTGGAGTGGGTGTCCCAGCGGGACTCCAGGTAGGAGACGCCCAGCAGGACGCTCTGCGGCACGCCGTACTCCGCCGCCGCGGCGGCGTACTGCTGCTGGCGCTCCGGGCTGTCGATGGTGCCGGCGGCGGTGAGGGGCGCCGCCGCGGTGGGACCGCTGGTCGCGAGAGCGGTGGCCGCCGCGACGGCGGCGGCCAGCAGTATCCGTCTGCGCGATGGCAGGGCTGAGAGGTGCATCGAACCTCCAGATAGGGATGGGGGTGACTGCGTCCCCACCCTCACTCCGCAGATGGCCCCAGGTCAATACCTTTCCAGGTGGTGATGATGGGCGTAAAAAACCTTCACGGTCGGGTGGTTTCCGAATCTGCGTACGGAGTGTCACGGCGGATCGGGTTGCGGATTGATAACGACGGTCCCTACTCTGGTCAGTTGTCGACCGGTAGGTTCACCGTCCATCCCGGGTGGTGACGGTCCGACACCGCCGAGTCGCCGCCAGGCGAGCCGGGGACCCAGGTACCTGGGGTGAATCCGCAGCCAATGCGGTAGGGCGGCTCCCTTCCCGCCCGAACCCGTCAGCTAACCCGGTAGGCGGTCAGGAAGAAGGAGTACGGAGCCCGGTGGCACACCATGCCCCGCGGCCACCGTCGGACCGGTCGGTCGACCGGTCGACGGCTGCGCCGCGTTCACGCTGGTCCCGCTTCACCACCGCCCTCGCCGCCCTGGTCGGCACCGCCGTCGTCCTGACCGGTGGCGCCACGGCGGCCCACGCCGAACCGTCGGTCACCGAGATCGAGCGCCAGATCGACCAGGACTGGAACAAGCTCGAA
This sequence comes from Micromonospora sp. NPDC006431, assembly GCF_042870725.1. Classification (NCBI taxonomy): domain Bacteria; kingdom Bacillati; phylum Actinomycetota; class Actinomycetes; order Micromonosporales; family Micromonosporaceae; genus Micromonospora; species Micromonospora sp. NPDC006431. The sequence continues at coordinate 277,913 of NZ_JBIAHQ010000001.1, forward strand.
CCGATCATCGAACAGGTCAACTCCACCCGCGGGCAGCTCGCCGTCCGGCGCAAGCAGGCCGACGCGCTGGAGAAGCAGATCGCCCCGCTCGAGGCCCAGGTCGACGCCGCCCTCGGGCAGGTCAGCGGGCTGGCCGCCGACGCGTACAAGGGCAACAACCTCTCCACCGTCAACGCCCTGCTGGGCAGCCGGTCGCCGAGCGAGGTGGTCAACAGCCTCGAACTGCTCGACCGCTACGCGCACCACCAGCACGAGCAGGTGCAGGCCGTCATGGAGCTGCGCGACCAGCTGGCCGCGAAGAAGAAGCCGTTGGACGCGATGGTCGCCCAGCTGGCCCGTACCGAAGCTCAGCTCGCGGCCCAGAAGAAGCAGATCGACGCCGAGATCGCCCGGCTCCAGAAGCTCCGGCTCAAGGTGTACGGCAACGGCGGCGGCGGACCGCTGCGCCCCGCGCCCTGCCCCGCCGGCTACCCGGGCGGCCCGGCCGGTGTCGCGGTCAAGTTCGCCTGCGCCCAGATCGGCAAGATCTACGTCTGGGGCGCCGCCGGCCCGGACCACTACGACTGCTCCGGCCTGACCATGGCGGCCTGGGCCAAGGCCGGGGTCTCCCTGCCGCACAACGCCCGCGAGCAGCACGACGTCACCCGGCGGGTGAGCCGCGGCGAGCTACGCCCCGGTGACCTGGTCTTCTACTACAGCGACCTGCACCACGTCGGGATGTACGTCGGCGGCGGCTGGGTGGTGCACGCCTCCCAGTCCGGCAAGCCGATCACGATGAAACGCGTCGACGACGGCCAGATCAACAGCTACGGCCGCCCGGGCTGACGGGTACGCAGGGGCTGCCGCGTCGCGGGAGCCCCTGCGTCGTGCTCAGCGGGTCGGCCAGGTACGCCAGTTCTGCCAGGACCGGCTCGGGGTCGGCCCGCGCTGCCCCTGGTAGCGCGAGCCGTAGACCGCCGAGCCGTACGGGTGCTCGGCCGGCGACGAGAGTCGGAAGATGCAGAGCTGGCCGATCTTCATGCCGGGCCAGAGCGTGATCGGCAGATTGGCCACGTTGGAGAGTTCCAGCGTGACGTGCCCGGAGAAGCCCGGGTCGATGAAGCCGGCGGTGGAGTGGGTGAGCAGCCCGAGCCGGCCCAGGCTGGACTTGCCCTCGAGTCGGCCGGCGAGCTGGTCGCCCAGCGAGATCACCTCGAGCGTCGAGGCGAGCACGAACTCGCCCGGGTGCAGCACGAACGGCTCGCCCTCGGGTACCTCCACCATCGAGGTCAGGTCGTCCTGCTGCTGCGACGGGTCGATGTGCGTGTAGAGGTGGTTGTTGAAGACCCGGAAGAGCCGGTCCAGGCGTACGTCGATGCTGGACGGCTGCACCAGCGTAGGCTCGAAGGGCTCCAGCGCGAGTGCGCCCGCCTTGATCTCGGAGACCAGGTCGCGGTCGGAGAGCAGCATCGGAACACCATAGCGACCGGTACGGGCGACCTGCGTGTCGGACTACATCTTCGTACACGTGTTCGATAGAATGTCCGCATGGCTTCCTGGTCCGAATTCGCCGCCGACGAGCCCCGACTCGCCGACGAGATCCGCCTTCTCCTGCAGCAGTACGGGCCGGGCTTCGGCTACCTCGCCACGGTCCGCGCCGACGGCGGCCCCCGGGTCCACCCGGTCTCCCCGGTCATCACCGACGACGGGCTCTACTGCTTCGTCATCGACTCGCCCAAGCGTCGCGACCTCGAACGCGACGGCCGCTACGCGCTGCATTCCTTCCCGCCGGAGGAGAGCGACGACGAGGCGTACGTCGCCGGCCGGGCCCACCCGGTGACCGACCCGGCGACCGTGGCCCGGGTGGCCGGGATCGGCCGGGCCGCGCCGCACGTCGACTGGCAGCTGTTCGAGTTCACCGTCGACGTGGCGATGCTGACCCGGCGCGACCAGGCGGCCCACCTCGGCACGGGCCGGCCGCAGGTGCGGGTCTGGTTCGACCCGCAGGCGACCGCTCCCGCGCGGCGTGCCCCGGCCGTCCCCGAGGGGCGGCGCGGCCGCCACGGCTTCGACACCCGCCGCCCGGCCGCCTGACCGTATGAACACCGGTGCCGGCCCCGTCCGAGGACGAGGCCGGCACCGGTTCGCTGTGCTCGGCGGTTACGCCGCGCGGTAGGCGTTCCACGCGGTCAGCATCCGGCTCGCCTGGCCCGGGGTGAACTGGTACATGCACGAGTCGTAGGTGTAGTCCATGAAGTTGGTGATCGGGTCCAGGCCCGCCGCCGTGCAGGTGTCCCGACCGGTCGGGCACTGGTACGCCGGCGAGGCCTCGGCCGCGGTGTCGTCCACGCTGTCGCCCGAGCCCGAGCAGCCGCCCTGGAAGGTGTGGTAGAGGTTCAGCCAGTGGCCGATCTCGTGGGTGCCGGTGTCGCCCTGGTTGTAGTTGGTGGCGGTGCCACCCGGCAGCGACTCGCTCAGCACGACCACGCCGTCCATGCTGTCGAGCTTGCGCTTCGGGAAGGTCGCCCAGCCGAGCAGGCCGTCGCTGAGTTCGCCGAGGTACATGTTCAGCGTGTTCTTGCCGCCCTCGCGCAGGGTGGTCTTCATCGACCGCTCAGCCGAGGAACCCGAGATGATCGGGTACCAGGACGGGTTGGTGACCCGGTTGATCTTCTGGAGCTGGAAACTGAAGGCGGTGGGCGCACCGCCGGTGGCGCCGCTGTAGGCCTGGTTGAGCACGCTGATCTGCTGCGTGATCATCGAATCCGGGATGTTGCCGCCGGCGCGGGTGCTGTCCCGCTGGATGACGTGCACCACGACCGGGATGGTCACGGTTGCCAGGGGTGCGGCCCCGGCGCCGGCCCGGAACCGGGCCCGCTCGGCCAGGGCTGCGGCGAGGTCCGCCTCCCGCTCACGGACCTGGGCAGCGGTCAGCTCGTTCGGCTCGTGCTTGGCGTGCGCGCCGGCCTTGACCCGGGCGTCCGAGTGGACGTCGGCCGGCTCGACGCAGCCGCCCGCCGGGGCGGCCGAGAAGGCCGAAGCTGCCGGGACGACGCCCACTGCGGCGGTGCTGAGCAGCAGCGCGAGCGTCGTCGACGCGACACCGGCGGTACGCCGGGTCAGCAGGTTGGGACGAAGTCCCATGGGCCACCTCTTTCTGGCGGCGCGACCGGGGGTGTGTCACGCCGTGGCTGAAACGTTGGGGAGACGTTACAACCGATCGACAGATTTGAGAATGGCCATGTTTCGCCGCCGTGAAACTTTCTCCTGCTGAGGCCGGGTGCGGAGGTTGCAAGATCGTTTCGAGCCGGTTCGCAGCGCGTGGGAGCCGCCACGGGGGTACCTGGGTGCACGGAGGCGGTGACCTCAGGTACAGTGGTGCCGCCTGCGGGTGTAGTTCAATGGCAGAACATCAGCTTCCCAAGCTGACAGTGCGGGTTCGATTCCCGTCACCCGCTCCGGGTTGAGGCCCAGGTCAGGACAAGTTCCCGACCTGGGCCTCATTCATTTCGTCACTTCTTCGGCTTGCCGTGCCCGCTACGTGCCCGATCGCGGCCCTTCTTGATCTGCTCGCTGAGGCCGTCAGCGATGTGCTGATCACGCTCTTGGGCGGTGTGCTGGTAGATCAGCGCGGCGCGGGTCGAGGCGTGACCCATCCGGGCCATCAGGTCGGCGAGGCTCACCCCGGTGCGTGACGCGAGGGTGTCCCCGGTGTGCCGCAGGTCGTGGAAGTGGAAGCCGGGCAGGCCGGCCGCAGCCACGGACACGCGCCAGTTGCTGGTCCGCTGGAAGTTGGAGCGGCGCAGGACTGCGCCAGCAGCGCCAGTGAAGACGAGCGCGTCCTGGTCCTCATCCACGAAGTCGGCCAGGTGCTTACGCACATCGCGGCGAAATGCCGTTGGGATGGTGATGGTCCGCAGGCCGGCATCGGTCTTGGGCGGGCCGAAAGTCAGGGTGCCGTCCTGAGCCGTTCGGGGTGGGCCGTGCTCGTTGGCGTACAGGTCGATGGTGTTGCCGTCGAGGCGGCGGGACACATGGCCGGTGGCTTCGGTGCTCTTGGTGGCGTACTTGGCTAGGTAACCGGCGACCTTCCCGTCAGTGATGTCGCCATCTGCGTTGATCGGCCGCACGTCGAGGCCCTTGTCAGTCGCCCCAGGTGATCCGCCAGCCAGCCGGCTGGACCGGATGGGGGCGGGTGGCGAAGGCGACCGTGGCGGCGGCGTGGGCAACGGCGGCGGCTAGGTCGTCGACGCCGAGGGCGGCCGGCGGCGGGATCACCGCGTCGGGAGTCGCGCGGGGCGACGCCGTCAAGGCGGATGACTGCGTGGTAGTGGACCACGCCCCGGCGCTGCATCTCCGCGACCTTGCCGAAGGACAGCTTGACCGGCGGCACCCGGCGAACCTGGCCGGAGTTGGTGAAGCTGGCAGCTGCCATCCAGTAACCCAAGAGGACGGCCGCCGGCTGCCGGCTGGTGTCGTACTCCGGTTGATGCGTTACACAGCGACGCCACTTGATGGGTTACACGGACCCTGAGAGCTCCGGACACCGACGGTGACGCCATGGTTCACGACGCTGGCATGCTGGCGGCCCAGGCGGGAAGATCGCGGGTCATGAGCCGCATCGTGGACGTGTCGAGCCCCATCGACGTGCACCAGCTTCGGGTCAGGCTCGGCGATGCTTCGGTTGTTCAGTTCAGCCAGCCACTCGCCGAGGCGGAGTACAGGTCGCTCGCCGCGGTCTTGGCGGACCATCCGACGGTCACTCTGCGCGCGTACGGCTTCGACAAGGACCTCGCCACGCTGCGGTTCCTGCGCTGGTTCCCACGCCTAAGTCGCTTCAGCGTCGCCCACCTACACAACCTGACTGACTTGGCGCCGCTACACCAGCTGAACGCCAATGTCGAGCTCTTGGACATCGGCGAGACCCGCAAGCCTCTCAACCTCACCCCGGTCGCCGCATTCCATGACCTTCGCCAACTGCGGATCGTCGCGCACCGACGCGGCCTTCCGGAACTGCTCGACGCCAACCCCGGCCTGCAGGGACTTGCGCTGTGGCGACTCCCGATCGACCAACACCTCCCACTGATTGCCCTGCCCCACCTGCAGTCATTGGCGCTGACCCTCGGCTCGTTGGCACACGGGGAATGGCTGCTCCAGGTCCCCACGCTCCGCTACGTCGCGCTTCGCGCAGTTCGCAAACTCACCGACCTCGACGCCGTGACACGCCTGCCCGCACTGCAATGGCTGTGGTTGGACGCGCTCGCCCTGGACCGACTTCCCGACTTCAGCTCCTGCACCCCACTGCGACGCGCCGACTGCACCGCCATGCGACACCTTCGACACCCGGCATCCCTACAGGGCCTCGCTGCCGCACCCCAACTGCGAGAGCTATTGGTCACTGAGTCGCTGCTCCCGGCTAATGCGTTCACGCCGTTCGTTGATCACCCGACGCTTGAACACGTCGCCGTCGGCCTGGGCACCGAGCGCCGCAACCGCGAGGTTGAGCAGATGCTGCGGCGGACACCACCACGCGCCGACACGGACTTCGCCGCGACGTACGGCCTTCTACGCATGCTGTAGCCAGCCCCAAGACCCGCGAGGGAGTCGAGGTGCGAGATCAGAAGCTGACAGCCTGGTAGCTGTTCTCGCCCGTCGGCCATCAGTAGGCAGCCCACAAGTTACGCCTGTGACATCAAGCCCGAAGCGGGCCCGCAGCGAACTGTCACCGCGATTTGCCGCAGCAGCTCAGCATGGGCTCACGGGCAGCTCACCGCCCGCCGATCATTCTTTCACACCGAACGAGTCGCGAGTCCTAACAGCGGCATCTTGCCGAGTTCCGCTCTTGAGTCGTCAAGGCGGCCCGGCCCCGGCCTGCGGGCGACCTCCGGCCGGCATCGGCCGGGCCGGCCGGCAATGTTGACGGACGACAAGACCTCGAAGACCTCGGGGCTTTGCCCCGAACCCCGGCCCTCCTCAGAGATCAGCCGCGGATCCCCTCGCTGGGCACCACAAGGGCTACCAGTCTCCGGGGACGGCCGGAGACTGCCCGACGAGGAGATCCGCTCCCCTTCCTGGTTGCTACGCATGGCGACTGAAGGAGGGGGAATCCTTGGGCCATTCCTAGATTGCTTTCTCAACGCTGGCCGAGGTGGCGCCCCGCACAGTCGTAGGCCTTGATGCCAACAAGATCGCAGAACGCCGCGTCAGCTTCCTTTTCCGATCGGGACTGCTGGATCACGGCTGCCGCCGCACGCATCCCCGCGCCAAAGCATCTCGCGTTCTGCTGCACGACCTCGGCGAGAATCCTGCGCTGCGCCTCATCGAGGGCTTCATCCCGCGCGTTCCCGTCGAGCCCGGACCCGCGCTGCAGCCTCTGCACTTGCTTTCGGAGCTGACCGGCGCGGTTCTCGAATTCCTGCTTGGCCTGGTTACACACCGCAGACTGCTTGTTGGTGTCACGATGGCTGACCGCGCCAATGGCATATCCGCCTCCCACAAGGGCAACCGCCCCCGCGCTCATCAGCGCGATCATCGCTCGTCTCATGGCGCGGGATCTTATCGGCCAAGGTCTGCAGCCGTCACGGGCCATCCACGGGCCAGTAGTCGGGGTGCGCAGCGGTCACGAGGGAGCATGAGCCGCAGCCGCCCGGGCTGTCGGCCGCAGGCGTTTCGGGCATCACGGCCGGTTGAGCGTGCTCTTCCAACCTGACGCTCTGGGCTCAGATCCGACGCTCGCGCGAGACGCGGGCCCCCACCTTCTCGACCCACTCCCGCGACCGGCGCTTGTCGGCGTCTTCGATCGCGTGCCGGACCGCAAGACGGATCACCCAGTAGAGAACGAAGAGGCTCAGCGCGTAGACGAGAGCGGTTGCGACTACGGGATCCATGATCGTGAACCATAGAAATCAGCTGCCAGTGCCCCCTACAGCCATTCGTACAGCCAAGACTGCCCACAACCGCCGACGCTGCCCGTGTGACGGTAGCTGGCCTGGTGGGCGACGGACGAGTCGACCTGTACGCCGGATTCTGGATCTCTCATTTCTGGCCCTGATCTGGTCTCTCTGGCAGGATGCAGCGACCGGAGGCGACCGTGGGTGGACGTCTGCTGCCAGAGACTGAAGGAGCCGAAGTTGCGTCTTCCCCGTAACCGTCACCCGGTTGACCGGCCGTCCATCATCCTGCTCATGATCGTGTTCTTCGGCCTGGGAGTAGTCGCGGCGAGCGGATGGAACGGTGATGCTGGCCGCTTTCAGCCGATCGCGGCAGTGCTTGCCATCGTGCTGTTTGCGTGCTTCCTGATCTTGTTTTCGGTCTTCTGGGTCGGCTGGTTGATGTGGGGACACGAGTTGTGGCGCAAGGAGCTGCACGGGCCGGCGGCACAGGATGGTGAGCAGCCCGCCGAGTAACGCTCCCGCTCGTGCACGAGCAGCCACGCGAGTAGCCGAGGCAGTGAATCCCGGCGGACCTGTCCGTACCTTGGCGGACTCGTTGAGCAGCGCCGGGGGAGGTTGACGAAGCCTCGCCCGCTGCTGGGCAGCGGCTCTAAGTTCCGCTTCAGCGTCTGACGGTCGGCCTCGCTCACCCTTGCAGTCGGTGCGCCCAGTAGATTTGGTCGTCGGACCCAATGCAGACCACGGCTAGAAGCATGTCAGAGATCGCGACAGGCTCGTCACGCGCGGCGGTCGGTGTTCGTGAGTGTGTTTGAGCCTCTGGGAATCTGGCCGCGAAGGTAAGCGGTGAGCCCTCTTGTTCATCCACCCACACGACGGCGTCCGTACGCGCGTCAAGGTGAGCTTGACGCGGTAGGGCGTGCCGGTTCGCTCACCGGGGCGGATCGACGTTAGCGAGCTCGACGTCCAGCAGGTCGGCTGCTTCCTCGACGGTGGCCACGAACTCTTCCGGTGGGATCCTGGCGACGAAGACCTTGCCCAGGTCATCCGGAAAGGGATGGTCTGCCCGCCAGAACGCGAAGACGATTACTAGATCGTCGTCCAGGTAGGCGTACATGGAGACGTTGTCGATGGTCTCCCCCCACTGCATGAACCAGAACTGCTCCCGGAACTCCGTCTTGTCTGCGTGGAGCAGCCGGAAGATCTCCTCCGGCGCGCGGCCCGGGAAGGGACAGGGCTTGACGTCGCGTCGGCGCACCTGCGCCGCGCTCGACTGCATAACGCGGATTAAGAACGGGAGGAAGGCCCAGTTGTCCTCGGTGGTCAGCCTCTTGCTAGCCGCCCACAAGTCGACGACGCGGAGTTGGTGCGGCTCGACCTCGCCGATCTCCACCGCGAACGTGGCCCGGTCACCGAAGCGTCGTGTCATCAGCCCACGGGCGCAGTCATATGGAAGGACGTGCCTGGCTGGGTAGGTTGCCGTCCCTCGGCCAATGCCTTCCGGACAATCGCAGCGACCGCCGACGGGAGAACGGGCACTGCCGACCCGCCAATCCAGTTGCTTGGATGGTCCTGAGGCATGCTGACCAGCAACACCCTGCCCTTGCAGTCGACCTGTTCTACAGCGACAGCGAGCGGTCGCTCACACAGCCCTTGGGCATAGGTTGGTCTGCCGCGCACTCGCCACCTGTAGGTGACCCCGTCAACCGTGGTGAGCCGAGAGCCCTTCTTGACCAACGCCATGACGACCCTCCTCGACGTCAGATGACCGTGCCCGTAGCGTGCCCGATGCAGCGGTCAGTATGGGGCAGCGAGGGACGCCCGATTGGCGAGGCAGACACGCTGCGTGCCGCCTGACCTCAGAATGTCGCTACGCGGCGTGTAGATCAACGCGATTCCGAAGCTGACAGTGCGGGTTCGATTCCCGTCACCCGCTCCACACGAAAGGCCCTGGCCAGGACGGCAGTCCCAGCCAGGGCCTTCGACGTTTCCCAGACTGCGGCCGTTGTCCGTGCCATTGGCGCATTAGCCTGCTGTGGGAGGTGAGCGACCTGGCGCCGAAACTGACCCGAGACGAGGCGATCCTCGTGGAGCGGATCATGAGGGGCGACTACGCGGACGACGCTGAGGCGAACGGGCTGGACCAACTTGATCAAGGCGGCCAGCAAAGCGGGCCGCGCCGGCCCGGCCCCGGCCTGCTGGCGACCTCCGGCCGGCATCGGCCGGGCCGGCCGGCCACGCTTCGGGATTGCCAGACTTCGAAGACCTCGGGGCTCTGCCCCGAACCCCGACCCTCCTCAGAGATCAGCCAAGGCGAATCACCTCGCCGGGCACCACGAGGGCTACCAGCCTTCCCGGACGGGGCCAAGGTCGTTCGTCCGGTAGGGCGCTCCACCTTGTCCCCGTCCGGGAAGGCCGGACGGTCTACGACTGCCCGACGAGGAAATCCGCTAGCGCAACTAAGCCTTCCGCAGCACACCCGTGGAGAGCCACTGAATCCGGAATACCGCCAGGTTGACCGCGGCCTCCGCCTCGTCCTGGTTCTGGCATCGCAAGTTCGGTCCTCCACCGTGACGCGAGTGTTGGGCACTCCAAAGCGTTTCCGTCATTGTCACGATGCCCTCAGTGGTACGGGGATTGCCGCCGGCTCGTCGGCCCACATACGTTGCGGCTTGCTTTCGAAGCTGGCAGCACGCCTTCGGGCCGCGACGAACCGCGCCAAGCACAGCGCCGATCGCGCCCAGCCGGACGGAGCATCGAGCCGGGCGCGTCGAGCAGGCTATGCCACGAAGCGGGAACGGCGTCGGCGTCCGATCAGGTAGCCAGCGCCGCCGAGGAGCAGAAGCGCACCGCCGATGCCGGCCACGGTCGCGGTGTCGTCACCGGTGACGGGCAGCCCACCGCCCTCGCCGCCGCCGGGGGCTCCCAGGCTGGCGGAGGAAGCAGGAGCCGGTGCAATGGTCGTCGTGGCGCTGGGCGTGGCGCTCGGTGTGGGCGTGGGCTGAGACGTTGCTGTCGGTGCGGGCTGAGACGCGCAGTCGAGCGCACGTGCGGCGTACAGGCCGTTGTTCAGGAAAGCCAGGTAGGCATCGACGGTCCCCTCATCAAGCGCCTTCTGCGCGGCCGCCTTCACGTTGGCACCAGCGCCCGTCAACGTCCGGACCACCGTGACCCGCAGAGCCGTTGACCAAGCATTCTGCACGTCCGCCTTGAGGAATGCGCGCAGATCATCCGCGGTGCCGTCCAGGCGCTCCTGAATGGCGTCAGGCAGAACGGGCAACGAGTCGGCGTTTGCCGCGGCCAGGATCTGGTTGGCCAACACGCGCACCTCTACATTGGTGGCGGCATCCAGGTCGATGGTGAGGAGCTCGCGGATATCCTTGTACACCTTGCGCTCGACCGTTTGGCAGGCCTCGTTCAGCCCGGGCGGTTCGGTTTGAGCCACCGCCGGTGCCGCCGGAATCAGAAAGGCCAGCGCCATTAGGACGCCGGCCGGAATCTTCCATCGCATGTGCGTCTTCCTCCCCGCTGCAGGCCAAAACGTGGAGATATTACCGTCACTCACGCCAAGTCGTTGCCCCCGTCCGTGACCGGCCCCGCGTCGACGGATCAGGGGTCAGCAGTCCGCAAGAGGCCGGCGGACAGCGGGGGAGTGGTGTGAGGTGTCGAGAGGCGTTTCCGCTGCTAGGCCCCCGATTGCCGAGGTCGTCGGAGCGGGCAACTTGATCTCATAATCCCTTGGTCGCCGTGCCACCCACGTGCCAGTAGTCCCTACCCCCGACGGTCACCAGCGGGCACGGATGGAAACAGCGCCGGGCCCGCAACCTCGCCGCACAACTCCAGGCCATCACTGGTCAACAGATCACCATCCGCGATGGCAAAGCCGTCATCGCCGAACCCAAAGCCGCCTGACCCACCCATCCAAACCCGGCTCCGCTGCGCTGCGCCGGGTGCTGCCGACTGCCCACTCACCGTTAGATTTTCGGGTCTGACAGTGCGGGTTCGATTCCCGTCACCCGCTCCACGCGAAAGGCCCCTGATCAGGACGTGAGTCCCGGTCAGGGCCTTCAACGTTGTCGAGCCAGGTCAGGGGCGCCCGGCTCGCCGCCCCGACCAGAATGGGTCCCGGCCGATGAAACCCATCAGTCTGGTCTGGGTGTCCGCATCGCCGGGTACGTCGACCCGGGTGCCGAACTGGCCGGAGGAGCGGAGAACCTGCTCCATCTGCTCCATCTGACCGAGGAGTTGAGCGCAGAAGTCGGGGTCCAGCCGATCGTCCTGGCCGGTGGCCCTGGAGAGATCCCAGGTGTGCATGAACACGTCAGCCGTGTAGAACTGGTCGATCGCGTTCTCCAGCGGCATGTGGCCGATGTGTGGGTTGGTGAGTTCCCGGTGCGCCGTCTCCGGATCGTCCAGCACCGCCTGCACACCGTCGCAGTGAACCTGCCACGCGGCGACCGGGTTCTCGTCCACCGACGGTCCGTGGGGCAGTTCGATGCCGGCACCGGAGGCAAGAAAGCCGGAGCACCATCCGGTCAGGTGACGTACGACGTCGCGGGCGGTCCAGCCGGCGACCGGGGATGGCACGTCCCAGGACCGGGTACCGCGGACGCGGTCGGTGAAGAGCCCGGCAATCTGCCGGTGTCGCTCGGCTGGGCGGTCAGACAGCGCCATCGATCAGCATCCTGTCCAGCTTGGCGTAGCCCTCGTTGATACCGCCCTCCATGCCGCTGCGCAGCCACGCATCGCGGCCTTCGAAGCTGTCGACCAATGACTGCGTCCGCAGCCGCGTAAGGCCGTCGCCCAGGTCCTCGAACCACAACGTCTCCAGCGCGACTCCGTCGGGATCGCCCTCGAAGGTGAAGGTCTGCACGATCCGGTCCGGCCGCACTTCATGGAAGCTGCCGTGGAACCGGTATTCGGTGTCGTCGCGTACCGAGATGTATCGCCAGCTGCCGCCGGTACACGCGTTCCAGTGCTCGATCCGGGTGGCCATGGCGTTGGGACCGACCCACTGGGCGAACAGCGCGGGATCGGTGTGGGCGCGGAACAGTTGCTCGGGCGTTGCCGCGAAGTCACGAGTTGTCCGGATGACCGGCAGCCTCGGGTCAGCTTCGATGACTGTCTCCGTGATCCTGTTCATGCTCGTCTCTCTTCATCTTCGCGAGGACGGCGTCAAGGCGGCGGTAGCGGTGCTCGACGCGGCTCCGGTGGCGCTCGATCCAGGTGTCCATCAGGTCGAAGGCCTGGGCCTCCAGGCGCACCGGCCGGGGCTGCGGCCCTCGCGGTCGGCTGACGAGCCCGGCGTCCTCCAGCACCCGCAGGTGCTTGTAGACGGCCTGCAGCGTCATCCGGTACGGCTCGGCCAACTGGCTTACGGTCGCGTCGCCCTCGGAGAGCCGGGCGACCATGTCGCGCCGGGTCGGATCGGCGAGAGCGGCGAAGGCTCGGGACAGCGCGTCCGTGGTCATCCTCCTCAGCTTAAACCGAATGGTTGAGAGATAGATCGGAAGTCGCCCATCCGTCAACCCTGTGGTTGAAAGCGCTGCTTATGTGCGTCAGCCAAGGCGACCCGCAGGCAGGCCGCGCCGGTCCGGCCTCGGCCTGCTGGCGGCCTCCGGCCCTCAGACGGGGGCGGCCAGGTCGCGGACGTGCCGGAGGCCGGGCTGGTCGTTGAGTAGCACCTCACCAGCCGGGACGAACCCGGTACGCCGGAGGACCGCGAGCGACGCCGGGTTCGCCAGCGCGGCGGAGGCGACCAGCCGGCGCAGCCCGTACTCGTCGCGGGCCAGCTCGCAGACCTGGCGGACGCCGTCCTGCGCGACGCCCCGGCCGGTCGCCCGTTCGGCCACCCGGTAGCCCAGCTCGGCGCTGCCGTCGGCGACGTCCACCAGGTTGAATCGCCCCAGCACGGTGCCGTCGTCGTCGACCAGGACGTGGAACTGGCATCGGCCGGTGGCCTGCTCCGCGAGCAGCGCCGCGTGCCGGGCGGTGAACTCCCTGAAGTAGTCGTCGCCCCGGTCCGGCACGGTCCGCGCGAAGTACGCCCGGTTCTCCCGCTCGAAACGGAGCAGCGCGGGAGCATGGTGGACGTCGAGTCGCTGGAGTTGAGGCATCGCGCCACGCTAACGGACAGCCGCCCGCCGGCAACGACGGCTACTGCGGGTAGCAGCGCAGCTCGACGGTGTTGCCGTCCGGGTCGCGTACGTAGATCGAGGTGCCGGTGCCCCGGGCGCCGAAGCGTGGCACCGGCCCGGTCAGCACGGTGAACGCGCCGGAGTCGAGCACCGTCGACCAGTCGACGGGTTCCACCACCAGGCAGATGTGGTCGACGTTCGACCCGGTCGGCTCGCCGCGTACCAGGTCGATGATCGTCTCGGGGCTGACGCGTACCGAGGGGAAGGGCACCTCGCCGGCCCGCCAGCGGTCGACCCGTACCGGCGCCAGGCCGAGGGTGCCGCAGTAGAAGTCGAGCGAGCGTTCCACGTCCGTGACCGTGAGGACCAGGTGGTCGAAGGCCATCACCCGCACCGCGCTCACTGCGCCTCCTCCAGGGCGTACGCCTGTTGGAGCCAGCCGGCGAACAGGTCCGGGTCGATCTCGTCGATGGTCCGGAGCTTGACCGAGGCCATCCGCCGCGCGCCCGGAGTGAGCCGGCCGGAGGCGTCCGCCACGTCCTGCCCCCGCCACAGCCCGAAGGTGACGTACGACGGGTACGCCTTGACCAGGCAGACCGGCGTCTTCCCCGGCCGGTCGCCGAGGCCCCAGACCGGGTGGCCGTGCCACATCGCGCCGCTGGCCTCGGGCAGCGCGGCGTCGATGACGGTCCGGAGCCTCTCGGCGGTCTCGCGCAGCGGGGCGTCGAGGCCAGCCAGGTAGTCGATGACGGGGTCCATCAGGTTCCTTTCCTCGAAGGGGTCGCCCTCCACCCTCGTCCGGACGCCGTCGCCGACCAAGCCGCGATCGGACTACGATCGTTGACCCGGATTCAACGATGGGAGTGGGCGTGCTGGAGCGGTACGAGATCGAGACGTTCCTGACCCTGGCCGAGGAGCTGCACTTCGGGCATACCGCCGAGCGGCTGCGGGTGACCACAGGACGGATCAGTCACGTGATCCGGAAGCTGGAACGCCGGATCGGTGCGCCACTCTTCGAGCGCACCAGCCGGGTCGTCCGGCTCACCCCGATCGGCGCCCGCCTCGCCGAGGAACTGCGCCCGCTGGTGGCCGGCATGGAGGACGCCGTCCGGCGGGCCGTCGAGGCCGGGCGTGGCCTCTCCGGCGAGCTGCGGGTGGCCTTCGTCGGCGAGTCGACCGCGCCGGTGCTGCTGCGTGCCGTCAGCCTCTTCACCGAGCGTCACCCGGAGTGCGTGGTGCACGTCCACGAGGCGCCGCTGGCCACCACCCGGTCGAGCCTGCGCGACGGCACGGTCGACGTGCTCATCGCGTCGTACCCCTTCGACGGCATGGCGAACGGCCCGGCGCTGCTCCGCGAGCAGCGGGTGCTCGCGGTGGCCGCGGACCATCCGCTGGCCGGCGAGGAGTCGGTGTCGCTGGAGGCGCTGGCCGAGCATCCGGTGGTGCAGTATCCGGCGGTGACCTCCGCCGAGTTCAAGCGGGACCGCACCCCGGAGCGCACCCCGTCCGGCCGGCCGGTGCCGAAGGGGCCGGTGGGCGAAACCTTCTCCGAGATGCTGTCCCTGGTCGCGATGGGCCGGGGGGTGCTGCCGGTGGGTGCGGAGACCCGCCGCTACTATCCCCGGCCGGATCTGGCGTACGTGCCGATCCGCGACGCGCCGCCGATCCGCCGCGGGCCGGTCTGGCGGGAGAGCAACACCACGGCCCGGGTACGCGAGTTCGTCCGCGCCGCGGTCGACGCCAACCCCGCGTCCGGCGACTGACGGTATCGGACCCGGTTGGCAGCATGCCCGGTGTGCGGGACGAGATCGGGGCGCTGACGCCCGGCGACGAGCTGGCCGAACTCACCCCTTGACCTTGCCCTTGCGGCAAGCCCGAGCGTGGTCCGTGCCGGTCGCCGGGACCGGCACGAGGAGGATGCGTCCGTGGAGCTGCTGACCATCGGGGCGTTCGCCCGCGCGGCGCGGCTGACGCCGAAGGCGTTGCGGCTCTACGACGAACTGGGGCTGCTGCCGCCCGCCGCCGTCGACCCGCACTCGGGCTACCGCTACTACGCGCCGGCCCAGCTCGACCGGGCCCGGCTGATCGCCGCGCTGCGCCGGGCCGGGATGCCGCTCGCGGACATCCGGGCCGTCTGCGGCCTGCCACCCGACGCGGCGGCCGGGGCGGTCGACGCCTGGTGGCGCCGGGTCAGCGCCGACACCGCGGCCCGCGGACGCGTCGTCGCGCTCCTCGTCGACCAGCTCTCCGAGAGGGGCACCACCATGTCCGAACCCACCCTCCGGTACGCCGTCCGCTGCGAAACGGGCGCGGTCCGGGACTCCAACGAGGACACCGCGTACGCCAGTCCGAGCCTGCTCGCCGTGGCGGACGGCATGCGCGGTCCGGGCGGGGCCGCCGCCAGTGCCGCCGCCGTGGACGCGCTCCGGCCGCTGGAACTCTCCGCCGCGCCGGCCGCCGAACTGCTCGCCACGCTGGCCGACGCGGTGGCCGCGGCCGACCGCACGGTACGTGCCTCCGCCACCAACGGGCACCAGCCGGGCACCACGCTCACCGCGATCCTGCGGCGCGGGTCGCAGCTCGCCCTGGTGCACGTCGGGGACACCCGGGCGTACCTGCTGCGCGGGGGCGAGCTGGTCCGGCTGACCCAGGACCACACGTACGTGCAGTCGCTGGTCGACCAGGGCCGGCTCAGCCCGGCCGAGGTCGCCGCACACCCGCAGCGGGCCCTGCTGGTGCGGGCACTGGGGACGGGTGCGCAGGTCGAGGCCGACCTGGCGCTGCGGACCGCGATTGCCGGTGACCGGTACCTGCTCTGCTCCGACGGGCTCTCCGCGGTGGTCGCCCCGGAGGCGCTGCACGCCGCGCTCGCCGGGGCGGACGATCCGGAGACCGCCGTCGGGCGCCTGGTCGACCTCGCGTACGCGGCGGGCGCGCCGGACAATGTCGCCTGCGTGGTCGCCGACGTGGTGACGGCGTAGTACGGACCGGGTCGGCCGGCCCGCTCGGTCCGGCCGGCCAGGCCGTACCCTGGCGATCATGCGGATTGGCATCGTGATCCTGCCGGACCAGCGCTGGTCGGAGTCCCAGCGGCGCTGGCGGCAGGCGGACGAGTGGGGCTTCGACCACGCCTGGACGTACGACCACCTGGGCTGGCGGGATCTGGTCGACGGTCCCTGGTTCGACTCGATGACCACGCTGACCGCCGCCGCGACGGTGACCTCCCGGATCCGCCTGGGCACGCTGGTCGCCTCGCCGAACTTCCGGCACCCGGCGGCGTTCGCCCGGCAGGTGACCACCGTGGACGACGTCTCCGGCGGCCGGCTGCTGCTCGGCATCGGCGCGGGCGGCATCGGGTTCGACGCCACCGTGCTCGGCGGGGAGACCCTGCCGCCCCGGCAGCGGGTCGACCGGTTTGCCGAGTTCACCGAGCTGCTGGACCTGATCCTGCGGGAGGACGGCACCACCTGGCGGGGCGAGTGGTTCGCCGCCGTGGACGCGCGGAACAATCCCGGCTGCGTCCAGCAGCCCCGGGTGCCGTTCGTGGTCGCCGCGAACGGGCCCCGGTCGATGCGCCTGGTCGCCCGGTTCGGGCAGGGGTGGGTGACCACCGGGCTCGGCGGCGACGACCTGGAGAGCTGGTGGTCGTCGGTCGCGGACCTCGCCGGCCGGATGGACGAGGCCCTGGAGCGGGCCGGCCGGGACCTGGCCACCCTGGACCGCTACCTGTCGCTGGACTCGGCGCCGGTCTTCTCGCTCGGCAGCGCGGACTTCTTTGCCGAGCAGGTCGCGCGGGCCGGCCGGTTGGGCTTCACCGACGTGGTGACGCACTGGCCCCGGGCCAGCAGTTGGTACGCCGGCGACGAGGCGGTGCTGGTGGAGGCGGCCGGCCTGCTGCCCGAGCTGCGCCGGGTCTGATCCCCCGCGGGGTCAGGTGCCCAGGTCGCCGGTGCTGATGCCGCCGTCCCCGGCGGACACCAGCCGGAACCGGATGCAGACCACCTGGGAGTCGTCGTCGACCGCGAAGCCCTCCCGAGCCCAGTAGCGGCGGTGCCCCTCCCGCCACTCCTCGATCGACCGGTCACCCTCCCCTTCCGAGCGGGCGAAATCCCAGGAAACGTCCGCGAAGCGGACCACCTCCACGCCGGTGACCTCGACGAGGCCGACCAGCGCGTCGTGGTCGTCGACCAGGACCAGCCGTTCACCGACGTGCTCCAGTTCCTCGTTCTCGTCGGCGTACTCGCTGGTCAGCAGGCCGGCGGTGGCGGTCTTCACGCCGGCCAGCACGAGGGTGTTGAGGTTGGCGCGCATCTCGCCGGGCGTGCCGAGGGCGAGCGTGCGAAGTCCACCGATGCGGGGCCACATCCTGCCGAGGCTACTGGCGGTGCGGTGGCCCGTCGCGGGATTTCGTCCGCCCCACGCCTCGACGCCCAGCCTGGGACAGGGCGGGCCCTGCACGGTCGTCGAGGCTTCGTCAGATGAGCTGACCGGCGTAGCCGGCTGCCGCGAGGACCCGGGCATCGCCGGTCGCCGCGTGCGCGTCCAGCACCGCGTCGGCCAGCTTCACCACGTGTGCGTCGCCGTGCCGGGCCGCCCGGGCGAACACCTCCGCCGGCCCTACCGGCGTGACCGCCGGTGGGGCGGCCGGCGCCGGAGGGGCGTACACCGAGGTCACGGCGGCCGTGGCCGACCAGGCCGCGGCGACGCTCGGCGCCCAGAGCGCCGGATCCAGAGCCGGCAGCGTACGCAGCACCGCGGTCGGCGCGGTCACCGCGTGCACCAGCATCACCGGGTTGCCGTGCCCGAACCGGAGGTAGTCCAGGCCCGCCCGGTGCACCAGCTCGGTGAGGGTCCGCTCGGCCTCTGCCGGGCCGTCCGGCGGGCGCAGCGCCGCCACCGCCCCGGGCCAGTCCGGTACGTCGGGCAGCCGGCCCAGCCGTTCCCGGATGCCGCCGCTCTGCTCGGGGATCCGGGGCACCCCGGCCAGCGCCGCCACCACGCCGGACCGGCCGGTGAGCGGGCCGGCCCCGGGCACCGGCTGCCAGCGTGCGGCCCAGTAGCCGAGCGCCTGGCCCAGCTCGGCGAGCCTTTCCCGGTTCACCCCGTCGGCGCGCAGCACCCGCACCGCGTGCCCGACCCGGATCACGCCGTGGGTGGCGCCGGCCGCGATGCCCGGCAGCAGCCGTGGCCACCAGGTGCCCAGCACCTCCCGCCAGGGGCGTTCACGCACCTCCCGGTCGAAGTGGGCGAGCCAGTCGCCGGCCCGCTTCGGGTCGCCGAGCGCGGTCGGCCAGTCGTCGATCGGTCGCAGTCCGCGGGGCCGCTCGTCCAGCTGGCGCAGGTAGTCGTCCAGCCAGCGGTGCACCCGTGCGCCGTGCCCGTGCCGGACCATCGCCTCGACCGCCATCGGGCCGTGGTTGGAGAGCCAGCCCTCGAACTCCGGGCCGGTGCGGTGCAGTCGTTGGTACGCCTCGTCCAGGATGCCGTCGTCCATGTGGCGATCCTCGACGTTCAACCGTGCTTGAGGTCAATACCGCCGTCGCTCAGGGCAGCTGGTCGGGGCTGAGCAGCGTACGCAGCCGGAGCCGCTCGGCCACCTGCGGCGGGCAGGTCGCCACGACCGCGGCGGCGCCGACCGGCTCCGCCCCGCTGTCCCGGACCACCCGCTGGAGCGCGTCGAGCTGGGCGCCGGTGGCCACCCAGTCGTCGACGAGCAGCACCCGGTCGCCGGGGCCGAGCCGGCGGGCGTCCGCGCCGATCCGCAGTCGCCGGCCCCGGTAGTCCGGTGGCGTCTCGGCCCAGCGCATCGGGCCGACCCGCCGCCGCCCACCGTCCTGCTTGTACGCCGGCAGGAAGCCGGCGCCGGCGGCCACCGCCACCAGCGGGCCGAGCAGCAGCCCGGTCACCTCGGGGGCGACCACGACGGTGGGCCGGGCGTCCGGGAACAGGCCGGCCAGGGCCGGTCCGATGCCGGCCAGCACCCCGGGATCCCGCCACCAGCCGGACATGTCGCTGACCAGGTGACTGCTGTCCGGACCGGGGTCGACCCAGCGGAACAGCTCGACGAGGCGGTGGCTCAGCACGCCTCCCATCCTCGGGCACCGACGCCAGACGATGCGGCACCGGCCCCGGCCAGCGACCCTTCGTCCGTTCGGATGAGGAATGTTCACACGAGTGGATAGACGTATCGGGGTAAATGCGGGCATAGCACTATGATCACGTTGACTTCGGAAGTGCTTCTCTCGTTACGGTCCGAGCCGGTTTGCTCCGCTGACGAAAGGACCGCGCGGTGGCTGGTAGGCACCTCCGTACCCGCAAGTTCTCCTCGCCCGCCGGCATCGCCGCCACCGCGGCCGTCGGCGTGCTGCTCGCCGTCGGCGGCACCGTCGGCGCGGTGCGGCTCACCTCGGGTGAGCCCGCGGCCGGGCCCGCCGTCGCCGAGGCCCTGCCCAGCGCCGTCGTCCCCACCTCGGCGGCCTCGTCCCCGAGCGCGTCGGCCTCGCCGAGTGCGTCCGTATCGCCGAGCCTCAGCCCGTCGCCGAAGGCCACCCCCAGCCCGAAGGTGACCCGTACCAAGGCGGCCTCCCGGAGCCTGACCCGGACCGCGAGCCCGAAGCCAACCGCGAAGAAGACCACCCCCGCGCCGAAGGTGGTCGACAGCGGCTCCTGCGGAGCGTCCTTCTACGACGAGGGCCAGATGACCGCGAACGGGGAGACGTTCAACCCGAACGCCATGACCGCCGCGCACAAGACCCTGCCGTTCGACACCAAGGTGCGGGTGACCAACCCGGCCAACGGCAAGTCCGTGGTCGTCCGGATCAACGACCGCGGCCCGTTCGTCGCCGGCCGGTGCCTGGACCTGTCCCGCGCCGCCTTCGCGGCCATCGCCTCGACCGACCTCGGCGAGGTGACCGTCCGGTACGAGGTCCTCGGCTGACCGGGTGACCGACGGCGATCGTGCCGCCGGAACGGTCCGGCCGGGCAGAATACCGTCGGACGACGGGTCAGGTTCATTCACCCGTTCACCTCCATCAGGCATGCTGTCCGATGTACGCACGCAACCCTTCCAGTCGGGCCCCCGCCCGCTGAGCCCCGGATCCCGCGCCGGCCTCGGCGCGGCCCTCGGGCTGCTCGCAATCGTCTCCGCCGTGGAACTGGCGGACGGCCGGACTGCGCACTTCCTCGCGCTGATGGCCGCCGCCCCGTTCCTCGCCGCCGCGCTGGCCTCCTGGCGGGTGGTGCTCGGGGCGGGTGTCCTCGGCACGGCGATCGGAGGGTCCTTCGCCCTCGCCGATCCGGCCATGTCCCTGGTCACGGCGGTCAACGTCGCGGGCATCGCGCTGGCCACCGCGATCGCCACCGCCGTGGCGGCGGCCCGCCAGCGCCAGTCGGAGCGGATCGCCGAGCTGTCCCGGCTCGCCTCGGTCGCCCAGCAGGCGGTGCTCCGGCCGCTCGGTCCGCAGGTGGGCACCCTCGCGGTCGCCGCCCGGTACATCTCCTCCACGGCCACCGCGGTGATCGGGGGCGATCTGTACGAGGTGATGGACACCCCGTACGGCGTCCGCATGATCATCGGCGACGTCCGCGGCAAGGGGCTGGACGCGGTCCGGCTGGCCAGCATCGTCCTCGGCTCCTACCGGCACGTGGCGTACGAGCGGGCGGACCTGCGCGCCGTGGTGACCGATCTGGACCGGGCGGTGGCCCGCAACGTGGGCGATGAGGACTTCGTCACCGCCGCGCTGGTCGAGGAGCGGGGCGGCACGCTCACCATCGTCAACTGTGGACATCCGCCACCGCTGCTGCTGCGCGGAGGCGCGGTGATCCCGCTCGAACCGCCCGCGCCCGCGCCCCCGCTCGGCTTCATGCCGGTGGTCCGACCCCGGGTGGAACGGCTCGAACCGGGCGACCGGCTGCTGCTCTTCACCGACGGGCTGGGCGAGGCCCGGCGGGACGGCGAGTTCTTCCCGACCGCCGACCGGGCGTGGCGGCTGCTCGGCCACGGCACGGTGGCCGACGGCCTGGCCTCGCTGGAGACCGCCCTGGTCGAGTGGGTGCACGGCCGACTTGACGACGACATCGCGCTGGTCCTGATGGAATACGGCGGCCCGGCCAGCGGCGCGAAGGCGCCCGTGCCGAGCTGGGAGGTCGGCGCGGCGGAGAGCTGACGGTCCAGCGAGCGCATCCTTCGTCGGCCGACGGGCTGCTCGTGCTGGTCGCGGCCGCACTGCTGCGCGAGTGGCCGCAGGCTGAACCGGGGGTGTGTAATCGCCGTCACTTCGGTGATCGGCTTGTCGCTGGCTACCGGTGAGTAATAGAGTCTCAGTTACTGATCGGTAATATCTGTCCGGAAGCGGGGCCAGCGAGCATGACCCACTACAAGAGCAACCTTCGGGACCTCGAGTTCAACCTGTTCGAGGTCTTCGGGGCGGACCGGACGTTCGGCCAGGAGCCGTACACGGACCTGGACGTCGACACCGCCCGCAGCTTCCTCTCCGAGGTCGACCGCCTGGCCCGCGAGGACCTGGCCGCCAGCTACTCGGACAGTGACCGCACGCCGCCGGTCTTCGACCCCGCGACGCACACCGCGCCGCTGCCGGAGTCGTTCAAGAAGTCGTACCAGGCGTTCATGGACTCGGAGTTCTGGCGCCTGGACCTCCCCGAGGCCCTCGGCGGCACCAACGCCCCGCGGGCGCTCTGGTGGTCGCTCGCCGAACTGGTGCTCGGCGCCAACGCCCCGATCTGGATGTACGCCTCCGGCCCGTCCTTCGCGCACGTGCTGCACGTCGAGGGCACCGAGCAGCAGCGGAAGTGGGCCAGGCTCTTCATCGAGAAGCAGTGGGGCTCGACCATGGTGCTCACCGAGCCGGACGCCGGCTCGGACGTGGGGGCCGGTCGCACCCGGGCCATCCCGCAGCCGGACGGCTCGTGGCACATCGAGGGCGTCAAGCGCTTCATCACCTCGGGTGAGCATGACCTCTCCGACAACATCGTCCACTACGTGCTGGCCCGCCCGGTCGGCGTGGCGGGTGCCGGCGGCCCCGGCACCAAGGGCCTTTCGCTCTTCGTCGTGCCGAAGTACCACTTCGACGAGGAGACCGGCCAGCTGGGCGAGCGCAACGGCGTCTTCGCCACCAACGTCGAGCACAAGATGGGCCTGAAGGTCTCCAACACCTGCGAGATGAACTTCGGCGAGCACGGCGTTCCGGCCAAGGGCTGGCTGCTGGGCGACAAGCACGACGGCATCCGGCAGATGTTCATGATCATCGAGTACGCGCGGATGATGGTCGGCACCAAGGCGATCGCCACCCTCTCCACCGGCTACCTGAACGCGCTGGAGTACGCCAAGAACCGGGTGCAGGGCGCCGACCTGACCCGGTCGACCGACAAGACCGCCCCGCGGGTGACCATCACCCAGCACCCGGACGTGCGCCGCTCGCTGCTGCTGCAGAAGTCGTACGCCGAGGGCCTGCGGGCGCTGGTCTGCTACACGGCCGGCTGGCAGGACAAGGTCGCCATCGCCGAGGCGGCCGGTGACGAGCAGGCCACCAAGCTGGCCAAGCGGGTCAACGACCTGCTCCTGCCGCTGGTCAAGGGCGTCGGCTCGGAGCGGGCGTACGAGCTGCTCGGGCACGAGTCGCTGCAGACCTTCGGTGGCTCGGGCTTCCTTCAGGACTACCCACTGGAGCAGTACGTCCGGGACGCCAAGATCGACACCCTCTACGAGGGCACCACGGCGATCCAGAGCCTCGACCTGATCTTCCGGAAGATCGTCCGGGACAACGGCAAGGCCCTGCTGGCGGTCGCCGGTGAGATCCAGGAGTTCATCACCTCCGAGGCCGGCAACGGCCAGCTCAAGGAGGAGCGGCAGGCGCTCGGCAAGGCGCTCGCCGAGATCCAGAACATCCTCGGCGTGCTGACCGGCTGGCTGGGCGAGGTCCAGGGCGGCGACGCGCGGGCCCTCTACAAGGTCGGCCTGAGCAGCCGCCGGTTCCTGCTGGCGATCGGCGACCTGGTGGTCGGCTGGCTGCTGCAGAAGCAGGCCGACGTGGCCTTGAAGGCGCTCGGTGGCGAGGTCTCCGCCGCCGACAAGGCGTTCTACACCGGCAAGGTGGCCGCCGCCCGGTTCTTCGCCCGCGAGGTGCTGCCCCGCATCGGCGCCGACCGGCGGATCATCGAGGGCGCCGACGTGGAGATCATGGACCTCCCGGAGGAGGCGTTCTGATCCCCCGTGGGGTGATCCGACCGGTTCGACGGCGGCGGCCGGTGAGCGGAGAGCTCGCCGGCCGCCGCCGTTTGTTTCGCCGCCCGGCCGGTAGGCCGGCCGCCTGACGGGTAACCATCGCGGACCACGACAGGACACGCCCAAGAGCCATCGCACGGGGGAGTGCAGCGCACATGGGCATTGGAAGCGGAATCTTTCTCATCGCCGTCGGCGCGATCCTGACCTTCGCCATCCGGGCCAACGTCTGGTGGATCGACCTGCGTGCGGTCGGTTGGGTGCTGATCCTGGCCGGGCTGGCCGTCCTGCTCACCACGCTCTGGTTCTGGCAGGACCGGCGCAAGCGGGCCCGCACGCTGATCGTGGAGGAGAACCGGCTCTCCCACCCGACCGCGATGATGCCCCCGCCACCCGATCCGCCGCCGCCCACGGCGCCGCCGTCCTGACCTTGGGCGTGCGGAACCAGTGCTGAGAGGGGCCCCTTCTTCATCCGAGGCGTGAAGAAGGGGCCCTTCGCTGCGCCTCAGCCGCGGGCGGTGTGGCGGGCGGTGATGGGTGCGCCGCCCGGTCCCAGGTTCGTCCAGCTGGTGGTCGGGCGGTGCGCCACCAGATCGGTGGTACGCAGCCCGTCCGGGTCCGCCCGCTCCGGGTCGAGTAGTGCCGAGAGTAGCGAGATGCCCGGGTTGTGGGCGATCAGCAGGACCGTGCCGGTCTCCGGCGGGACCGCCCGGACCAGGGTCAGCAGATCCTCCGGCTGCCCCTCGTACGCGGTAGCCGCGTAGCGCACCACCGGCGACGGGCCGGCCGGTCCGCCCTCCGGCGGGGAGCCCGTGATGCCCAGCGCCACCCCGTGCCAGGTCTGGCGGGTACGCCGGGCCGTGGAGCAGATCACCACGTCGGGGAGGAGGGCGTGCCGGGCCAGCCAGGCTCCGGCCGCCGCGGCGTCGGCGTGCCCCCGCGCGGTCAGCGGGCGTTCCGCGTCCGGGACGTCCTGGGACTGTTCGGCCTTGGCGTGCCGGAGCAGCACCAACGTGCGCTCCTGGTTCCTGCCCTCCGTCATGGGCTCAGCTTGCCTGATTCGCGATCGGACCGCCTGGGTAAGTCGATGGGTGCCGCTACCTCAGCCATGGCCGCGGCGGTAGGAAACGCCAGCAGAACGCCAAGGAGGCGACGTCATGGGCATCGGTGCCAGCATCTTCCTCATCGCGCTGGGCGCGATCTTCGCGTTCGCCATCGACGCCAACCTGGGATGGCTCAACCTGAACGTCGTGGGCTGGGTGCTCATGCTCGCCGGTGTCGTCGGGCTGCTCATCACGCTCTACTTCTGGAACAACCGCCGCCGTACGGTGGTCGCCCGGCCGGTGCGCGAGCGGGTTGTCGCCGAGCCCGTCGTGCCGGTGCAGGACGACCGGGTCGTGCGGGAGGAGTACCGCGAGGTGCGCCGCCCGGGCTACCCGGCCTGAGCCATTCCGAGACCGTCGAGGGCTCCGCGCCGCGCCGGTGCGGGGTCCTCGCACGTTTCCGGGGCCGCCCGGGCGGCCGGGCCACCGCGCTCAGGCGAACAGGGCGAAGTAGATCGCGATGTGGTGGCAGATCGCGGCGGCCAGGGTGCAGGCGTGGAAGAACTCGTGGTGGCCGAAGACGGTCGGCCACGGGTTCGGCCGGCGCAGCGCGTAGAAGACCGCGCCGACGCTGTAGATGGCGCCGCCGACGATCAGCAGCACCAGGGCGGTGATCCCGCCGGCGTGCAGGATCTGCGGCAGCATCGCCACCGCGACCCAGCCGAGCGCGAGGTAGAGCGGCGCGGAGACCCAGCGCGGGGCGTGCGGCCAGATCATCTTGAGCGCCACCCCGAACAGCGCTCCGCCCCATACCAGGGCGAGCATGATCTCGGCCGGACGTCGGTCGAGCAACAGCGCGCAGAACGGGGTGTACGTGCCGGCGATGAACACGAAGATCATCGAGTGGTCCAGCCGGCGCATGATCTGGTAGCCGCGCTCGGACCACACTCGCCGGTGGTAGAGGGCGCTGGTGCCGAAGAGGCCGCACACGGTCAGGCTGTAGATCAGGCAGCTCACCAGGGGTGCCCAGCCGGGACGGGCGGCCGCGATGGAGCACAGCACGATGCCGCAGACGAGCGCGACGAAGAACGCGTAGGTGTGCAGCCAGCCGCGCATCCGGGGTTTACCGATGTCGACCGGCTTGAGCCGAAGCGGTGCGGAGGTGGTCACGCCAAATAGGTTACGACACCGTAGGTTACCTACAAGTAGTGCGTACCGTCCCGCCTCCTGAACGGCTGGCGGACCCCGGTGGACGGATGATCCGCGAGGATGACGGGATGCGGATCAGACCCGTCGGCGCCCACGCCCTGCTGCTCGACTGCGACGACCCCGACCAGGTCCAGGCGTGGCGGACCGAGCTGTGGCGCCGGCGGGCGGCAGGTGAACTCAGCGCCGTCGAGATCGTCCCCGCGGCGGCCACGGTGCTGCTCGACGGCGTACCGGACCCGCAGGCGGCCGCCGCGCGGATCGCCGGGTGGACCCCGCGGGCCGACGCCGTCCCGGCCGCCGCCGCCGAGGTCGAGGTCCCCACGGTGTACGACGGGGCCGACCTGCCCGCCGTCGCCGGGCACTGGGGCGTCGACGTGCCCGCCGTGGTGGACCGGCTACGGCGTACCGACTTCCGGGTGGCGTTCTGCGGGTTCGCGCCCGGGTTCGCGTACCTGACCGGGCTGCCGGCGGAACTGGCCGTGCCCCGGCTGGCCACCCCGCGTACCCGCGTGCCGGCCGGGTCGATCGCGCTGGCCGGCCCGTACGCCGGGATCTACCCGACCGCCTCACCCGGCGGCTGGCTGCTGGTCGGACGGACCGACCTGGTGCTCTTCGACGTGCACGCCGACCCGCCGGCCCGGCTCACCCCCGGCACCCGGGTCCGGCTCACATGATCGAGGTGCTTCGGGCCGGTGCCCTCACCACCGTGCAGGACCAGGGCCGGCCCGGGTACGCCCACCTCGGCGTGCCCCGCTCCGGCGCGCTCGACCCGGCCGCGCTGCGCCTGGCCAACCGGCTCGTCGGCAACCCGGAGACCGCCGCCGGACTGGAGATCACCCTGACCGGCTGCGCGCTCCGCGTCACCCGGGCCGTCACCGTGGCGCTCACCGGCGCCGAGGTGGACGTCCACGCCGACCGGAGGGCGGGCGACCTGGGCCGGCCGCTGTCCCTGCCCGCCGGGGCGGTGCTGCGGATCGGTCCCGCCCGCGCCGGGCTGCGTACCTGGCTGGCCGTGTCCGGCGGGATCGACGTGCCGCCGGTGCTGGGTAGCCGCGCCACCGACACGCTCTCCGGCCTCGGCCCGCCCCCGGTACGCGACGGCGACCGGCTGCCCCTCGGCCGGCCCGCCGGCCACCCCGCCCCGGTGGACGTCATCGCCGCCCCGCCCCTCCCCGACGAGGTGCGGCTGGCCGTCCGCCCCGGCCCGCGGCACGACTGGTTCACCCCGGCCGCCCTCGACCTGCTGTTCACCACCCCGTACGCGATCAGCCCGGCGAGCAACCGGGTCGGCGCGCGACTGGTCGGCGCGGCGCTGCCCCGCGCGGTGCCCGGCGAGTTGCCCAGCGAGGGCCTCGTCCTCGGCGCGGTGCAGGTGCCGCCCGACGGCCAACCCCTGATCTTCCTGGCCGACCACCCGACCACCGGCGGCTACCCGGTGATCGGGGTGGTGGACGACGTGACGCCGCTCGCACAGGCCCGACCAGGGACTACGGTGACGTTCCATGGACCTCAACGCTGACCTCGGCGAGGGATTCGGCATCTGGCGGCTCGGTGACGACGAGGCGCTGCTGGACCTGATCACCTCCGCCAACGTCGCCTGCGGCTTCCACGGCGGCGACCCGTCCACGATGCACCGGGTCTGCGCCGGCGCCGCCGACCGCGGGGTCGCGGTCGGCGCCCAGGTCGGCTACCGGGACCTCGCCGGCTTCGGCCGGCGACACATCGCGTACGACTTCGCCGAGCTGCACGACGAGACGATCTACCAGCTCGGCGCGCTGGACGCCTTCTGCAAGCTGTTCCGCACCCGGGTGCGCTACCTCAAGCCGCACGGCGCGCTCTACCACGCGGCGGCCTGTGACGAGGCGCAGGCGGCCGCGCTGGTTGCCGCCGTCAGCCGGTACGACCACGAGCTGCCGCTGCTCTGCCCGCCCGGCTCGGTGCTCGCCCAGCTCGCCGTCGGCGCCGGCCTGCGCGTGGTGGCCGAGGGCTTCGCGGACCGCAACTACCTGCCCAACGGCTCACTGGTGCCCCGGACCGCCGGCAACGCGCTGGTCAGCGACCCGGAGCAGGTGGCCGCCCGGGCGGTCCAGATGGCCACCGAGCGGACCGTGGTCGCGGTCGACGGCAGCGTCGTCCCGTGTTTGGTCGAGTCGATCTGCCTGCACGGGGACACCCCGGGCGCGGTGCGCTGCGCCGAGCTGGTCCGGGCCGCCCTCATCGACGCCGGGGTGCCCCTCCGCCCGTTCGCCTGACTCCCGTCGCCCGTCACCCGCGTCAAGATTCGCGCAACTCCAGCGAAAGAGTCCCCTCAGCTCGCGAGCAGGCGACAGTTTCCGGGAACTGCGCGGATCTTGAGCGCGGTCAGGCCTCGTCGAGGCCGCGGAGGATCAGCGGGAGGCGGGTGGTGCCGCCGTCGACCACGCGCACCGGTACGCCCCAGTCCTGCCGGGTCAGGTGGCAGGCCGCGTGCTCGACGTCCGCGTCGCAGGTGGCCGCCTGGGCGGTCACCTGGAGCACGCCCTGCGCCACGGCACCGTTCAGCACCAGCCGGCGGGACAGGTCGGTGGTCGTACCGGCCCCCTCGACCAGCAGCTCCGGCGGGGAGGCCGACACCACCAGCCGGGTCGACGGGCCGTACGTCTCGTCCAGCTTCTGCCCCGGCGCGGGCGTGAAGATCACGTCGAGGGTCAGCTCGCCGGCCGCCACGTCGGTGGGCCTGCGCTCAAGCTTGTGCCGGGGGCCGTCCACGGTGTTCGCGCCGGCCGCGGTGAGCGCCCCCGGGGCCAACCGGGTCAGCCGGTGTGCGGCCGACTCGACCACCAGCACCGCACCCTCGGCGGTGAGCACCACGTCGCTCGGCTCGGCCAGCCCGTCCGCCACCGTGGCGACCTGCTCAGTCTCCGGGTCGAAGCGGCGCACCGCGCCGTTGTACGTGTCGGCGATCAGCACCGAACCGTCGGGCAGCGCGCACACCCCCAATGGATGCTGGAGCAACGCCCGGTCGGCCGGGCCGTCGACGTGGCCGAAGTCGAAGAGTCCCTGCCCGACGGAGGTGTGCATCACGCCGGCCTCGACGTACCGGACGGAGCTGGTCTCGCTGTCGGCGATCCACAGTCGGGTGCCGTCGGCCGAGACCGAGAGGCCGGAGGGCTGGGCCATCCAGACGTCCGGCAGCGGACCGTCGCGCAGCGCCTCGACGGTGGTCCCGGCGTACACGCCGGCGGTCCGCTTGATCGGGTCGAACCACCAGAGCTGGTGGATGCCGGCCATGGCGATGACGACCTTGTCGTCGAACCAGGCGACGTCCCAGGGCGAGGAGAGGTCGACCGAGAGTGCGTCGTGGGCGTGGTCGTCGACCGTCGAGCGCCACTGCCGCCCGGTGCCGGCGACCGTGACCACCTCGCCGGTGGCCAGCTTCACGCCGCGCAGCAGGTGGTTGACGGTGTCCGCGACGACGAGGTCGTACCCGGCCACCTCGGCGACGTGCCCGGGAAGCAGGCAGAGCCCCTGCGGCTCGGAGAAGGTGGCACTCTCCGCCGGGCCGTCGTCGGCTCCCCGCGGACCCGAACCGATCCGGCGGAGCACCTTCTCGCCGTCCGGGGCCAGCTCGACCAGGGAGTGCCGGGCCGAGTCGGAGACCAGCAGGTTGCCGCCGTCGAGCACGACGGCCTTGCCGGGGAAGCGCAGTGTCGTCTCCGGTTCGGCCGGCGGCACGTACGGGCCCTCGCCCCGGTGCAGGGTGCCCTTCGCCTCGTGGGTGGCGATCAGCTCGTCGATCAGCCGGGCCAGTCCCTCGGCGTGCCCCTCGCCGGCCATGGTGGCGACCACGTACCCCTCGGGGTCGACCACCGAGAGCGTCGGCCAGGCCTTGGCCGCGTACTGCTGCCACATGTCCAGTTCGGGGTCGTCGAGCACCGGGTGGTGCACGCCGTACCGCTCGACGGCCGCCGCCAGCGCCTCCGGGTCCTTCTCGTGCTCGAACTTCGGCGAGTGCACGCCGATCACGACCAGGACGTCGCCGTACTTCTCCTCGAGCGGGCGCAGCTCGTCGAGCACGTGCAGGCAGTTGATGCAGCAGAAGGTCCAGAAATCGAGCAAAACGATCTTGCCGCGCAGGTCGGCCAGGGTGACGGCCTTCCCGCCGGTGTTCAGCCAGCCCCGGCCGCGCAGCTCAGGTGCCCGTACTCGTGCGCTCATGCCTTCAGTCTGCCGGACCGCGGGCCCTGATTCGGCCGGCACCCCCGGCGGGGTGGATCACATCCGGGACGGACGACGGCGGGGCCACGGACCACCGTGACCCCGCCGTCGGAGAGCCGCTACTTGCCGGCTGGCTTGAGGCAGAGCACCCGGTTTCCCTCGACGCCCTGCAGCTCCACGTGCGGCTGCGTCGGCTCGGCGCACTGGTCCTTGCTGTCGACCTTCGAGAGGACCTTGAACGCGCCCGGCTCGGCGCAGTCGGCGTCCGCCGCGCCCGTGCCGGACTGCTTGATGCAGGCGCCCACGGCCGGGTTGAACGGAGCCGGCTTGTCGTCCCCGCCGATCTTGCCGAGCAGGGTGAGCAGGCCGAGCGGGACGGCGAGGATCAGCACCGCCGCGATCAGCACGGCCGCCAGCACCCGGCCGTTGCGGACCTTCGGCGTGGGCGCCTCGGTCTTCGGCTCGGCCTCCGGCTTGAACGCGTCGAAGCGGCCCTGCTCCGGCTCGTTGGCCGGGCCCTGCTGCCAGGCCGGCGGCGCCTGCTGGGGCGGCGGCGGGAACGGGGGCGGGAACCCGCCCGGGCCCGGTTCGCCCATCGGTCCCTGCCCGGGTGCGGCAACCGCCGCGCGACCGCCCCCCGGCGCGTACGGGTCACCCGGGCCGGCGGGCGACCCGCCGAACGGGTCGTGCGGACCGCCGGGCCCGCCGTACGGGTCACTCGGGCCGGTGCCGCCGAACGGGTCGGGGTGACCGCCGGGAGCGCCGTACGGGTCGGGGTGACCGCCGGGAGCGCCGTACGGGTCGGGGTGACCGCCGGGAGCGCCGTACGGGTCGTGCTGGCCGCCGGCGTGCCCGTCGTTCTGTGGGTGCACCCCGTTCACCGGGCGGGTGCTGCCGGGCGGGTTGGCGAAGGACGGCACGCCGGGCGGGAACGGCGGCGGGGCAGCGGGCGAGGACGGCGGGGCGGACGGCACCGGGGGCGCCGCGGCGAAGCCGTGCGGACGGTCCGGCTCGTCCGTCCGCGACAGCGGGCCGTGCTCGTCGAAGCGCGGGCCCGGCTCCGGGAAGCCGTCCGCTCCGGGGGCCTCCTCCGGCTCGGGGCGGGTGGGCCGGCCGTACACCCGGGGCTGCGGGGCCGGCACGCCGGCCGTGTGCAGGGCCTGGTCGGCCGGGGGCGTCACCCGGCTGGTCACCGGCACCGAGGCGCTGGCGGAGACGTGACCGCCTGCCTCCGGTGAGGTACGCGGACCCGGCACCACCGGTCCGGCCGGCGACTGGTGCTCGTCGTGCGCCGACTCCGGCGCACCCCAGCCGCCCGACTGCTCCGCCTCGTACGGGTCCCGGTCGGTCGGGGCGAACTGCGCGGGAGGCACGTAGTCGGCGGGCGGCGCCGCGGCCAGCGCGGCGCCCGGCACCCGCTGCTCCTGCGGCGGGAGGGGCACGGCGTTGGCCGGGGAGATGCCCGGACCCGGGGCCGGCTGGTAGATCGGCGACTCCTCGGGCTGGGCCTCGGCGGCCCGGCCCCACGCCTCGCCGGGCGCCCACGGTGCGGCGTCCGGAATGGCCGGTCGTTCGGGCGTCCACGATGCGGGGCCGTCCTGGTTGTCGCCCCAGGCCGGCGAGTCGGGGGACGGGACCGAGGCGCTGGCCCGGGCCGGCGACTCCGCCGACGGCCAGGCCCCGGACTCGGGCCGGTCGCCGGGCGGCGGGACGGCGGCGGAGGCCCAACCGGGCTGCTGGCCGGCCTCGGTGGCCCGGCCGGCGGCCCAGCCGCCGGACCGGTCCGGGTTGTCGTCGTGCGGGGCGGCCGCTCCGGTGTCCCAGCCGCCCGAGCGGGCCGGGTCGTCCTGGCCGGGCCAGGCGTTCTCGGCCGGCACACCCGGTACGGAGACCTTGGCGGCGGCGCGGGCGGGCGGCTCGGCGGGCGACCAGGCGGGGGTGCCGTGCTCGCCCGGCTGGCCCCAGGCCGGCTGGTCCTCCTGCGGGGCGGTGCCCCAGCCGCCCGAGCGGTTCGGGTCGTCCTGCTGCTGGGCGCCGGTCCCGACGGCCCAGCCGCCGGAGCGGTCGTCCTGCGGGCTGGCCGCGGCGGGCCAGCCGTCCGAGCGCGCCGGGTTGTCGTCCTGCTGGCCGGTGGCCCACGCCTCGTGCGGGGCCGTGGCCGGCGCGGGGACCGAGGCGGCGCCGCGGGCGCCCGCCTCACCGGACTGCGCCCAGGCCGGCTGCTCGCCGGGCGAACCGGCCGGCGGAGCGGCGGCGGCCCAGGCGGGCCCGCCCGGCGCGGCCCCCCAGGCGGGTGGGCCGGGCTCGGCGGAAGCATTCGACGGGCCGGCGGCCCAGGCGGGCGCGCCCTGCTCCTGGGAGGCAGTCTGCGGGGCGGCGGTCCAGTCGGGCGTGGCCTGCTCCTGGGCTCCCCAGCCCGGCTGCGCGGGGCCACCCCAACCCTCGGCGGGCGGCGGCACCTGCGCGGTGGCCCGGCCGGCGGCCTGGCCACCCGGTGGCGCCCAGGCGGCGGGCTGGTCGTCCGGTGCGCCCCAGGCGGGGGCCGACGGGGCGGGCCGCCCGGCCGGTGGCGGCGGTGCCCAGCCGAGGTCGGGAGCGCCGCCGTACCCGTTGCCCTGCTGCGCCGGGCGGTCGCCGTACGGTGCCGGTCCGCCGGCGCCCGACGACGCCTCGCCCGGCTCCTGGCCAGGGCGGTTCGGGGCCTCGGACGTCATGGGTACGCCTCCTCCATCACATGTCGGCCACCGATACCGATCGGGACCGTCGGCCGGTTGCCGGCGTTGCCGGCGGGTAACCGGCCGTGCGGGCTCCCCGCACCGTATCGGGTGGCCGCCCGGAGGCGCCTGGGGGAGCCCCGGTCGCCACTTACCGTGACCGGATGTTGTCGATCGGCTTCTGTCAGTGCGATCGGTCCAGCGGCGGGCGGGTGGCGACCGAGCCCCACCGTACCGGGCGGTGCGGCGAGGTGGAATCCCGGTGCCAATCGACGTGAAACGCCGAAGACCCGCCCGGGGTGACCGGGCGGGTCTTCGAACTGGAGGAGGTGAGGAAAGTCTGGGGGCGTCAGCTCATGTGACGCTGGGCGATGGCGAGAAGCTCCTCGCGGACCGCCGGGGAGTTGGCGGAGCGCAGCGCCTGCTCGATGGCGCGGGCGCGGCGGTTGGCGTCGCGGCGGGTGCGGATTCGCTCGATCATGCTCATCTGGGTCTCTCCTCCTGGCTATTCGGTTGTCAGCCCCTTGATGTCTCTTATTGAAGCACGTAACGCGGCCAGCTTCCATCGATTATTAGGTGAGCTGAGCCACGCGCCGAAGGATCGTAGGCCGCCTCCCTTCCGCCGCCGACGATTTCGTCCCCCAAACGGCAACGGCCGGTGTGCCGGGCGTTCACCCGTGGCACACCGGCCGTTGCCTGGTGTCGTGGACCGTCAGGTCCAGGCGAGCAGCGCCGCCTCCGGATCGGCCAGGAAGTCCCCGATGTCGCGGAGGAACTTCGAGCCCAGCTCGCCGTCGATGATCCGGTGGTCGAAGGAGAGGCCCAGCGTGGTGACCAGGCGGGGCTTGACCTTGCCCTTGTGCACCCACGGCAGCTCCCGTACGGCGCCGAAGGCGAGGATGGCCGACTCGCCCGGGGGCAGGATCGGCGTGCCGGTGTCGACGCCGAAGACGCCGACGTTGGTGATGGTCAGCGTGCCGCCGGACATGTCGGCCGGGGAGGTGCGGCCGGCCTTCGCCGTCTGCACCAGCGCGGTCAGGGCGTCCGCCAGCTCGCGCAGCGAGAGCCGGCCGGCGTCCTTGATGTTCGGCACGATCAGGCCGCGCTCGGTGGCCGCCGCGATGCCCAGGTTGACGTAGTCCTTCACCACGATCTCGTCGCCGGCCCAGGCCGAGTTGACCATCGGGTGGCGCTTGACCGCCAGCAGCACCGCCTTGGCGACCAGCAGCAGCGGCGAGACGCGGACGTCCCGCCACTCGCGCCGCTCGCGGAGCCGGTCCAGGGCCTTCATCGCCCGGGTCACGTCGACCGTCAGGAACTCGGTGACGTGCGGCGCGGTGAACGCCGACCGGGACATGTTCTCCGCGGTGAGCTTGCGTACCCCCTTGACCGGGATGCGCTGCTCGCGGTCGGCGCCGAAGCTCGCGGCCACCGGGGCCGCGACCGTCAGCGGCTCGGCCGCCGCCGGGGCCGACGCGGCCCGCTGGACGTCCTCCCGGGTGATCGAGCCCAGCGGGCCCGAGCCGGCCAGCGCGGCCAGGTCGACGCCGAGGTCCTTGGCGAGCTTGCGGACCGGCGGCTTGGCCAGCACCGGCCCACCGGCCCGGCCGGTGCCGTTCACCACCGGAGCGGGCGACACCGGAGCCGGAACCGGGGCGGCCTGGACCGGGGCCGCGGCGGCCTGGGCCGGGACGGCACCCTTGCGCGGCCGGCGCTTGGCCGGCGCGTTCCGCGGGCCGTAGCCGACCAGCACGGCGGTCCGCCCGCCCGGTGCCGCGCCGCCGATCAGGCCCGGTTCGACCATGCCCTCCTCGGGCGCGATCTCGACGGCGGCCAGCGAGGCCGCCGACGGGGTGGGCAGGCCGGCGGTCGTGGACTCCTCGATCGGCCCGGCGCCCGGGTCGGTGTCGATCGCGATGATCGGGGTGCCGACCTCGACGGTGGCCCCCTCCGGGTGGAAGATCGCCTGCACCTGGCCGGCCCACTTCGCCGGGATCTCGACCGCCGCCTTGGCGGTCTCCACCTCGACGATCGGCTGGTTCAGCTCGATCACGTCGCCCACCTTGACCAGCCAGGCGAGGATCTCGCCCTCGGTCAGGCCCTCGCCCAGGTCGGGGAGGTTGAACTCTTTGATCCGGGACATCGCGCTCACCAGCCGAAGGTGCGGTCGACGGCGTCGAGCACCCGGTCGAGGTCGGGCAGGTACTCCTCCTCCACCCGGGCGGCCGGGTAGGGGGTGTCGAAGCCGGTAACCCGCAGCACCGGGGACTCCAGGGAGTAGAAGCACTCCTCGGTGATCCGGGCCGCGATCTCGGCACCGAGACCCAGGTTGCCCGGGGCCTCGTGGACGACCACGCACCGCCCGGTGCGCTTCACCGACTCGTACGCGGAGGTCAGGTCCAGCGGGGAGAGCGAGCGCAGGTCGATGACCTCCAACTCCCGGCCGTCCTCGGCGGCGGCGGTGGCCGCGTCGAGGGCGGTGCGGACCATCGGGCCGTACGCCAGCACGGTGGCGTCGGTGCCCGGCCGGGCGACCCGGGCGGCGTGCAGCGGGTACGCCTCGGCCAGCGGGGCGTCGACGTCGACCTGGCCCTTCTCCCAGTAGCGCCGCTTCGGCTCCAGGAACACGATCGGGTCGTCCGAGGCGATCGCCTGCTGGATCATCGAGTAGCCGTCCTGGGGGTTCGCGCAGGTCACCACCTTCAGGCCGGCGGTGTGCGCGAAGTACGCCTCGGGCGACTCCGAGTGGTGCTCGACCGCGCCGATGCCGCCGCCGTACGGGATCCGGATGACCATGGGGATCCGGACCTTGCCCTGCGAGCGGTAGTGCATCTTCGCCACCTGCGACACGATCTGGTCGTACGCCGGGTAGACGAAGCCGTCGAACTGGATCTCGCAGACCGGCCGGAAGCCGCGGATGGCCAGGCCGACCGCGGTGCCGATGATGCCGGACTCGGCGAGCGGGGTGTCGATCACCCGCTGGTCACCGAAGTCCTTCTGCAGGCCGTCGGTGATCCGGAACACGCCGCCGAGCTTGCCGACGTCCTCGCCCATGATCACGACCTTCGGGTCGTGCTCCAGGGCCTTGCGCAGGCCGGCGTTGAGGGCCTTGCCGAGGGTGAGCGTCTCCGTGGCCATCAGTGCGCGCTCCCCTCGAACGACTCCAGGTACTTGGTGAACTGGGCCCGCTGCTCGTCGAGCTCCGGGGACCCGGTGGGGTAGACGTGGTCGAACATGGTCACCGGCTCCGGGTTCGGCATGGCGAGCACCCGCTCGCGCAGGTGCACCGACTCGGCGCGGGCCTGCTCGTCGACCTCGGCGAAGAACGACTCGTCGGCGATCCGCTGCTTGGTCAGGAACGCCTTCATCCGGGCGATCGGGTCCTTGGCCCGCCAGGCCTCGACCTCGCTGGCGATCCGGTAGCGGGTCGGGTCGTCGGAGGTGGTGTGCGCCCCCATCCGGTAGGTGTATGCCTCGATCAGGCTTGGGCCCTGGCCGTGTCGCGCGTTGTCCAGCGCGTGCCGGGTCACCGCGTACGACGCGAGCACGTCGTTGCCGTCCACCCGGACGCCGGGGAAGCCGAAGCCGCCCGCCCGCTGGTAGAGCGGGACGCGGGTCTGCCGCTCCAGCGGCTCGGAGATGGCGTACTGGTTGTTCTGGCAGAAGAAGACCAGCGGGGCGTTGAAGACGCTGGCCCAGACGAACGCCTCGTTGACGTCGCCCTGGCTGGTGGCGCCGTCACCGAAGTACGCGATCACCGCCTCGCCGTCGTCGCTGCCGGTCTTGCCGTCCATGGCGACACCCATGGCGTACCCGGTCGCGTGCAGGGTCTGCGCCCCGATGACGATCGTGTACATGTTGAACTTGAACTCGTTCGGGTCCCAGCCGCCCTGGTCGACGCCGCGGAACAGGCCGAGCGGCATGATCGGGTCGATGCCCCGGCAGTAGAGGACGCCGTGCTCCCGGTAGGTGGGGAAGGCCATGTCCTGAGTGCGCAGCGCGCGGCCGGAGCCGACCTGCGCCGCCTCCTGGCCAAGCAGGCTGGCCCACAGGCCCAGCTCGCCCTGGCGCTGCAGCGCCGTGGCCTCCGCATCGAGCTTGCGGACCAGCACGAGGTCGCGGTAGAGCCCGCGGTACTCCTCGTCGGTGAAGTCGACGCGGTACTCGGTCCCGTCCGGGCCGAGTGCGCTCTCGATCCGCTCGCCCTCGGGCGTGAGCAGCTGTACGAGTTCCGGCTCGCCTGCTGCGGCGGCACGCTTGGAACGGGGTGCGGCCCGCCGGCCGCGGCTGGTGACCCCGGGGTCGCCCTTTGCCATCCGTCTCTCCCTGTCTGGTCTGCGCCGGCGCCGGGGGTGACCCGTGCCGCGCACATCGTGCGCCGCCCGGCTCGAGCCGGGCTGGTTCCTGGCGGCCGCGCCTAGCCCCGGTGAGGGTTGCCGCGCGGCGTGAGCCGGGTCCGTGGAGGAACCCGACCCGGGAGCGCCGGCGCCGTTCCGCACCGCCGCGAGGTACGCGGAGGTGGCGGCTGCGTTGCCGTCGTGCCTGAATGATTGCAGAGGTCGTGAGCGGGCCCACAGTATGGCCTCCCCCGCCGGTGACGTTCGGTCTGGTTCGCGACGCATGGGTTTTTTGTCGCGCAAGTTCTCACGAGTCGACGGACACCGGGTGTGTCGACACGCGGTGATGGCTGGTGAACTCAGGGTTGCTGGTTCAAGCTGACTGGTGTTCCATGACGAGGCGTTTGATGGCCTTTGTCCAACTCGGATGAGCATGCCGCCGTGTCGACGTACGAGGAGTGTGCGGTGTCCCAGCCAGCAGAGGGTCCCGGTGCCCCGCTCCTCGGCCACCACCGCGCGTCGCCCCGGGCCGCGTACCGCCGGGTGGTCGGGGCCCACCGCGCACCCGGCCTGAACTCCCCGAGCCGGGGCTATCTCTTCACCGTCGCGTTGCTCGCCGGCACCGCGTCCATGCCGATCCTGGCCGCGATCAGCGCCGGGTCGGCGACCGTGGGCAACAGCGCCCTCCCGGACAGCAGCACCCCGTTCATCCCGACCCCCTCGGTCGGCCCGGTGGTCATCCAGGGCACCCAGCCCCCGGTCGTCCCCACCCGGACGCCCGTGGCCGACGCCGCCAGTCTGCCGGCCCTCGCCGCCGCCCCGGCCCTGCCCGACGACGCCGACCTGGGCTCGCGCCGGCGGCCCCGGCCGACCGCACCCGCGAAGGTGCCCAGCCGCCCCAGGCCGACCATCCCGTCGCGCCCGTCGCCGGTCCCGTCACCCTCGCCGTCGGCCTCCGACCCGGCCACGCCGGACCCGACGCCGAGCCCCACGGCCGAGCCGACCAGCACCCTCTCCGGGCCGGCGACCGATCCCTCCACCACCCCGAGCGCGCAGCCCAGCGCGACCGCGTCACCGGACAACTCGCCGCCGCCGACCTGCGCGCCGCCCGAGGAGACGCCCAGGCCGACCCTCCGCCCCACCGCCGAACCGGGCCCGAGCGCCACCGTGCCGGCCACCCACCGGCTGCGTACCGGAGCAGCCTGATTCCCAGAAGGAGTGGCCTCCCGTGCGGAAGGCCACTCCTTCTGGGAATCTGCGCGATCGCGTGCGGGTGCCCCGCCGGCCGCCTCAGGCCGGGTCGTCGGTGAGGCGATGCCGGTTGGCCTCGATCCAGGCGTCCAGGGCGGCCGGATCGTCGGGGTCGACGCCGTCCGCCATGAGCTGGGCGACCGCGGCGGTGGCGGGGCTGCGCCGCTCCCCGGTGGTGTAGAGCCGGGCGAACTCCGGGACCATCTCCTCGATCGCCTCGTCCGTCCGCCGGACCGCCGCCGCCGGCAGGCCCCGCTGGCGGGCCGCGTACGCCGCCCAGCCGCGCAGCACCCGAGGCAGCATCGCCGCGTCGTCCATGTCCAGCACGGCCCGGCGGTGCACCCAGTCCAGCAGGAACAGCTCGGCCACCGTCGGGCTCCAACGCATCGGGTCGGCGTCCGGGAAGCTGGCCGCATGGTCGAGCAGCAGGCCCAGGCAGAAGTGCAGCGAGGCCAGCTCCGCGTCGGCCACCGTGTCCAGGCCGAACCGGGCGGCTTCCGGCGCGGCGAGGAAGGCCCGCACCAGCCGGGTCCGTTCCGCGTCGGTGGGCGGCGGGACGTCCCCGACGCCGGCCCGGGCCGGGCCCGGCAGGACGGCCAACCGCGCGCCGACCAGCGCCCGGTCGGTGGCCAGGGAACCCTGGGCGGGCAGCTCCCCGAGGTCGTCGGTGACCGCGAGGTGTCGGCGCACCTCCGCGTGCATCCGGGCCGGGTCCTCGGTACGGAACCAGGTCAGCTCGTCCTCGGTGCAGATCTGGCGGGCCTGCTCGACGATCCGCCCGGCGGGACCGCCGACGAAGACGTCCTTGGTGATGCCGATGTTGTGGTCGACCAGGGCAACCAGGGCGTGCTCCGGGCCGCCCTCGGCGTCGTCGTACGCGAAGGTGGCCAGGTAGGAGGTCTGGTCGCCGTACACGTCCCCGTACGCCCAGGCGCCGGTGAGGTGCACCCGCCCGAGCTGTCCGGCCCAGTCCGGGGCGTACGCGCCGGGGCGTACCCGGGTGGCGCCCTCGGCGTCCGGTACCAGCGCGGCGAAGACTGCGCGGATCGTGGTGGCGGCGGCGCTGCGGCGGCGGGACGTGGCGGCCAGGAAGCCGGCCACGAACTCGCGGACGGCGGTCTCCCGGTCGGACTCCGCCACGGCGTAGACGCTGCCCAGCAGCGCGGCGCCGAGCATCTCGGCGTCGAGGGCGGAGTCGAGCCTCGTCACGTCGCGAGCGGCGTGCAGCACCGCCTCGTAGGGGGTCTGTGGCGTGGCCATGCACCGACCCTACGCCGGTCGGCCGGTCCGGACACGGTCCAGCGCGCCCGGGCTCAGCGCCGGGTGGCGTCCTGCAGCGCCTCCCGGGCCTCGGCGTAGCGGCCCAGCACCGCCCAGACCGGGTCCAGCACGTACTTCTCGCCGACCCGGCCCACCGAGGTCAGCAGCCGCCCCTCGGCCCGCTGCCGGGCGCGCCCGGCAGCCCACCGGATCACCGGCCGGCTCAGCGCCGCCAGCAGCAGCCCGGTGAGCAGGCCGCCGAGAAGCAGCACGGTCGGCCAGGGCACCTCGCCGAGCCTCGGCTGCTCCAGCGCCGGCAGGCCCAGCGCGCGCAGCGCGTAACCCAGCACCAGCCAGCCCAGCCCGGCCAGCGCGGCGAGGGTGACCAGCCACTGGAGGCCGCCCACCACCCGCCACCAGGTGGGTCGTCGGGCCATCCCCAGGTCGGTCGCGGCGACCGCCTGGTCCAGCGCGTCCGGCAGGTCGGCCAGCCGGGACCGGGCTGCGGCGGTCAGCGCGGCCGGCCAGGGCGCCGGCAGGTCCGCGGCGGAACGGTCGGCCACCGCGCGGACGGCCAGGTTGAGCGCCGAACGCTGTGCGGCGGTGGCATCGGGTACGGAGGTCGCCGCGACCAGGCTCTCCGCCGGCGCGGCGGCGTCCCCGCCGGGCAGGTGCAGCCGGCGCAGCGGGTCCGGCCGGAGCCTCCGCCAGCCGCGGACCAGCGGCCAGCCGGTCGTCCCGCCGGCCCGGTGCCGGTACGCCGCCTCGACCGCCTCGGCCACCGTCGGCACCCCGGCCGCCCCGGCCAGCGCTGCGGTGAGCTCCTTCGTCGAGCGGTCGTCCGGGCCGGTGCGTGGCGGCTCCGGCCCCACCAGTTCCGCCAGCCCGGCCACCACCGCGTCCACGTCGCCGGTCAGCCGGCGTAGGGCGGCCTGCCGTTCGGCGACCGTCTTCTCCAGCTCGGCGCGGAGCCCGTCCAGGCTGGCCGGGTCCACCGCCACGGTGGGCAGCAGCGGCACCCCGGTCAGCCCGTCGGCGTCGAGCAGCCGGCGCAGGTCACCGAGGACCCGGGGCAGCTCGGCCGGGGGCAGCCGGTCGGCCTGGTTGAGCACCACCACCGTCACGTCCTTGTGCCGGTGGAACTCGCGCAGGTAGCTGGTGTGGATCACGCGGTCCGCGTACTTCTGCGGGTCGACCACCCAGACGACCAGGTCGACCAGGCCGAGCAGCCGGTCCACCTCCAGCCGGTGGGCGCGCTGCACCGAGTCGAAGTCGGGCAGGTCCAGCAGGACCAGGCCGTGCAGGGCCGACTCGTCGTCGCCGTCGAGGGCGCTCTCCCGGACGAACCGGTGCCGGGGCAGCACCCCGATCCAGTCGAGCAGCCGGGCCGCGCCGTCCAGCGGCCCCCAGACGCAGGCGTGCGCGACCCCGGTGGTCGGCCGGCGTACGCCGACCGGCGAGAGGTCCAGCCGGGCGAGGGCGTTGAACAGGCTCGACTTGCCGCTGCCGGTCGCCCCGGCCAGGGCGACCACGGTGTGGTGCCCGGACAGCGCGAGCCGGGTGCCGGCCCGTTCGACCACGGTGTGCGCGGTGACCAGTTGGGAGTCGGGCACCTGGCCGTCCACCGCCTCGAGGAAGCGTTGGACCGCCTGCAGGCGCGTGACCAGGACGTCCGGGTCGACCCGCTGGTCGCCGCGGAACGCCTCGCGCATCCGACCGACGATGTTGCTCACCTCGGCCCACCTTCGTCTCCGGCCCACCCGGCCGAGCGGCGTCCCGCCCGGGCCCCGGCCCGGCCTGTGGTCGGCGTGCTCACCGGTGGCCACCCTGGTCGACGGCGGGCAGCACCGGCCCGTCCGCACGGGTCAGGCCGCTGCGGTGCCGGGCCTTCTCCACCTCGTTGGCCGCCCGGCTCAGGTCGGCGCCGGCCTCGACGCCCGGGCGGGCCGCCTCGGTGCGGGCGAGGAACCGGGCCGCCTCCTCCGCCAGCAGCGTGCCGATCCGGTCGAGCAGGTCCGCCCGGGCCTTGGTCGCCAGGTTCCGGACCGCCTGGTCCCCGAAGATCGCCTGCAGGACCGCCTGCCCGGCGACCGCGGTGCCGGCGCCGGTGGCGACCTCCAGCCCGGTCGGGATGAAGGCGGTGGAGGCGAACACCCCGATCATGACCGCCAGCCCGGTGGCGTTGACCGCGTACGCGGCCGTGCGGGCCACGAAGCGGCGGTCCCCGCCCTCGGCCCGGACCAGCTCCAGCACCCCGCGCTGCCAGTCGCGGACGAGTCGCTCGGCGCGCGCGGGCAGGTCGGCCGAGGCGTGGGCCAGCTCCGGTTCGAGCAGCGCCGCACCGGCGGGGTGCGCCTTCCACCCGGTGTACGCGTGCTCCGCCGCCTCGGCGGCCACCCCGCGCAGCAGCGTCACGAGCTGGGACTCGATGGCCGTCCGCAACTCGGCGGCCGGGGCCGGACGCCCGGTGAACCTGCCCACCACCCGGTCGCGCAGCCGGCTGATCCGGGCTTCCAGGGTGCGGAAGAACTCGCCCGTGCCGACGAACTCCTGCCAGCGGGCCAGCACCTCGCCGCGGAGCAGCCGGCCGTCCTTGAGCCCCTCCGCGACGGTCCGCTCCGCCCCCCGGTAGGCCGCCCGCACCCGCTCGTCCAGCGCGTCGGCGGCGGCCACCTGCTCGTCGGCGGCGTCGGCCAGCCCCTCCACGGCGGGGTGCAGGGCGGCCAGCGCGCCGTCCAGGGTGTGCCGGACGACGGCGGAGCGGGCCTCGGCGTCCGCCGCGAGCCGGGCGAACCAGGCGCTCAGCGGGGCGGTGACCTTGTCGGGGAGCAGCCCCTGCCCGTCGACCCAGGTCTCCGGCAGTACGAAGAGCGGCGCGGCGTCGAGGCCCTGGGCGGCGAGCATCTCCGACAGGTGGGCGGCGATCTCGTCGGCCGCCTCCGGCGGCACCCGGTCCAGGACCATGGCGATCACCGTGCCGCGGGCCCGGGCGCCGCGCAGCAGCTCCCAGGGGACGGCGTCGGCGTACCGGGCGGCGGTGGTGACGAAGAGCCAGAGGTCGGCGGCGGCCAGGAGCTGCCCGGCGAGCGCCCGGTTGGCGTCGACCACCGAGTCGATGTCGGGCGCGTCGAGGAAGGCCAGCCCGGCCGGCAGCGCGGGCGCGGTGACCAGGTGCAGCGTGCCCGGGTGCTCGCTCGGCTCGTTGGTCCGGGTCAGGCCCGGCAGCAGGTCGCCCCGGCGGAACCACGCGGCGTCGGCCGGGTTGCAGACCAGCACCGGCGAGCGAGTGGTGGGGCGGAGCACCCCGGCGGCGCTCACCCGCGCTTGGACGAGGCTGTTGACCAGGGTCGACTTGCCGGCGCCGGTCGAGCCGCCGACCACCACCAGCAGCGGGGCGTCGAGCCGGGCGAGCCGGGGCAGCAGATAGTCGTCAAGCTGGTCGGTGAGGCCGGCGGCGGCGCGCCGGGCCGGCTCCGCCGAGGGCAGGGTGAGCGGGAACCGCGCCGCCCCGATCGCGGCCCGCAGGCCGGCGAGCGCGGCGGGCAGGCCCTCGGCGCCGGTGGCGGGCGGGTCCTCCCCGACGTCGAGTCCGGAGCGGGCTGCGACGGCGGGCGTGCCGGAATGGGTGGCGGAATCGCCATGCGTCGTCACCGCTAAAGCGTGCCCGACCGATGCAAGGGAAGACAACCGGACAGTAATAACGGTCAGGTTGCGTCGGGTCGACTCAACCTCGACTTGCGGTTTGCCGGCCGCGTGGCACTATTGAGTCCGGTCCACTCAACTTGTGGTGCGGTCGCTGCGGGCGACCCGCCGGGCAGCTCGGGGGCGAGGCCCCTGACCTGCTCACCGTTACGAAGCGAGGAAGCGAACATGGCACGTGCGGTCGGCATCGACCTCGGCACGACGAACTCCTGCGTCAGCGTTCTCGAGGGCGGTGAGCCCACCGTCATCGCCAACGCTGAGGGCTCGCGGACGACCCCCTCGATCGTCGCGTTCGCCCGCAACGGGGAGGTGCTCGTCGGTGAGGTCGCCAAGCGCCAGGCGGTGACCAACCCCGACCGGACCATCCGCTCGGTCAAGCGGGAGATCGGCACCAACTGGACCGTCGACATCGACGGCAAGAAGTACACCCCGCAGGAGATCTCGGCCCGCACGCTGATGAAGCTCAAGCGGGACGCCGAGGCGTACCTGGGCGAGCAGATCACCGACGCGGTGATCACCGTCCCCGCCTACTTCAACGACGGGCAGCGCCAGGCCACCAAGGAGGCCGGTGAGATCGCCGGCTTCAACGTGCTGCGGATCGTCAACGAGCCGACCGCGGCCGCCCTGGCGTACGGCCTGGACAAGGGCTCCAAGGAGCAGACCGTTCTGGTCTTCGACCTGGGTGGCGGCACCTTCGACGTCTCACTGCTCGAGCTGGCCGAGGGCGTCATCGAGGTCAAGTCCACCAGCGGTGACAACCACCTCGGTGGTGACGACTGGGACCAGCGGATCATCGACCACCTGGTGAAGACCTTCCGTGGCGAGCACGGCATCGACCTGTCCCAGGACAAGATGGCGATGCAGCGGCTCAGGGAGGCGGCCGAGAAGGCCAAGATCGAGCTGTCCGCCGCCACCACCACCAACATCAACCTGCCGTACATCACCGCCGGTTCCGCCGGCCCGCTGCACCTCGACGTGACCCTGAGCCGCGCCGAGTTCCAGCGGATGACGCAGGATCTGCTGGACCGCTGCAAGGGCCCGTTCGAGCAGGCCGTGAAGGACGCCGGGATCAAGGTCTCGGACGTCGAGCACGTCATCCTGGTCGGCGGCTCGACCCGGATGCCGGCCGTGACCGACCTGGTCAAGCAGCTCACCGGCAAGGAGCCCAACAAGGGCGTGAACCCGGACGAGGTCGTCGCCGTCGGCGCCGCCCTGCAGGCCGGTGTGCTCAAGGGTGAGGTGAAGGACGTCCTGCTGCTCGACGTGACCCCGCTGAGCCTGGGCATCGAGACCAAGGGCGGCATCTTCACCAAGCTGATCGAGCGCAACACCACCATCCCGACCAAGCGCTCCGAGGTCTTCACCACTGCGGACGACAACCAGCCGTCGGTGCTGATCCAGGTGTTCCAGGGCGAGCGGGACATCGCGGCCT
The DNA here is from genome assembly GCF_042870725.1 of Micromonospora sp. NPDC006431. NCBI lineage: Bacteria > Bacillati > Actinomycetota > Actinomycetes > Micromonosporales > Micromonosporaceae > Micromonospora > Micromonospora sp. NPDC006431. The sequence continues at coordinate 322,301 of NZ_JBIAHQ010000001.1, forward strand.
ACAACAAGAAGCTCGGCACCTTCGAGCTGACCGGCCTCCCGCCGGCGCCGCGCGGCGTGCCGCAGATCGAGGTCACCTTCGACATCGACGCCAACGGCATCGTCAACGTGCACGCCAAGGACCTGGGCACCGGCAAGGAGCAGAAGATGACGATCACCGGCGGCTCCTCGCTGCCGAAGGACGACATCGAGCGGATGCGCCGGGACGCCGAGGAGCACGCCGAGGAGGACAAGCGGCGCCGCGACGAGGCGGAGACCCGCAACGTGGCCGAGGCGCTCCAGTGGCAGACCGAGAAGTTCCTCGCCGAGAGCGGCGACAAGCTGCCCAGCGAGAACCGGGACCAGCTCAACGAGGCGCTCGGCGAGCTGCGTAGCGCGCTCGGCGGCCAGGACATCGACAAGATCAAGGCGGCCCACGAGCGGCTGGCCCAGGTCTCCCAGCAGGCCGGCTCGCTGCTCTACTCGCAGCAGCAGGGCGAGCAGGGTGCGCCGGGCGCGGCCGGGCCGGGCGCCGGTGCGACCGGTGCGACGGGTGGCGCGAAGGCCGGCGGCGCCGACGACGTGGTCGACGCGGAGATCGTGGACGAGGACAAGAAGTGACGGAGAAGCCACGAGCGGCCGACCCGGGCTCCACCGGGTCGGCGCCGGGTGGCTCGGCCAGCGCCGGACCGGGCGCCGGCGACGAGCCGCGGATCGTCATCCGAGACAAGCGCAGAATCGGCAAGACCACCGAGCAGCCCGCGGCGGACGCCGCAGCCGCGGACGCCGCGGCCGACGCGCCCGCCGAGGGGCTGGTCGAGGAGACCGAGGTCGTGGTTGACGAGATCGAGACCGAGGCGCCGGTCTCCGGTCCGCCCGTCGTCGACGCGCCGGCCGAGCCGACCGAGGAGGTCGAGGAGGTCGTCAAGCCGGGCGGGCCGCTCGGCGCCGAGCTGGAGGCGCTCCGGGCCGAGCTGGACGAGCGGACCCGGGATGTGCAGCGGGTGTCGGCCGAGTACGCCAACTACCGCAAGCGGGTCGACCGGGACCGCGCCCTGGTCCAGGAGCAGGCGACCGGCTCGGTGCTGACCGCGCTGCTGCCGATCCTCGACGACCTGGACCGGGCCCGCGAGCACGGCGACCTGGTGGGCGGGTTCGGCTCGGTGGCCGAGCAGCTCACCACGGCGCTGGGCAAGTTCGGCCTGACCGCGTTCGGCGAGCAGGGCGACCCGTTCGATCCGACCCGGCACGAGGCGGTGGCCCACCAGACCTCCGCCGACGTGACCGAACCGACCTGCGTGCAGGTCATGCGTCGGGGTTACCAGCTCGGCGAACGGCTGCTGCGGCCGGCCCTGGTCGCGGTCGCCGACCCCGAGTAGTGCCGACCCGTGACGTCCCGCCCGCCCGCACCGGGCGGGCGGGACGACCGGGGTACGTCCCGTGGAAGGGGGTGGACGGGTGAGTTCCAAGGACTGGATCGAGAAGGACTACTACGCCGTGCTGGGCGTGGAGAAGTCCGCCTCCTCTGACGAGATCAAGAAGTCGTACCGGAAGCTGGCCCGGGAGTCGCACCCGGACCACAACCCCGGCGACCCGAAGGCCGAGGAGCGGTTCAAGGCCGTCTCCGAGGCGTACGCCGTGCTCGGCGACGAGAAGAAGCGCCGCGAGTACGACGAGATGCGGTCGCTGTTCGGCTCAGGCGCGTTCCGGCGCCACGCCAGTGCCGGAGGCCAGCCGGGCGGCATGCCCTTCGACGTCTCCGACCTGTTCGGCGGCGCGGCCGGCGGCACCGACACCCGGTTCGGTGGCGGCGGGTTCACCGACCTGTTCAGCTCGATCTTCTCGGGCGGCGGCGCCGGTCCGGCCCGCGCTCGCGGCCCGGCGCGCGGCCGGGACGTCGAGGCCGAGGTGGCGCTCGACTTCGAGGACGCGGTACGCGGCGTCACGCTGCCGCTGACGCTGCGCGCCCCCGGGGTCTGCGACACCTGCCACGGCAACGGCGCCAAGCCGGGCACCCAGCCGGTGGCCTGCCCGGTCTGCCAAGGCGCCGGGGTGACCACCCGCAACCAGGGGTCGTTCAGCTTCTCCGAGCCGTGCCGCAACTGCCAGGGCGTCGGCACGATCGTCGAGGAGAAGTGCCCGGAGTGCCACGGCACGGGCGGGGTCACCAAGACCCGCACGCTGAACGTGCGCTTTCCGGCCGGGGTGGCCGACGGCCAGCGCATCCGGCTGGCCGGCCGAGGCGAACCGGGTGAGCGGGGCGGCCCGGCGGGCGACCTGTTCGTCCACGTGAAGGTCCGCCCGGACGAGCTGTTCGGGCGCTCCGGGGACGATCTGACCCTGACCGTGCAGATCACGTTCGCGGAGGCGGTGCTCGGCACCGACCTGCGCGTACCGACCCTGGACGGGACGGTGACCCTGCGGGTGCCGGCGGGTACTCCGAGCGGCCGGGTGCTGCGGGCCCGGGGCAAGGGCGTCGTACGCAAGGACGGCCGCGCCGGTGACCTGCTGGTCACCCTCGACGTGGTGGTCCCGGCGAAGGTGTCGGACGAGGCGCGGGCGGCGCTCGAGGCGTTCGCGGAACAGACCCCGCCCGCCGCGCGGGAACATCTCGACGCCCGGGTGCGTCGGTTCAGTTGACCGGTGAAGGCAGCGGAGGTGAGCGGGGATGTCGCAGGAGTTCGTCGGCTCGGGTGACCCTGCCTACGAGGCCAAGGTCCTGATGATCTCGGTGGCGGCCCGGATGGCGGGGATGCACCCGCAGACCCTGCGCCAGTACGACCGGCTCGGCCTCGTGCAGGCCGGCCGGGCGTCCGGCGGTGGCCGCCGGTACAGCGTCCGGGACGTGGTGCTGCTCCGCGAGGTGCAGCGACTCAGCCAGGACGACGGCATCAACCTGGCCGGGGTCAAGCGGATCATCGGCCTGGAACGGCTGCTGGAGGAGGCCCAGCAGCGGGTGGCCCGGCTGGAGGCGGAGCTGGACGCCGCGTACCGGCGGATCGCCGAGCTGGAGTCGCTGGGCCGGTTGTCCCGTGGCGACCTCGTGCCCACCAACCGCACCTCGACGGCGCTGGTCGTCTGGCGGCCACGCCGCACCGGCGACCGCTGATCCCGCGCTCCGCCGCCCGTCGCCACTCATTCCGTGCAGATCAATGGGATGAGTGGCTGTTCCGCGTCCGGCAGCCACTCTCTCCGCTAACCTGTGAATCAGGCCCAACCAACTCAATCCGGACTCCGAACTTGGCAGGGGGAGCCATGACGGAATCGGCGAAGAAGGTGGCGCAGGAGGCGGAGGACCGGCTGGAGAAGATGGCCGTGAACATCCGCGAGCGGTTCGATCGGTTAACCGAGAGCCGCTTCACCGACAAGATCAAAGAAGGCCGCTTCGCTGACCAGCTGGACCACGGCATCGACCGGGCCAGGCTCGACGAGCGGCGCAAGAAGCAGGGCGGATCGACGAGCTGACGACCCGTCGACGTGCGGACCGGGACCCACGGGGGGTCCCGGCCCGTTCGCCGTGCCAGGGCCACACCCCCACCACAAGAGGAAAAGAGGGCTAGAGCCGCCGGTTCTCCCGCACCAGGCCGCCCTCGCACCAGTCGCCGTAGGCGAAGAGGTCCGGCCGGGCGAGCAGCACCCGGCTGTTGTGCGCCCAGTTGCGCATCAGCTCGTCCCCGGTCCGCTCGGCCTGCTCGACCAGTTTGCGGAAGCGGCGCTTCGGGTGGGCCCGGAAGTTCGTGCGGATGCCGTCGGCGGCGTAGATGTAGAGGCAGTGCAGGGCGAACCGGCGGGCCGGGCAGGCCGTGTCCATGGCCAGTTGGAAGAGCGTCTGCACCAGGTGGTCACCGGCGACCAGCAGGTCCCAGTCCGGGGGCATGGAGGTCAGCGGTACGGAGTCCGGCTGGTACGCCCAGGCCCGCAGCTCCGCCGGCGAGGGGTCGACGGGGTTGGCGAAGCCGCGGAACGTTGACTCCTGCACGCTCACCGGCCAACCTTCCGTTTCCGCTGGCGGGGGCACCGGCCACCCGCGGACGCTGGCTGCTGGGGCGACACGGTAACGCGGTTGCGCGTACCTGCGGTAGACCTTCCCGGAACCAATTCGGCGACCGTTGGCCGGGCCGGGTCCACCGTACGGTCGACCCGGCCCCGACCAGGGTCAGTCGGCCGCCCCGACCGGGACGGGCCGCCGGGCGGCGGTGCGCTCACGCAACCAGCGCTTGAACCAGGGCAGGTCGGGCAGGCGGGCCAGCATCGGCCCGGTCACCACGGTGATCAGCACGTACGCGGTGGCGAGCGCCGCCAGCTTCGGTTCGATCGGTTGCGCGGCGGCGACGGCGAGCCCGGCGATGACGATGGAGAACTCGCCGCGCGGGGTGAGCGCGAAGCCGGCCCGCCAGCGACCGGGCTCGGCGATCCCGGCCCGCCGGGCCGCCAGATAGCCGGTGAGCAGCTTCGTCCCCATGGTGACCACGGCCAGCCCCAGCGCCGGCAGCAGCACCGGGGGCATGTCCAGCGGGTTGGTGACCAGCCCGAAGAACACGAAGAAGACCGCGGCGAAGAGGTCCCGCAGCGGGGAGAGCAGCTCCGTCGCGTGGTGCGCCACCGGGCCGGAGAGGGCGATGCCGACCAGGAACGCCCCGACCGCCGCGGACACCTGCAGCTTGGCCGCGACGCCGGCGACCAGCAGGGTCAGGCCGAGCACCCCGAGCAGCAGCGCCTCGGGGTCCTTCGCGGAGAGCGCCGCTGAGATCAGGTGGCCGTACCGGATGGCGACGGCCAGCACGACGACCACGGTGAGCACCGCGACGGCGAGCGCCACGCCGCCCTTGACCAGGCCGACCCCGGCGAGCAGCGCGGTGAGCAGCGGCAGGTAGAGGGCCATTGCCAGGTCCTCGATCACCAGCACGGAGAGGATCACCGGGGTTTCCCGGTTACCGATCCGGCCGAGGTCGCCGAGGACCTTGGCGATCACCCCGGACGAGGAGACCCAGGTGACGCCGGCGAGCACCACGGCGGCGGTCCAGCCCCAGCCGAGCAGCAGGGCGAAGGCGAAGCCGGGCAGCGCGTTGAGCACCGCGTCGATCAGGCCGGCCGGGGCCGCCGAGCGGAGGTTGCCCACCAGTTCGTTGGCGCTGTATTCCAGGCCGAGCATGACCAGCAGCAGGATCACGCCGATCTCCGCGCCGACGGCGAAGAACTCCTCGCTGGCGTTGAGCGGCAGCAGGCCGCCGTGGCCGAAGGCGAGCCCGGCGAGCAGGTAGAGGGGGATGGGTGAGAGGCCGACCCGGCGACTGAGTCGGCCGAGCAGGCCGAGCAGCAGCAGCAGCGCGCCGACCTCGATGAGCAGGATCGTGGTTTCGTGCATCCGCGTCAGCCGTCCGGGTCGGTGTCGGCAAGGATTGCGCTCACCCCGTCGAGGCCCTGGCGGTTGCCCACCACGACCACGACGTCACCGGCCGCGAAGCGGAAGGTCGGGTCCGGCGAGACGATGACCTCGCCGTCCCGTAGCACCGCCACGATGGAGGCGCTGGTGCGGGTACGCGCCTTGGTGTCGCCCAGCCGCTTGTTGACGTACTTCGAGCCGGCCGGGATGGCGATCTGCTCGGTGAGCAGCCCCGCGGCCTGCTCACGCAGCCCGGAGAGCTGGCCGAGGATCAGCGACGCGCCGAGGATGTCGGCGAGCGCCTCCGCCTCGTCGTCCGTCAGCGGGATGTCGGCCTGACAGGAGTCGGGATCGTCCGGGTCGTAGAGGACGAGATCCCGTCGGCCGTTGCGGTGGGACACCACGCCGACCCGGCGGCCCGATTCCGTCACCAGGTCGTGACGTACGCCGATCCCCGGTAAGGCAGTCTGTTCGACACGTACTCGCACGCTGGCGAGGTTACCCGGTTGGAGCTCGGATGGATTCGGCAAGATCCCGCCGCCTGGTCGTCCTCCTCCTGCTGCTGCCCGTGCTGATGGCCTGCTCGATCGGCGACGTCCGCCGGCCACCGCCGAACCGGGCCTCCGCGTCACCCCGACCGTCGGCGACCGCGCCGCCGGTCGCCGACGTCGATGAGGTACGCCGCGTGCAGGTCGCCGTCCCCGACCGGTACGACCCGCCGTTCGTCGAGTTCGTCGACGCCGACCAGGCGTACGCCCTCTTCGCCACCTGCGACGGCCGGCCGCCCGGCCGGGACTGCCCGGCACAGCTCTTCGGCACCGGGGACGGTGGGCGGTCCTGGCGGGCGCTGCCGCATCCCAGGCCGGTCGCCGACAACCAGCAGCTCTACGCCCCGAAGGGCCTGCTGGTGCTCGCCGCCGAGCCGTTCGGCTGGTACGCCTCGACCGACGGCGGCGTCACCTTCACCCACCACCCGGGGACCGCGCCGTCGCCGGTGCTGTCGGGGGCCAACGGCCAGTTCCAGGTGGCCGAGCAGGACGGCCAGGTGGCCCGCTGGGACGGCCGCCGGCTGCGACCCTTGGCCGCCCAGCCGGGACTGCCGGCCGTGAACACCGTGCGCGAGGTCGAGGATCTGCTGGTGGCGGCCGGCGCGAGCGACGGGAGGCCGTACGCCGCGGTCTCCGCGGACCAGGGACGGCGCTGGCAGCGGACGGAGGTGCCGGCGCCCGACGGTGAGGTCGGTGTGGTGCGGGTGATGCGCTCGCCCGACGGCGAGGCCTGGCTGGTCGGGGAGCGACCGGACCGGACGGGCTTCCCGGCGCTCTGGCGCTACCGGGGCAACTGGCAGTTGGTGCGCGCCGACGGCCACCCGGACCGGATCCACTCGGTGGTCCCCGCCGGCGCTGGGCGGGTGGCGGTGACCGGGCCGGACGGCGTGGGGGTGGTGGTCGACGGCCGGTACGAGCGGGTCAGCTGGCCGGTCGGCCCCGAGCACTACCTGTCGCTGCTCGCTGACGGCACGCTCGCGGCCCGCGCCCCGGACGAGACGGTCCTGTCCGTCGGCCCGGTGGGCGCCCGCCGCTGGATCAGGGTGGTCCTGGTCGGCGACTGACCGCTCGGCCTTTTGGCCGCGCTCGTCCCGGCAGCGCTCCGGCGACCGGGGTCTGTGGTGGTGGCGTCCTTTGGACCTGAATCGTTTGCGCCATCACGTTCGCGGGCCCGCTCATGATCGTCGGCAGCTGAGCGACTCGACTCGCCGATAATGGTGCAGCGTGGCCGTCAACGATCGCGATCCCGGCTGCTACCTGACCTGCCTACGGACCTCAAGCGGACCAGATCAGGGGGCAGCGTCTCGGGGGGTTACGTAGATGCCCTTGCCCTGGTGGCCCTCGACCAAGCCCTCGGCCTGGAGGATCAACAGCGCTGAGCGGACCGGCTCAGCGGAGACTCCGTAGTGCGCGATCAGCTCACGCAGCGACGGGAGCTTGTCCCCTGGGGCGTACTCACCCGAGGCGATCTTGTCTCTGATGTCCTGTGCGATTCGCTGGCGGTCGGAAACTCGGGGCATGGCAGCAACTCCTGGTAGGCCCCAAGATCTTCCCACGGGTGATACACGTCAGCCAACACTTCGCGTGCTTAGCATGGCCACTCCTTGTCATTGAATGCTTTGCATTGTATGTTGCTGGACGGACGCCTCGCAGCGGAAAGCCTGGTAGGCAACCGGCCTCGCTCGTCGGGCATCCGTCGCTGGCACGACTGGACCGCCGTCGTGTGGACCGGTCGTGCCAGCTCCGCGTACCCATACGCCGGGTGGGACCGGCGTGCCCAGGAAACGGCCCTGCTGCCGTACCGCCGACCAGGGCTGCGGTGGCAGGACGGGCGGGCCGGCTGATCAATGGTGCTCGGCTGGTCCGCTGCCTCCGCCCCTCGGTCACTGATGTCGAGAAGGGATCAGCATCGTGCGTAACTTCCTGCGGCCCCTGTCGAAGCGCCGCAACGTCGGCCCGGTCAACCAACCGCCGCCCGGCGCGTACCGCTCGACGTCGTACCTGCCGCTGCGGCCGTGGCAGGTGCGGAGCCGCACCTTCGCCACCCGGCGGCGCGGCCTCGACCCGGTCGAGGTGGCCGCGTTCCTCGACCGCGTCGCCGGCGATCTTGCCGCGGCGCAGGCCGAGGTGGCCCGCAGTCGGGCGGAAACGGCCCGGATCAAGGACGCGCTCCGCGAGTGGCAGTCCCGCCAGGCCCCCACCATGCGTGACCTGGCCCGGCGCCCGTGACCAGCCGCTACGTTATCCACTTGCCGGTCCGGGCACCCGACCTGGCTCGGGCGAAGATGCTCGGCCGGACCGCCGCCCGCTCGCTGGCCTTCCTCACCCACGTCGACTCCGGCGAGACCACCGTCTCCACCGAAGACAACCAGGGGGTACGCCATCGCGTGTTCTGCGACCACCGTCTCGACGACGGCCGCCGATGCATCCTGCGCGCCGACCACGAGACTCCCTGTACGGCCCGCCTGCCCCGCTGACCGCGGTGGGTTGCCCGGTCGGGACCGGATCCCCGACCGGGCGCGTGAGCGGCCGATGCTCAGCGAAGCGAGGCGAAGAATTCCCGGATGTCGCCGACCAGCACGTCGGTCGCCTCGTGGGCCGCGTAGTGCCCGCCGACGTCGCCGCGCCCCTCGACCTCGGTCTGGTACGCCGTCCACCGCACGATGTTGCCGTGGTCCCGCTCGGCGAATCGGCGGATCGACTGGAAGTCGCCGGGGAACATGGCCAGCGCCGTGGGCGTGGTCGTCGGCCCGGTCGGGTGCTCGGTGGTGTGCGCGTCCTCCCAGTAGAACCGCATGGACGAGGCGGCCGTGCCGGTGAACCAGTAGACCGCCACGTTGGCCAGGATGAAGTCGGCGTCCAGGCTCTCGTCGAAGAGTTGTGCGTTCCAGGCGAGCAGCCCGACCGGTGAGTCGGCCAGCGCGAACGCCAGGGTCTGCGGCTGCTGGCTGTGGACCTGGTTGAAGGAGAACTTGTTCTCGTAGAACCACTGCAGGTGCTTGAGGGCGGCCTGGTCGGCCTCGGAGAGTCCGGCGAACTCGGCCGGGTCGCCGGACGGGAACGAGAAGAGCTGGGTGACGTGCACGCCGAGCACGTGCTCGGGGTCGATCCGGCCGACCTCGGGCGACACCAGGGAGCCACCGTCGTTGCCGACCGCGCCGTAGCGGTCGTAGCCGAGGCGGGCCATCAGCTCCGCCCAGGCGTGGGCGGTGCGGTAGCGGTTCCAGCCGGCGCTGCGGGTCGGGCCGGAGAAGCCGAAGCCGGGCAGCGACGGGATGACCAGGTGGAACGCCGGCGAGCCCGGGTCGGCCGGCTCGGTCAGCGGGGCGATCACGTCCAGGTATTCGACCACCGAGCCGGGCCAGCCGTGGGTGAGCACCAGCGGGGTGGCGTCCGGCCGGGAGGACCGGATGTGCAGGAAATGGATGTCCTCGCCGTCGATCTCGGTGACGAACTGCGGGGACGCGTTGAGCCGCGCCTCGACCGCCCGCCAGTCGAACTTCTCCAGCCAGTACGTCGCCAGCTCGCGGACCCGACCGGTCGGCATGCCGTACGCGGAGCCGGCGCCGGGCAGCTCTCCGGGCCAGCTGGTGCGGCGCAGCCGGTCGGCCAGGTCGTCGAGCGCGGACTGCGGGATCTCGACGCGGAACGGGCGGATGGTGGTGCTGGACATGCGCTGCTCCTTCAGAACGGAATGCTTCGTTCCGTTTGACTGTAGCAGAGCGGAACGATCCGTTCCACTGCTAATCTGGATTCATGCCGAACCCCACCGCGGCTCCGCAGCTCCCCGGCCGCCGCGCGCAGGCCGCCCGCAACGACGCGGTGATCCTGGAAGCCGCCCGCGCCGTCTTCCTGGCTGACCCGAAGGCGCCCATCGCCGCAGTGGCCGAGCGCGCCGGCGTCGGCATCAGCGCCCTCTACCGGCGCTATGCCGGCAAGGAGGACCTGCTCCGCAAGCTCTGCCACGACGGCCTGCGGCGGTACATCGCCGTGGCGGAGGAGTCCGCCGCCGACCCGGACGGCTGGCGGGCCTTCGCCGGGTTCCTGGAGCGTGTCGTCGATGCCGACGTGCACTCGCTGACCGTGCATCTCGCCGGCACCTTCACGCCGACCGAGGAGATGGGGCGGGACGCGGTGCGCTCCGGTGAGCTCACCGCGGAGTTGGTCGAGCGGGCCAGGGCCACCGGTCGGCTCCGCGCGGATGTGGTGGTGCAGGACGTCGGGTTGCTGCTGGAGGGGTGCGCCGCGATCCGCGTACCCGATCCGGAGCGGACCCGGGAGCTGCGTCGCCGGCACCTGGCGCTGCTGCTGGCCGGTCTTGCCGTGGCCGAGCCGTCACTGCCCGGGCCACCGCCGGCGGTCGGGGAGTTCGACTGGCGGTGGCGACGCTCCGAGTGAGCCAGCTCACACCATCGGAGTTGAGCGGAATAGACTCAACTCTGGTTGTGTCGATTCCAGTGGACACGCCGATCCGGGGGAGCCCATGAACACGGAACGCCTCACCACCAAGAGCCGCGAGACCATCACCGGCGCCGTCGCGCTGGCGAACCAGCGCGGCCACGCCACCGTGGAGCCCTGGCACCTGCTGCTGTCGCTGCTCGACACTGAGGGTTCGACCGCCGCCGGCCTGCTGCGCGCCGTCGGGGCCGACCCCGCCGAGCTGCGCCGGGTCGCCCAGCGTTCGGTCGACGCCCTGCCCGCCGCGCACGGCTCCAGCATCGCCGAGCCCACCCTGGCCCGCGAGTTCGTCAACGCCATCGGCGCCGCCGAGCAGATCGCCCGGCCGCTGGGCGACGAATACACCTCGACCGAGCACCTGCTGGCCGGCCTGGCCCGGGTGGGTGGCGCGGTCTCCGTCGCCCTCAAGAACGCCGGGGCCACCGAGGAGAACCTGGTCGCCGCCTTCCCGACCGTCCGCGGTGGGGACCGCCGGGTCACCACCGCCGACCCGGAGCAGACCTACCAGGCCCTCGCCAAGTACGGCGTCGACCTCACCGCCAGCGCCCGCGAGGGGAAGATCGACCCGGTCATCGGCCGGGACTCCGAGATCCGCCGGGTGATCCAGGTGCTGTCCCGGCGTACCAAGAACAACCCGGTGCTGATCGGTGAGCCGGGCGTCGGCAAGACCGCCATCGTCGAGGGCCTGGCCCAGCGCATCGTCGCCGGTGACGTACCCGAGTCGCTGCGGGACAAGAAGCTCGTCTCGCTCGACCTCGGCGCGATGGTGGCCGGCGCGCAGTACCGCGGGCAGTTCGAGGAGCGGCTGAAGTCGGTGCTGGAGGAGATCAAGAACTCCAACGGCCAGGTCATCACCTTCCTCGACGAGCTGCACACCGTGGTCGGCGCCGGCAAGGGCGAGGGCTCGATGGACGCCGGCAACATGCTCAAGCCGATGCTGGCCCGGGGCGAGCTGCGGATGGTCGGTGCGACCACGCTGGACGAATACCGCGAGCACATCGAGAAGGACCCGGCGCTGGAGCGCCGCTTCCAGCCGGTGCTGGTCGGCGAGCCGACCATCGAGGACACCATCGGCATCCTGCGCGGCCTCAAGGAGCGCTACGAGGTGCACCACGGCGTACGGATCACCGACGCCGCGCTCGTCGCCGCCGCCTCCCTGTCCGACCGCTACATCACCGACCGGTTCCTGCCCGACAAGGCGATCGACCTGGTCGACGAGTCCGCGTCCCGGCTCCGGATGGAGATCGACTCCCGCCCGGTCGAGGTGGACGAGATCGAGCGGGCGGTGCGCCGGCTCGAGATCGAGGAGATGGCGCTGGCCAAGGAGCCGGACGCCGCCTCCGCCGAGCGGCTGGAGCGGCTCCGCAAGGAGCTGGCCGACAAGCGGGAGCAGCTCACCGCGCTCTCGGAGCGCTGGCAGCTGGAGAAGAGCCACATCACCAAGCTCTCGACCGCCAAGGAGGAGCTGGAGCGGCTCGGCGGCGAGGCCGAGCGGGCCGAGCGTGACGGCGAGCTGGAACGCGCCGCCGAGCTGCGGTACGGCCGCATCCCCGCCCTCAAGGCCGAGCTGACGCAGGCCGAGGAGGAGCTGGCCCGGCTCCAGGCCGACGGCGCGATGCTCAAGGAGGAGGTCGGCGCGGACGACATCGCCGCGGTGGTCGCCTCCTGGACCGGCATCCCCGCCGGCCGGCTGCTCGAGGGGGAGACCGCCAAGCTGCTCCGGATGGAGGAGTCGCTGGGTTCCCGGGTGGTCGGCCAGCGCGAGGCGGTCGGCGCGGTCGCCGACGCGGTCCGCCGTGCCCGGGCCGGCGTCGCCGACCCGGACCGTCCGACCGGCAGCTTCCTCTTCCTCGGCCCGACCGGTGTCGGCAAGACCGAGCTGGCCAAGGCGCTCGCCGAGTTCCTCTTCGACGACGAGCGGGCCATGGTCCGCATCGACATGAGCGAGTACGGCGAGAAGCACTCCGTCGCCCGCCTGGTCGGCGCCCCGCCCGGCTACGTCGGCTACGAGGAGGGCGGCCAGCTCACCGAGGCGGTGCGCCGCCGGCCGTACTCGGTGGTGCTGCTGGACGAGGTGGAGAAGGCCCACCCCGACGTCTTCGACGTGCTGCTCCAGGTGCTCGACGACGGCCGGCTCACCGACGGCCAGGGCCGTACCGTGGACTTCCGCAACGCGATCCTGATCCTCACCTCGAACCTCGGGTCGTCGGTGATCAGCGACCTGACGCTGACCGAGGAGCAGCGTCGGGAGGGCGTCCTCGCGGTGGTCCGGTCGCACTTCAAGCCGGAGTTCCTCAACCGCCTCGACGACATCGTGGTGTTCGCCGCCCTGCAGGGCGAGGATCTGCGGGCCATTGTCGACATCCAGCTGGACCGGATGCGCCGCCGGCTGGCCGACCGCCGGCTCGGCCTGGCGATCACCGACCCGGCCCGGAGTTGGCTCGCCGAGCACGGGTACGACCCGATCTACGGCGCCCGTCCGCTGCGCCGGCTGGTGCAGTCGGCGATCGGCGACCAGCTCGCGAAGGCGCTGCTGGCCGGCCAGATCCGCGACGGCGACACGGTCAAGGTCGACCTGGCCGACAGCAAGGAAGGCCTGACCGTCACCGCCGCCTGACCCACCCGCCCGGAACGGCCCCGCCCCACCCCTCGGGCGGGGCCGGTCCTGTCCCCGGGCCCCGGTCCACCTGCGCCCGGTGTTGCGGCCTGCGACAACTTTCCGATCAACGAGTGGTGGGAGGGGCGTTCGGGGAAAGGATTAAGGGCATGGTGGGGATCGGAAAGGACCGGGAGTTGGACTCGGCCGTCGAGGAGTTGGCCCGGGCGGACACGCTCGCGTTCGGCGGCGTCGGGTTCGCCGGGACGCTGCTGCCGGAGACCGAGGCGTACCGGCGGGTCGAGCAGGCGCTGGACGAGCATCCCGACGCGGCCCGGAAGCAGGTCGACTGGCTGCTCCGGCACGGGTCGCCGGCCGGGAAGGCGTACGCCGCCACGCTGCTGGACAAGGCCGACGCGGCGGCGGGGCGCGCGGCGTGGATGAGGCTGCGGACCGACGAGGCCGAGTTCACCACGTTCACCGGCTGCCTCATGGGTCGGGCCAGCCTGCGCGAGTACGCCACGGAACGCCTCGCCGGGAATTGACCGGCGGTCCACCCGAAACGGGACTGCGGAAACTGGTGGGGCCCCGTAGCTTTCCGGGATGACCTCGACCGCCACTCCGCCGACCCGCCCGCCCCGCCCGAAGGCCGTCACGACGGCCTCCTGGTTGCAGCTCGCTGCGTCGGCGCTGCTGCTGGTGGCGGTCGGCCTGGTGGTGTGGCACGCGATCTGGTGGAACGGCGAGATCGACCACGCGGCTCGGCTGGTGCCCGCCGCCGATCCGGCCGAGGTGGACGGTGAGCGCTTCGGCAACATCATGACGTCCTGCGTGGTGGGGGTGCCGGCGCTGCTGCTCGCGGCCGTCCTCGGTGGCGCCGCCTGGGGTGTCCGCCGGGGCAGCGTCGGCGCCCGGATCGCCGTCTTCGTGGCCGGCGGTCTGCAACTGCTGGTCGGCCTCGGCCAGTGCCTCTGCGCGGGCGCGGCGCTCCCGTTCCTCTTCGCGTTCGGCGGCCCGCCCGAGGAGGGGGACATGCCCCCCGAGTTCTTCCAGGAGGAGTCGAGGTTCATCCAGACCCTCTACGACACCGATTCCTATCCGGCCGAGGACCTCCTCTTCGCCGGGGGCGGACTGATCGCGCTGCTGGTCTTCGGGCTCACCGCCACCGCCATCGTGCTGCTGGCGCTGCCGACGTCCCGCCACTGGTTCGTGCCCCAGGCCGCGCAACCGCCGCACCCGCCGGTCGCCTATCCGGCGCCCTACCTGCTGCCGCCCGGCTACATGATCTGCCCCGACCCGCGGGCCCACGGCGTCCCGTGGCAGTACCCGGCCGCACCGGAAGCCAGCGCGCCCGCCCCCGCCGCGCCGCTCGATCCCACGGGAGCGCCCGACGGGCCGCCCCCGCAGGCCGATCCCACCCGGGATTGAGCGACGCCGGGTAGCTGACCGGCCACTCAGCGAACGTCGTTTCGGCGGGCGTGCGTCCGGTTGTTACCGTCTCCGCCGACGCGTGTGGGGAGGCGGTCGTGAACGGAACGGTGGCGTATCTGCTGGTGACCCTGGGGTGCCTGCTCGGGGCGGCCGGTGTGGTGATCGCCCTGGTGGCGCTGCGCAAGGCCCGCACCCGGCTCCGCCCGCCCGCCCCCGGGGACCCGTTCCACGACCGGGACGCCGACGCGCTCCGCGGCGACCCCCGCCGGCTCAAGCCCGGCGACATCGTGGAGATCCGCCAGGTCCCGTACACCGTCCGTGGCTCGGTGCACCTGGTCGAGGGCGGCTGGAGCTGGGCGGAACACCTGCTCGACGATGCCGGCGGGGTGAAGCGCTGGCTCTCCGTCGAGACGGACCCGGATCTGGAGCTGGTGCTCTGGACCGGCCAACCGTCCGCCACGGTCACCCCCGGCGCGCCCACCCTCGACGTCGCCGGCCGCCGCTACAGCTGGGACGAGTCCGGCCAGGCGCGCTACACCGCCACCGAGGGCACCGGCCTCGACCCGCGCGGCACCATGCGCTACCACGACTACCAGGCGCCCGGCGGGGCCCGGCTCTCCTTCGAGGCGTACGGGGAGGCCGGCTGGGAGGTGGCCCTCGGCGAGAAGCTGCACCGCGCCGAGGTGATGATCTACCCGCAGGGCGACCCGGAGCAGGCGGGCTGAGCGTGCTGGTCGCCCTGGACGCCCCGTACGTCGACACCAGTGCCGCCGACCTGAGCCTGGCCCTCGGCGGCCCCGAACGCCCCGCCCTGCACGTCCGCGAGCTGGCCCTGCCCGATGGCGTCCGGCTGCGGCTGCGCCTGCTCGGCGCCTCGCACCAGGTGGTCTGCGGCGCGCTGGTCGAGACCGTCGCCTGCCTGCCCGGCCGCGCGCCGCACCTGCCCGACACCCTGCACGACCCGGTGGCCGGCTACCGGTTTACCGCCACGGTGCTGCGGCCGGCCGGCGACGGGCTGCGTACCCAGGTCGCCGCGCTCCGCGCCGACCTGGCCGACGACCCGTACGCGCTGGTCGGGGTCTTCCCCGGCGACGTGGACGCGGTCACCGCGCTCTCCGTCCGCCCCGACCCGCCGGGCGGCTCGGTGGCCTGGCGCACCTGGCACGCGTATCCCCAGACCAACGAGCTGGTCCTGACCGAGACGGTGGTGGCAATTGTGAGCGCGAGGAGTGAGCCGGGGTTGCGAGCCCCGCAGTCGCGAACCGAGGTGGAACTGTGACGTACCGACGGTGGTTCGTGGTGGGGGTGGCCGTCGCGGTGGTCGGCGTGCTGGTCGCCGTCTTCGCCGTCTTCTACGGCAGCTTCTCGCCGCGCGGCTACGTCGAGGACCACTACACCCGGGCGGCCGGCCGGGACATCGGCTCCGCCGCGCTCGCGTACACCTCGACCCGGTCACCGAGCCAGGTGGCGAAGGAGGTCACCGACGCCTGGCAGCCGGCTGACGAATACGTCGACGGCAGCGGCGTCTACCTGCGCTACGACGACGACTCGGTGGTGATCCTGCCGGTTGCCGCCGGGTCCCTGATCCTGCTCGAGCGGATGACCACCGCCTACCCCCGCTACCACCACGTCGTCGGTCGCGGCTGGGGCTGGGGCCGTGGCAGCACCGTCCGGGGCGGCGGCCCCGGCGCCGGCAAGTAGCCCGTCCGACCCCCTCACCCTGGAGTCCCCTGTGCAGCATCTCGTCACCGATCTGCTGGTCACCGTCGCCTACGGGGTGGTCGGCGTCGTCCTGATGGGCATCGGCTACCTGCTGGTCGACCTGGCCACCCCGGGCCGGCTCAACCAGCTCATCTGGACCGAGCGCAACCGCAACGCGGCGCTGCTGCTCGCCTCCAACCTGGCCGGCGTCGGCATCATCGTGGTCGCCGCGATCGCCGCCAGCCCGGACGACTTCGTGCTCGGCCTGGTCGGCGCGGCCGCGTACGGCATCCTCGGTCTGGTCATCATGGCGGCGGCCTTCGTGCTGCTGGACGTGGCCACCCCGGGCAAGCTGGGTGAACTGCTGGTCGACCCGGAGCCGCACCCGGCGGTCTGGGTCTCCGCCGTCGTGCACCTCGCCACCGGCGCGATCATCGCCGCCGCGATCAGCTGATGGCCGGCGGGACGCGCCCGGCCCAGGCGAAGCCCCCGGCGAAGGGGAAGTCGCGCGGGTGGCAGGCGGCCCTGGGTGCGGCGGTGCTCCTGGGCGCCATCGGCCTCTGCGTCGTCGGGGCCGTCAGCGGCAGCTCCGACGACCTGAGCGTCCCCGCCCCGGCGACCGACGAGCGGACGGAGACCGTGCCGATCCTCCGGGACGCCTTCGCCAGCCAGGGCATCTGCTACGGCTGGCGACTGACGGACGGGTACGACGTGGTGAACGTCGGCTCGAACCTCGGCGACGGGACGGCGGTTGGGGACGCGCCGGGCTGCCCGCGCTGGATCGAGGTCAGCGCGGACATCACCTACACCTCGGAGAGCAGCGACGCCAACGACTCCGCCTGGATCCGGGTGCGGGGTTCCGACGACCTCGGCCTCGCCGACCTGCAAGCCGTCGAGACCGGGCTGGGCCGGTTCGGGCTCGACGAGGACGCCTTCGTCGACGACCCGGGCTGGGCGATCACCCGTGCCGCCACCACGCTGCCGCTGCTCGCCGCCGAAGCCGGCCTGGCCGGGCCGGCCGCCACCCCGAGCGCCGGCCCGGCGGCCCCGGCGAGCCCGCTGCCGTCCGCCGGCGACGACTTCTGGCGGGACCGCTGGGGCTGGCTGCTCGCTGCCGTGGCGCTCCTCCTGCTCGCCGCGCTCTTCATCACCGTGGGCGTGGTGCAGCGCCGCCGGACGACTGCTCCGGGTCGCGGCGCGGCGGCAGACGCGCCGAGCCGGAGTAGTCGCAAGCTCCGGTCGCGCGTGCCCGCGCAGCGCGCCGGGGCGGAAGCCGCCGGGCGTACCCGGGAGAAGGCGTGACCACCGAGGAGCCGGCGCCGCCGCGACGGCGCGCGGCCCGCGCGGCGGTGCTGCTCGCGGTCTTCGTCTGCGCGGCCTGCGGCCTGGTGTACGAGCTGGCGCTGGTCGCCCTCGGCAGCTACCTGATCGGCGACGCGGTCGGCCAGGCGTCGATCGTGCTCGGCGTGATGGTCTTCGCGATGGGCGTCGGCGCGCTCGCCGCGAAGCCGTGGCAGTCCCGGGCGGCGGCCGCGTTCGCCGCGGTCGAGCTGACCCTCGCCCTGCTCGGCGGCCTCTCCGTGCTCGGCCTGTACGCCGCCTTCGCCTGGCTCGACCTCTACGGGCCGGCGTTGGTCGGCACCGCGTTCGTGCTCGGCCTGCTGATCGGCGCGGAGATCCCGCTGCTGATGGTGCTGCTGCAACGCATCCGCGAGCAGTCCGCCGGCGACGCGGTGGCCGACCTCTTCGCCGCCGACTACGTCGGCGCACTGCTCGGCGGGCTGGCCTTCCCGTTCCTGCTGATACCGGTCTTCGGCCAGCTCAAGGGCGCCCTGGTGGTCGGCGCGGTGAACGCGGTCGCCGGCCTCGCGCTGGTCTGCACGGTCTTCCGGGCCGACCTCGGCCGCCGGGCGCGGCTCGGGCTGGGGGCCGGCTCCGTCGTGGTCGCCCTCCTGCTCGGGTACGCCTGGATCACCGCGCACGACTTCGAGGTGACCGCCCGCCAGCAGCTCTACCGCGACCCGGTGGTGCACGCCGAACGCAGCCGCTACCAGGAGATCGTGCTGACCCGGTCGGTGCGCGAGGTCGGCCACGCCGACAGCGACCTGCGGCTCTTCCTCAACGGTGACCTCCAGTTCAGCTCGGTCGACGAATACCGCTACCACGAGTCGCTGGTGCACCCGGTGCTGCGCGGCCCGCGCGGCGAGGTGCTGGTGCTCGGCGCCGGGGACGGGCTGGCGCTGCGGGAGATCCTGAAGTACCCGGACGTGCGCCGGGTGACCGTGGTCGACCTCGACCCGGCCGTGGTACGGCTGGCGAAGCGCGAGCCGCAGCTGCGCGAGCTCAACGGGAATTCGTTCGCCGATCCCCGGGTGCGGGTGCTCAACCTGGACGCGTTCGGTTGGCTGCGTACCGCCACGGAACGCTTCGACGTGGTGGTGGCCGACCTGCCCGACCCGGACGAGACGGCCACCGCCAAGCTCTACACGATCGAGTTCTACGCGCTGGTCCGCTCGGTGCTCGCCGCCGGCGGGCGGCTGGTGGTGCAGGCCGGGTCGCCGTACTTCGCGCCGCGGTCGTACTGGTCGATCGAGCGATCGGTCCGCGAGGCGGGCTTCGCCACCGTGCCGTACCACGTGGACGTGCCGAGCTTTGGCGACTGGGGGTTCGTGCTGGCCGCGCCCGGCACCGCCGCGCCGGCGCTGGAACTGCCCGCCGACGCCCCGCCGCTGCGTTTCCTCACCCCGTCGGTGCTGGCCGCGGCGGCCACCTTCCCGGCCGACCGGTCCCGGGTGGACGTGCCCGCCTCCACGTTGCTGCAACCCCATGTGCTGGAGTACGCCCGCGCGGAGTGGCGCGGCTATTAGGTTCCGGGGCGCGGCGGGTCCCCGCTCTCGTGCCGTGCCCTCCTGGCCCGGTCTCGTTACCGTGGTCGTGTGATCTAGGGAAGGAGAAACAATGGTCGATGCCCAGGGCCCCCCGGCCCGCACCCGCCCGGGAGTGGTGACGCTCTCCAGTTGGCTGCTCATCCTCGTCGCCGCCATTCAGGTGGTGAACCTGATCCTGACGCTCGCCACCATCGGCACCGTCCGGGACGTCCTGCGGGACGCCTATCGGGGCAGCGCCGCCGAGCAGGCGGGCGATTTCGCATACGCGGCCGCCATCGGCGGCGCCGCGCTCACGCTGCTGCTCGCGATCGCGCTCGTCGTGCTCGCACTGCTGAACAACCGGGGAAAGAACGGCGCCCGGATCACCACCTGGGTGCTGGGCGGCATCCTGTTCTGCTGCAGCGGCGCGGGCCTGGTGAGCAACGCGACCGGCGGCCTGACCGGCGGTGGCTCGACCGGCGGCAACATGCCGAGCCCGGAGGAGCTGCAGCGCCGGCTCTCGGACGCCCTGCCGTCCTGGTACGGCCCGGTCAGCAACCTCCTCGGCCTGGTCGCCCTGCTGGCCCTGCTGGCCGCGTTGATCCTGCTGGCGCTGCCCAGGTCCAACGAGTTCTTCCGCAAGCCGAAGCCGGCCTGGGAGCCGCCCCTGCCGGGTGGCACCTACCCGACCTACCCGCCGGCCCCCGGGTACCCGCCCGCGCCGGGCTACCCCGGTCAGCCACCGGCGCCCGGCTACCCGCCGGCTCCGGGTCAGCCGCCGGCTCCGGGTCAGCCACCGGCCCCCGGCCAGCCTGGCCAGCCCGGTCCGTCGTCGGCTCCCGAGGACCGGCCCGGTCCCCAGCCGCCATCCGGAAGTTGACGCTCCGATAAGAGCGACTCGGACGATCCCTCCGAGTAGGTTGCAAGCCGACGCCTACCGGAGGGATCTGTCGTGTCGCACCCCGTTCAGGCTCCGCCCCGCCGTCCGGGGGCGGTCGTCGCGGCGGCGGCGGTGCTGCTGCTGATGGCGGTCGGTGCCGTGGCGTACGCGGTCGCCAACCTGGCGGTCACGCCCGGCACGGTGGACCGGTTCCGGGTGGCGGCGCGCGCCACCGGGGCCCGCGATAGCGAGATCGACCCGCTGGTGTCGCTGCTGCGGGGCTCTACCGCACTGTCGGCCGTGGTCGGCGTGCTCGTCGGGCTGGTGCTCGTCGGGCTCGCTCTCGGCCTGCTCGCCGGCCGCCCCGGAGCCCGGGTCGGCACCTGGGTGGTCGCCGGCCTGGGCCTGTTCTGCGGCTGCTGCGGACTGGCGGTGCTGGTCGGTCAGCGGGCCGCCCCGCTGCGTCTCGGCGCCGACGAGCGGGTGACCGCCGACCTGCTCGCCCGGCTCGGCGACGCGTACCCAGGCTGGTGGATTCCGCTGAACGCGGCCCTGTCGGTGGCCCAGGTGCTCGGGTACCTGGTGGTCGCCGCCCTGCTGACGCTGCCTGGCGCGAGCGCCTTCTTCGGCCGACCCGCGCCCACCGGTCCCACCGCCGGCCCGGCGGCCCCCACCGGCCCCGTCCCGCCGGCCGGTCCGCTGCCCCCGATGCCGTCGGCCGGTCCGCTGCCGCCGGCCGGGCCGGCGTCCCCGGCATCCGGTCCGCCGTCGTCCGCGCCGCCCGCGTCCGCCGGCTCGGCTCCGCCGTATTCCGGCCCGCCCGCTGCGGCTCCGCCGTATTCCGGCCCGCCCGCTTCGGCACCGCCGTATCCCGGTCCATCGGCGGCCGACGGATCCCGCTCGCCGTGGGCGCCACCCGCACCTCCGCCGGCCGGGCCGGGACCGGACGGCCCGCCGCCCACCCCGTTCGGACCGACGCCGCCCCCTGAGGATCGCCCGTGACCGACGAACCGCTCCCCTCCCCGCGTCGCGCGCTGATCACCGGTGCCAGCCTGGGCATCGGCGAGGCGTTCGCCCGCCGGCTCGCCGCCGACGGCTGGGACCTGGTCCTGGTGGCCCGGGACGCCGGCCGGCTCGCCGCCACCGCCGCCGAACTCGGCGGGCGGTACGACCGCCAGGTCGAGACGATTTCCGCGGATCTGTCCACCGACGACGGCTGTTCGGTGGTGGAACGCCGCCTCGTCGCCGAGCCGCCGGTCGGGCTGCTGGTGAACAACGCGGGCATCAGCCTGAACACCCCGTTCGTCCGCTCGACGGTCGAGGACGAGGCCCGGCTGCTGCGGTTGAACGTGCTGGCCGTGCTCCGGCTGACTCACGCGGCTCTCCCGCCGATGATCGAGCGGGGCAGTGGGGCAGTGATAAATGTCTCTTCCGTTGCGGGTTTCGGCGTGCCCATGCCCGGATCGACGTACTCGGCCAGCAAGGCGTGGGTGACGAACTTCAGTGAGTCGATCGGCCAGTCGGTGGCGCCGCTCGGCGTGCGGGTGATGGCGCTCTGTCCCGGCTACACCCGCACCGGCTACCACGAGCGCGCCGGCATCGACATGTCGCGCACCCCCGGCTGGATGTGGCTGCGGCCCGCCGAGGTGGTCGAAGAAGGGCTGCGTGACCTGCGGAAAGGCAAGTTGGTCAGCGTGCCGAACTGGAAGTACAAGCTGGCCGTGGCGGGCCTGCGGCACGCGCCGCGACGGCTGCTGCGCGGCGTCTCCCGGGACACCCGGGGGCGGGTCGGCCGGGGCCGGGACTGACCGCCGGCCGGTCGCGTGGGCGTTCCCGTCGCCGGGATCATCGTCCGGTAACCCGGATGGACGGTCGCACAGCGTAGTCGGCCATAGCCAGTCGTCGGTCGCCCGCAGGGTTGACCCGGGAGGACCCCACACACACCTCCCAGACTCGCGAAGTACCCTCTATCGCCATGGAGGACCACGACGACCTGCGTAAATTCATCACCGACCTGGCTGTGGTCCATGGCCGTGTGGTGCTCTCGTCGGGCCGCGAGGCGGACTGGTACGTGGATCTGCGTCGCGTCACGCTCCATCACCAGGCGGCGCCGTTGGTCGGCCGGGTGATGCGTGACCTGACCGCCGACTGGGCGTACGACGCGGTCGGCGGGCTGACCCTCGGGGCCGATCCCGTCGCCGCCGCGATGCTGCACGCCTCGGCCGGGACCGACCGGCCGCTGGACGCGTTCGTGGTCCGCAAGGCGGGCAAGGCGCACGGTCTGCAGCGGCGCGTCGAGGGGCCGGATGTCGCGGGTCGCCGGGTCCTGGCGGTGGAGGACACCTCGACCACGGGTGGCAGCGTGTTGACCGCCGTCGAGGCGTTGCGTGAGGCCGGGGCCGACGTGGTCGGTGTTGCGGTTATTGTTGATCGAGGCGCCGGCGACGCGGTGCGAGCCGCCGGACTGCCGTATCGGGCGGCCTATACGTTGGCTGACCTCGGCCTTGTGGCCTAAAAGTTTGCCGATTCGGATCTGCTGATATGCAGGCGGATCGATGCTGCTGGTGGAAGGATGGAATACGTGGGAACTGCGTTGGCTGAAATGACCATGCCTCAGATCTCGCCGCTTGCCGGCGAGCCGATCGAACGTGCCGACGCCGAGCGGCTCGCGGGGGTCCTCAAGGCCCTCGCCGACCCCGCCCGGCTGCGGCTGCTCAGCCTGATCCAGTCGGCCCCCGAGGGCGAGGCGTGCGTGTGTGACCTCACCGCGCCGCTCGGCCTCTCGCAGCCGACGGTCAGTCACCACCTGCGTATCCTCACCGAGGCCGGCTTGCTGGAGCGGGAGAAGCGCGGTGTCTGGGCGTACTACCGGCTGGTGCCGACCGCGATCGCCACGATCGCGGATCTGCTGACCCCGCCGCGTAAGCGGGCCACCAAGAAGGCCCGCTGAAACCGGACGTGTCCAAGCTTCGGGGTTGACGGTCCGGGGTCAGGGCGCGGCGTCAGACGGCCTTCATTCGGTCCGGCGTGCCGCCTAGCGGTGCAGCGGCCGAATTGTGGCCGCCGGCCGAGCCCGGATGTCCGTAGGCCGCCCCGATTGAATGCGGCGATGGGTGGCGTGCCAGGGGTGGCGCCACCACCGGACGGTGACGGCTGCCCGTCATCCGTTCCACCGCAGAGCGGCAGGTCGTACGCGGATGGCCGGCTCCCCGGTGAGGGGGCCGGCCATCCGGCGTACGTCGGTCAGCGGTCCTGCGGGCCGCGGCGTCGGTGGTCGTCGTCCCGCAGGGCGTCCCGGTACGCCTCGGCCGCGCCCGCCGCGCTGGAGGCGGCGACCACCGCGGCGGCCTCGCCGCGCTTGCGCGCCCGCCGGTCGCGGAGGAACTCGAAGAAGATCGGCAGCACCGAGATCACGATGATCAGGGCGACCACCGGCAGGATGTACCGGTCGATCTTGTCGCCGATGGCGTTGTAGATCTGGTCGGCCAGCAGGTAGCCGATCAGCAGGATGCCGTCCACCCAGAGGATCGCGCCGACGACGTTCCAGAGCAGGAACTGCCGGGCCGGCATGCCGAGCACCCCGGCCACCGGGTTGAGGAAGGTCCGCACGATCGGGATGAAGCGGGCCAGCACCACGGCCTTCGCCGGGCCGAACTTCTGGAAGTAGTACTCGGCCTTCTCCACGTACTCCCGCTTGAACAGGCGGGAGTTGGGGCGCTCGAACATCCGCCGGCCGTACCGGGCCCCGAACCAGTGCCCGAGCTGCGCGCCGATGATCGCGCAGAGCGGCCCGCCGACCAGCAGCGCGACCAGGTTCAGCCGGGTGCCGGCGCCGAAGATCGCGTCGGCCACCGGCGAGGCGGCCACCCCGGCCAGGAAGAGCAGCGAGTCGCCCGGGAAGAAGAAGCCGACCAGCAGGCCGGTCTCGGCGAAGAGGATCACCCAGACGCCGACCAACCCGAAGGTGTGGATCAAGTCCTTCGGATCGAGCGGGTTCAGCGCCACGCTTTCGGAGAGCATCCGGGTCTTCTCTGCTGTGTCCACGGCCACAAAGGGTACCTGGGCCCGGCCCGGCCTCACGCCGGACCGGGCGTACCGGTCACAGCCGGGGGTCGACCGGCTCGGACTCGCAGGCCAGGATCGCGAAGACCAGCTCGTGGCGGCGCCAGAGCGGGGCGTCCTCGGCCAGCGCGTCCAGGGCGGCCAGACCGAGGCCGTGCTCCCGCAGGGCCAGCCCCCGCTTGCGTCCCAGCGAGCGCTTGCGCAGCGCGGCGAGCTGCCCCGACTCGGTGTACCCGGGGCCGTAGATGATCCGCAGGTACTCCCGGCCCCGGCACTTGATCCCCGGCTGGAGCAGCGCGCCCTTCGGCGAGCGGGCGGCGAGGCCGGCGTACGGCTTGACCACCATGCCCTCGCCGCCGGCCGCGGTGAGCGTCAGCCACCAGTCGGTCGCCGCCGCCACCGCCGCCTCGTCGGTCAGGTCGACCACCTGCCGCCGGGTCGCGGTGAAGAACTCCGGGTCCGCCGCGCAGAGCCGGTCCGCCAGGTCGAGGTGCCAGCCGTGGTCCCGGTCGGCGTAGCTCGCCCCGGCCCCGGCCAGCACGGCGAACGGCGCCAGCGTCACCCCGCGCAGCCCGTCGGTCGGCCCGACGTACGCCCGGTACGCCGCCGAGTACGCCCGGACCTCGGACTCCCGGTCGGCCATCCGGCCGCGCAGCTCCGCGACCGGCAGCCCTCGCCCGGCGGCGGCGTCCAGCGTGGCGAGCACTGCCGGCAGCGCCGCCCGGCCGGCCGCGCCGACCCCGGCGTACTGCTCGCGGATCAGCCCGCCCGCCTTCGCCGACCAGGGCAGCAGCTCGCAGTCGAGCAGCAGCCAGTCGGTGTCCAGCTCGGCCCAGAGCCCGGCCGCGGTCACCGCGGTGCGTACCCGGGCCAGCAGCTCGTCGTCGAGCGGCGGCCCGAAGAAGGGCCGACCAGTACGGGTGTGCACCGCCCCGCCGGCGAACCGCCCCGGCTCCCGCTCCAACAGCACCACGGCCCGCGAGCCCATGTGCTTCTCCTCGCAGACCACCCGCTCGACACCGGCCGAGCGGTAGTCGGCGAACGCCTGCTCCGGGTGCTCCAGGAACCCCTCGACCGCCGACGTCGAGCAGGGCGCCATGGTCGGCGGCAGCCAGACCAGCCGGCCCGGGTCGACCGCGTACCGGCTCATCACCTCCAGCGCGGCGGCGGCGTTCTCCGCCGGCACGGTCAGCGTCCCGTATGTGTGCGTGAGGTGCCGCCGCCCGGTCACGTCGGTCAGATCCAGCACCGTGTCCGGGCGGGTTGCGGCGGGCGCGACCAGCGGGCGGGCCGGGGCGTACCACTCCTTCACCGCCGGGACGGAGACCAGCTCCTTCTCCGGGTAGCGCAGTGCGGTGAGCCGGCCGCCGAAGACGCAGCCGGCGTCGATACAGATGGTGTTGTTCAGCCACTCCGGCTCCGGCGTGGGGGTGTGCCCGTACACGACCATGGCCGAGCCCCGGTAGTCGCGCGCCCACGGGTAGCGCACCGGCAGGCCGTACTCGTCGGTCTCGCCGGTGGTCTCCCCGAACAGCGCGAAGGCGCGGACCCGGCCGGACGCCCGGCCCTGGTACGCCTCCTTGAGGCCGGCGTGCGCGACCACCAGCCGGCCGCCGTCCAGCACGTAGTGGCTGACCAGGCCGTCGATGAAGGCGGCCGTCTCGGCGACGAAGCGCTCCGGCTCCGACTCCAGCTGGGCCATCGTCTCGGCCAGGCCGTGGCTGAGCCGCACGTCCCGGCCGCGCAGCTTGCGCAGCAGCTTCTGCTCGTGGTTGCCCGGCACGCAGATCGCGTGGCCGGCCGCCACCATGCCCATCACCAGGCGGAGCACGCCAGGGGAGTCCGGGCCGCGGTCCACCAGGTCGCCGACGAAGACCGCGGTACGCCCCGACGGGTGCACCGCGTCCACCGGGCGGCCCGCGTCGTCCCGTCGCAGTGACCAGCCCAACCGGAGCAGCAGCTCCTCCAACTCCTCCCGGCAGCCGTGCACGTCGCCGACGATGTCGAACGGCCCGGTCAGCTCGCGCCGGTCGTTGAACAGCTTCTCGTAGCGAATCTCGGCGGCGTCGATCTCCTCGACCCCGCGCAGCACGTGCACCTTGCGGAAGCCCTCCCGGGCCAGCCGCCCGTAAGACTGCCGCAGGTCGCGCTGCATCCGGGCGAGCACCTGCCGGCCGTGCGTCCGGTCGGCCCGGCCCTGCGTACGCTCCCAGGCCAGCGCCTCCGGTACGTCGAGCACGACCGCCACCGGCAGCACGTCGTGCTCGCGGGCCACCCGGACCAGGGCGGCCCGGGCGTGCGGCTGCAGGTTGGTCGCATCGACCACGGTGAGCCGGCCCCGGCGCAGCCGGAGCCCGGCGACGTGGTGCAGCGCGTCGAACGCGTCGCCGGACGCGGACTGGTCGTTCTCATCGTCGGCCACCATCCCCCGGAAGGCGTCCGAGGAGAGCACCTGGCTGGGCCGGAAGTGCCGCCGGGCGAAGGTGGACTTGCCCGACCCGGAGACGCCCACCAGCGCCACCAGGGCGAGCTCGGGAATGTCCAGGATGGTCATGCGCTCGTCTCCTCCTTCCGGGTCAGCACGGCGAGCTGCGTGGGGGTGCCCACCTCGGGGTCGTCGTCGCCGACGCCGTCGATGGTGGCGGTGTAGCCGTGGGTCGCCGCCACCCGCTCGACCCACGCGGCGAACTCGGTCCGGGTCCACTCGAACCGGTGGTCGGCGTGCCGGAACCGGCCCGCCCCCAGGCCGTCGTAGCGGACGTTGTACTCGACGTTCGGGGTGGTCACCACTACCGTGCCAGGTCGGGCGTGCCCGAACACCGCGTCCTCCAGCGCCGGCAGGCGCGGCGGATCGACGTGCTCGACCACCTCCATCAGCACCGCCGCGTCGTACCCGCGCAGCCGGTCGTCCCGGTAGGTCAGCGCCGACTGCCACAGCCGGATCCGGTCCCGCTGCCGCTCCGGCAGCCGGTCCAGCCGCAGCCGCCGGGCGGCCAGGGTGAGCGCCTGGCTCGACACGTCGGTGCCGACGATCTCGGTGAACCGCCGGTCGGCGACCAGCGCGGTGAGCAGCGCCCCGTCCCCGCAGCCCAGGTCCAACACTCGGCTGGCGCCGCTGGTCCGCAGCGCGGCCAGCACCGCCTCGCGCCGGCGTACGGCCAGCGAGGCACGTGGCGCCTCGCGCGGATGGTCGCTCTCGACGCTGTCGTCGACGGGTACCTCGTCGGCGAGGCGCAGCTCGGCCAGGCGGGCCAGCGCCTCGCCCGCGAGGGCCCGGCGGTGGGCCAGGTAACGGCGGCTGATCAGGGACCGCTCCGGGTGGTCGGCGAGCCAGCCCGCACCGGCCCGGAGCAGCTTGTCCACCTCGTCCGGCGCCACCCAGTAGTGCTTGGCGTCGTCGAGCACGGGCAGCAGCACGTACAGGTGGTTGAGCGCGTCGGCGAGCCGCAGCGCGCCGGCGAGGGTCAGGTTCACGTAGCGGCTGTCGCCCCACTCCGGGTACGCCTCGTCCAGCGGGATCGGGGTGGCCGTCACCGTCCAGCCGAGCGGGGCGAAGACCCGTACGGCCAGCTCTGCGCCGCCCCGGCAGCGCAGCACGGGCACCCGCACCTCCAGCGGGATCGGGGTGGCGGCCAGCTCCGGCCGGTCCCGGGACTCGCCGCGCAGCGCCGACCGGAACACCTTCGCCAGGGCCGAGGAGAGCAGGCTGGACGCGGCGTACGGGCGGTCGTTGACGTACTGGCCGAGGGTGAAGGTCTCCGGGGTGGTCGCCTGGGTACGGCCGCGACCCCGGCCGCCGCCCAGCTGCAGCGGGTCGATCTCGACCAGCAGGGCCGCCGTGCACCGCTGCTCGTCCGCCTCCGGGTAGAGCACGTGCGCGGTGCCCGCCGGCAGGTCGAAGCTCTGCACGCGGTCCGGGTGCTTGACGAGGAGGTGGCCGAGGTCGGTCGCGGGGCGGTGGGTCGTGGTCAGGGTCAGCAGCACGGTTTCGATGCTCCCAGGGGTGTCGATCTGATTTCGGGTGTCGGGGTGACCCGGAAATGCAAGGTGCCCCGCCGACCGGGAGGTCGGCGGGGCACCTTGTTTCGTGGGTGCCTGGGGTCAGGCGACGAAGCGAGTCTTGCGGCGGCGGGCCATGACGTAGCCACCCGCACCGGCCGCGAGGAGCAGGGCGCCGATGCCGGCGATCAGGCCGGTGGAGCTGCCGGTGATCGGCAGGGTGCCGCCGTCACCGCCGCCCTGGCCACCGTTGCCCTTGATGACCAGGGCGGCGGTGTCGTTGCGCGGGTTGAGGTCGGCCACCGGGCCGTCGCTCTCCAGGTCGAAGTGGATCAGCTTCACCGAGCCCGGCGCGGCGTCGACCTTGTCGATCCGCAGGCCGAACTCGAAGAGGGCCTGGTCGCCCTTGTGCAGGGTTTCGAACCACTCACAGAAGTAGACCTTGGCACCCGGCTCGGCCGGGCCGCCCTCGATGTCGGTGGCGCACCCGTCGGGTGCGGTCACGACGGTGGCGCCGGCGGGGATGGAGACCTGTGCAACGGTCACGATCTCCCCGCCCGGCGAGTACGAGTTGGTCATGGCCGGGCCGTTGTTCACGAAGCCGACCTTGGCCTGGACCGTCTTGCCCTTGGTGCCCGGCAGTTCGGCGCCGATCGCGGCCACGTCGGCCCGCTGCTCGCCGGTCACCTTCACCTCGATGCCGGCGCCGTTGTTGGTGGTGTCCTTGTCGGTCTGCCGCAGCGGCTGCAGCTGCGCCTTCGTCGCAGGGGCCAGCTTCAGCGGCGCACCGGTGCCCTGCTGCCAGCCGTCCAGCTCCTTGAGCTCGGTCTCGATGTCCTCCCAGTCGCCCTTGGCATACCACGACGCGAAGCCGAACAGCTCGCCCGGGGCCCAGGCGTCCGGGGCGATCCGCAGCCCGGACGTGCCGTCCAGCCGCATCCCGGCTCCGGGGGCGATGTCCTCGTCGAAGGTGCACTGGGCGAAGTGCGACCCGAAGCCGTCGAGGTAGGAGCAGTTGCTGTAGCGCTGGGCGGGGGCAAGTGCCTCCATGGTGGCCAGCAGGAGCACCGCGCCGTGGGTGGTCGTGTCGCCGACGTTCGCGACCATGATCGGAGCCGTGATGGTGGCGCCCGGAGCACCCGCCGCGGTGATGTCGGCCCCGGCCGCGAGGTCGACGCCCTCGCCGATCTCGACGGTGGAGCGGGTGGTTGCCTTCCGGCCGTCGCCGGCCAGGCTCAGTACGATGTCGCCCTTCGCGCCGACCTCGGCCTTCTCCTTGGCCTGGACAGTCAGGTCGACGACGTAGTCGACGAGGTCCTTGTCCTTGAAGGCACAGGTGATGACAGCGCCGCTCTCGGTGCAGTTCTTCAGGTCGTCGGTCAGGGTGACCGAGGCGAAGCCCTGGACGGCGGTGCGGTCGATGGTGAGGGTCAGGTTCTTGGGCAGGGCCTCGGCGTAGGCGAACAGGGCGACGTTCCGGGCCTCACCGCCCGGAGCGACCAGGGCGTTGTTCGCGTACAGCAGCATGTCGTCCGAGCCCGGAGCGGCTGCGGCGGGAGTGGCGGAGGCGGCGACGAACGCGCCTGCGACGCCCAACCCGGCGAGCCAGCGCCGGGTGGAATTCCTGAGCATGTGGGGGTTCCTCCCATAGGAGTTCAAGGATCGGGATGTGGCGGTGCCCCGCCGACGGAGGGGTCGACGGGGCAGACCGGTCCTGTTGGACCTTCGGATCAGGCCACGAATCGGGTCTTGCGGCGGCGGGCCACGAGGTAGCCGCCCAGCCCGGCGACCAGCAGCAGAGCGCCGACGCCGGCGATCAGGCCGGTGGCGGAGCCGGTGATCGGCAGGGTGCCGCCATCACCACCGCCCTGGCCACCGTCGCCGCCCGGAGCGGCGTTCACCACAACCTTGGCGGTGTCGTTGGCCGGCTTCAGGTCGCGGTAGAAGCCGCCGTCGCACTCGCACGGAACGTTGATCTTCACGAGGCCGGTGGCGTTGGGGATCACCTTGTCGATCCGCAGCGAGAAGTCCAGCATGGCCGAGTCGCCGGCCTTCAGGAACGGCTCGAAGTAGCACCGGTAGTGCGGCGCTCCTGGCTCGCCCGGCTCGCCCCACTCCTTCCCGTTCATCGGCGCGCAGCTCTGCGGCACCTCGACGGCCGTGGTGCCCTTCGGAACATCGAAGTTCATGTAGGTGATCGAGCTGCCGCCCCGGCTGTAGTCAAGCGTCGCCGGACCGTTGTTGCGGATCCCGATGGTCGCCTTCACCGAGTCGCCGGCCTTGCCGGTCAGCGAGGCGCCGAGCGCCTCGAGGTCGGTGCTGTTCTGGCCGGTGACGGTCACCTGGAGGTTGGTCCAGTTGTTGTCCGGCTGATTGTCCGCCTGGAAGCCCCGCGTGGTGGCCTGGGCCAGGGTCAGCTCGCCGTCGGTACCCGGCTTGCCGATGGTCACGTCGTAGTGGCCCAGGTAGTTCTGGAAGTCCTCGAACTCGGCGGGGGTCATCCAGACGATCTCGCCGTACTTGAAGCCCGGAGCGAAGCTGTCCTTGCCGAGAACATACGGCAGCGACGCGCTGAAGCTCGTGCCCGCCGGCAGGTCCTCCTTGAACTGGCAGGTCCGCAGCTCGTCGCCCACGTACGTGCAGTTGCTGAAGTGCTTGCCCGCGTTGAGGCCGTAGTCGTTGTAGAAGACGACGGTGGCACCCTTGGCGGTGGTCTCGCCTGCGTTGCTGACCTTCAGCGGCGCGGTGAAGCTCTTGCCGGTTGCGACCGAGAGGGCGGTCTCCGGACCAGCCGCCAGGTCGACGCCCTCGCCGATGCGAATCTTCGCCTCGTGCGAGACCGCGTCGAAGCCCGCCGCGGTCATTGTCACCTTGAGCGTGCCAACGTCCCCGTCCTGCGCCTTGTCGGTGGGCTTGATCTGCACCGGGAAGATCCCGGCCAGGCCCCACTCGTCAAGGCCGACCTCGAACTGCTCGGTGCAGAGCAGCACGTTCTCCGAGGGGCTGGTGCAGTCCGAGAAGGTGTCCTCCTCCTCGCCGACGGTCACCTTCCCGGCCAGGTTGGTGAAGTCGTAACGGACGGTGAGGTCACGCAGCACGACGGGGGCCGAGCTGTGAATGGTGCTGTATTCGATCTTTCCGTTGGAGCCGGCCGCGATCGTGGTGTCCCCGAAGTAGAGACCCAGCTTGACCTGCGCCTCCTCGGCGAGGGCGGGGGTGGCGGAGGCGGCGACGAACGCGCCTGCGACGCCCAACCCGGCGAGCCAGCGCCGAGTGGAGTTCCTGAGCATGTGGGGGTTCCTCCAGTGAATTTTCAGGGGGAGTCTGAGGAGCTTAAAGAATCTTTAAGTCGCGCCGCTGCCCTGACTGGCTGGTTGGCCTGCCGAACCGACCGAAAGGTTGATCGCCCGGGTGTGCAATCTTCGGCCGCCCCGGGTCCGTCAATCAGTCGGGACACCGGGAGGTGCAGATGACGTACGAGGAGTTCGCCGACGCGCGGCTGGATGCCTTGCTGCGGTACGCGGTCATGCTGACCGGCGATCCGCACCAGGCGCAGGACCTGGTGCAGGACACCATGGTGCGGGTCCAGCTGAACTGGCGGCGGGTGGCCCGTAGCGACGCCCCGGAGCGGTACGTCCGCCGGATGCTCACCAACCAGTACGTCGACTGGCGGCGCGGCTCGTGGGCCCGCCGGGTGCTGCTGCGCGGCGAACCGGACGCGGCGGTGCCGGCGCCGACCGACCACGCGCAGGCCGCGGTGGATCGCGACCAGGTCTGGTCCTGGCTGTCCCGGCTGCCCCGACGGCAGCGCGCCACGCTGGTGCTCCGGTACTACGAGGACCTGCCCGACGCGGAGATCGCCGAGATCCTCGGCTGCGCCGTCGGGACCGTCCGGTCCTGCATCTCCCGCGCGCTGGCCACCCTCCGAGCCGAGTACGTGGAGGTCTGCTCATGATCGAGGACGACCTGCGAGCCGCCTTCGCGCGGCACGAGTCGCTGGCCCCGCCCGCCGGCCCGGTCCGGGCCGCCATCGACCGGGCCGTGGTCCGCCGCCGGCGGCGCCGATTCCGCCTCCGCCTCGGCGGCACCGCGCTGGCGGTGGCGGCCGCCGCTCTGGCCGGCTTCACGGCGGTCGTGCCGCGCCAGCCGCCGCCCGCAGCCGTGCTCGGCGAGCCGGCCCCGACCGGCGCGCTGAACGTGTTGCTGCTCGGCATCGACTCGACGTCGACGCAGCGCCCACCGCTGGCCGACTCGGTGCTGCTCGTGCACATCCCGGCCGACCGTGGCCGGCCGTACCTGATCTCGATCCCGCGCGACCTGGAAGTCGACATCCCCGGGCTGCATCGGGACAAGCTCAACGCCGCCTTCGCCTACGGTGCGGGCAACGACCCGGCCGACCGGAACAAGGGCTACGACCTGACCCGTCGGACGGTCGCCGCCCTGACCGGCGTACGCGTCGACGCCGGCGCGGTGCTGACCTACCCAGTGCTGCGGAAGGTGACCGACGCGCTCGGCGGGGTGGAGGTCTGCCTGCCGCAGCAGATCACGTCCTCCCACACCCGCCGGGTCTACCCGGCCGGCTGCCAGCGCCTCGACGGAGCCGCCTCGGCCGACGTGCTGCGCCAGCGGCGCGGGCTGCCCGGCGGCGGCATGGACCGTGACCGCAACGCCCAGCGCTTCGCGGCTGGCCTCCTCCGGCGCGCCGGGGAGCAGGACGTGCTGCGCAACCCGGTGTGGCTCTCCCGCGTCGTCGCCGAGGTCGGCCCGGATCTGACCGTGGCCGGCGGATCGGTGCTGGACCTGCTGCGGGTGGTTCCGGAGATGGCCGCGATGGAGCCGGTCGGGCTCAGCCTTCCGGTGCTCGGTCCGGAGGGCCGCGACCCGCGGCTGCGTGCGGATCCGGAGAGCGCTCCGGCCTTCCTCGCCGCGCTGCGCGAGGACCGGCTGGCCGAGTGGGCGGCGGCGCACCCGGACGGGATCACCCCGATCCGCTGACCGGGCGCCGCCCGGCCTGTTTTGCCGGGCGGCGCCTGCGCGAGCGCGGTGCGACGTCGGGCCGGTGTGCCGGCCGCCGGGAACGGCGTCAGCGGTAGTCGTCCTCGTCGGCGGTGACCACCCGGGCCTGTTCCATCGCGTCCCAGTCGCCGACCTCCAGGCCGCGGTTCGGCTCGATGTCGCCGTCCTCCGGGTTGATCGCCGCCGCCTGCTCGACCGCGTCGGCCGGCTCCGCCTCCAGGTCCCGCTCCTCCGGAGCGAGGTGGTCGCTCGGGGCGAAGTCCTCGTCGGGCTGACCCATCGTCCCTCCCTGGATCTCGGTGCGGACAGTCACCACCACACCGTACGGGCTGGCTCCGGGTCCCGCTCGGTGCCGGCCGAACCGCAGGGCGGGCCCGGCGGCGGGCGCGGCCTGACCCCCGCCCGGGCGAGTCGGCGGATTGTCCCTCCGGGCCCGGTTTCCGGTGCCAGGATGGTGGCGTGGGCCTCCTGATCCGACTGGTGATCACCGCGTTCGCGCTGTGGATCACCACGCTGATCGTGCCGGGGGTGGAGGTGACCGGGCGCACCGGTACGGAGACGGTGCTCACCCTGGTCGTGGTGGCGGTCATCTTCGGCGTGGTCAACGCGGTGCTCAAGCCGGTCATCAAGGTGTTCGGCTGCGTGTTCTACCTGTTCACGCTCGGTCTGTTCGCGCTCGTGGTCAACGCCCTGCTGTTCCTGCTCACCGGCTGGATCGCCCGGCAGTTGCAGCTGCCGTTCCAGGTGGACGGATTCTGGGCCGGCTTCTGGGGAGCGATCGTGATGGCCGTGGTGAGCTGGCTGATCAGCGTCGTGGTGCCGGACCGGCCGGGCCGCCGGTGAGCGGTTCCCGGGCCGGTTGTGCCGGTCGCCGCCTGCTACGGGATACTGCCCGCGGTGGACAGCGCGGTCCGGCGCACCCAAGGAAGACAGCGGCCTGCACGGCCGACAGTGGTAAGTAAGGAGCGTTCGACATGCCCATCGCTTCCCCCGAGGCTTACGCGGAGATGCTGGATCGCGCCAAGGCCGGCCACTACGCGTACCCGGCCATCAACGTGACGTCGTCGCAGACGCTGAACGCGGCGCTGAAGGGCTTCGCCGACGCGGAGAGCGACGGCATCATCCAGGTCTCCACCGGTGGCGCCGAGTACCTCTCCGGCCCGTCCGTTAAGGACATGGTCAGCGGCGCGGTCGCCTTCGCGAAGTACGCCCACGAGGTGGCGAAGCACTACCCGGTCAACATCGCCCTGCACACCGACCACTGCCCGAAGGACAAGCTGGACAAGTTCGTCCGGCCGCTGATGAAGATCTCCCAGGAGCGGGTGCAGCGCGGCAAGGAGCCGCTGTTCCAGTCGCACATGTGGGACGGCTCGGCCGTGCCGGTGCCGGAGAACCTGCAGATCGCCGAGGAGCTGCTCACCGAGGCCGCCAAGGGCAAGATCGTCCTCGAGATCGAGGTCGGCGTGGTCGGCGGCGAGGAGGACGGCGTCGAGAACGCCATCAACGAGAAGCTCTACACCACCGTCGAGGACGGCCTGGCCATGGTCGAGGCGCTCGGCCTCGGCGAGAAGGGCCGCTACATGGCGGCGCTGACCTTCGGCAACGTGCACGGCGTCTACAAGCCGGGCAACGTCAAGCTCCGCCCCGAGGTGCTCAACCACATCCAGGTGGCGGTCGGCGCCAAGTACGGCAAGGAGAAGCCGCTCAGCCTGGTCTTCCACGGCGGTTCCGGCTCGCTGCTGTCGGAGATCCGCGAGGCGCTGGACTACGGCGTGGTGAAGATGAACATCGACACCGACACCCAGTACTGCTTCACCCGGCCGGTGGCGGACCACATGTTCCGCAACTACGACGGCGTGCTCAAGGTCGACGGCGAGGTCGGCAACAAGAAGATGTACGACCCGCGGGTCTGGGGCAAGGCCGCCGAGGCCGGCATGGCCGCCCGGGTCGTCGAGGCCTGCGAGGCGCTGCGCTCCACCGGCACCACGATGAACAAGTAGTCCACCAGCCCGTCACGGCGGCCGGCTCCCCGCAACGGGAGCCGGCCGTTCGGGTCTCACGCGGCGGTGAGCAGCCGGACCGCCTCCCGCACGTCGTCGGTGAGGTGCACCGTGGACGACAGGTCGCCGAAGGGGGAGGCGGCCAGCAGCGGCCGCAGCAGCGACTCGACCGGCAGTTCGGTGGTCCAGTAGGTCCGGTCTAGGAACACGTACGCGCCGCTGGCCCCGTCGGTGCCGTAGTAGGTCTTGGTGGCCGCCTGGAACACCTCCTGCACCGTCCCGGCCCGACCGGGCGCGAAGACGATCCCGCCCCGGGCCAGCCGCAGGATGGTGTCCTCCCGGATCGCGTTGGAGAAGTACTTGGCGATCCGCCCGGCGAACAGGTTCGCTGGCTCGTGCCCGTACAGCCAGGTGGGGATGGCCAGCCCGCCGGAGCGGGCCCACTCGGTGCCGGCCGCAGCGGGACGGGGCGCGGGCAGCGTCGGCCCGGCGGCGTACCGCTCCCGGACCCGGAGCGCGACCTCGGTGTAGCGGTCGTGGTCGGTGAAGTCGGGGGCGGTGGCGAGCAGGTCGATCGCCGCGGTCAGCTCCTCCGCCGGCCAAGCCGCGAGGAAGGCGCCCAGGTTCGCCGCCTCCATCACGCCGGGCCCGCCGCCGGTCACCACCAGCCGGTCGGCCCGCGCCAGCTCCCAGCCCAGCACCGCCGCCATCCGGTACGCGGCGCTGCCGCGCGGCACCGCGTGCCCGCCCATCACACCCACCACGGACTGCGGCCCGTGCACCGCCAGCCAGGTCCGGGTGGCATCGGCCAGGGCGTTGTCCACCCCGTGGTCGTGCAGCCGCTGGCCGAGCGCCTCCCGGACGTCCGGCAGCGCGCCGCCGTGCGCCCGGAAGTGCGCGTACACCCGGGTGTCGTACATCCCGGCGAAGCCGCCGTCCGTGAAACCGGCGGCCAGTTCGTCGGCGGTGTAGAGGTGGGCCGGCTGGGTGGGGTAGGGCAGCCCGGAGAAGGGCGGCACCACGTTGGCACCGCGCCGGACCAGGTCCGCGCCGACCTGCCGGCCGGCGAACCGGCAGCCCACGAAGAGGGTTCCGGCGACCTCGACGCCGCGCAGGTCGGGGACCGGGTCGAGGTCGAGGCGGAGGCCCTGCACGGTCAGCCCGGCGAGGGTGCCCTCGGCCAGCCGCCGGTCGAACTCGGCCCGGGTCTCGATCTCGTCGATGCTGGTGTCGTGCGGCTCGATGACGTCCGCGGGAGGTGGGGTCGGCACGAGATCATCCTGCCCCGGCCGGGCAAGCCGGCCAAACGCCGGCCGGACGGACAGGAGCCCGGCGGCCAGGCCACCGGGCTCCTGCATAACCGGGTCCTGGGGAGGCTCCGGATCTTTAGTTGTAGTGGAAAATATCTCCGGGTGGCATGGGCCGGGGGTACGTGCCGGCCCGCCGCAGGCGTGACGAACCCCTCAGCCGTTCAGTTGACCGGCTCGCCGGACCCCCTCGCGTACCCCGGCGCGAAGCGGGTTGAATGGGGCGATGCAGAACCTGTTGCCTGAGCCACCGGCCACCCTCCTGCCCGCGCACGAGGAGGCCGACGCCGCGCTGGCCGCCGCCGCCGAGCAGGACACCGACGAGGCGTACCAGGACGTCGCGGCCCGCTTCCCGGCCCACAGCGCGGCCTGGGCGGCACTGGCCGCCCGGGCGCTCGCCGCGGGCCAGGTCGTCCCGGCATACGCCTACGCGCGTTCCGGCTACCACCGCGGACTGGACCAGCTGCGCCGCGCCGGCTGGAAGGGGCACGGCCCGGTGCCCTGGTCGCACAAGCCCAACCGGGGCTTCCTCCGCTGCCTCTACGTGCTCTCCCGAGCCGCCGGCGAGATCGGCGAGGCCGACGAGGCGGCCCGCTGCGCCCAGTTCCTCCGCGACTGCGACCCGGCCGCCGCGGACGCCCTCGCCAGCCACTGAACCGCGTCGACGGCCGGTCCGACCACCGGGTCGGGCCGGCCGTCGCGCCTGGTCACAGTCCTTCCGCCACGG
The DNA here is from genome assembly GCF_042870725.1 of Micromonospora sp. NPDC006431. NCBI lineage: Bacteria > Bacillati > Actinomycetota > Actinomycetes > Micromonosporales > Micromonosporaceae > Micromonospora > Micromonospora sp. NPDC006431. The sequence goes on from NZ_JBIAHQ010000001.1 coordinate 359,254, forward strand.
CGGCGGCGATCTTCAGCCAGGCGTCCCGGGTGGCCGAGGAGAGCTGCCCGTACCGGATCGGCTCGCCGGTGTCGATGAGCCGCTCGTACGGCGCGAGCAGCACCGCCCGGGTCCGGGCGGCGAAGTGCCCCTGGATGGCCGGCAGGTCGATCTCCTTGCGCGACGGCGGCATCGACACCACCGTCACCGCCTGCCGGACCAGCCGCTGCCGGCCGCTCTGCTCCAGGTGGTCGAGCATCCGCGCGGCGGTCTCCGCCGAGTCGTTGCGCGCCGACATGGTGACCACGAGTTGGTCGGTGGCGTCCATCGCGGCCTGCCAGTTCTGCGCCCGCACGTTGTTCCCGGTGTCCACAAAGATCAGCTTGTAGAAGCGGCTGACCACCTCGCGGATCTCGGCGAACGCCGCCGCCGTGAGCATCTCGCCGCCAGTCGCCGACTCGTCCGAGGCGAGCACGTCGAACATCCCCTCGCCCTGCGAGCGGACGTACTGCGACAGGTCGCCGACCCGGCCGTGCGCGCCCTGGAACTGGGCCAGGTCGCGCAGCATGTCCCGCACCGTACGCGAGTGGAAGTCCTGCTGGGCCCGCATCCCGAGGGTCCCCTGGGTCTCGTTGTTGTCCCAGGCCAGCACGTATCCGCCGCGTTTCTGGCCGAAGGTCATGGCGAGCAGCAGGATGGCCACCGTCTTGCCGGCGCCGCCCTTCGGGTTGACCACGGTCACCTGGCGCAGCCCGCCGAAGTTGCGGCGGACCATCTCGATGTCGCGCCGTACCTCCTGCTCGTGCTGCCCGGGTGGGAGCCGGACCAGGCCGAGCCGGTTCACCACCGCCCGGACGCCCATGGTGGCCACCGGATCGAGCGGCCGGGCCTGCCGGCGCCGGGCGAAGTCCTCCGCGGTCGGGGGCGCCCCGCCCTCCGGCGTCCAGGCCGGCTCCGGGTACGCGGCGGGCACCGGCTGCTGCGGCGGGCCGGGCTGCGGCGGCGGGGTGCCCTGCTGGGGCCAGGCGGACGGATACCAGCCCGGTGTCGGGGTGGGCGACACGGGCCCGCCCGCCGCGGGTGGCGGCGGGTACGCCGACCCGTCCGGCTGCCCGTACCCGCCCGGCCCCGGCGGATAGCCCGTGCCGTTCCCGTACGCGGACTGCGGGAGCGGCACGCCCGGGGAAGGCGGGAACGGCCCGAGCCGGGGCGGCGGCGGAGCGTCCGGCTGCCCCTCGGCGGGCGGCACGGCGTCCGGACCTGGCGCGTCGGTGGCCGGCTCGGCCGGCCCGGTGGTCGACCGCTGCGGCGGCTGGGCCCAGGGCGAATCCGTCCGGCTGCCGGTGCTGGCCGGGGAGTCGTCGGCCTGCCCGGACCCGTTCGAGGACCGGTCCGGGGCGCCGGATCCGCCGCCCGCCCCCGCGCCGGCCGATGCCGACCCGGCCGCCGGGGTGCCGGCCGACGGGCCATCGGCGCCCGTGGACCTGCTCGGGGCGACCGCCGGTTGGTCGAGGGTGAACGGGAGGTCCAGGTCGACCGGAGGCTGCGCCGGGCGGGGCGCGGGCGTCCCGTTGCCGGTGCCGCCCGCCCGCGTCACGTCGTCCGTCGCCGCGCCGGTGGCCGTGGCGCCCCGGGCCGGCTCGGTGGGCGCGCCGCCCACCGGCCCGCCGGACGCCGGTGCGGCGGCATGCGGGGGCGGGGCGGGCCAGGCGGGCGCGCCTGGTTGGCTGGGAGCCGCCCAGGGCGGAACGGCGGTGGTCGGGTCGGTCTGCTCCGGCGGCCAGAGCGGTTCGATGTCCCGCTCCGGCACCTGCGGATGGCCCGGTACGTGGGCCCGGTCGGCGTTCTCGTGCACCACGGTTCCTCCCCCTTCCTCCCGCCGAGGATAGGCCGTCCGGTCAGCCGGGGGGCCGCACGAGATCGACGGAGGTCAGGACGTCCAGACCGCCCAGGCGCCCGGCTCGGTCCACCAGGACCGCTTCCGGTTCAGTTCGCCCTCGACGCCGTCGTCGAGGAAGGGCACCTTCTCGTCGCGGGGCACGACCGCCACCGCCCGGCCCCGGGCCCGGCGTACCTCGAGGCGTACCCGTCTGCGGCCCAACCTGGAGCGGGTGACCACCGGAACGGCCACCGCCACCTCGACCCGGCCGTCGGTCGGGTCCGGGTCGGCCAGCAGCGTCACGTCGTCGAGGCGCGCGTACCCGGCGGCGTTGCCGATCGCGCAGGCCATGATCGCTTCCTCGCCGTCGGAGAGGATCGCGTCGTCGACCTCGACCCGGCCGCGCCAGTGCAGCGGCCGGCCCGCGTCGTCGGCCGCGCCGAGCAGCGCGCCGTCCAGGGTCACCGAGCCGCCGTCGTTGCGCAGCAGGTCGAGCCGGCGGGCGGTGCCGTCCAGCACCGCGGCGGCCACCGCCGCCGGGTCGCGCGGCAACCCGAGCTGGGCGGCCAGGTCACGGGCCGCCCCGGTCCGGGCCGGATCAAGCGGGAGTACGCCGACCGGCGGCAGGTCCGGGACCGTCCGGTTGCCGGGCAGGTCGGCCGGACGGCGGCTCGGCGGCGGAGCGTACCGCCGGACCAGCCGGCGCAGCACGGCGCGCAACTGCCCGTCACTGGCCGTGGCGACCACCAGGCGGGTCTTGCCGTCCGGATCGGGCCAGGTGAGGCCGTCCGCCCGCGGCGGTCCGTCGAGCCGGGCCAGCACCTGGTCGATGTCGGCGTCCGAGCGGGCGGTGACCGTCTCCACCCGGGCACCCCGGGCGGTCAGCGCGTCCGCGCAGGCCAGCACCGGTACGCGCGGGGTCTCGCAGCGCTCCTCGGACGTCGCGCCGCCGGCTTCGTCGGCGCCACCGCAGCAGGCCCCGCCGCTGCCGCAGCCGCCGCCGGGCGCGTCACGCGCCGAGCCGAGGCTGAGCAGCACCACGTCGTACACGAAGGAGCCTCCTGCTTCTCGACGAACCCCTGCCGGTCCCGCCGTTACCTCTTGTTAGCCTGACACCCCGGGCTCGCTGACCGGTCGCCACCTGGCACCCGAGCCTCTTGGAGGCGGAGAAGATGCCAGCGATCGTGCTCCTCGGCGCCCAGTGGGGCGACGAGGGCAAGGGCAAGGTTACCGACCTGCTGGGTGGGCGGGTCGACTACGTGGTGCGCTACTCCGGCGGCAACAACGCCGGGCACACGGTGATCACCCCGGACGGCCAGAAGTATGCGCTGCACCTCATGCCGTCCGGCGCGCTCTCGCCGAGCGCGATGATCGTGATCGGCAACGGCGTGGTGGTCGACCCGAAGGTGCTGCTGGAGGAGATCGACGGTCTCGCCGAGCGGGGCGTGGACGTCTCCCGGCTGCGCATCTCCGGCGACGCGCACCTGATCATGCCGCACCACCGGGCGCTGGACCGGGTGGTCGAGCGTTACCTCGGCTCGTCCCGGATCGGCACGACCGGCCGCGGCATCGGCCCCGCGTACGGGGACAAGGTCGCCCGGATGGGCATCCGGCTCCAGGACCTGCTCGACCCCGGCATCCTGCGCAAGAAGCTGGAGCTGGCGCTCCGCGAGAAGAACCAGGTGCTGTTCAAGGTCTACAACCGCAAGGCGATCGACGTCGACGCGACGATCGAGGAGTACCTCGGGTACGCCGAGCGGCTCAAGCCGTACATCGCCGAGACCCGGGCGATGCTCTGGGACGCGCTGGACCGGGGCGAGACGGTCCTGCTGGAGGGTGCCCAGGCCACCATGCTCGACATGGACCACGGCACGTACCCCTTCGTGACGTCGTCGAACCCGACGGCCGGTGGGGCGTGCGTGGGCGCGGGCATCCCGCCCACCGCGATCACCAAGGTCATCGCGGTCAGCAAGGCGTACACCACCCGGGTGGGCGCGGGACCGTTCCCGACCGAGCTCTTCGACGACAACGGCCGGCACCTTGTCAAGATCGGCCACGAGTACGGCACCACCACCGGCCGGGAGCGCCGGGCCGGCTGGTTCGACGCCGTCGTGGCCCGGTACGCGTGCCGCCTCAACGGGGTCACCGATCTGGTCGTCACCAAGCTGGACGTGCTCACCGGCCTGCCCAAGGTGCCGATCTGCGTCGGGTACGAGATCAACGGCGAGCGGGTCGACGACATGCCGATGACGCAGACCGACTTCCACCACGCGACGCCGATCTATGAAGAGCTCGACGGCTGGTGGGAGGACATCACCAAGGCCCGCACCGAGGACGAACTCCCCGAGAACGCGCGCCGCTACATCGCGCGCATCGAGGAACTAACCGGCACCCAGGTCAGCGTCGTCGGGGTCGGCCCCGGCCGCGACGAAAACGTCCTCCGCCACCCCCTCCTCTAACCCCCACCCCCACCCCCACCCCCACCCCCACCCCCACCCGAGAAGCGTGGTTGATCAAGGAGTTTGCGTCTGGATTTGAAGCCGGACAGACGCAAACTCCTTGATCAACGCCGCCGAGGGTCAGGGTTGTCCACAGGAGGTCGGTGGTTGTCCACAGGGGCGGCGGGGCGGCCGGGGATGTCGGCAGCCTGGGTGGGTGGGTGATCTCGATCTTTTGAATCGGATGGCTGCCCGGCAGGGCGGCGTGGTGACGGCCGTCCAGGCGTTGGCTGCGGGCTTCAGCCGGGATCAGATCCGTCATCTGGCCCGGTCCGGGCGCTGGATCAGGGTGGCGCGCGGTTGCTTCGTGCCAGCTCCTGAGCTGGACGTGGGCACGCTGCGACTGGCCCGGATCCGTGCGGCCGTCCGCAGTCTGGGGCCCGGTGCCGTGGTGGTCCTCCACACGGCCGCCGAGATGCATCGCATCAGCGGCGTCAGGGCGGCACCGGCGATCCATGTGTCGGTGCCGGTGGATTGCCCCCGCCCGCAGCGCCTCACCGATCCGGATCTCGTGGTGCACCAGCTCACCCTCAACGAGGCCGATGTGATCAGCCTTGCTGGTACATCTGTCACGACCCCGATCCGTACCGTCGCCGACGTCATCCTCCGGGTGGATCGCTATCCGGCGGTCTGTCTCCTGGATTCCGCGCTCAACCGGCGACTGCTCACCGAGGCGGATCTTTCGGCCATCCCGGCCCTCCTCGCAGGTAGGCGCGGAGCCGTGGCGGCCAGACGATGTCTGGCGGAGGCGGACGGCCGGGCGCAGTCGCCGTTGGAGACCCGCACGCGGCTGCGGTGTGTAGACGGAGGCGTACCACCCGAGGCGCTTCAACTCGAGGTCCGCGATGAGGACGGCTATCTGCTCGGCATAGGAGACCTCGGCTGGCGTCGAGCTCGGGTGATCGCGGAAGCCGATGGCAAGGACCCTCACCGCACACCCCAGGCGGTCTACGAGGACCGATTCAGGCAGAACCGCCTGGTCAACGCCGGTTGGGTGGTTCTCCGGTTCACCTGGTCCGACACCCTTCGCCCCGATTACATCCCTGAGACCGTCAAGCAAGCCCTCCGCCACCGCTGATCCACCGGCATGGCTGACCATTCTGTGTCGATCAAGAAGTTTCGGCCGTCCAGAGGCGGAATTGAGACGCAAACTCCTTGATCAACGGGGTGGGGAGGTGGGGTCAGTAGGATGCGGGGTTGTGCGGGTTTTGCTTGTGGGTGGTGGGGGGCGGGAGCACGCGCTCGCGCTCGGGTTGGCCGGTGATCCGTCCGTCACGGCGCTGATCGCGGCGCCGGGGAATCCTGGGATCGCGTCGGTGGCTGAGCTGCGGGACGTTGCTCCGACCGATCCGGCGGCGGTGGCGGCGCTCGCCGTCGAGGTGGGTGCCGACCTGGTGGTGATCGGGCCGGAGGCGCCGCTGGTGGCCGGCGTCGCCGACGCGGTACGCGCCAAGGGCATCGCCGTGTTCGGCCCGTCGGCGGAGGCGGCCCGGCTGGAGGGTTCCAAGACGTTCGCCAAGGACGTGATGACCGCCGCCAAGGTGCCGACCGCGCGGGCGTACACCTGCACGGAGCAGGAGAGCACCGGCAGGGCGCTGGACGAGTTCGGGCCGCCGTACGTGGTGAAGAACGACGGGCTGGCCGCCGGCAAGGGCGTCGTGGTGACCAGCGACCGGGCGGTCGCCGAAGAGCACGCACAGGACTGCGGCCGGGTGGTGGTCGAGGAGTACCTGGCCGGCCCCGAGGTCTCCCTCTTCGTGGTCACCGACGGGGAGGCGGCCCTGCCGCTGCTGCCCGCGCAGGACTTCAAGCGGGTCGGCGACGGTGACACCGGCCCGAACACCGGCGGCATGGGCGCGTACGCGCCGCTGCCCTGGGCGCCGCCCGGCCTGGTGGACGAGGTGATGCGCGACGTCGTGCACCCGACGCTGGTCGAGATGCGCCGCCGGGGCACCCCGTTCGCGGGCCTGCTCTACGTGGGCCTGGCGATCACCGCCGTCGGCCCCCGCGTGATCGAGTTCAATGCCCGCTTCGGAGACCCGGAGACCCAGGTCGTCCTCGCCCTGCTGGAGACGCCGCTCGCCGGGCTGCTGCACGCCGCCGCCACCGGCACGCTGGCCGCGCACCCGCCGCTGCGCTGGCGGGACGGCGCGGCGGTCACCGTCGTGGTGGCCGCCGAGGGATACCCGGCGGCGCCGCGTACCGGCGACGTGATCACCGGCGCGGACCGCCCCGGGGTCATCCACGCCGGCACCCGCCGGGACGCCGACGGCACGCTGCGCTCCGCCGGGGGCCGGGTCGTCTGCGGTACGGCCACCGGCCCGGACCTGGCCGCCGCTCGGGATGCCGCCTACGCCCTGGTACGGGACATCGAGTTGGCCGGCTCGCACCACCGCACCGACATCGCCGCCGCGGCGGTGGCCGGCCAGGTGACCGTCCCCGCCTGACCGGGCGACCCGCGGAGCGGCCGAGGCGCCAGAAGGTGGTGCGCGGCCGACCCGGCGAGCCGGGCGGTCGATTTCGCTATCCCGCGGCGGGCTCGGACGCCCGGGCCTCGGCCGCGGCTCGGGCGCGGCCGACGATCCGGTCGAGCAGGTTGGCGGTGGCCCGTTCGATCCGCTCGTCGCGGTGCCCAGGGCGGTTCAGCGCCATGGTCCAGCAGAGCGTGCCGGTGGCGAAGACGAGACCGCCCTGCGGCGTCTCGTACAGGTGCGTGTTCTGCATCCGCCTCCCGCCCTCCCGGGTCCGGTAGGGCGACCGGCTCAGCACGGTGGCCGTGACGGCGGCCGGGCGGGGCGTCCTGGGGTTGAGGCCGTCGGCCTCGCCGCCGACCATCCCGGGGATCCGGTCGCCGTCGGCCACCCCCGTGCCGGCCCAGAACCAGTGGTTCGCCGAGTTGACCACCAGCGGTTGCGGCGCGCCGACGATGCCGTTGTATTGCACGCCGATCAGCGCCTGTTCGGGCTGGCGGATGCTGCGCCACTGGAGAGTGGGGCCGGCGCCGTCCTGACCCGGATCGGGCATGGTCTTGGCGCAGGCGACCACGCGCTCGGCGCGCCCGTCGGCGGCTGGCCGGACCCGGATGTGCCAGTAGACGCTGTTGGCGCCGAGGAAGGCCAGGCTCCGGCCGGCCGCGACCGCCCGTTCCGCGGCCCGCCGCATCTCCACCGACCAGTACTCGTCGTGCCCGGCGAACACGATGCCCTGGTGCCGGGTCGGGTCGAGCCGACCGGAGTGCAGGTCGAAGTTGGTCGCGTAGCTGACGTCGTACCGGTTGCGTTCCAGCCAATGGATGACGTCGTGGTCCCGGCTGAGGTGGATCGGGATGCCCTCGTTGGAGTACGGCCGGTCGAACGAGACCTCCCGGGCCCGGACCTGGGGGTCCCGCCGGCCGGCCGTGTAGCCGTTGTAGAGGCTCTTGCCGATCAACCGGTCCGTCGGCCACTGGTTGTACGCCTGCCAGGTGGTCACCGGCAGCACCACGCAGAGCGGGGCGGCGCGCCGGTCGTCGCGGACCACGAACGGCGTGCAGGCGCGCCAGCCCGCAGCCGAGGTGAACACCGCCTGGTAGAGGCCGGAGGTCCAGTGGTCGGGGATCCGCAGGGTCCAGGACACCGGCCAGCGGCACGCGATGGTGCCGGTCGCCGGGTCGGCCGCCGGGACGGGTTGCGGCACCCCGGCCAGCTCGGGGCTGGTCAGCATGGTGCGGGCGCCGGCGCCGTCGTACCAGCCGAGCCGGTGGACGGTGATCCGGAACGGGCCGGCCGGGTTGACGGCGACGTGGAAGTCGACGGTCTGCCCGGGGGCGACGCTGGTCGCCGAGGCGTACCCCTGGATCTGGCGCTGCCGGTCGTCGGCGGCGCGGGGGCCGTCCTGCGGCCACCAGGGTTCCCCGGCCGCGTGGTTCTCCACCTCGACCGGCGGGGGCTGGCGGCGGATGAGGGTGCCGGCGCGGCGCCGGCCGAGGACGGGTTCGGTGGCGCCGAGTGCGGTGGCGGAGGCGCCGCCGAGGAGGAGGCCGAGTGCCCAGCGTCGGCGGAGTCGGACCATGGAGGCAGCTCCCGGACGAGTGAACGGACCTGCCGGGGACCGCCGGCGGATGGAACGTACCATCCCGCCCTCCCAGGGCAGTAGGTCCCTTTTGGCCCCTTGGCTCAGTCGTAGTAGCGGCGTAGCTCGCGGGCGAGCACCTTGCCGGTGGCGTTGCGCGGCAGGTATTTCACGAAGACCACGTCCCGGGGCACCGAGTAGCGGGCCAGGTAGTGCCGCACGTACTCGCGGACCGCCTCCGGGTCGAGGGTCTCGCCGGGGTGCAGGGCCAGGAACGCGGCGAGCCGCTGGCCGTACTCGGCGTCCGGTACGCCGATCACCGCGACCTCGCGGACCTGCGGCAGCCGGGCGATCAGGTCCTCGACCTCGGCGGGGAAGACATTCTCGCCCCCGGAGACGATCATGTCGTCGGCCCGCCCGTCGACGAAGAGCAGGCCGTCGTCGAGCCGGCCCAGGTCACCGGTGTCCAGCAGGCCGTCGCGGCGCTCCCGGCTGGCCCCCGAGGTGTAGCCCTCGAAGAGCATCTCGTTGCCCACGAAGATCCGCCCGACCTGCCCCTCCCCGACCGGCTCGCCGGCGTCGTCGAGGATCGCCAGCCGGGTGCCGTGCGGCGGGCGGCCGGCACTGTTGGGCGCCGCACGCAGGTCGGCCGGGCCGGCGATGGACGCCCAGGAGACCTCGGTCGAGCCGTAGAGGTTGTGCAGGACATCGCCGTAGCGGTCCATGAACGCGGTGGCCAGCCCGCCGGGAAGGGCGGAGCCGCTGACCGCGACCACCTTCAGCGGCGGCCGGGGGTCCGGCGCCGGCACCTCCATCAGCCGCTGCAGCATCACCGGTACGGCGAACAGCGCGTCGCAGGACTGCGCCACCAGGGCGGCCAGCGTGGCAGCCGGGTCGAAGCGGCGGTGCAGCACGATGGTGGCGCGCATGGCGAACGCCACCTGGAGGGCGGCGTACCCCCAGGTGTGGAAGAGCGGGGCGGCGATCATCACGTGTCCCGGGCGTGCAGCGGGATCCGGTCGATGATGGAGACCAGCGGGCCGAAGCCGTTCGGCGTGGGCCGGCGGGCGCCCTTGGGTGCGCCGGTGGTGCCGGAGGTGAGGACGATGGTCCGCCCGTCCCGCTCCGGCGGCTGGAGCTGCTCCCCGGGCAGGGCCCCGGCGATCAGTTCGTCCCGGGCGCGCTCGTCGACCCGGTGCACGTCGGCGGGGAGGCCGAGGATGCGCTCGGCGAACTCGGCGTCGTGCACCAGCACCCGCAGCGCCTGCTCCTCCGCCACGGTGGCGAGCTGTGCCGCGGAGAGTCCGGTGTTCACCAGTACGGCGTCCGCGCCGAGCAGCATCGCCGCGACGACCGCCTCGACCAGCCCGTGGTGGTTGCGGCAGAGCACGCCGATTCGGTCGCCGGTCCGTACGCCGAACCCGGCCCGAATCGACCGGGCCAGCCGTTCCGTCCGGTCCAGCAGCTCCTGGTACGTCAGCGTGGCGCCGTGCTCGTCGACGATCGCGGTGCGCCCGGGGTCGCGGGCGGCGGCCTGGCGCAGCTCACCGGCGAGGCTCCAGCCCCATTGCCGCAGCGCGCCGAGTTGGGCGGCGACCCGGATCGGCCGGCCCGGGTTGAGCAGCCCGCGTCGGGTCAGCGTGGCGACGACGAACGGCAGGTCCACGCGGCAACCCTCCTCTCGATCAGGTACCCGCGGCGGCGCGGCGCCCAGCCGGGGTGATCACCGCCGGAGCGCCTGGGCCGCCTGTGCTGGAGACCGGCGGCCCGACCCGCGACGGCGTGCCGCTCGGCACAGCGGTCGGTCGTCGCGGGCCGGATCGGGGTCCGCCGGCGATCAGCGGAGCTGCATCCCGGAGATGGCCCGGGAGATGACCAGGCGCTGGATCTCGGAGGTTCCTTCGAAGATGGTGTAGATCTTGGCGTCCCGGTACCACCGCTCCACCGGGTGGTCACGCAGGAAGCCGGCCCCGCCGAGGAGCTGGACCGCCTTCTCGGTGACCGAGACGGCCACCTCGCCGGCCTTGAGCTTGGACATCGAGCCCTCGCCCGCGGTGAACGGCCGGTTGTTGCGGCCCATCCAGGAGGCCCGCCAGACCAGCAGCCGCGCCGCGTCGATCTCCATTCTCATGTCGGCGAGCGCGAACGCGACCGCCTGGTTCTCGATGATCGGGCGGCCGAACTGGACCCGGTTCTTGGCGTAGTCGAGGGCGTACTCGTACGCGGCGCGGGCCACGCCGAGCGCCTGCGCGCCGACGGTCGGGCGGGACAGTTCGAAGGTGCGCATCGCCGCCTGGCCGGAGGCGCGCTGCCCGGAGCGGGCCCGGGCCAACCGCTCGTCGAGCGCCTCCTTGCCGCCGAGCAGGCAGCGCCCCGGCACCCGGACGTCGTCGAGGAAGACGTCGGCGGTGTGGGACGCGCGTAGCCCGAGCTTGCGCAGCTTGCGGGTGGCGTTGAGCCCCGGCGTGCCCGGCGGTACGACGAATGCGGCCTGCCCCCGCGAGCCCAGCTCGGGGTCGACCGAGGCGGTGACCACGTGCACCCCGGCGATCCCGCCGTTGGTGGCGTACGCCTTCTGCCCGCTCAGCACCCACTCGTCGGTGGCCTCCTGGTAGACGGCGCGGGTACGCATCGACCCGACGTCGGAGCCGGCCTCCGGCTCGGTGGTGCAGAACGCGGCGACCGCGGGCTGGTCGACGTCACCGAAGCACTGCGGCACCCATTCGACGAGCTGGTCGGGTGTGCCCGCGCCGTAGATGGCGGCGACGGCCAGCGAGGTGCCGAAGATGCCCAACCCGATGCCGGCGTCGCCCCAGAACAGCTCCTCGCTGGCGATCGGCAGCGAAAGCCCGGTGGGGTCGGCCCAGCAGGTGGCGAGGAACTCGAAGCCGTACAGGCCGACCTTCGCCGCCTCCTGGATGACCGGCCAGGGCGTCTCCTCGCGGGCGTCCCACTCGGCCGCGGCCGGGCGCACAACCTCGGCCGCGAAGCCGTGCACCCAGTCGCGGAGGTCCCGCTGTTCCTCGTTCAGGTCGAGCGAGAACTCCACCACTTCAGGCCTTCGGGATGTCGAACAGGTTGGCGATGTTGGCGGCGAGGCCCAGGTCGCCCTTGGCCTTCAGCTTGCCGGTCATGAACATCATGACCGGGTTGCCACCACCGGAGACGATCTTCAGGAACTCGACCGGGCCCATGGTGAGGCTGAGCTTCGGGTCCCGCTGCGGGGTGTCGGAGACGGCGCAGGTGCCGTTCTCGATGACGATCTCGTAGGTGTCGGTGCCGCCGTCGGGGCGACCGGTGACGTTCCAGTGGATGACCGCGTTGGTGGAGCCGGCGCGGTCGGCCCGGAACAGGCTCGGCATCCGGTTGAAGACCTCGCTCAGGATCTTGCCGCGCAGGTCGCCGGACATGACCTCGGCGATCTTGTCGTCAGGGGTGGACTTGACCAGCTGCGCGAACTCCTTCGGGCCGACGTTCGTGAAATTGGCCGGGTCGAAGTCAGTCATGGGGGATTGCACCTTCCGGAGCGGGCCGACTTTGGTTACTCAGCCGTAACCCTACGCACGAGTAGGTATGCTCGCAAGAGTGTCCAGCCCGACCTTCAAGCGCCTGCCCCGGTCCGTACGCGAACAGCAGATGCTCGACGCGGCGGTCAAGGTGTTCTCACGCAGGGGTTTTCACGCGGCCAGCATGGACGAGATCGCCGAAGACGCCGGCATCTCCAAGCCGATGGTCTACGCGTATCTCGGCACGAAGGAAGAACTCTTCGTCGCCTGCTTGCATCGGGAAGGCACCCGGTTGATGGAAGCCATCGCCGGGGCCGCCGCCCCCGACCTACCCGCCGACGAACGGCTCTGGCGCGGGCTGCGCGCCTTCTTCGGCTTCGTCGGCGCGCACCGCGACGGCTGGGCGGTGCTCTACCGGCAGGCCCGCGGCGAGCGGCCGTTCGCCGCCGAGGTGGCCACCATGCGTGGCCGGCTGGTCGAGGTGGTCGCCGGCATGCTCGACCACGCGCTGCGCGCACAGGGGCGCGAGGTGCGCGGCACCGACCTGGAGGTGGTCGCGTACGCCCTGGTCGGGGCGAGCGAGTCGCTGGCCGACTGGCTCGCCGACCACCCGGAGGCGGACCCGGAGAAGACCGCCACCCGGATGATGAACGTCGCCTGGCTCGGCGCCGACCGCCTCCTGCGCGGCGTCACCTGGCACCCGCCGGCCGACTGAGCGCGGCTCAGCGGCGGGTGGCGGCGCGCGACCGGGACCGGCGGCGGATCCAGCGGACGGCTTCGAACACTCCGGTGGCCACGAGCGACAGACCCACCCCGAGCAGCAGGCCCTGGATCGGGTTCTGCTTGAAGGTCAGCCCGCCGAAGTAGCCGAGCAGCCCGCAGTAGAGCGCCCAGGCGGCGCAGGCGAGCAGGTCATACATCAGGAAACAGCGCAGCGGGTAGCGGACCGCGCCCATGGTCAGGGTGACCGCCGTCCGGCCGCCGGGGACGTAGCGGGCGGTGGTCAGGATGAGCCCGCCGCGCCGGTCGACCGCCCGGCGGGCCCACTCGGAACTCGCCCGCCGCCGGCTGTCGGCGGGCAGCCGGGCCAGCCGGTGCGCGCCGCCGCCGCGCCCGATGGCGTACGAGAGGTGGTCGCCGGCGAGCGCGCCGAGCGCGGCGGCCACGATCAGCGCGACCAGGGCGGGTTCCCCGTCCGCCGCGAAGACCGCGGCGGTGATCACCACCGTCTCGCCGGGCAGCAGCGGGAAGAACGCGTCGATCGCGGTGACCACGAAGATCACCAGGTACGCCCACGGCGAGGTCGCCGTCTGGCGCAGCAGGTCGAGCACGTCCCCCATGCCCCCATGCTGGTGCCGCCGGACGGGCCGGCGGGCCGAGTCGCCGGATCACGCCCCGCGCCCGCTGCCCTGCCGGCCCCGCACCCGCCGGTGAGAAGGGCCCTTCTTTACCGGTCACCTGTCCGCCGCGGTCGGGCCATCGGGTTGGGGTCAGCGGACGGTGCCCACCAGCTGCGGCCCGCCGGACCGTGCGTCGTGCAGGGCGAAATCCCAGGTCCCGCCGGCCGCGGTGGCGCTGAAGGCCACCGTGGACGGCAGTGGCACCGGCAGCTTGAACGCCACGTCCACCGAATACGCCTCCGGCAGCCTGCTCTCCAGCGCGGCCAGGCAGTGGGCCTTGCTCCACATGCCGTGCGCGATCGGGCGGGGGAAACCGAACAGCCGTGCCCCGAGCACCGAGGTGTGGATCGGGTTGTGGTCGCCGGAGACCCGGGCGTAGTCGGTACCCACCCGGGGGGTCACCCGCCAGTGCGCCGCGGCGGCCGGCAGGTCCGGGCGGTCACCCCGGCCGCGTCGCGGGCCGCCGCCCGCCTTCCGCTCCTTCCCTAGGTACGTCGAGACGCCCCGCCAGACCTCCGTGCCGTCGACCGAGCCGACCAGCACCACGTCGAGCTGCCGGCCCCGCTCGTGCGGGCGCAGGTTCTCGGCGTACGTGTGGAAGTCCAGGGTCTCGCCGGCCTCGATCGGCCGGTGCACGGTGATCCGGTTTGCCACGTGTACCACCCCGGTCAGCGGGATCGGGAACTCCGCCGCGGTCATCAGCCGCAGCGCCAGCGGGAAGCCCAGCACGTGCACGTACGTCGCCGGCAGCCGGTCGGTGAGCCGGAAGCCGCAGACCCGGTCGTAGTCGGCCAGGTGCGCCCGGTCCACGGTCACCCCGCCCACGCCGAGTTCCACCTCGGGCAGCTCCTGGCCGCGCCGGCCGCCCATCCCGGGCAGGGCGCCGAGCAGGGCCCGCCGGTAGAGGACGCCGGCCACCGGCATCCGGGGCAGGTCGATGCGGACGCGCCCCGCGGTGCCGACGGTCGCCGGCGCGACCGCCGCCCCGGCGACGGCCGACAGGTCCCGGGTGACCTCGGCGGCCGCGCCGGAGAGGTCCTGCGTCTCGTCGGCGGACGGGCGCGGCTCGCCGGCCGTCCGCGCCGCGGCGGCCCGGGCCGCGGTGAGGTCCTGGGTCGGGCCCTCGATCAGCTCGTGTACCGACAGCTCCTCGACCGGCTCCTCCGGCCGCCGCTGCTTGCGCCGCGCCATCACGCCCCCAGCAGGCTCTGGCCGCAGACGCGGACCACGTTGCCGCTGACCGCGCCGGTCGCCGGCCACGAGAGCCAGCCGATCGTCTCGGCCACGTCCACCGGCAGTCCGCCCTGGGCCATGCTGTTCATCCGGCGGCCCGCTTCCCGGATCAGCAACGGGATCCGGGCGGTCAGCCGGGTCTCGATAAACCCGGGCGCGACCGCGTTGAGGCTGATCCCGCGTTCGCGCAGCACCGGGGCGAGCGAGTCGACCAGGCCGATCACGCCGGCCTTGCTGGTCGCGTAGTTGGTCTGCCCCCGGTTGCCGGCGATGCCGGCGATCGAGGAGACCGAGACGATCCGGCCGCCGGCCGGGATCAGGTCGCGCTCCAGCAGCAGGTCGTTGATCCGTTCCTGGCTGGACAGGTTCACGTCGATCACCGAGTCCCAGCGGTCGGCGTCCATCCGGCCGAGTGTCCGGTCCCGGGTGATGCCGGCGTTGTGCACCACCACGTCGACCCGGCCGTGCCGACTCGCCAGATGCTCGGCCAGCCGGGTCGGCGCGTCCGCCGCGGTCAGGTCGAGCTGCACCGCGCTGCCGCCGACCTCGTTGGCGACGGTGGCCAGCTCGTCCCCGGCGGCGGGGATGTCCAGCGCCACCACCCGGGCGCCGTCCCGGGCGAGCACCCGCGCCAGGGCCGCGCCGATGCCCCGGGCCGCCCCGGTGACCAGGACCACCTGGCCGTCCAGCGGCCGGCCCCAGTCGGCCGGCGGGGTGGCCGCGCCGGCGCCGACCCGGATCACCTGCCCGGAGACGTACGCGGACCGGCCCGACAGCAGGAAGCGCAGCGTGGACTCCAGGCTGACCGGGGTGCCGGCGTCGCCGTGCTTCGTGACGTACGCGAGCTGGGCGGTGACGCCCCGGCCGAACTCCTTGCCGATGCTGCGGGTCAGCCCCTCCAGGGCGCGCTGGGCGGTCGCCTCGCGGGGCGAGTCGCACTCGGCTGGCGGGGTGCCCAGCACGATCACCCGGCCGCAGGGAAGCAGGGCCCGGGCGTGCGGGTGGAAGAAGTCGTAGAGCTGGCGCAGCTCGGTCGAGTCGGTGAGACCGGTCGCGTCGTACACCAGGGCGGCGAAGCGCGAGGTGGCGTCGGTGGCGGCGGCCGGGTCGGGCAGTTCGACCCCGGCGGTGGCCAGGATCTTGCCGACCGGCTCGGCGAGCCGGCCACCGGTCGACGAGCCGAGCAGGACCGGCCCGGGAACGAGCGGGTCGCCCGGCGTGTGCCGGCGCAGTCGGGGCGGGTCGGGCAGCCCGAGGCGCTTGACCAGCCCGCGGCCGGCCCCCGTTTGGACGAAGCTCGCGTAGCGGTCGCTCATGCCGGCCCTCCGTTTCGCCGAACGGTCCGAGCCCCGGCCGCCTCGGTGTATCCCGCAGCGTCGATACGGCCTCGGCCGGGGATCGGACTGTGAGCAGTGCCGGCATGAGGCACCACCGCCACCGCACTGCACTGATTCGCTCGCTGGCGCTCGCTCATGCCCGTAGCCTACTGGCGAGTAGGTTGGACGCAACCCCTTCGGTGCCGTGGCCGGCTGTCAGGCGTCGGTAGCTGGCCCGGCGGTTCGCTGGGCCCGCCAGCGGTCCACCAAGGCGGGGAGTTCGCGGAACATGAAACCGTAGAAGTCCCGCATCTCCGCCAGCCGTCGGGCGGCGGGGCTGTCCTTTCCCGCGGCGGCTATCCCCTGGTCGGCGGCCTCGAACATGGACTTGACCAGGCCGTTTTGCGCAGACATCAGGGTCGCCCAGGCACCCTCCCGCAGCCGGTAGTGCTCCCGGCGGCTGCCCGGTGCCGGCACCCGCTCGATCAGGCCCACCGTTGACAGCATCTTGATCGCGCCCGACACCGAGCCCGAGCTGACGCCGAGCTGCTCGGTGAGCTCGGTGGCGGTCACGCTCTCCGAGTCGGCGAAGAGGAACGCCGCCATCACCCGCGCGGTCGCTTTCTGCAGCCCACCCTCGGACAGGATCAGCGCCAGGTGTTCCGCCGCCGCAATGGTGTCCGCCAAGGTCATCGCCCCTCCTGTGTGATCCCGACCAACTCTATCATCTCTCAGTCTTCAAAAATCTCTGAAGGCTCTGATACGGTCGGCGCATGCCTCCCGCTATCGAGCTGAGCAAGCTCACCAAGACGTACGGTGCCCGGCGCGGGCTGACCGAGCTCACCCTCGAGGTGCAGCCCGGCGAGGTGTTCGGCTATCTCGGCCCCAACGGGGCCGGCAAGTCCACCACGATCCGGCTGCTGCTGAACCTGATCCGCCCCACCTCGGGCTCCGCCCGCGTGCTCGGGCTGGATCCCGCCGCCGACACAGTCGACCTGCACCGCCGGGTCGGCTACCTCGCCGGTGACTTCGTGGTCGACGGCCGTCAGCGGGCCGGGGAGTGCCTGAGCTTCCTCGGCAACCTGCGCGGCGGGGTCCCCCCGGCGCGGATCGTCGAACTGGCCGACCGCCTCCAACTCGACCTGACCGCTCGGATCAGGAGCCTGTCCAAGGGCAACCGGCAGAAGGTCGGTCTGGTGCAGGCGTTCATGCACCGGCCGGAACTGCTGATCCTGGACGAACCGACGTCGGGGCTGGACCCCCTGGCGCAGCAGACGTTCCTGGACCTGGTCGCCGACGCCCGGCAGGACGGGCGGACCGTCTTCATGTCCAGCCACGTGATGAGCGAGGTCGAGGCGATCGCCGACCGGGTCGCGATCATCCGGCAGGGTCGGCTCGTCGCCCTGGACACCGTCGCCGACCTGCGTGCCCGGTCCCACCTGCGGGTCCGGATCACCTTCGCCGAGCCGGTCCGGGCCGCGGAGTTCACCGGCATTCCCGGCGTCCGGGACCTGGTCGTGCGGGACTCCGTCCTCGACTGCCGGATCGACGGCACCCCGGACGCGCTGCTCAAGGCGGCCGCCCGGCATACCGTCACCGGCCTGCACGCCGACACCCCAGATCTGGAGGAGCTGTTCCACGGCTACTACACCGGTCAACCGGCGCGGCGGGAGATGGCCGATGTCGCCTGACGCCCGCGCCTCCCTCCCCTCCACCCACTCGGGCGCCCGTGCGGGCGCGGCGACGAACGGCGGCACGATGAACCCAGCAGCAACACAGGCCAACTCGACCGTGGCTGGCACGGTCCCCGGGACGTCGACATTGGCCCGGGTCTTCAGCCGGTCGGTGTTCGCCAAGACGCTCTACGACAACCGCCGGATCTTCGCCGTCTGGACGCTGGCCACCGGTCTGCTCACCATGGCGTACGCCAGCTTCTATCCGCAGCTTTCCGCCGACTCGGCCGCGAGCGTGCCGGAGGCGATGCGGGGCTTCGGGCTGGACGACACCGCCAGCGCGGCCGGCTACCTCCAGGGAGCGGTGTTCGGACTGCTCGTGCCGCTGCTGGTTACCTTCTACGGCGCGGCGACCGGCGCGCGGATGACCGCGGCGGACGAGGAGACCGGCTACCTCGACCTGCTGCTGGCGCACCCGATCGGGCGGGCCCGGCTGCTGCTGCACCGGTTCGCTGCCCTCGCCGTCGGCGCTGTCGTGATCTCCGCCGCCGTCCTGGTCGCCGTGCTCGCCGTGCGGACGACTGCCCGCCTGGACTCGATCAGCGTCGCCAACTTCACCGCCCAGTCGGTCAACCTGGCGCTGCTCGGCCTGTTCTTCGGCGCGCTCGCTACTGCCCTCGGCGCGGCCACCGGGAAGAGCCGGGCCACGGTCTTCGGCCTCACCGCTGGCCTGGGCGTGCTCGGCTATGCCCTGCACGGTTTCGCTCCCCAGACCGGCGCGGAGTGGTTGCGCCACCTCACCCCGTTCCACTACTACCTCGGCGGGGAGCCGCTGCGGTACGGCTTCGCGCCGGCCGACCCGCTCGTCCTGGCCGCCGCCATCGCCGTCCTGCTCGCTGCGGGCATCCTCCGCTTCGCCCGCCGCGACCTCGGTCGCTGAGTGGAAAGGAGGGGTCCCCTGTTGACGCCTCGCGTTCTACAGGGGCCCCTGCTGACACCTGCCCACTGGACTCGCGCCGTGGCCGCCGCGCGGCGTAGCCTACTGGCGAGTAGGGTACGGGCAACCGAATCGAGGAGGCCGATCATGCAGAGTGTCCGGCGGGTCGCGGTGATCGGCGGCAACCGCATCCCGTTCGCCCGGTCCAACTCGCGCTACGCGCACGCGTCCAACGCCGATCTGCTCGGCGCGGCGCTCGACGGCCTGGTCGCCCGCTTCGGCCTGGCCGGGCAGCGGGTCGGCGAGGTGGTCGCCGGCGCGGTGCTCAAGCACTCCCGGGACTTCAACCTCACCCGGGAGGTGGTGCTCGGCTCCCGGCTCGACCCGCACACCCCGGCGTACGACATCCAGCAGGCCTGCGGCACCGGACTCGAAGCCGCCATCCTGGTCGCCAACAAGATCGCCCTCGGGCAGCTCGAGGTCGGCATCGCCGGGGGTGTCGACACCACCTCGGACGCGCCGCTGGCCCTCAACGAGGACCTGCGCCGTACGCTGCTCGCGCTCAACTCCGCCCGGACCGTCGGCGAGCGGCTGAAGGTCGCCGCGAAGTTCCGCCCGCTCCAGCCGTTCAAGCCGGAGATCCCGCGCAACGCGGAGCCGCGTACCGGGCTGTCCATGGGGGAGCACGCGGCGCGGACGGCGCTGCGCTGGAACATCGACCGGCAGGCCCAGGACGAGCTGGCGCTCCGCTCGCACCAGCGGCTCGCCGCCGCGTACGACAAGGGGTTCTTCGACGACCTGATGACCCCCTACCTCGGGCTCACCCGGGACCAGAACCTCCGTCCGGACACCAGCCTGGAGAAGCTCGGCTCGCTGAAGCCGGTCTTCGGCACGAAGGGACCGGACGCCGAGCGGGCCACCATGACCGCCGGCAACTCTTCCCCGCTCACCGACGGCGCGTCGACGGTGCTGCTGGCCTCCGAGGAGTGGGCGCGCGAGCACCACCTGCCGGTGCTGGCCTGGTTCTCCTGGTGCGAGACCGCGGCGGTCGACTTCGTGCACGGCGACGAGGGGCTGCTGATGGCCCCCGTGTACGCGGTGCCCCGGATGCTGGCCCGGGCCGGCCTCACCCTGCAGGATTTCGACTTCTACGAGATCCACGAGGCGTTCGCCGCGCAGGTGCTGGCCACCCTGGCCGCCTGGGAGTCGCCCGAGTTCGGCAAGGAGCGGCTGGGCCTGGACGCGCCGCTCGGGCCGATCGACCGGGACAAGCTCAACGTCAACGGCTCCTCGCTGGCCGCCGGGCACCCGTTCGCGGCCACCGGCGGCCGGATCGTGGCCACCCTGGCCAAGCTCCTCGACCAGCAGGGGAGCGGCCGGGGCCTGATCTCCATCTGCGCCGCCGGCGGGCAGGGCGTGACGGCGATCCTGGAGCGCTGAGCCCCGGTCACCCGCCCCGCCGGAGATCGACCCTTTTCCGGGATGTGGTGGTGTCCGTCGGTGTTGGACACCGTCATATACGTGATATGGAGCGCGCAAAACTGACGGGAGGCCGCCGGTGGAGGGATGCGTCGGCCGGTTTGCACACCGCCCGCACCGGCCACCCGGACGCGCCCCGGCCCGCCGACGGCCGGACGGCCTGTCCCGTCCTGATCCCGTCCCGGGCAACCCCTGCCCGGGATTCCTCCGTCACCTGGGCATGAGGCGAACGAGGGGCCCCGGATCGTGAACCGGGCCGACGAGGACGAATACCGGCAGTTCGTGGTCGCCCGGCTGGAGGCGTTGCGCCGCACGGCGTACCTGCTCTGCCGCGACTGGCACACCGCCGACGACTTGGTCTCCATCACCATCGGCAAGCTCTACCGGCACTGGCGACGGGTACGTGCGGCGGACAACGTCGACGCGTACGTGCGGGGTGTGCTGACCAACGCCTGGCTGGACGAGCGGCGCCGGCCCTGGCGGCGCGAGCAGGCGACGGACGAGGTGCCGGACCAGGTCGATCTGGCGTTGCCGCAGACGGCCCTGGTCGACCGGCAGGCCCTGCTCGAACTGCTGGGGGAGCTGCCGCCGCGGCGGCGGGCGGTGATCGTGCTGCGCTTTTACTGCGACCTGTCGGTGGAGGAGACCGCCGAGGCGTTGGGGATCAGCCCCGGCACGGTGAAGAGCCAGGCGGCCCGCGGCCTCGAGATGCTCCGCGTCCTCGCCACCAACGCGTCGGGCCGATCCGTGGAGGAGTGGGCATGAGCTACCGGCAGTTTCTGGACGAGGCGATCGGCGACTCGCCGGTCTCGACGATCGACGTCGATCAGGTGATCATGCGGCAGCGCCGCAACCGCAGGCTGCGCCGCTGGGGGGTATGCGGTGGCGCGGCGGCAGCGGTGCTGGGGGTGACCGCCACGGCGGCCCTCGGGCTGCCGTCGGTCGGGCGGCAGCCGGCCCCCGCCGAGCGGCCCCGGATCACCACCGTGGCGGGCACGCCGGAGGACGTGGCGCGCCTGGACGCCGCGGCGAAGGCGGCGGTGGAGCGTGCGGCGCCTGGCGTGACCTGGGGCACCAGCGGGGGGCCACCCTTGCACCACGGTGGCGATCCGCGGAACGGCGGTGAGGACCCGTCGAACGGTGTCGCCTCCTACCGCGGGTACGGCACCATCACGGTGAACGGAGTCAAGGCACGTCTCTCGATCTTTATCAACCGCCAGCAGGGCAACCGGTCCCGCGAGGCGCCCTGTGTCGAGCGGCCCGAGGTGAACCAGACCTGCCGGGAGAGCGTTGGCCCGAACGGCGAGCGGATCACACTGGTGAACATGTCGCGGGTGGAGCAGGCATCGAGTGGTCGGCGACACATCCGAGACAATCGCTACCTGCTCGTCCACCGGCCGGACGACAGCGGCGTATCGGTGTTGCTGGAAAGTGCGGCGTCGACGGGCGGATTTGCGCTTACCGCCGAGCAGTTGACCGCCGTCGGTCTCGACCCCGGCCTCGTGTTGGCCCCGCTCCCGCCCGGTGTGAGTCTGGCCCCACCGGCGTCGCCATCGGCGTCCCCGCGGCAGCCTTCCCCGGAGCAGAAGCGGATCGACAACGCGATATTCGCCGCGCTGCGCAAGCAGACACCCGGGGTCAAGGGCGCGGGCGATGGCTACGACACCCCGGCCGACCTGGCCTCGGTCTGGACGGACAGCGGCGGGACGAACAGCGCCGACGAATACTGGGGACAGGGGCGGCTCCTGGTCGGCAAGGCGAGCGGGCTCTTCTCCGTGCAGATCTGGCGGACCGACCCGGGCATCGCCAGCCTGACCTGCGGGAAGAACACCAAGATGTACACCTGCACGGCCGGAACCGGGCCGCACGGTGAGAAGTACCGCACTGTCACCAACGGGGGCACCTCGGCCGAGCGGACGGTCAACGTCCGGCGCGCTGACGGTTCCTGGCTGTCGGTGA
This sequence comes from Micromonospora sp. NPDC006431, assembly GCF_042870725.1. NCBI lineage: Bacteria > Bacillati > Actinomycetota > Actinomycetes > Micromonosporales > Micromonosporaceae > Micromonospora > Micromonospora sp. NPDC006431. The sequence goes on from NZ_JBIAHQ010000001.1 coordinate 381,163, forward strand.
ACCACATCGGCGACGGGGGCAACTTCCCGCTGACCCCGGCGCAGCAGCAGGCCATCGCGTTCGACCCGGCGATCGCCCTGGCGCAGTGAAGTAGTGAGCAGACCGGGGCGGGCCGATCCGCCGCCCGCCCCGGCTCCTCGTCCGGCCCGGCGACACCTGCCGGCGGCGCCGGGCCGGATCTGCAACCGGATCAGGCGGTGCCGCCGCCGTCGATGGCGATCGACGCGCCGGTGATGTGCCGCCCGCCGTCGCCCACCAGGTGGCTGACCGTCGCCGCCACGTCGGTGGGCGTCCCGTACCGGCCGAGCGCGATGTGTTCCCGCTGTGCGTCGGCGCCGGCGCTGTCCGCCGGGTTCATGTCGGTGTCGGTGGAACCGGGCAGGAGCACGTTGACGGTGATCCCGCGCGGGCCGAGTTCCCGGGCGAGGGCCCGGGTGAGGCCGTTGACCGCGCTCTTGGTCATGGCGTAGACGCTCACCCCGGGGGCCGGGACGCGGCTGGCGAAGCTGCTGCCGATGTTGACGATCCGTCCGCCGGCGCCCATGTGGCGTACCGCCGCCTGGGTGGCCAGGAACACCCCGCGGACATGCACGGCAATGGCCCGGTCGAGGTCGTCGAGGCCGACCTCCTCGATCGGTCCGTACGAGAACACCCCGGCGTTGTTCACCAGGATGTCCAGCCGGCCCAGCTCGGCGACGGTCTGCTCGACCGCCCCGACCAGCGCCGCCGGGTCGGTGCTGTCGGCCTGGATCGCCAGGCCGGTGCGTTCGTACGCCTCGACGTCGGCGACCACGGCCTTCGCGCTGTCCCCCGCCTCGCGGTAGGTGAACGCGACGTGGGCGCCGTCCTCGGCCAGGCGGCGCACGACGGCGGCACCGATACCGCGGCTTCCGCCGGTGACCAGGGCGACCTTGCCGGTAAGTCTTGACACGCTTCCCCAATCCTGTTTGTCGACTCAGGAGTGTGATCACCCTATCCGGGTTGCCGGCCGTCCCTACCGTGGACGCCAGCCCGCCCGGACGTCACCGGCGGCGGCACCCGCGAGGGAGTGGTCATGCCCGGTCAAGCCCTGCTCCGTACCACCGTCGTCGCCCTGGCTGCCGTGCTGGCCGCCGGCTGTGCGGCCACCGGCACCAACGCCACGGAGTCCACCGCCACGGCCTCGGTGACCGAGGCCCCCGGCGACCCGGCGGCGTCCACCGGCGGCGCCCCGACAACCTCCGCGGAGCCCACGGGCGACGGTACGACCGGCAGCGGGTCGACGGGCGGCGGCACCAGGAGCAACGGCGGGCAGCCCGGCAGCAGGCCGACGACGAGCGCCCCTAAGCCGGCCGGCCCCACGATCGCCTACTTCCGGGTCGCCCAGAAGCCCTCCTGCCCGGCCGGCACCAACGCCGACCAGGTCGCGGGCACCCCGGTCGTCGTGGAGTGGAAGACCAGCAACGTCGATTCGGTCGCCCTCTCCGTCGACGGCCCCGGCGTGTACGCGGACAACTACCCGCCCACGGGCAGCGAGACCCTGAACTTCCCCTGCTCCGGCGCCGAGGGCGACGTGCAGAAGCACACCTACCTGCTGACGGTCCGCAACGCGCACGGCACGCAGAAGAAAACCCTCGTGGTGACCGCGAGGGTGCACGAGATCACCCAGGTGTGAGGTAACCCGCGTTCCGGCGGCCACAGGGGCATCGCGATTTCCAGCTTGGCGAGCAACCCCGTCGCCACTTCGTACCGTTCCCCAGGCATGAAACGGACGAGAGGTCGGGCGCGGTGAACCGCGCTGACGAAGACGAGTACCGGCAGTTCGTGACGGCCCGGCTGGAGTCGCTACGGATCACGGCGTATCTGCTCTGCCGTGACTGGCACACCGCCGACGACCTGGTGTCCATCACGATCAGCAAGCTCTACCGGCACTGGCGCCGCGTGCGCCCGATGGAGAACGTCGACGCGTACGTGCGGGGGATGCTCACCAACGCGTGGTTGGACGAGCGGCGCCGGCCGTGGCGGCGGGAGCGCAGCACCGACGACGTGCCCGATCGGGCGGACGTGGCGTTTCCTGAGGCCGCGCTGGCCGACCGGGAACATCTGCTCGACCTGCTGGCCCAGTTGCCGCCGCGCCGGCGGGCGGTGGTCGTCCTGCGCTTCTGGTGCGACTTCTCGGTCGAGGAGACGGCGCGGACCTTGGGCGTCAGCACCGGCACGGTGAAGAGCCAGGCGGCCCGAGGGCTGGAGAGCCTGCGCCTGCTGGCGACGTTGGATTCCGCGGTGAAGGGAGAGGGCGCATGAGCTACCGGACGATGTTCCGTGAGGCGGTCGGCGAGATCCCGCCCACCTCCATCGACATGGACCGGGTCATCGCCCGGGAGCGCCGCGCCCGGCGGCTCCGGCGCGTCGGCGTGGCGGCCCTGGCCGCGGCGGCCGTGGGTGTCGTCCTCGTCGGCACGACCGCCGTGACCGGCCGGCCCCGGGCCGACGTGCCGGCGGCGCCGAGTCCGACGAGCCCGGCAGTACGCACCCCGGCGCCGTCGTCGGGTGCCTCGTTCACCGCGATGGACCTGGCCATCTTCGAAGCGATGGGCCGGGTGGCACCTGACCTGGACTGGGCACCCGGGCTTGGCGCGCCGGAAGGTGCGGAACCGGTCTGGTTGTCCGGCCCGTCCATGCGTGGATACGCCCCCGACGGTTACATGGGGCAGGCGAGGGTCCGGTCGGGTGACCGGATGGGCCGACTGTCCGTGCAGATCGACGACGCCGGGTGGGGCCCGCCGGTGTGCAGCGCCGATGCGGTCAGGCGGAGCGGGTGCGCCATCACGACCGGACCGGCCGGCGAGAAGATCGTCACCATGTCGGCCCGCAACCCGGCGCGTGGATTGGATCGGAAGCCGTCCGGGGGGATCGCTCTGTCGAGCAACGCCGAGGTGCATCGGCCCGACGGGGTGGTGATCATCGTGCAGATGTGGGGTGAAGACGAGAACCCCCCGCTCACCCTTGCGCAGTTGATCGCGTTGGCGCTGGATCCGGCGGTCGCCGGGCAGGCCGCGCAGCCGCTGCATGGCAACACAGAGGCCCGCCGGATGTGGATCAAAAGCGTGGTGCTCGCCGCGGTGCAGCGACACGTGCCTCGTGTCACGGGGGCCCAGGGGAGGGGGGCCGCCATGATCCCGGGCGACCTGGGTTCCTTCTGGGGCAGCCAGGACACCGCGGACAGCTACGCGGGCCAGGGGCGGGTCCTGGTGGACGGCGTGTCCGGGACCCTCTCGGTGCGGATCCACCGGCGGGATCCGGGCACCGCCGGTGACCTGACCTGCGACGCGAGCACCAGGACCCACACCTGCGAGGCGGGTACCGGTCCCGCCGGGGAGCGGTACCGCATCACCACCGACGGTTCTGGGGTGAAGGCGGAGCGGACCATCCACGTGTTGCGCCGGGACGGCGTCTGGCTCGCGGTGAGCCTCACCGCCGGCGAGAAGGGGAAGCTTCCCCTGACCGCCGCGCAGCAGCGGGCCGTCGCGTTGGATCCGGCAGTCAACCTGACCGACCGTTTCGGGTAGCCGGCCGGGAGGTCGCCGGTGGGTGGTGGGCACGCCACCGGCCGGCGACCTCCGGACCGTCCGGCGCCTGAGCGGCCGACTTCCTCGTCGGGGCCGCCTCGGCGGTCATGGGAGACTGAGGTACGTGACGACGATCCCGAACGTGCTCGCCAACCGGTACGCCTCGCCCGAGCTGGTCGCCCTCTGGTCGCCCGAGGAGAAGGTCCGCATGGAGCGGCGGCTCTGGCTCGCCGTACTCAAGGCCCAGCGGGACCTCGGCGTGCCGGTGCCGGACGGGGTGGCCGAGGCGTACGAGCGGGTGGTCGACGACGTCGACCTGGCCTCGATCGCGGAGCGGGAGCGGGTCACCCGGCACGACGTGAAGGCCCGGATCGAGGAGTTCAGCGCGCTCGCCGGGCACGAGCACGTGCACAAGGGGATGACCTCCCGGGATCTCACCGAGAACGTCGAGCAGCTCCAGATCCGCGCCTCGCTCGAGCTGATCCGGGACCGGGTGGTCGCCACCCTGGTCCGGCTCGCCTGGCACGCGCACGAGTATTCCGGCCTGGTGATGACCGGCCGGTCGCACAACGTCGCCGCGCAGGCCACCACGCTGGGCAAGCGCTTCGCCTCGGCCGCCGAGGAGCTGTTGATCGCGTACGAGCGGCTGGATGACCTGATCGGCCGGTACCCGCTGCGCGGCATCAAGGGCCCGGTGGGCACCGCCGCCGACCAGCTCGACCTCTTCGACGGCGACGCCGACAAGGTGGCCGAGCTGGAGCGCCGGGTCGCCGAGCACCTCGGGTTCAGCCGGGTGCTGGACAGCGTCGGCCAGGTCTACCCGCGTTCGCTGGACTTCGACGTGCTCTCCGCGCTGGCCCAGGTGGCCGCCGCGCCGTCGTCGCTGGCCACCACGATCCGGCTGATGGTCGGCCAGGAACTGGTCACCGAGGGCTTCAAGCCCGGCCAGGTGGGCTCCAGCGCGATGCCGCACAAGATGAACACCCGCTCGTCGGAGCGGGTGAACGGCTTCGCCGTGATCATCCGCGGTTACCTCTCGATGGTCGGCGAGCTGGCCGGCGACCAGTGGAACGAGGGGGACGTCTCCTGCTCGGTGGTCCGCCGGGTGGCCCTGCCGGACGCGTTCTTCGCCGCCGACGGGCTGTTCCAGACGTTCCTCACCGTGCTGGACGAGTTCGGCCCGTATCCGGCGGTGATCAACCGGGAGCTGGAGCGCTTCCTGCCGTTCCTGGCCACCACCAAGATCCTGGTCGCGGCGGTCCGGCGCGGCGTCGGCCGGGAGGTCGCGCACGAGGTGATCAAGGAGCACGCGGTCGCGGTGGCGCTGGCCATGCGGGAGAAGGGTGCGGCCGAGAACGACCTCTTCGACCGCCTCGCCGCGGACGGGCGCCTCGGCCTCACCCGCGCCGAGATCGACGCCCTGGTCGCCGACCGCAACGCCTTCGTCGGCGCCGCAGGCGCCCAGGTCGACCGGGTCACCGCCCGTATCGCCAAGATCGTCCAGTCCCACCCCGAGGCGGCCGCCTACTCCCCACCCCCCATCCTCTGACCCACCCACCCCACCGCACCCGAAGCTGGTTGATCATGAGGTTGGCGGCGAAGTGGATCTCTGGCACCGCCGCTAACCTCATGATCAACGCCGGCAGGGCCCGGCAGGCCCGGCAGGCCCGGCGGGGGCGGCGGGGGCGGGGGTTAGGGGGAATTGGGGGTGGGGGTTTCGGCGGCGGAGGAGAGGTTGGGGGCGCTCGCCGGTTCGGCGATGCCGCCGGGGGCCGAGGCGATCTCCGGCTCGTGGGCGGTGTCGGCCGCGACCATGGGCTGGTCGGGCGGCATGACGTCCGGCATCCTGGGTACGACGATCACCGCCGTGCCGTACGCGCAGATCTCCATCCACATCTCGCCGCAGTCCCGGCTGTCGAAGCGCATGCCGATCACCGCGTTCGCGCCGAGCCGGCGGGCCTCCTCGCCGAGTCGGGCCACCGAGTCGGTACGCCAGCGGGTGAGGTTGTCCGGCGCCATCGGGTCGTAGGCGCCACCGCGCAGGTTCTTGACCCCCTCGCGGTACGGGTTCCGGGTCCTCGCCATGGAGGAGACCACTTCGCCGAGGATCTGGCGGATCTCGTAGCCGGGCAGTTGATCCGTCGTCACGACCAGCACGTTTCCGATGCTGTCAGCCGGTCGGCGGCCCGAACGTGTGCCTTGTTCACCTGATCGGATGCTGCGAAACGAGGCGGCGCGGACGGTCGGCGCGTCACCGACCATCCGCGCCGCGACCGGCGCTAACTGTCAGACACCGGCCACCGAGGTGATCCAGGACCGGTTGTACGCGACGCTGCCGTAATTCTGGATGCTCACGCCGTCGGCGGTGGAGGCCACGCCGACCTGCTGGCCGTTGTAGAACTGCGGGCCGCCCGAGTCGCCCCGCCAGGCGTTCCCGCTGATCCGGGAGCTGCGGATGGCCTGCCCGCCGTACGCGTCGGAGGCGCTGTTGCTGGTCACCTGGACGGTGGCGGTCTTGAGCTGGCTGGACGGGTTGCAGCCGCTGTAGCAGGTCATGCCCCAGCCGTAGATCGAGTTGGTCGACCCGATGGGCGGGTTGCTGCTGGCCAGCGACACGGTGGAGGTGGTCACCGGGCTGGAGAGCCGCATCAGCGCGAGGTCGTAGCGGGTGTAGGTGGTGCTCACGGTGCGGGTGGTGCCGCCCGAGGCGTAGTAGACGCTGCCGACCCGGACGGACATGCTGCCGCTGATGCAGTGCCGGGCGGTGAGCACCCACTGGGACGCGATGACGCTGCCGGAGCAGGTGAACGAGCCGTTGCTGAACACCGCGGCGGCCCAGGGCGCGGAGGAGACGGTGCCGCCACCGATGATGTACGGGCCGACGGGGGCGGCGGCCGCGCCGGACGCGGCGCCGAGGACGCCGACCATGGCGACGCCGATGGTGGCGAGCAGGGAGCGGATGCGCATCGGGAACTCCTTCACGTCGGGGGCACCCGGGGTCGCCGGGTGACGGGGAGCGGGCGACGGGTGGTCGCCAGGGCTGTGCATCGACTTACATCGATGTACCGTAGGGCCCCGGCGCGGCACTGGCAAGGAGTCGATAGAGATTAACCGATGTAACGATTTGGCCACCTGGCGGCGCTGTCGTTGCTGGTAAGGGTGCGTTCCGTGCAGGCAGGGACATCCGGTGCGACCCCCTCGACGGGGTCACGTCGATCACTGCCCGGACGCGCCGGCCGGTTCGGCCGAGGCGGTATCTGCCAGGTAGGCTGGCTGCGCTCGCCCGTAGTGGGCCGGCACCCAACTGCGTACACAGTCAGGAGTGCCCCGTGCCTCGCGTCGTCGTCGACGTCATGCTCAAGCCCGAGATCCTCGATCCGCAGGGCCAGGCCGTCGCAAACGCGCTGCCCCGGCTCGGCGTCAGCGACGTCGCCTCGGTCCGGATCGGCAGGCGGATCGAGATCGAGTTCACCGGTGAACCGGACCTGGACCGGGCCCGGGAGATCGCCGACAAGCTGCTGGCCAACCCGGTCATCGAGGACTTCACGGTTCGCGTGGTGGAGACCGACGAGCCCGTGGACGCGCGCCAGTGACCGCCCGGGTCGGTGTGGTGACCTTCCCCGGTTCGCTCGACGACGGGGACGCGGCCCGGGCCGTCCGCATCGCCGGCGCCGAGCCGGTCCGGCTGTGGCACGGCGACCCGCGGCTGCACGGCGTGGACGCCGTGGTCCTGCCCGGCGGCTTCTCCTACGGTGACTACCTGCGGTGCGGCGCCATCGCCCGGTTCGCCCCGGTCATGGAGACGATCGTGGACGCCGCCCGGGGCGGCCTGCCCGTGCTCGGCATCTGCAACGGCTTCCAGATCCTCTGCGAGGCCCACCTGCTGCCAGGCGCGCTCACCCGCAACCAGCACCTGCACTTCCGTAACCGGGACCAGATCCTCCGGATCGAGGCCGCCGGCACCGCCTGGACCAACGCGTTCCAGCCGGGCCAGGAGGTGCTGATCCCGGTCAAGAACGGCGAGGGCTGCTACGTCGCCGACCCGGCGACGCTGGACCGCCTGGAGGCCGAAGGTCGGGTTGTCGCCCGCTACCTCGGCGGCAACCCCAACGGTTCGCAGCGCGACATCGCCGCGATCACCAACGAGGCCGGCAACGTGGTCGGCATCATGCCGCATCCCGAGCACGCGGTGGAGGCGCTCACCGGCCCCTCCCTGGACGGTCTCGGCTTCTTCACCTCGGTGCTCAAGCACCTGGTGGGGGCGCCGGCGTGACCGTGCGCGGCGGGATCATCGGTCAGCTCACCCGCCGCCTCGGCGGCGAGCGCAGCGAGGAGAGGTCATGACCACCCATCCGGACCCGGACCTGCGGGAGGCACCGGGCGCCCACCCGGCCGACCCGGCGGAGCCGCGTACGGCCACCGTGGTGCCGCAGGCCGGCCCGGCCGACGACTGGACCGCGGCCGTGGACACCGTGCCCCGGGCCACCGGCACGCCGGACGAACTGCAGCCGTACGCGGAGCTGGGCCTCCGCGACGACGAGTACGACCGGATCCGGCACATCCTCGGCCGCCGGCCCACCCAGGCCGAGCTGGCCATGTACTCGATCATGTGGAGCGAGCACTGCTCCTACAAGTCGAGCAAGGTGCACCTGCGCCAGTTCGGCGAGAAGGCCCCGCCGAGCGACCGGCTGCTGGCCGGCATCGGTGAGAACGCCGGCGTGGTCCGGGTCTCCGACGAGCTGGCGGTGACCTTCAAGGTCGAGTCGCACAACCACCCGAGCTTCGTCGAGCCGTACCAGGGCGCGGCGACCGGCGTCGGCGGCATCGTCCGCGACATCCTCGCCATGGGTGCGCGTCCGGTCGCGGTGATGGACCCGCTGCGCTTCGGCGCGGCCGACCACCCGGACACCGCCCGGGTGCTGCCCGGCGTGGTCGCCGGCGTCGGCGGTTACGGCAACTGCCTCGGCCTGCCGAACATCGGCGGCGAGGTGGTCTTCGACCCCTGCTACCAGGGCAATCCTCTGGTCAACGCGCTCTGCCTCGGCGTGCTGCCGGTCGACCGGCTGCAGAAGAAGGAGGCCGCCGGCCCCGGCAACGTCGTGGTGCTGATGGGCGCCAAGACCGGCCGGGATGGCATCGGCGGCGTGTCGGTGCTGGCCAGCGCCACCTTCGACGAGGGCAGCGAGCAGCGCCGCCCGTCCGTCCAGGTGGGCGACCCGTTCACCGAGAAGCTGCTGATCGAGGCGTGCCTGGAGCTGTACGACGCCGAGCTGGTCGTCGGCATCCAGGACCTCGGCGGCGCCGGCCTGACCTGCGCGCTCACCGAGACCGCCGCGGCGGCGGGCACCGGCATGCGGGTCTGGCTGGAGCGGGTGCCGCTGCGGGAGCCCTCGATGGAGCCGCACGAGATCCTGGCCAGCGAGTCCCAGGAGCGGATGCTGCTGGTCGTCGCCCCGGACAAGCTGGAGGCGGTGCTCAAGACCGCCGAGAAGTGGGGCGTGCTCGCCACCGCGATCGGTGAGGTCACCCCGCCCGCGCCGGACGGCCAGCCGGGCCGTCTGGTGGTCTCCTGGCGCGACCACGTCGTGGTGGACGTGCCGCCGGGCTCCCTGGTCGACGACGGTCCGGTGTACGCCCGCCCGATGCGGGAGCCGGCCGACCTGATCCTGCTCCAAGCCGACCGCGCGGAGACGCTGCCGCGGCCGAGCAACCCGGAGGCGCTGCGGGAGACCGTGCTGCGCATGATCGCGTCGCCGAACCTGGCCGACAAGACCTGGGTCACCGAGCAGTACGACCGGTACGTGCTGGGCAACACCGTGCTCGCCCAGCCGGAGGACTCCGGCGTGATCCGGATCGACGAGCGGACCGGCCTCGGGGTCGCCCTCTCCGTCGACGGCAACGGCCGGTACGCACGCCTCGACCCGTACCACGGGACGAAGCTGGCGCTGGCCGAGGCGTACCGGAACGTGGCGGTGACCGGCGCGAAGCCGATCGCCGTGACCAACTGCCTCAACTTCGGCTCCCCGGAGGACCCGGGCGTGATGTGGCAGTTCGCCGAGGCCGTCCGCGGCCTGGCGGACGGCTGCCTGGAGCTCGGCATCCCGGTGACCGGCGGCAACGTCAGCTTCTACAACCAGACCGGCCCGGCACCCATCCACCCGACTCCGGTGGTCGGTGTGCTGGGCGTGCTGGACAACGTCGCGGACCGGGTGCCGATGGGCTTCGTGGCGCGTCCTGGCGGCGACCACGACCAGATCTTCCTGCTGGGTGAGACGCACGTCGAGCTCTCCGGCTCGGAATGGGCGTGGGTGACCCACGAGCACCTCGGCGGCATTCCGCCGCAGGTCGACCTGGCCCGCGAGCGGCAGCTCGCCGAGCTGCTGGCCGCCGCCGCCCGGGTGGGGCACCTCAGTTCCGCGCACGACCTCTCCGACGGTGGCCTCGCCCAGAGCCTGGTCGAGTCCTGCCTGCGGCGTGGCGTCGGGGCCCGGGTCGCCGTGCCCGAGCACTTCGCCGGCGGGTCGATGCCGTTCGTCTTCCTGTTCAGCGAGTCGGCTGGCCGCGCGCTGGTGTCGGTGCCGCGTGGGCACGAGAAGGCGTTCACCGCGCTCTGTGCCGAGCACGGGGTGCCGTGGGAGTTCATCGGCGTCACCGACCCGGCCGGCGGCGCGCTGGAGGTGCACGACCAGCTCCGGATCGGCCTCGACGAGCTGCGCGCCGCGCACACGGCGACCCTGCCGCGCCTCTTCGGCGGCGTGGAGGCGGGCCAGGTGCCGGCACTCGGTGCGGGCGTCGTCCCGGCCGTCGGCGAGCAGCCGGCGGGCGACCCGGCGACCGCTCCGGCCTCCGACCCGGCCGGCCAGGCCGACGGCGGGTCGCCGGCGGAGGCGGCGGACGCTCCCGCGGCGGAGACCCCGGTGGCGGCGGACGCTGCCGCGACGACGGCCCCGGACACCGTAGTGGCGGCGGACGCTCCCGTGGCGGCCCAGGACGCCGCCGTGGAGGCGTCGGAGGCTCCGGACGTTCCCGTGGCCGCTACGGACGCGGCGGCGGAGGCGAGTGACGCCCCGGCGGAGGCCGGGGACGCCGCGCCGGGCACCGACGGGCCCGATGTCCCGGTCGACGCCCCCGAGGCGACGTCCGACCCGGCGACGGCCGGGCCGGCGGGCTCCGCGACGGCTGCTGGTGACCCGGACGACCAGGCCCCCGCGCCGGATCAGCGCTGAGGCCCAGGCCTTGGCCGTCTACGCCCAACCCGGCGCCGGCGCCCGGTTCGACTGGGGGCTGACCGGGGCGGCGGAACTCGGCCGGGTCTGCGCGGCCCTGGTGGTGGTGGACGTGCTCTCGTTCACCACCGCCGTCGAGGTGGCGGTCGGTCGCGGCATGCGGGTGCACCCGTTCCCCTGGGGGAGCAGGCCGCCGAGTACGCCCGCCGGGTGGGGGCGGTCGCCGCGGTCGGCCGCCGGCAGATGACCGTGGAGCATCCATGGTCGCTCTCGCCGGCGGCGTTGCGGACCGCACCGGCCGTCGCCGATCTGGTCCTGCCCTCGCCGAACGGCTCGGCGATCAGCGCCGCCGCGAGCGCCACCGGTCTGCCGGTGGTGGCGGCGTGCCTGCGTAACGCGCCCGCCGTCGGACGATGGCTGCGCGCCCAGGGGTACGGCTCGAACGACGCGCCGGTGGGTGTGGTGGCGGCCGGTGAGCGTTGGCCGGACGGTTCACTGCGCCCCTGCGTGGAGGATCAGCTCGGGGCGGCCAGCGTGCTGGACGCCCTGTCCGGGGTGCCGGGCGGGCTCTCGGTGGAGGCGGCGATGGCCCTGGCCGCGCTGGCCAGCACGCCCGACGTGCCGGCCGCCGTCCGGGGGTGCGTCTCCGGGCGGGAACTCGCCGAGGGCGGCTTCGCCGGGGACGTGGAGGTCGCCGTCCAGGTGGGTGTCTCCGACGTGGTACCGGTTCTGCGCCAGGGTTACTTCGCCGCCGCCTGACCCGGCTCCGCTGGCTGGCCCGGCTCTTTGGGTTCGGTCCGTGGGTCCGCCGCCTGGTCCGGCGCTGCCTGCTGGTCCGGCTCTGCCCGTTGGTCAGTCAGTCCCCGGCTGTTCGTCCGGCTCGGGCCGGTGTTTCGGCGCGCTGGCTGCTTGCGTGTCGGTGACTACCGACCTGATGACGTAAACGACTCACGTGTTCGCGAAACGATCACGGCGACTTCGGGTGCAGTTGTTGTCGCCCCAGCGACAACAACTGCACCCGAAACCGACGGCCGCTCTGTCCGGCGGCCGGGCGCGCCGGAGCTGTGCTGGCCCATCCCGGTGATTCATCTACGCCATCAGGCGCACGTGCTCTGGCTGGATGACGCCCGGCACGCCCGCCGCCGCCAGGTTGGTAGCAGGGCCCGACAACTCATCGGTGGCGAGGACGGACCGGACCGGTCCGGCAAGTCGACCACGGCGGTCTGTTCGGCAGCTCCGCGACCTGGCTCGGGGCGCATGTGTCCGGATCCGGACGCGAGTCGAGCCGGGCGGGCCACCCAGGTCGGCCACTGCGGACTGCCGTACCGATTATGCGAAGTGGCCGCCCGGATCGTCCGGGCGGCCACTGTCGATATCGTGCGGGGCACGTGGCCCCGGCAGTCAGTCGTCCAGCCAGTCGAGGCGGCGGCCGCCGCGCTCCTGCGGGCCGTCGGGTCGGCCCCGACCGGCCTGGGCCGGATCGCCGTAGTGTCCGCCCTGGTCGTAGCCCTGGTTGTCGTAGCCACCGGTCCGCTGCTGCGGCGGCTGCTCGTGGCCGTAGCCGCCCTGCTGCGGCTGGCCGTAACCGGCGCCGCCGCGGTAGCCGCCCCGCTGGTCGTGGCCGTCGTAGCCCGGCTGCGGGCCGTTGTCGTAGCCGCCGCGCTGGTCGTAGCCGTCGTAGCCCTGCTGGCCGCCGTCGTAGCCGCCCGACGGCCCGTTGTCAAAGCCACCGGAGGGGCCGCCGTAGCCGCCACCCTGGCCGTAGCCGGTGCCCGGCTCCGAGCCGCGGCCGTACTGTCCCTGGCCCGGCTGGTCGTAGCCGCGCCCCTGGTCGGGCTGGTCGTAGCCCCGACCCTGGTCCGGCTGGTAGGTGCTGGTCGGGTACGGGTCGGCCGGCGGCGCGTACTGGGTGTTGTCGCCGGTGTAGCGGCCGGTCGGCTCGTCGTACCGCTCGCCGCCGTAGCCGCCGCCCTGAGCGGGCGGGTAGCCACCGGCACCGGCGCCGTAATCCCGGCTGCCGTAGCCGCCACCCGAGGACGGAGCGTTGCCGTATCCGCCACCCGAGGAGGGCGCGTTGCCGTAGCCACTACCCGAAGAGGGCGCGTTGCCGTAGCCACTACCCGAAGAGGGCGCGTTGCCGTAGCCGTTGTGGCCGTAGCCACCCTGGCCGGCCGGCGGCTCGTCGCCGTAGCCACCGCCGCCCCAGCCGTCCTGCCCGCCGCCGACGCCGTACGTGGGCCCGGGTGGGGCGCCGTACGGGTCCGGCGGGACGTCGTCCACGACCGGGCGGTGCATCATGGTCGGCGCGTCGCTGAGCGAGGGGCCGCCGACCATCGTCGGAGCCGCTCCGGCGCCCATGCCGTTGACCACCCGGGTCTGGTCGTCGGCGCCCCGGTAGGCGCCCCGGGCGGCCGGCACGGCACCCGCGCCCGCCGGGCCACCCGGACCCATCGGACCACCCGGGCCGTCACCGTCGATGTCGTCGTCGCCCTCGTTCTTGCGCTTCATGTAGAGCAGCACGATGGTGCCGACGCCCACGGCCACGAAGAGACCGCCGAGCAGGATCAGCAGCCAGTTGCCGAAGCCGCCGGAGTCCTGCTGGGCGGCGGGCTGCTGCCCCGCGGCCGCCTCGGTGGCCGGCGTGTCGGTGGCCTCGTCGGTCGGCTCCTCGGTCGGCACCGGCTCCGCGCTGGCGGACGGCGACGGGCTCGGACTCTTCTCGACCTTGATCGGCACGCTGATCCGCACGCCGGTCACGGCCTGGCCGGCCGTCGCGTTGACCGTCTTGTAGCCGGGGGTGCCGTCCTTGCTGGCCCCCAGGTCGATCCGGCCGGGTGCGATCGGGGCCGAGGACGAGCCGGTGAACCGGAAGTTCCCGCTGCCGTCCGTGTTGGTCGAGTACTGCTTGCCCTTGCTGTCGCGGAGCATGACCACGGCGCCCGTCACCGGCTCGCTGTTGTCCGCGATGACCACCTTGCCGGAGATCGACTTGACCGTCTGCGGCTCCGGCGGCGCGCTTGGCTTGACGGTGACGCGCAGCGTGCGGGGGCTGTTGTCCCCCGTAACCGTGATCTTCGCCTGGGCTCCGTTGGCCGCCGGCGCGTTGCCTGCTGCCGACAGGGTCAAGGGCACCTGCTTCGGCCCCGGCGTTTCGAAACTGATCGGCCCGCAGCCCCCACAGGTGACGCCGTCAGGCAGATCGGTGATGTCGATGTCCGCGGAGGTTTCGCCAATGTCCGGTCTCACGACGACGTTGACCGAACTGCTCTTGCCGGCATCAATCGTCACCGAGTCATCCGCTGAGGTGATCCTGGCGGCGGAGGCGGGTGTGGCGGGGACGGCGAGCAGCGCGCCGACAACCAGCGCCACCACCACACCGGCCCGCTGATTCCAGGCACGTCGGTGTGTTGACACGTCCACCGCCTTCCGGGTCTGATCTCTCCCCGCCGGCCGGCGCCGGGCCGGGGACGATCACTCACGGTACGAATACGCCGTCGGCAACTATGCCTTGTCTGGCCGGATCATCTCTACCCAGGGCCAGCGTCGACCGTGATGCTGTCGAATCGTATCGTCCCGTCGTGTCCTCTCCGCACACTAAGTCCGCCGCGGTCGCGGCCGCGTTGACAGCGCTGGATGAGGGGCGTACGCCCGAACGGCCGGTGTTCCGGGAGGCGGTCCGCACCCTGCTGGCCGTCCTCGCCGAGCGCGCCCCCGGCCGATCGGTGGAGGTGCGGGTTCCACCATACGGTGCCGTGCAGTGCGTGGCCGGACCGCGACACACCCGTGGTACGCCGCCGAATGTGGTGGAAACGGACCCGGAGACCTGGCTCGCGCTGGCCAGCGGCCGCCTCGGCTGGGCGGAGGCGGTCACCGAGGGTCGCGTACGGGTCAGCGGGATCCGCGCCGACCTCGCCGACCACCTCCCGCTCTAGCTGGGGGTACGGCTGCTCGCCATCACGATCAGCAGGCGAGACGTGACTGTCAGTGTCGACTGCTATTCGCGTACACTGTCAGGCGACGACGGCCCCGGCCGGTCCGCGCGGAGCTGACCCCCGACTCCGCCAGGCCGGGTCCAGACCAGCATGAGGGAGCGGCAGGTGCCCCGAGGCGATGGCCGGCTGAGCCACGACCTTGACCCCCAGCGACCCGGCCCCCAGGACGCGTGTGGCGTCTTCGGTGTCTGGGCCCCGGGGGAGGAGGTCGCCAACCTGACCTACTTCGGGCTGTACGCCCTGCAGCACCGTGGCCAGGAGGCCGCGGGCATCGCGGTGAGCGACGGCTCCGGGGTGGTGGTCTACAAGGATCTTGGCCTGGTGGCCCAGGTGTTCGACGAGCCGACTCTGGCCAGCCTGCGCGGGCACGTCGCGATCGGCCACGCGCGCTACTCGACCACGGGTGGCTCGACCTGGGAAAATGCCCAGCCGACCATCCGGGCGACCAGCTCCGGCACCACGATCGCGCTGGCCCACAACGGCAATCTGGTCAACACCGCCGAGCTCCAGCGCGAGGCGGCCACGCGGGGCATGGACTCCGACGGCTCGACCAACGACACCTCCCTGGTCACCATGCTGCTGGCCAGCCGTCCTGATCTCTCCGTCGAGGCGGCCGCGTTGGAGGTGCTGCCCCAGCTGCGCGGCGCGTTCAGCTTCGTGTTCATGGACGAGTCGACCCTCTACGCGGCCCGCGACCCGCACGGGGTGCGCCCCCTGGTGCTCGGCCGGCTGGAGCGCGGCTGGGTGGTCGCCAGCGAGACCGCTGCGCTGGACATCGTCGGCGCCAGCGTGGTCCGCGAGGTCGAGCCCGGCGAGCTGATCGCCATCGACGAGGACGGGCTGCGATCCACCCGGTTCGCCGCCCCGGAGCCGAAGGGCTGCCTCTTCGAGTACGTGTACATCGCCCGCCCGGACGCCACCATCGCCGGGCGCAACGTGCACGCCGCGCGGGTGCAGATCGGCCGCCAGCTCGCCCGGGAACACCCGGTCGAGGCCGACCTGGTGATCCCGGTGCCGGAGTCCGGCACCCCGGCCGCGATCGGCTACGCCGAGGAGTCCGGGATCACCTACGGCCAGGGCCTGATGAAGAACCCGTACGTCGGGCGCACCTTCATCCAGCCGTCGCAGACCCTGCGCCAGCTCGGCATCCGGCTCAAGCTGAACCCGCTGCGGGAGAACGTCCGCGGCAAGCGCCTGGTCGTGGTGGACGACTCGATCGTCCGCGGCAACACCCAGCGGGCCATCGTGCGGATGCTGCGCGAGGCGGGCGCCCTGGAGGTCCACGTGCGGATCTCCTCCCCGCCGGTCAGTTGGCCCTGCTTCTACGGCATCGACTTCGCCACTCGGGCCGAGCTGCTGGCCAACGGGCTGGACAACGAGGGCATCCGGCGGTCGATCGGGGCGGACACGCTGGGCTACGTATCGCTGGCCGGCCTCATCGCCGCGACCGAGCAGCCGAAGACGCGGCTCTGCCGGGCGTGTTTCGATGGGGAGTACCCGATCGAACTGCCGGCCGGGCACCTGATCGGCAAGCACGTGCTCGAAGGCGTGGGCCGGCGGGTCACCGCCGAGGCGGCCCAGGCCACCGCTGACATCACCACCGCCGCACTCGGCGACAACCGCAAGCCGTCGGCCGCTACCCACCGCCCATAGCACCTCCGACGCGGGTCCGCTCACCGCAACAGCGGCCCGCGAGAACCACAAAGGGGAGAACCGTGACGCACGTGTCCGAGCGCAGCGGCGCAGGAACCAGCCCGACGGGCGCCGGCGGCGACCGCCAGCCCTGGACGGCCGGCACGAGCCGTACGACGCGCAAACGTTCGGTCTCCTACGCTGACGCCGGGGTGTCGATCGAGGCGGGCGACCGCGCGGTCGAGCTGCTCAAGTCCAAGGTCAAGCAGACCCGGCGCCCGGAGGTCCTGGGTGACCTGGGCGGCTTCGCCGGCCTGTTCCGGCTGGACACCAAGAAGTACAAGAACCCGATCCTCGCCTCCTCCACGGACGGGGTCGGCACCAAGCTGGTGATCGCCCAGCAGCTCGACATCCATGACACGGTCGGCATCGACCTGGTCGCGATGGTGGTCGACGACCTGGTCGCCTGCGGCGCCGAGCCACTGTTCCTGCTCGACTACATCGCCACCGGTGAGGTCGTGCCGGACAAGGTCGCCGAGATCGGCGCGGGCATCGCCGACGGTTGCCGGTACGCGGGCTGCGCCCTGCTCGGCGGCGAGACCGCGGAGCACCCGGGCGTGCTGCGTCCCGACGAGTACGACATCTCCGCCACCGGTGTCGGCGTGGTGGAGGAGAGCGAGATCCTCAGCTCCGAGCGGGTCGAGGTGGGCGACGTCGTGATCGCGATGCGCTCCTCCGGCCTGCACTCCAACGGCTACTCGCTGGTCCGGCACGTGCTGCTGGGCGCCGGCCGGATGCGGTTGGACGTGGTGATCGAGGACTTCGGCCGGCAGCGCACCCTCGGCGAGGAGCTGCTCACCCCCACCAAGATCTACGCCCAGGACTGCCTCAAGCTGATCGCCGAGGCCGAGGTGCGGGCGTTCGCCCACGTCACCGGCGGCGGCATCCCGGGCAACCTGGTCCGGATCCTGCCGGAGCACGTCGACGCGGTGGTCAACCGCTCCACCTGGAAGCCCCAGCCGGTCTTCGACCTGATCCAGTCCAAGGGCCGGATCGAGGACCCGGAGATGGAGGCGACGTTCAACATGGGCGTCGGCATGTTCGCCATCGTCTCCGCCGAGGACGCCGACCGCGCGCTGGCCACCCTGACCGGCCGGGGCGTCGACGCCTGGCAGGCCGGCGAGATCATCGAGGGCTCCGGCAACGTGCAGATGATCGGGCAGCACACCCGGGGATGATCACACTCTGGTGATCATCCGGGCACCTGATCGGGGGTTCACCCGAGTAGCCACCGCCGCCTAGCCTGAAGGGCACTTCGGGCTGACGGGGAGGGTTGATGGCTGCTCGTACGCATCCCGGGATGCGCGGCATCGCCGCCGTCCCCTCGTACGTGGTGATGCAGCCGACCACGCTCTGCAACCTCGACTGCGCCTACTGCTACCTGCCGATGCGGGCGGCGGACCGGCGGATGCCGGTCGCGGTCGCCGAGGCGGTGGCGGCCGCGGTGAACCCGTGGGCGGCCGCGGGGCGGTTCTCGGTGGTCTGGCACGGTGGGGAGCCCCTGGCGGCCGGACGGGAGCACCTGGCGGCCCTGCTGGCCCCCTTCGGCCCTGAGGTGGAGCATCACGTCCAGACCAACGCCACGCTGATCGACGACGCCTGGTGCGCGTTCTTCGCCGAGCACGGCATCCGGGTCAGCGTGAGTGTGGACGGGCCGCGGGAGCGCAACGGTGAGCGGGTCACCCGGGGCGGCCGCCCGGCGTACGACCGGATCCTGGCCGGGGTCGCGGCGCTGCGCCGGCACGGGTTGCCCTTCTCGGCCCTCGCCGTGGTGTCCCGGCCCGCGCCGGGCCTGGCCACCGAGCTGTACGACTACTTCCTCGACCTCGGCTGCGACGTGCTGGGCGTCAACATCGAGGAGACCGAGGGGGTCAACACCCGGAGCAACGCCCGGGACGCCGTCGCGGTGACCAGATTCTGGGCGGAGCTGGTCGGCGCCTGGCGCCGGGATCCCCGGATCCACCTGCGCGAGGTGGAGTGGACCCTGCGGTACGCCGGGGCCGTCCTGGCCGGCGCGGCGGACGACCTGCTGCCCCGCCAGCTCGACCCGATCCCCACCGTTGCCCACGACGGTACGGTGGTGGTGCTCTCCCCCGAGCTGGCCGGCTTCAGCGACGCTCGGTACGGGGACTTCAGCAGCGGCAACGTGCTGAGCACCCCGCTGGCCGAGATCCTCGCCGGTGCGGGGCGTACGCCCTGGGTCGGTGAGTTCCTCGCCGGCGTCGAGGCGTGCCGGTCGTCCTGCCCCTACTTCGGGTTCTGTGGCGGCGGCCACGCCGCCAACCGCTACTTCGAGCTGGGCCGTTTCGACGGTACGGAGACCGAGCACTGCCGCAACAGCAAGATCCGCCTACTGGAGGGAGTGTTGGAGCATGCCCGAGACCGCGAGTCGCCGGCAGCCTGAGCGCGTCGGGGAAGCCGCACCGGACCCGGTGGCGGACCGCGTGCGGGAAGCCGCCGTGGGATTGACCGCTCTGCTCCACGAGGCCGAGGCCGCGCGGCTGCTGCGGGCGGAGGTGTCGGGCGGTGACGGAGCCAGCGCGGTGTGCGCCTGGAACCACTTCGAGAACATCCCGACGTTCTACAACTGGAACAACCGGCCGCGCTGACGCCAGCCGTCCGCGATCAAGGACCTGCCGGTGCGCCCGGGCGCGGCCCGGTGCGGCAGGTCCCTGATCGTCGGTCGGTACGCCGGCTTCCGCTGAGCACATGCGTGAGCACGCGGGGGCTACCGCGTGCTCAGATGTGACCGGAGGTCAGCGGGTCGGACGGGCCCAGGTGTCCGGGTCGTCGTCCGCGTGGTCCTCGTCATCGTCGTCGACATACTCTTTGTAGTCGTCGTCGAAGTCGTGGTCCGACTTGCCGCTGCCGCCGAGTTCTCGCTGCAAGGCGGCGAGGTCGGTGTTCGGGGAGTGGTACTTCAACTCCCGGGCCACCTTTGTCTGCTTGGCCTTAGCACGGCCGCGCCCCATGGCTCGACCCCCTCGCACAGAATGCGGGGCAGCCCGAAGGCGGGCCCCGATGACGTCAGGCATCTCTCGTGGCTCTTACGGTACATGGGGATGCCGCCGTTCGGCACCTCGGGTTACCTTCAGCCGGCCCTGCGCGTCGCAGTGTTCCGGCCGTCACAAATTGTACCCGGTAAGGAGCGGACACCGTGACCGGCCGTGACACTGGACAAACCGTCGCGAAGCTGCCTAATTTCCAGCTTAACGCCGGCGAGGTCAGCCCCGCACGCCGGGGACGGAGCGGTGCCCCGCCCGGCGTGATGTTCACCGCAGGTGGATCGTCCGCAGCCGGCCGACCTCGGCCATCCGCCGCTCGGCGAGCCGGTCCGCGGCCACCGCCGGCGGCACGCCCTCGTCGTCGGCGAGCCGCAGGATCTCCCGGGTGGTGTCGTAGATCCGGGTCGCCCGCAGCTTCGCCCGCTCGAAGTTGAAGCCCTCGATCTCGTCGGCGACCTGGATCACGCCGCCGGCGTTGACCACGTAGTCGGGGGTGTAGAGGATGCCCCGGTCGGCGAGGACCTTTTCGATGCCCGAGTGGGCGAGCTGGTTGTTCGCCGCGCCGGTGACCAGCTTGGCCCGCAGCACCGGCACCGTGTCGTCGTTCAGGGCGCCGCCCAGCGCACACGGGGCGTACACGTCGATGTCGGAGGCGATCAGCGCGGCGGTGTCGTCGACCAGCTCGACCTGCGGGTGGGTGGTGCGCACCCACTCGAGGGCCTTCGGGTTGACGTCGGTCGCCACGACCTCGGCCCCGTCGCCCAGCAGGTGCCCGGTCAGGTACTTGCCGACCTTGCCCAGGCCGGCCACGCCGACCCGGCGCCCGGCCAGCGTCGGGGCACCCCAGACGTGCTCGGCGGCGGCCCGCATGCCCTGGAAGACACCCCAGGCGGTCAGGATGGAGGAGTCGCCCGCACCGCCGTGCTCCACGCTGCGTCCGGTGACGTACCGGGTCTCCCGGGCGATCACGTCCATGTCGGCGACGTAGGTGCCGACATCGCAGGCGGTGTAGTAGCGCCCGCCGAGGGACTCCACGAAGCGGCCGTACGCGCGCAGCAGCGCCTCGCTCTTGATCTGCTCCGGGTCGCCCCAGATGACGGCCTTGCCGCCACCGAGGTCGAGGCCGGCCAGGGCGTTCTTGTAGGCCATGCCGCGGGAGAGGTCGAGCACGTCGGCGAGGGCCTCCTCCTCGCTGGCGTACGGGTAGAACCGCGTGCCGCCGAGCGCGGGGCCCAACGCGGTGGAGTAGATCCCGATGATCGCCTTGAGGCCGGACTGCGTGTCCTGGCAGAACACGACCTGTTCGTGGCCGGTGGATCCGGGGTCGTCGGTGCTGGCGAATACGCCCATTGCTGACTCCTGTGTCGGTGTGCGTCCTTGTGGGGCGCGGACCTGGTGGCGTGCCGGCGGGATGCTGCCGGTGCTGCAGAGCCTAATATCGGCCGGAACCGTACTGTCGTGCACGTCACGGCCCCCCGTCACGCCGGCGACGCGGGGGTCCCGTCTCGTGGGAGGATCGCCCCGTGCCGTCGCTCTTCGCTTCTTACCTGCGGGTGTACGAGCCGCTGACCGCTTTCGATCGGGACCGCCAGTCGTTCTGGCGCCGGTACGTCAGCGAGGGCCGGGCGGTCGCTCCGCTGGAGGGCCCGGTCCGGCAGCGCACCGCGGTGATCGAGGCGCTCGGTGCGGGCTGGACCCGGCTGCCCGACCTGCCGGACGAGGCGTACGTGCTGGAGACCGACGACACGCTGCTGGTCTGCCCGTGGAACCTGCGGATCCGGGTGGCGGAGGCGGCGCTGAGCGCCCGGGACGGGGTGCCGTCGGTGCTGGCCGACGCGTTCGTCCCGCCCACCCTGGCCGGGCAGGCCAAGGCGGTGGTGGAGGACTGGCGCAGCGGGGCGCGGGTGCTGGAGCACGGGGTGCCGCGGGTGCACGAGCAGATCGCCACCTGGGGGGTGCCGCTGCGCTGGTTCGTGCTCTTCGACCGGCAGGAACGGCAGTTGGTGACCGAGCCGGACCGGCGCGCGCTGCGCTACCGGACGGAGATCTCCAAGGCGCGCCGCCGGTCGTCCCGAGCGCTGTCGGTGCTGCGCAAGTCGGTCGGGGACGCCCCGATCACCGAGGCGGTCGAGGAGGCCGCCCGCTGGCTGGAGGAGTTCCACCCGCGCTCGGTGGTGGAGCTGGACTACGGCGGGCTGGTGCAGCTGCTGCCGGACGAGACGCTGGCCGCCGACGACTCGACCGAGCTGGTCGCGACCGGGCTGGCCGGGCTCTCCCGGGGCGAGGCGGAGGAGGCGTCGGCGGCGTACGACAAGCTGGTCGCCCGGTGGCGGGCGGTGCAGCTGCTGGAGCGCTGCAACTAGCCCGAATTGCCCGATAGAGACCTCTCGATGCGAGAGTGTCTCGTAGTTGACGCATCACGAACCGTGATCATGAGTCCTAATAAGGTACTTTCTGCGGCGTAAAAGTCGTAAAAATCGGGCATGGTTCATCCGTCCGTCTAGGGACCTTCAGCCGTTCGGCCCATGTCGGACATCGGGGACTAGCCGGACCATGGGAGACGCGTCGGCCGGCGGGACCCCGGCCGATGTCTATACATGTGGAGGAGTGACCCCGATGGCATCGCGAACGCATGAACCAGAGCCGCTACTCACACCGGCCGAGGTGGCGTCGATGTTCCGTGTCGACCCGAAGACGGTGACCCGGTGGGCCAAGGCTGGCAAGCTTAGCGCGATCCGGACCCTGGGCGGCCACCGCCGCTACCGCGAATCGGAGGTCCGGGCCCTGCTGCAGGGGCAGATTCCCCAGCAGCGCCAGGGGGACTGACCACCCGGACTTTCTCAGGCGTTCCGATCAGGGGCGGCCGGACGTACGCGCGAGCGGCGATCCGCCGCCCTTAATCGTGTCCGGGGTTCACTCGTCCAGCACGACGCGCAGCCCCACCGTGCCGCGCTCTCCACGGCGCAGCCGGCTGCCCAGCAGGCTGAGCCGCCCGATCATGCGGTACTTGTGCTTCAGCAGTCCGCGGATCCGTTGGGTGCCGACCAGATCGCAGATCGCCGCGTGCCCCGGTAGCGCCTCGCCGTGCGGCCGGCCGCGAACGTCGCACGGCGCCACGGTCACCCGGCCGTCCCGCCGGATCCGCTTGACCTTGCCGGAGTCCGACGCCGTCCACACCGCCAGCGCGTCCCCGTCCCGCACCGCCCAGACCGGCGTCGCCACTCCCCGGCCGTCCTTGCGGAACGTCGTGAGCAGCACGTACTTCTCCGCCGCCAGGCGGTCCAGGTCGGTCACGCCGCCCAGGATACGGCCGCGACAGCCCGGCCGAGCCCGGATAGCGTGATCGCCGTGACCGGGAAACCCACGATCGGCGACGTGTTCGGCGAGATGATCCGCGACGCGTACGCGGTCGCCACCGGGGTCGGACCCCGGCCCCTTGTCGGCGGGCGGCTGCCCCGACCGGTCATCGAGATCATCGAGCGGGACGACGGCCTGGTCAACGGCGCCCCCGCCGGGCACTACCTGGACCCGCCAGAGGCGTGGCAGCCGTACGACCACCGGGCCGTGGAGCGGGTGCGCGGGCACGCGCTGGACGTGGGCGTCGGTGGCGGCCGGATCGCCCTGCACCTGCAGCAGCGCGGGGTCCCGGTCACCGGGCTGGACACCTCGGTCGGGGCGTTGCGGGTCTGCCGCCACCGGGGCGTACGCGACCTGGTGCACGGCACGATCGACGAGCACGTCGCCGACGGCCGCCGGTACGACACATTCCTGCTGCTCGGCAACAACCTCGGGCTGATCGAGGGACGGGAGCGGGCACCCGGGTTCCTGGCCGCGCTCGCCGCGCTGGCCCGGCCCGGCGCCCAGGTCATCGCGCACGGCACCGACCCGTACGGCACCACCGACCCGGTGCACACGAGCTACCACGAGCGCAACCGGCAGCGGGGCCGGTTCGGCGGCCAGCTCCGGCTGCGGCTGCGCTACCGGCTGCTCGGCACGGAGTGGTTCGACTATCTGGTGTGCTCGGTCGACGAGCTGGCCGAGCTGGTCCACGGCTCGCCGTGGCGACTGGTCGACGTGGACGACCGGGACCACCCGTACTATCTGGCCACGCTGAAGCTGACCTGAGCGCGGGCCCCGAGGTGGGAAGGGCCCCTGCGTCGCCGCCGCCGAGGGCGTTGACCAGGGGCCCTCCGTCTCGCTCACACCTGGACGGTCGGGGAGTGCTGCTCCGGCGGGAGGCCACCGTCCCCGTCGACCACCTCGTCCGGGGTGCCGTCCTCGTCGATGTCGACCATGGTGATGTCCACCTCGCCGTCACCGTCGGTGTCGAACTGGAACAGGTCGGCCTTCCCGTCGCCGTCGGTGTCCACCACCCACACGTCGGTCCGGCCGTCGTTGTTGGTGTCCGCGCGGAGCAGGTCCACCCGCTCGTCGCCGCGGGTCTCCACGGTCTCCGGGTTCTCCGCGCTCTCCGGTGCCTGGCTCATGTCGGTCCTTCCGTGTCGGCTTCGACGGCCGTCGTACCCGATCCGGCGCGCCCCCACGCACACCGCCCGGGCCGGCCCTGCATAGGGTCGCACCCAGGAACGAGCGGAGCATGCGGGCCGGCGCGGCGGGGACCCCGCGCGCCGCCGCACGCGGCGAGGGGACGTCATGAGTCGTCGTTTTGTGGTCGTCGGGGCCGGCACCATGGGCCTCGGCATCGCGTACGTGGCGGCCGGCGCCGGTTACGCGGTGGAGCTGGTCGAGGTGGATCCGCCCCGCGGGGCGGCCGCCGTGCAGCGCCTCGGCGAGCTGTGGGAGCGCGGGGTGCAACGCGGCAAGCTGACCGCCGAGGAGGCGACGGCGAACCGGGCGCGGGTCACCCTGCGGGCCGGGTTGGCCGAGGTCGCCGAGGGGCCCGACGTGATCGTCGAGGCGGTCCCGGAGCGGCTCGACCTCAAACGGTCGGTGCTGCGGGAGGCCGAGGCGCGGCGTCCCGCCCTGCTCGGCAGCAACACGTCCAGCATCCCGATCGCCGACCTGGCCGACGGGCTGGACCGGCCGGCGGACTTCGTCGGGTTGCACTTCTTCAACCCGGTCTGGGCGATGGCGCTGCTGGAGATCGTGGTCGGCCCGGCCACCGCGCCGGGAACCACCGAGGCGGCGGTCGCGCTCGCCGGGCGGCTGGGCAAGGACCCCGTCGTCGTACGCGACATGCCCGGCTTCGCCACCTCCCGGCTCGGGGTCACCCTCGGGCTGGAGGCGATCCGGATGGTCGCGGACGGGGTGGCCAGCCCCGCCGACATCGACAAGGCGATGGTGCTCGGCTACCGGCACCCGGTCGGCCCGCTGGAGCTGACCGACCTGGTCGGGCTGGACGTCCGCCTCGACATCGCCCGCACCCTCCAGGCCGCGTACGGGGACCGGTTCGCGCCGCCGCCGCTGCTGGTGGAGATGGTGGCCGCCGGGAAGCTGGGCAAGAAGTCCGGCCAGGGCTTCTACACGTGGGAAGGCGGGGTCAAGCAGTGAGCGAGCGTAGCGAGCGAACCATCAAGCTCAGCGCCATGAAGCCTCACGCCGGCGCCGACCGTAGGGAGGCGCAGGCGTGAGCGGGCTGCGGATCGAGGAACTGCCGGATCGGCTGGTGGTGACGCTGGACCGGCCGGAGAAGCGCAACGCCATCGACGCCGACCTGATCGCCGAGTTGCACGCGGTCTGCGCCGAGCTGGAGGAGCGGCCCCGACTGCTGCTGCTCACCGGCGGGGCGGAGGGCATCTTCGCCGGCGGGGCGGACATCGGCCAACTCCGCGAGCGCGGCCGGCTGGACGCCCTGGCCGCCATCAACCAGGCCGCCTTCGCCCGGATTCGGGCGCTCCCGATGCCGACCGTGGCGGCCGTGGACGGCCCCGCGCTGGGTGGGGGCGCCGAGCTGGCGTACGCCTGCGACCTGCGGGTGTGCACGGCGCGCGCGGTGTTCGGCCAGCCCGAGGTGCGGTTGGGCATCCTGGCCGGCGCCGGCGCGACCTACCGCCTGCCGGCGCTGGTCGGGGAGGCCCGGGCCAAGGAGCTGCTCTTCACCGGCCGCCGGGTGGACGCCGACGAGGCCCTGCGGATCGGGCTGGTCAACCGGGTGGTGACCGAGCCGGCGGAACTGCTGCCCACCGCGCACGGCCTGCTCGACGAGATCGCGAAGGGTTCGGCGCTGGCGCTGCGGCTGACCAAGCTGGCCGTGGACGCCCCGCCCGCCGCCCACCCGCAGCTGGACCTGCTCAGCCAGGCGGTGCTCTTCGAGGACGAGGAGAAGCACCGGCGGATGACCGAGTTCCTGGAGCGGCGCCGGTCCCGCTGACCGGTCCGGACATGCGACGAGGGCCGCACCGGGCGAACCGGTGCAGCCCTCGTCGTCGCGTTCAGTGCTGGATCGGTACTCCGGCATCGGCCAGCGTGGTGATCACCTGCAACGACTCGCCGAAGCCGATGATCAGCACGGCGTCCGCCCCGTAGTCCCTTATCTCCCTGGCGCCGGCCGAGAAGTCCACCGTCTGCCCGTCGGCCGGCAGCGGGTACGTGAGCAGCTTGACCTGGTCGCCGCCCAGACCGGCCCGCTCCAGCTCGGCGCGGACGTTCTCCTGCAGGCCCTCGCCGTAGGAGTCCTTGCGGGCCACGATGGCGACCTTGTGCGGGCCGTCCCGCATGATCACGTCGGCCAGGGCCCGGCCCTGGAGGATGTCCGACGGGGCGGTGCGGAAGTAAAGCCCCTTGTCGTCGATCGTGGTGAGCCCGGCGTCGGTGTTCGACGAGGAGAAGAGGATCCGGCCGGCGGCCACCACGTCGGGCAGCACGGCCCGGGAGATGCCGGACGCGGCCGCACCGATGATGACCTGGACGCCCTTCTGCACGTGCGACGCCACCGCCGCCTTCGCGACCTCGGGGTTGGTGCCGTCGTCGCCGTCGATCCACATCACCGGCTGGCCCAGCACGCCCTCGGCGGCGTTGATGTCCTTGATGGCGAGCGCCGCGCCGGCGGCCAGCGGCGGGTACGCCAGGGCCAGGTCACCGGTCTTCGGCAGCAGACCGCCGATGATCAGCGGCGTGTCCCCCTTGCCCGGCTTGCCGCGCTGCTTCTTCCCCGGCGGCGGGGCCTTGGTGCTCGCCCCCGACTCGTCACCGGCGCCCACGAACTCGGTCTTGCCGTCGTTGATCCGCTCGTGGTCGAAGTGCAGGGTGGCGTAGCTGGCGGTGGCCGGCTCGCCGGCGTCGGTGAACCCGGCCCGGGTCAGCGACACCCCGCGATACTCGATGTCCTGGCCGGCGCGGGCGAGCCGCAGACAGGTCGCCGGGTCCTCGCAGCGCTGCCCGCCGTTGGTCACCCCGACGATCTGCTTGGCGATCTCGGCGGGCTGGGTGGAGCCGGCGAGCTGGGCGGCCAGCGCGCTGATCACCACCGCGTCGTACGTCTCGGCCGAGTAGAGGTAGTCGGTCAGCTTCGGGTCTACGGTCCGTAGCCGTTCCTTGAAGCTCTCCGGCAGTTGCGTGAGCGGAATTGTGCCCTTCATGCCGTTCAGAAGGCTCGCCCGGTCCTTCAGTTCGGCCGCGTACGAGTTCTGCATGTTGCCGTCGGTGCCGTAGAGGCGCACCTGGGTGGTGGTGTTCGCCTCCTCGGGCTGGTCGCTCCCGCAGGCGCTGGTGGCGAGCAGGAGCGCCGCGCAGGCCACGGAAATGGCCGCGCGCGACGCGCGTGATACGAGCATTGTCGTCCTTCCTCCGGCGAAGGTCCGCTGCGCACATTAGCGTGCCGGGGCGGCCCGCGGGACCGTGGAGGTGGCTCCGTCGGCAGCCCGACTGCGGATATCACGGACCGTGATGGCTGGGCCGTTTCGGGGTCACGGCTTGACCGTCGGTCCTACTGTTCGGCAGGTGACCGACGAAGCACAGCAGACGCTGGACGACGCGACCGCGGTGCTCCGCTCGGCGCTGGCCGGTGACGGCGACGCGGTGGTGGGCACCTTCGATGCCGTGGTGGACCGCTCCGGGCTGGCCGGGGCGTACGGGGTGGCGTGGTGCCTGGCCGCCACGATGGTCGGTGACGACGCCCCGGCGGGCGGCTGCGCGCTCGACTTCCCCGGGATCGACCAGGCCGACTACGACACCCGCTGGGTGGCCCGCTTCGTCAGCGCGTACGCCAACGACGACGACGACACCGGGGAGGCGCTCTTCGGCGCCGCGGTCGCCGACGGGCTGCTGCCGGACTGCCTGCTCACCCTGGCCGGGTCGACGGTCGCCACGCTGCGCAGCCGGGCGGGCTGACCGCCGGCTCCACGGCTCAGGGCCGGCGCTGCGGGTCGGCCCGGCACGGCCAGCGCGCCGGGCCCGGCGCATCCCGACCGGTCCCGCCACTGTGGTAGCTCTGGGGGCATGTCCGAGGCGATGCTGAGCAAGGTCCGCAAGCTGCTCGCCCAGGCCGAGGACCCGGCCTGCACGCCGGCCGAGGCGGCGGCGTTCATGGCCAAGGCGACCGAACTGATCGCCCGCTACGGCGTGGACCGGGCGCTGCTCGCCGCCCGGGAACCGGCCACCGACCCGGTCGGCGACCGGGTCGTCGAGGTCGTCGCCCCGTACGCCCGGGACAAGGCCGGCCTGCTCGCGGCGGTCGCCGACCCGCTGCGCTGCCGCTGTGTACGACGACGGCAGGGCAGCGGCTTCGCGATGCACCTGTTCGGCTTCGCCAGCGACCTGGAACGGGTCGAGCTGCTCTTCACCTCGCTGCTGGTGCAGGCCGCGCACGGGTTGGCCGGTGCCGCCGTACCGGCCGGGGAGCATCCGGCCGCGTTCCGGCGTACCTGGCTGGCCGGCTTCGCCCAGGTGGTGGCGGAGCGGCTGCGCGCGGCCGAAGCCGACGCGGTGGCCGAGTCCGGCGCGCCCTCGGCGGCGCTGGTGCTGGCCGACCGCTCCGATCGGGTCCAGCGCCGGCTCGCCGAGGTCTACCCCCGGCTGCGTACCGCGCCGGCCCGGCGGCTGGCCGGCACCGGGTTCGGCTCGGGTGCGGCGGCGGGTCGCCGGGCCGACCTGGGGGGCACCGGCCTGGCCGGCCGGGGCGCCGCGACCCGGGGCATCGGGGGGTGAGCCCGGACCGGCGGGGGTGCACCGCTCAGGTAAGACGTTCGGCGGTGAGCCCGGACCGGCGGAGCGCTCCGGTCAGGCCGGGTTGCGGGCGACCGTGGCCAGGTAGCGGCAGAGGAGTTCGTGCCAGCCGGCGGTGAGCGCCTCGCGGTAACCCTCGGCGGCCGCACCGTGCCGGTCGAAGTAGCGGTGCTCGACGTCGACCCGGGTCAGCTCCGGCCCTTCCGGCTGGAAGAGGACCTCGACCTCGCTCGCCCGCGTCGGGTCCGGCACCGCCACCCGGTCCGGCCCGATCTGCCAGGTGAAGACCAGCCGGCGGGGTGGATCCCAGGTCAGCACCCGGCCCCAGTCGCTGCGGAAGCCGTACGGGCCGATCTCGTAGAGCATGCCGCCGGCCCGGGGCTCCATCCCCAGTTCGGCCAGGGCCTCCGGCCCGGACCAGGTGTATTCGCGTACCCACCAGTCGGCCAGCGACCCGGTGAAGACCGCGAACGCCCGTGCGGCGGAGGCTGGGGCGAAAAGGCTGCTGCGGAGAGTGAACCGGTCGAATTCCTGACGAACCTCATCCGGATCGGCCATCTCCTGTCCCATAGGCCCGGACCATACCGGCTGATGCCTCGCTGTGCAGCTTCACAGTGCGCCCGCTTCCCGACACTGGGAGCGAGATTTCCCGAAAGCAAACTGCCAGGCCATCTAGGTGCGATCAGTGACGGTGATCACGAGGGAAAGCGGTCAACCACGGCCAGCAGGGACACGGCCATCTGGCCTAGACGCCGACCGGTCCCCACTGGCGATTCAGCAGGTGAGGACCGTTGTAGCCCGGCGAAAGGCTATGTGGCCAGGGGCGCGGTCGAACCGCCGACCTTCCGATTTTCAGGCACCCGCATTTCCGCAGGTCAGAAGGTTGGCGGAGGTCGCCGTGCATCGTCGTGCAGCTAGTGGCTCGGCTCGCATCGTTGGCCCGCGGTCAGGCCCACCACTTCGGGTACCACCTCAGAACCTCTTCCGCAGACTTGGGCGGCTTGGACTCCCTTTCCCGCCAAGCGGCAATGGCAGTCGGACCATGAGCCACCAGTCCCCCGGCGACGAGAAGTAGCGACGTGACCTTTTCAGGCCAGCCCAGCCACACCCCGACACCCGACGCAAGCAGGAGCAGGAGCCCTACGAGCTGCGCCATCCGGAGACGCGGGCGCTTCATGCCTGCAAGTCTACGTTTGATCGACAACGAGGCCGATTCCCCGAAGCCGGCAGCGGGGACGGGATGGCGGCAGAAGCGGGGCGGCGTGCGATCTGCGTGCGATAAGTGGCGGTGATCACGAGCCAGGAGCGGTCAACCACGGGCAACGGCGACCGATGCAGCCGGGATACCAACAGCAAGATCCCCACCGACGTTTCCGCTGGTGGGGACCTCTGTAGCCCGGCGAAAGGCTATGTGGCCAGGGGCGGGGTCGAACCGCCGACCTTCCGATTTTCAGTCGGACGCTCGTACCAACTGAGCTACCTGGCCGTGCCGCTCGGCTCATGCTACCGCATGGTCCGATACGCAGAACGCCGCGCAGATGAGCGCGGCGTCAGCGCTGGCGGTCCTGACGGGACTTGAACCCGCGACCTCCGCCTTGACAGGGCGGCGAGCACTCCAACTGCTCCACAGGACCTGGCTGGTGTTGCATCCGGCCTGAGCCGGACCGTGCCCCCAACGGGATTCGAACCCGTGCTACCGCCTTGAAAGGGCGGCGTCCTGGGCCGCTAGACGATGAGGGCGGCCCCGCCATCATTGCACACTCGCAACTTCAAGCGGACTTGCTCCCATCCGGCCCCGCCGGAGGCATGAGAAGCATATGCCATGCCTCGGCGGTCGACCAAACCGGTATGCCCCTGGCCGTGACGACGGGCGGAAGCACAGGTCAGCGGGGTGGGGTGAGACCGTACCGGCGCTTGAGGTCGGGAATCAGCTGCCGGCAGGCCGCCATGGTCTGGCGCCGGTCGCCGCCTCCGTCGTGCATCAGCACGATCGAGCCAGGGCGCGCCGCCGCCGTCACCCGCTTGATGATCGTCTTGGCGGGCGGGTGGTCCCAGTCCTGCGGGTCGACGGTCCAGTGCAGCGGGCGCATGCCGAGCTGGCGGGCGACCGTCACCTCCTCCGGCGTCCACCGGCCGCCGGGCTGGCGGAACCAGCTGATCTTGGCGTCCGGCACGGCGGCCCGGATGGCCTGGTTGGTGCGCACCAGGTCCGCCCGGATCTGCGCGACCGGCCGCCGGCCGAGGTTCAGGTCGTGCCGCCAGCTGTGGTTGCAGAGCTGGTGGCCCTCCCGGACGATCCGTGCCACCAGCGCCGGGTGGCGGCGGGCCTGCGTGCCGATCAGGCAGAAGGTCGCCGTGACGTGGGCCGCCCGCAACTGGTCCAGGATCTGTGGCGTCCACCGGGGGTCCGGCCCGTCGTCGAAGGTCAGTGCGATCTCCCGGGTGCCGCTCCGGCGCTGCAGCCCGGCGGGCAGGGTCTTGGGCAGCGGACGCAGCTTCGGCTTCGGCGGGGTGGTGCGCTTGGGCTTCGGGGTGGGGCTCGGCTCTGGTGCTGGGGTGGCCGAGGCCGTCGGCGGGCTGCCCGCCTGGGCGGGGGGCTTGCCGGGGCTGCCGCAGCCGGTCACCAGCAGGACCAGGCCGAGGGTGAGCGCCAGCACGGCGCGTGAACGCATCGTCGCTCCCGAAGAGGGGTCGGGGTATGACTTACCGACGGTAGTGGACGGCGCGCCGAACCGGGAGGGGGCGTCAGCCCGCCGTCGGCTGCTCCAGCGAGTCCCGTACGGCCACCGCCAGCGAGACCGCCTCGGTCAGGTCCACCGGCCGTACCACGCCGGCCGGCAGCGTGTCGGCCTGCCACCCCGGCCCGGCGGCGAGCACCAGCAGCGGCCGGCGAGGGGCGGCGAGCAGCGCGGAGAGCTGGTGCGGACCGGCGGTGGCCCGGGTGTGCGACCAGAGCGCCACGGCGGCCGGCCCGGTCCGGTCGACCGCCTCGAGCAGGGCCGCCACCGGCACCCGTGCCCCCAGCATCCGGTAGCCCACCCCTGTCTCGGCGAGCGCGGCGCCCAACGCCTCGAGCGGCAGCGTGTGCTGTTCCTCGTCGGCGCAGGAGAGCAGGATCGGGGGTGGGCCGGCGGTCGGGTGCGACCGGGCCGCCGCGGCGAGCGCCTCGGAGACGCACCGGGACATCAGGTGTTCCACCTCGATCAGCGCGGCAGTGGCGGCGTGCCGTTCGCCGATCCCGGCAAGCACCGGCCGGAGCAGCCCGTCCCAGGTCGCCACCACGCCGTCGGTGGCGAGGGCGTGCGCGATCGTCTCGCCGATCGCCACCGAGTCCAGCCGCATGGCGGCGCGGGCCAGCCCGCGGGCGACCGGACCGGCCCGGCCGACCGGGATGGTCGTCCCGCCGCCGTCCCGGGCGGCCCGCGGGGCGATGGCCGCGGGTTGCCGCGCGGCGTCAGACCCGCCGGGCTGGCGCTGTCGCCGGAGTCGCGCGCCGAGGTCGGGCGGGACCACCGCGGGCGCCTGCCGGGCCCAGCGGGCCGCCTCGGCCGGGGCCACCCCCTCGACGGTGAGCCGCCGCATGATCTCCAGGCGGGCGAGGTCCGCCGGCGTGTAGCGCCGGTGGTGTCCCGGTAGGTGCTCACTGGGACCGAGGCCGTAGCGCTGGTGCCAGGTGCGCAGGGTGGTGACCGCGACCCCCAGGCGGCGGGCGACCGCCCCCGCGCTCAGCGCCTCATCGGCCACCCGGCCGCTCCGGTGCCTGATCGGCCGGCGCCGGACGGGCCGGGCTGGCGACAGGAGCCGCCGGCCGCAGCAGCCGGCTCACCACCCCGCCCAGCCACGGCGCGTACGCGCGGGGGTCGACGTCGAGGTCGGCCGTCAGCTCGCCCGGGTCGACCCAGCGCAGACCGGCCACCTCTTCGGGGTCGGGTCGGGTGGGCAGAGCGGCGGGCACCTCGGCGCGCAGCACGTGGTCGTACTCGAACTCGACGCGGCCGGTGGCCGGGTCCTCGGCGTAGTAGACGTACACCCCGACCTCGGTGAGGTCGACCGGGTCGACGCCCAGTTCCTCGGCCAGCCGTCGGTTGGCGGCCTCGGCCAGCGACTGGCCGGGCAGCGGGTGACCGCAGCAGGAGTTGGCCCAGCGCAGCGGGAACCGCGTCTTCACGGCGGCCCGCTGCTGGAGCAGGATCCGCCCGTCCGGGTCGACCAGCAGCACCGAGAACGCCCGGTGCAGCCGACCGGGCGGCTGGTGGGCGGCGGCCACGGTGGCCTCGCCGAGCGCGTGCCCGGCGTCGTCGACCAACTCGACCAGGTGTTCTTCGCGGGACGTCACGGGACCGGCCTTTCGTTCGGGGCCGCGTCGCGCCACGCGCTCACCGACCGGCTCCGGTGATACGCGCGGCGGCGAGCTTGCCGCTGATCAGGACCATGGGCACCCCCACCCCGGGTTGCGTGCCGGAGCCGACGAAGACCACGTTGCCGAGCGTCCGGTGCAGGTTGGTCGGGCGGAACGGCCCGGTCTGGAAAAGGTTGTGCGCGGCGGCGAACGGGGTGCCGGCGGCCATGCCCTGCTCCGCCCACTCGGCCGGGGTGATGGTGTGCAGCACTTCGATCCCGGCCCCGAAGCCGACGTAGCCCCGCTGCTCCAGGGTCTCGACGAGCTGGTCGGCGTACCGGCGGGTCAGGTCGCCGCGCCAGTCGAGGGGCGCCCGGTCGAGGTTCGGCACCGGGGCGAGTACGTAGTAGGTGTGCCGCCCGATCGGGGCCACCGACGGGTCGGTCCGGCTCGGGTTCGTCACCAGCAGCGACGGGTCGGTCATCAGCTCGCCTCGCCGGATCACCTCGTCGAACGTGCCCTTCCAGGACCGCCCGAAGTGGATGTTGTGGTGGGCGATCTTCGCATAGCCCTGCCTCGAACCGACGTGCAGCACCACGCAGGAGGGCGAGTAGGTGAGCCGCCGCTGCCGGTCGGCGGGCAGCAGGTCCCGGTAGGCGACCGGCAGGTCGGGGTTGAGCACCACGACGTCCGCGGGGACGAACTCGCCGTCGGTGGTCACCACCCCGGTGGCCCGGACGCCGGCGGTCTCCACCCGGCTCACCGTGGTCGCGTACCGGATCTGCACGCCGTGCTTCTCCGCCGCGCCGGCCATCGCGCGGGAGACCGCGTGGATGCCGCCGCGCGGGAAGGACACCCCGGCCACCGAGTCGAGGTACGCGATGACCGCATAGATGGCCAGCGCGTCGTGTGGCGCGAGGCCGGCGTACATCGCCTGGAAGGAGAAGATCCGCTGGGTACGCGGGTCGCGGAAGAACTGGTTGATCTTCGTCTGGAGTCGGCGGAACGCCCCGTTGGCCAGCAGCTTCACCAGGTTGACGGTGAGCAGGTCGGTCGGCGCGTCCAGGTTGCGCTCGATGAAGTCGGCCCGCTCCCACTGCCACAGGTTCCGGGCGTAGTCGACGAACCGCAGGTAGCCGTCGGCCTCGCGGGGGCCGCAGACCCGGGCGATCTCGGCGGCCATCCGGGTGGTGTCGGTGATCACGTCGAGCGTCGACCCGTCCGGGTAGTACGCCCGGTACGCCGGGTCCAGCGGGGTCAGGTCGAGCCAGTCGGTCAACTCCTCGCCGACCGCGCCGAGCGCCTCGGCGATCAGTTCCGGCATGGTGAGCACGGTCGGGCCGGTGTCGAACTCGTACCCGTCGACGGCGAGCCGCCCGGCGCGTCCGCCCGGCACCGCCTCGCGTTCCAGGACGGTCACCTCCCGGCCCTGTCCGGCCAGGTGCAGCGCGCAGGCCAGCCCGCCCAGGCCGGCGCCGACGACCACCACCCGGTCGGTTCGTCCGGTCACGCTCCGCATGTGCCCACCTCCCTCACCGCTGCGTCGGTCTCGACGCCATTGCGTCGTTGGCCATGTCGGCGAGCGTACCTTAGGCTACGAGTTGCGTCGATTGATGCGTCGATATGAGGAGGGCTGGTGGACGCCGATCTCGCCGCGGCCTACGACCGTTGTCGTGAGCTGCACCGACGTCACGGTCGGACCTACTATCTCGCCACCCGCCTGCTGCCCGCTTGGAAACGGCGGCACGTGCACGCCCTCTACGGATTCACCCGGTACGCCGACGAGATCGTCGACTCGACCGAGGACCTGACACCGGCCGAGCGCGCCGCCCGGCTCGCCGCCTGGTCCGACCGCTTCGCCGCCGGACTGCGCGGGGAGCCGGTCGACGACCCGCTGCTCCCCGCGGTGCTGCACACCATCGCCATCTTCGAGCTGGACCCCGCCGACTTCGCGTCGTTCCTGCGCAGCATGGCGATGGACCTGACGGTCACCGGGTACCCGACCTATGCCGACCTGCTCGACTACATGGAGGGCTCGGCCGCCGTCATCGGCACCATGATGCTGCCGATCCTGGGCAGCTCCGACCCGGTCGCCGCCCGGGAACCGGCCCGCCAGCTCGGCCTGGCGTTCCAGCTCACCAACTTCATCCGGGACGTCGCGGAGGACCTGGACCGGGGCCGGACCTACCTCCCCGACGAGCACCTGGCGATGTTCGACGTCACCCGCGCCGACCTGCTCGCCGCCCGGGCGGTCGGGCACAGCACGCCGCAGATCCGCGAGCTGATCAAGTACGCGGTGGCCCGCGCCCAGGCCCACTACGCGGCGGCCGCGCCGGGCATCCCCCTGCTCACCGCCGCCTCGCAGGCCTGCATGCGCACCGCGTACGAGCTCTACGGCGGGATCCTCGACGAGGTGGCCGCCCAGGGCTACGACGTCTTCGCGCGGCGGGCCCGGGTACCCGTGCCGCGGCGGCTGGCGGTGGCCGCGCGGGCGCTGCTCACCCCGGCCGGCACGCCGGTGGCCGTCCCCGGGCCGGCGATCCAGCCGGCGCTGGCCGTGTGAAAGGGCCCGTCACAGGCAGGAGTGCAGGGCCTCGACCAGCTCTTCCACCCGGTCGTGCTCGGCGAGGCGGGAGGTCGCGTACGCGAACGTGTAGCCGCGCTCCGGGTCGGCCCAGGCGCTGCTCCCGCCGATCCCGCCCATGCCCCAGCTCCCGTCCGGCTCCCACTGCATGCCCAAGGTCCAGTACGCCCGCCGGTCCAGCACCAGGTCCGGGCCGTCGTACTGCACCCGGGTCGCCTCGGTGACCAGCTCCGGGCTGACCAGGCGTACCCCGTCGAGGGTCCCGCCGGCGAGCAGGCCCGCGTAGAGGCGGGCCAGGCCGGGCGCGGTGGCGTGCAGGTTCACCGCCGGGACCTCGGCGGACCGCCACAGTGGGTCGTTCACCACCGCCAGGTCGAGGCCGCCGGCCGGGTTGCCGATCGCCCGGGCCCGCAGCGACCCGGGCTCGCCCAGCATGCGAGTCGGCCAGCCCGGATCGGCGTACGTCAGGTCGGCGCAGCGCCGCTGGTCGGCCGGGCGCAGGCCGAAGCCCAGGTCGAGGCGCCACGGTCCGGCGATCTCCTCGGCCAGGAACCGGCCCAGCGACCGCCCGTCCACCCGGCGCACCAACTCGCCCACCAGGTGCCCGTACGTCCAGGCATGCTCGCCCGCGACGCTGCCCGGCGCCCACTCCGGCTCGGCGGCGGCCAGGTCGGCGCAGAGCAGCGCCCAGTCGGCGACCGCCCCGGCCGGACGAGGCACCGGAAACGCCGGCAGCCCGGCGGTGTGGCTGAGCACCTGACGCACGCTCGCCGGGGTGCGGAACTCCGGCCAGTACGCGGACACCGGCCCGTCCAGCTCGACCCGGCCCCGGTCGACCAGCATGAGCAGGCAGAGCGCGGCCACCGGCTTGCCGACCGAGTAGACGTTGACCAGCGTGTCCGGCCGCCACGGGTTACCGGCGGCGGCGCGGTCGGCGGTGGCCGGGCCGGACGGGACGCCCGCGCGGTGCCCGCCCGTCAGGTCGACCACCGGCTGCCCGTCGTACCAGATGGTCAGGCCGGCGCCCGTCTCCCGCCCGGTGGCGAGCAGGTCGTGGAAGAAGTCCCGGACCGGGGCGAAGCGCGCGTGCATCCGGCCACGGTAGGCCGTCCACGTCGGAACGGGCGCGCGAATTCCGCCCGCTGCGGTGGCTCACCGCCCACGCGTACGGGATGCTGGCGGGATGGTGGAGCCGGAACTGGTGGACGTGGTCGTGGTCGGGCTCGGGGTCGGCGGCGAGGAGGTGGCCGGGCGGCTCGCCGAGGCCGGCCTCACCGTCGTCGGGATCGAGCGGAATCTGGTCGGCGGCGAGTGCCCGTACTGGGGCTGCATCCCCAGCAAGATCATGATCCGGGCGGCGAACGCGCTGGCCGAGGCGCACCGGGTCAACGAGCTTGCCGGCTCGACGCAGGTCCGGCCGGACTGGGCGCCGGTCGCCAAGCGCATCCGCGAGGAGGCCACCGACACTTGGGACGACAGGGTGGCGGTGCAGCGCTTCACCGGCAAGGGCGGCCGGTTCGTCCGGGGCAGCGGCCGGCTCGACGGCCCCAACCGGGTGCGCGTCGGCGACCAGGTCTTCGAGGCCCGGTACGGGATCCTGCTGGGCACCGGCACCCGCCCCTCGATCCCGCCGATCGACGGGCTGGCCGACACCCCGTACTGGACGAACCACCAGGCGATCGAGGTCGAGGAGCTGCCGGCGTCGCTGCTGGTGCTCGGCGGTGGCGCGATCGGGTTGGAACTGGCCCAGGTCTTCGCGCGGTTCGGCGTCCAGGTGACCGTGATCGAGGCGGCCGACCGGGTGCTCGCCATCGAGGAGCCGGAGGCGTCCGAGATGGCCGCCCGGGCGCTGCGCGCCGACGGCGTACGGATCGAGACCGGGGTGCGGGCCGGGCGGGTCAGCCACGACGGCACCACTTTCACCGTGCACGCGGACGGCACCGAGTTCACCGGCGAGCAGTTGCTGGTGGTGACCGGCCGGAGGGCGCACCTGGAGGAGTTGGGCCTGGACACCGTCGGCGTGGACGCCGCCCAGCGCTACCTGCCGGTCAACGAGCGGATGCACGTCACCGAGGGCATCTGGGCGGTCGGCGACCTCACCGGCGAGGGCGCCTTCACGCACATCGCCATGTACCAGGCGGCCATCGTGGTGGCCGACGTGCTCGACCACATGCGGCATACCAAGGGCGGCCCGGACGCGAGCGGCACCGCCAGCGTGGTCGGCGGCGCCGCCGGGGCGGCCAGCGCGGTCGGCGGGGCGATGAGCGCCGGCGGGCCGACCGCCGCGCCGGGCAGCGTTCCGCGCGCCGACTACCGCGCGCTGCCCCGGGTCACCTTCACCGACCCCGAGGTGGGTGCGGTCGGCCTCACCGAGCGGCAGGCCCGCGAGCGCGGCATCAACGTCCAGGTCGGGTACGCCGACCTGACGGCCTCGGCCCGGGGCTGGATCCACAAGGTCGGCAACGGAGGCTTCATCAAGCTGATCGCCGACGCCGACCAGGGCGTGCTGGTCGGCGCCACCTCGGTCGGCCCGGCCGGGGGCGAGGTGCTGTCCGCGCTGGTGGTGGCGGTGCACGCGGCGGTCCCGGTCAGCCACCTCCGGCACATGATCTACGCGTACCCGACGTTCCACCGCGCCATCGAGGACGCGCTGCGGTCGTTGAAGTAGCCCGGCTCAGTCGGCCGGTGCGCCGTGGCGGCCGGCGCCCTCGGTGAACCGGGCGGCGCCCTTCATCGCGTCGGTGATCAGCGACTCCATGCCGAAGGCCAGCTCGGTGGCCATCGCCTCCGGCTCGGGCAGGCCGGCGTTGGCGAGCAGCGCCGCCCGGTCGTTGCGCAGGCAGGTCTGCGGGAACCGAGCTATCTCGGCGGCCAGCCGCTCGGCCACCGCCCGGGCCTCGCCCGGGGCGACCAGCCGGTTCACCAGACCCATCGCGTACGCCTCGTCGGCGGGGACCGGGCGGCCGGTGAGGATCAGGTCCATGGCCCGGCTCTCCCCGATCAGCCGGGGCAGCCGCACCGTCCCGCCGTCGATCAGGGGTACGCCCCAGCGCCGGCAGAACACCCCGAGCACCGCGTCCGACTCGGCGATCCGCAGGTCGCACCAGAGCGCCAGCTCCAGGCCGCCGGCCACGGCGTACCCGGAGATCGCGGCGAGCACCGGCTTGGACAGGCGCATCCGGGTCGGGCCCATCGGGCCGTCGCCCTCCGGCTCGACGCGGTTGCCGCGGGGCGTACCGATGGCCTTGAGGTCGGCGCCCGAGCAGAAGCTGCCGCCCGCGCCCCAGAGCACGGCGACCGCCGCGTCGGGGTCGGCCTCGAACGCGCGGAACGCGTCCGCCAGGGCCCGGGCGGTCGGGCCGTCGACGGCGTTGCGGGCCTCCGGCCGGTCCAGGATGACCGTGGTCACCGGCCCGGCGCGCTCGACGCGTACTCCCATCGGGTCAGGATGCCCTCGACTGGGGCCGGCGCGCCAGGGACCGGTGCGGTGATCCGGCGGGCTTCACGACCGGTAGGTGTCCTTGTCGAGAAGCTCGTCGAAGTCACCGGCCTGCCCCCGGCTGGCCAGCTCGGCCAGCGCACCAGCCCGGCCCAGTCGTGGCTC
This sequence comes from Micromonospora sp. NPDC006431, assembly GCF_042870725.1. Lineage (NCBI taxonomy): Bacteria > Bacillati > Actinomycetota > Actinomycetes > Micromonosporales > Micromonosporaceae > Micromonospora > Micromonospora sp. NPDC006431. Next base: position 420,276 of record NZ_JBIAHQ010000001.1, read on the forward strand.
CCCCGGAGTTGGTGGCTGGGTGAGGAAGGCGCGCCAGACGGTGGGGGTGAAGGTGAGGGTGGGGCCGGTCGGGTCCTTGGAGTCGCGGACGGCGATCAGGCCGGGAAGGTTGTCGGCGACCTCGACGCAGTTGCCGCCGTTGCCGCTGCTGCGGCTGCTCTTGCGCCACCGGGCGCCCGTCAGCTCCATGTCTCCGCCACTTCGGGCCCGTGCCCGGTGACAGCTCAGCCTGGGGCCATGCCCGGTTAAGCCTGCCCGATGGGCGCTCAGCCGCGGCGGGCCAGGGTGGCGCCGAGGGCGGCCCCCACCACGCAGGCCACGCCGAGCAGTTGCGGCCAGGCGAGCAACTCGCCGAGCAGCAGCGCACCCACCAGCGCCGCCACCGCCGGCTCCAGGCTGAGCAGCACCGCGAAGACCCGGGCCGGCATCCGGCGCAGTGCGGCCAGCTCCGCCGAGTACGGCAGCACCGACGACAGCAGCGCCACCCCCAGCCCGAGCGCCACGATGCGGGGGTCGAGCAGTTCCGCGCCGCCGGACGCCACCCCGAAGGGGAGTACGCAGAGCGCACCGACCGCCATGCCCAACGCCAGCCCCCGGCTGCTCGGCACGTGCCCGCTCATCGCCTTGCCGAGCAGCACGTACCCGGCCCAGCCGACCGCGATCAGCGCGCAGAGCAGCAGGCCGAGCGGGTCGACCCCGATCCCGCCGAGCCCGGCCAGGAGCAGGACGCCCGACCCGGCCAGCAGCGCCCAGAGCACGTCGACCACCCGGCGACTGCCCAGCAGCGACACCAGCAGCGGGCCGGCGAAACCGACCGTGACCGCCACCCCGAGCGGCACCCGCTGCAGGGCGGCGTAGAAGGCGAGGTTCATGGCGGCCATCGCCACCCCGAACGCCCCGACCAGGCCGGCCGCCCGCCAGCCGGGCCACCGCGCCGGGCGGGTGACGGCCAGCAGGACCAACGCGCCGAGGCCGAGCCGCAACGTGGTGGTGCCCCCGGCGCTGGTGGCGGCGAAGAGCTGCTTGGCCACCGCCGCACCGACCTGGGTGGAGACCATCCCGAGCAGCATCAGCAGCGGCGGGGGTACGGCCTCGGGGCGGCTCAGCGCCGCGACCAGCCGGGCCGCTGGCAAAGACGACGGGGTGCGGGAGGCGTGTGCGTACACCCGGACCACGATGGCGGCCGGCGGCGCGATAGGCGACGGATTTACCGTCGCGAGGCCGCTCCGCGAGCTGACACCCGATGGGGTGATTCGGGGTTGCCGCCCGGTTTGGGAGCTCGGCTGCCGGGAAGTTGGACCGGGTGCGCGGACTATTGATGAAACTCGAACAGAACTCCCGGCTCGACGGGATCGGCGACCGGCTTCAGCGGGCCGTCCAGGGCACCCTGCGCGGCCAGCGGATCCGGGACTTCCTGCACGGCGTCTGGCTGGGGCACCCGCTGCACCCGGCGATGGTGCAGCTGCCCGTCGGCGCCTGGATGAGCGCCGCGGTGCTGGACCTGATGCCCGGGCAGCGCCGGGCCGCGACCACCCTGATCGCGGCCGGCACGGTGACTGCCGTACCGGCCGCCGTCGCCGGACTCAACGACTGGGCAGCCCTGTCCCGCGACCAGCGGCGGGTCGGCCTGGTGCACGCCACCGCCAACAGCATCGCCCTGGCCTGCTACGTCGGCTCGCTGGTCGCCCGGCGGAACGGCCGGCACGGCATGGGCCGGGCGCTCGCATACGCGGGGCTGTCGGCGGCGAGCGGTGGGGCGTACCTGGGTGGGCACCTCGCCTACAAGCAGGGGGCGCAGGTCAGCCAGAGCATCTCGGAGATGCACCTGATGAGCGAGGGCTGGCACCCGCTGGGTGACCTGTCCAGCGTGCCGCAGCGGCAGCTCGTCACCCGGGAGATCGACGACGTGGCGGTGATCCTCTACCGGCACGGCGACGACGTCACCGTGATGCTGGAGCGCTGCCCGCACCAGAGCGGCCCGCTCGGCGAGGGCAAGGTGGAGCAGGTGGACGGCCACGACTGCGTGGTGTGCCCGTGGCACGGCAGCACGTTCCGGCTCAACGGTGGCGAGGTGGTGCACGGGCCGGCCGCCAACGACCAGGTCATCCTGCCGACCCGGGTGGTCGACGGCCGGCTCGAGGCCCGCCTGCCCTGACCCGAGCCGCCGGTCAGTCCCTCCGATGCCGACCGATGGCCAGCGCCCGGCCGGCGGCCCGCGCGGCCACCGGCCGTCTCCGCAGGCCGAGCACCGCCCCGATCTGCGCGCCGACGATGCTCGCCACCGCCAGCACCGCCGAGATCGCCAGCGGCCGGTTGATGCCGTCCTCGGTGGCCGGGGAGGCCCCCGCCGCCATCGCCGGCGGCTGGCCCGCCGGTTCCGCCACCGTGGCCCCCGCCCCGGTCCGCCCTGGGGACGGCTTCGCCTTCGGCGCCTGCCCGGTCGCCCCGGCACCGCCCGCGTTCGACGTCACGCCCGCTCCGTCCAGGGGCGTCGTCGACGATCCGGGCGCCGCCGGTCCGTCCGGAGCGGCGGCCGGCGTACCCGGGCCGGGGGCCGGCCGGGCCGGGGTGACCAGCCGTCCGGTGGCGTGCCGGCGGGCTCCCTCGTCCACCGCCCCCGCAGGCAGTTTCAGCAGTTGGCCAGGGCGGATCCGGTCCGGGTCGGCGAGCCGGTTCAGCCGGGCCACCTCCCGGTAGCGCTCGAAGTCGTCCAGGTACCGCTCGGCCACCGTGCCCAGGTAGTCGCCCTTCGCCACCCGGTAGACGGCCGGCGCGGCGGCGACCGGGGGCGCGGCGGCGAGCGGCGGCGCGGCCACGACCGGGGGCGCGGCGGCCGGGTGCGGGGCGGTCAGGGTGGCGGCGCTCGCTGCGGTCGGGCTCGCCGCCAGGATCAGCGCCACCGAGCCGACCAGCGCGGCCGCCGCCCGCTGCTGCCGGCGCATCCCGGGCAGCCGGGGCGCCGGCCGGCGCACCGCCGCCGCCAGCAACTCCACCAGTACGGAGAACGCGAACGTCGCCCAGCCGAACCAGCCCACCACGGCCAGCGCCCGCAGGAAGAGCTGCCCATCGTCGCGGCTGGTCAACGCCGTACCCACCTCGACGAGGGTGGGCAGGTGATCGGGGAGGGGGTTGCCGGCGAAGGCGAGAAGCGCGATCGGCCCGCCGGCCAGCACCGCGCAGAGCACCACGAGGGCGCCGAGCCCGGTGAGGACCTGGCCGATCCGCCGTACGGCGGAGCGTTGCGGTGCGGCCATGGCTGCTTCCTTTCCTTACGGTGCCCCGGTGAGCGCCCGCGCGGTGGCCTCACCGGTGACGGTGACGGAGTTGTCCAGGCCGAACAGGCCGAGCAGGTCCCGGCGGTAGGTGATGCGGACGCGTACCTGGATCTGCTTCTCGCCGTCGACCAGCGGGAAGCCGACGTCGTGCCCGCGGACCCCGCCGGCGGCCCGCAGGTAGTCCGCGACGGCGTCCCGGGCGCCCGCCTCGTCGATCTCCTTCGGGCCGCCCTCGATCGCCCGGGCCCGGTCGATGACCTGGCCACCGCTGCGGGCCGCCTCGGCGGCCAGGTTGTCCGCGCGCTGCAACGAGCGGAGCTGCCCGGCGCCGTCGTAGGCCAGGCTGATGATCACGAGTACGCCGGTCATCGCCACGGCGAGGAAGATGCTCACCCGGCCGCTCTCCGACAGGTGCCCACCGCTCATCGTCGGCTCCGGTAGGTGTCCAGTGGGGAGGTGAAGCTCGCCGAGACGGTCTTGCCGCCCGGCACCCCGGGCAGCCCGGGCGCCCTCAGGTCGGCGAAGGAGACCCTGCAGGTCACCCTGACCGTGACAGTGGCCGGCACTCCGGGCGCGCTGCGGTACGCGGCGGCGAAGCTGGTTCCCCTCCCCCGTACCGAGCCTCGGAAGGTCAGTGCCGGCGGGGCGGTGCAGTGCAGCCCCGACCAGTCGAGCTGACGGCGGGCCGCGTCGGTGGCCGCGGTCCGGCCGGCACCCGCGTCCCGAGCGATCGAGGCGGCCCGGGCGGCATCGTGCGCGGCCGACTCCACCGCCTCGGCGGCCACGGCCGTCCGCCCGGCCACCCCGGCCAGCACCATCAGCCCGATGAAGGCCGGGGCGAGCACCGCCACCTCGATCGAGACGGAACCCCGTTCCCGCCGGCCCGCCATGCGCCTCACCCCGTCGTCCAGCGTTCGACCGTGCCGTGCGCGGTCTGCCGGACCGGGAAGTGGACCCCCGGAATCACCGACAGGCTGCGCCCGCTGACCGTGCAGGTGACCTCGGTGGCGGCCGTCGTGCAGGTGGGACCGGGGGCCTGCCAGTCGACGAGCCAGTCACCGGCGGCGCGCAGGAAGGCGCTGGCCCGGTCCCGGCCCGCGTCGGGCGGGGCCTGGACCGCACGCTGGGCGTTGACCCCGGTCTGCGCCGCGTTGAGGGCGGTGGACCGGGCGACGAACCAGACGGCGACCTGGATCGAGGCGAAGAGCAGCACCAGGATCGCCGGCATCACCACCGCCAGTTCGACCGGGTTGGCCCCCCGCTCCGCCCCGCCCTCGGCGAGCCGGCCACGGACGACAGCGGCGATCCGCCCCGGGTCGCACCGGCCGGTGGCCCGGCCGGCGGACGCCGGCCGGGTCCGGTCCGTACGAGCGGGGCGACGCATCACGGCGCCTTCGGCGCCGTGTTGTCCGGGATGGCGTTCATCCAGTTGTTGGCCTTGGCCAGGGCGAGTCCGGTGACCGCCATGGCGACCGCGACCAGGCCAAAGATGATCACCGCGGTCGGCACCGGGCTGTCGCCGCGCTCGGTGTCCCGCCGTAGCTCGGCCAAGCGGCTGGTCACCGCGGCGTACAGGTAGGTGGACAGGCGCATGGTGTTCTCCTTCTCGCAGGTGGCTCACAGACGGGCGAGGAACGGATAGACGGCGAAGCCGAGCAGTACGAAGACCAGCAACGAGCCCGGGATGTCCAGCCGGCTGGTCACCCCCTCGGCCCGGGCCAGGTTGTCGGTGCGGATCTGGTCGCGCAGCGAGTCGGCGCGGCTGCGCAGGGTCTCGTGCACCTGGGCGCCCTCGCTGCCGGAGGAGCGCATGATCGCGCCCACGTCGCCCAGCTCCGGGATGCCAATCCGGTCGGCCAGCTCCTGGAGCTCGTCCCAGGGCGAGTGCATCTGGAGCTGAGCGATCCGCAGCGCCTCCCGGATTCGGTCGAAGACCCAGCCGTCGCAAACCGCCGCCGCCCGTTCCAGCGACTGCACCGGGCCGTGCGCCGCGGACAGCTGCAACGCCACCAGGTCCAGGTAGGTGCAGACCGCCTGGCGGAACTCGTCCCGCGCGGCGTCCGCCTTCGCCAGCACCTCGCGGTGGGCGAGCAGGCCGGCCAGGAACGCCACCCCCAGGCTGCCCAACACGGGTACGACCAGCGGCAGCGACACCCCGCCGAGGAACAGCACGGCCGACGTCAGGGCCGGCGTGGCGAACCCGATCAGGGCGGAGAGCAGCACCGACAGGGCGTACTGCTCGGGGGTGCGGTCGAGCAGGGCGAGCTGCCGGTGCGGCGGGCGCAGCCAGCGGGAGAAGCCGCCCAGCCAGTCCGGCCCGCCCCGGGCGGTGGCCATTTGCCCAGGCGGCTGGTGCAGCCGGCGCAGCGCGGGGCCGAGCGCGGGGGTGGCCGGCAGCGCCTCGCGGACCAGCAGGAAGAGGCCGAGCCCGACGGCGGCCCCGCCCAGCACGGCCGCGGCGAGCTGCCAGTTGAGGATCACCTGAGCCTCTTTTCGTTCGCGACTGCGGGGGCCAGCACACTCCGCGCGCTCACGCGATCACCTCGTCCGGGTCAGGAGCCGGCAGGAAGCGCGCGGGCCGGGGCGGCTGGCTCATCGACCGGACCCAGACCAGCAGCCCGATGAACGCGCCACCCAGCACCGCCATCACGAGCTGCCCGACCGGCGTCCGGTACGGCCGGATGTACTCGGTGTTGACCAGCCCGTACGCGAGCGCGGCCAGGGTCATCCCGGTGAGGAAGCGGACCGCGAACCGGGGTTGGGTGCGCTTGGCCTCCACCTCCCGTCGGGTGGCCACCTCGGCCGACGCGGCGGCGGCGATCGAGCCGAGCACGTCACCCAGCCGCTCGCCGCGGTCGGTCAGGTGCAGGATCAGCGCGGCCACCACCTGGTCGCAGACCGGGTCGCCGATCTCGTCGGCGAAGGCGAGCAGCGCCGACCTCGCCAGCCAGCCCGCCTGGAGCCGGGCGGCGAGGGTGCGTACCTCCTCCTGGATCTCCTCGGGGGCGGTGGCGATGGTGCCTATGATGGCCTGCTGGAGGCCCTGGCCGGTGCCGCAGATGTCCTTCAGCCGGCGGGTCCACTCGCCGACCGCCTCGACCCGGGCGATGGCCCGCTGCTCGGCCTGGCCGACCCCGAAGAGCCACGGCACCCCGGGCACCGCCAGTGCCACCAGCAGGCCGACCACCGGCAGCCCGGTCAGCAGGAAGGCCACCGCGCCGGCCACCACCGCCGCGCCGAGCAGCACCTGGTACTGATGCTGCTCCCGTCGGCTCGCTCCGGACCCGGTCCAGACCCGGCGCAGCACCGGCCGGGTGCCCGCCGCCGGACCCGCCGGTCGGTCGGTGCCGACCAGCGCGACCACGGCCAGCACCAGCCCGGCCATCGCCGCCGCGCCGGAGAAGAGAGCGACCAGCTCGATCATCGTCATGACTGCCGCCCGTCGAGGTGGGTGTGCCGGGGGCGGCGCCAGGCGCCGGTGCCGGCCTCGATGAAGCGGGTCAGCAGCCGGGCGTCGTAGCCGACGCGCAGCAGCTGGTCCCGGATCCGCTCGGGGAGGTGGCGGGGGACCGCCCGGCCGTCCGGCCCCGGCCCGAAGATCGAGGTGGTGGTGATCCGGTTGCCGTCACCGACGCCGATCACCTCCTCGACGTGCGAGACGAAGCGGTGCTTGCGACCGCCGATCGCCGTCTCGTCCTCCACCGTGACGTAGACGATCAGGTCGAGCGCGTTGCCCGCCATCCGGCGCGCCTGGTCGACTGTCATCTCCCGGCCGTGGGAGAGCGCGAGCTCGATGATCCGTTCGCTCACCCCCGCCGGGGTACGGGCGTGGATGGTGCACATCGACCCGCGGCTGGTGGTCATGGCCTGGAGCATCGGCACGATCTCCCGGGACCGGACCTCGCCGACGATGATCCGCAGCACGCCCATCCGCAGCGCGACCGGGATCAGGTCGGCGATGCTCACCTCACCGGCCGGGCGGCCGTCCAGCCCGCGTTCGCCGTGCCCCTCCCGGGCCTCGAAGCTCATCACCGCCCGGTGCCGGTGCCCCCGGCGGGCCGGCAGCAGCTCGCGGCTCTCCTCCAGCAGCACGTACGGCTCGTCCGCCGGGATCTCGTCCATCAGCGCCCGGATCACCGTGGTCTTCCCCGCCCCGGCCAGCCCGGCGACCATGATGTTCAGCCCGGCCCGCAGGGACGCGCGGAGGAAGTCGCGCAGCAGCGGGTCGATCATCTCGTCCAGGTCGGGCCGGCCGCCGGCGATGTCCTCCAGGCTCACCGCCAGGGTGTTGTGCTTGCGGATCACCGCGTACGGGCGGTGGCTGACCAGGAAGACGGCGGCGAGCCGGCTGCCGTCCGGCAGTTGCAGGTCGAGGGTCGGCTTCGAGGTGGACAGCGACCGCTCGGTGGCCCCGGCCCGGCGGGCCGCCGCCTGGAGGATCTCCACCAACTCGTCGTCGCTGTCGGCGATCGGCTCGGCCCAGTCCACGCCGCCGCCGTGCCGGGTAATGCGTACCTGGTCGCAGCCGAGGATGTGCACCTCCTCGATGGTCTCGTCGACCAGTAGCGTCTGGAGTCGGCCCAGGCCGACCAGCTCGGCGGTCACCTGGTCGAGCAGCAGCCGTTCCGCCTCGGCGGGCATCGGCGTGCCGGCCCGGCGCACCGAGTCCGCGTACGCGGAGACCACCGCGACGGCCAGCCGGGCCCGCTCGACCTCCTCGGCGTCCGCGTCGAACTCCCGGCCCCGCTGCCAGAGGGTGAGCCGCTCGCTCAACTCCCGGCGCAGCTCGCGGACCACCGCGAAGTCGACCCGGGGGCGGGGCGGCGGTGACGGCGCCAGCGGCGCGACGGCCGGTGCGCCGGGGTGGTGCCGGTTCGGCGGGACCAGCGGCGGCACGGTGGAGGTGGCGCCGGGCTGCTGCCCGCGCGGGTCGTGGGAGACCGGCTCAAACCGCACCGGACACCCCCGGCCCGCTCGGTGCGGTCACCGCCCGCGGTGGCGCCGCCCCCGTCCAGGCCAGCCGGGCGCGCCGCCGGTCCAGCAGCGCCCCGACCGGCACCTCCAGGGCGCCGGCCGCGCGCATCAGCGGCCGGCCGGAGCGTACGGTGCCGCCGAGGCTGAGCACCGCGGCGGTACGCGGGTCGTGCGGCAGCCGGGCGATCACGGGCAACCGCAGCGCCTTGCTGATCTCGCTGGTGCCGTGCCCGTCCCCGACCACCAGCAGGCGCAGGGTGCCCGGGGGGACCCGGTGCTCGGTGAAGTCCCGTTCGATGGCGCGGACGGTCGACCGGGTGGCCGACAGGTCCGGCAGGTGCGCGCGGGTGACCAGCAGCACCACCGCAGCGGCCCGCAGCACCGGCCACGGTGGGCCGCTCACCTGGAGCCGGCCACAGTCGACCAGCACGTCGTAGGGCGGGACACCCTGCTCCAGACTGGTGAAGAAGTCGGCGAAGCGCTGCCAGAGCGGGCTCACGCTGCCGGCCTGGGCCGGGTCGACCACGCCGGGCAGCAGCAGCCGCTCCCGCTTCGGGGCGTCCAGGTCGACCAGCTGCGACCAGAAGGCGCTCTCCAGGTTGCCGTCGCGCAGCTCCCCGACGGCCAGTTCGCCGATGCCCCGGGGACCGTCGAGCGCGCCGCCGAGGTAGCCGGCGAGGATCGAGCCGCCTGCCGGGTCGCACTCGGCCAGCACCAGCCGCCGGTGCCAGCTCAGCGCGGCGGCCAGCGCGGCGGTGGTGACGCCCGGGGAGCCCTTGGCCGAGACCAGGGCGATGACCGCCATCAGGCCGCCCCGGTGAGCACGAGCGCGATCCGGTCGTCCGCGGCGAGCGCCACCACCGCCGGCACGTCCCGGACGGCCAGGGCCAGATAGACCACCACATCGTCGTGCTCCGGCGTGACGGTGTCGATCACCGTGGCCTCGAACCGGGTGCCGCCGGCGCGCGCCTCGCCGTCGGCGTTCCTGTCCGGGGTGCTGATCAGCAGGACCTTGTCGCCGGGGTGCAGCGTACGGGCCGGCACCTGACTCGGCTTGAGCCCGAGCGCGATCTGCTGCTGCCCGGGCCCGAGCAGCGGGGCGTCGGTGAGCTGCGCCGGGGTGAGCAGGGTGCCCGGGGTCAGCCGGACGGCCGCTCGCAGGCCCACCACCTCCTTCAGCCGCCGGGTCGGCACCGGCTGCAGCCCCTGGCCGCCGGAGACCCGTACCGCGACCAGGTCGTCGGCGCTGAGCTGCCGGCCCACCTCGACCGGGCGGGCCACCGCCAGGTAGCTGCCGGTGGACCGGACCGCGGTGACCGCGAAGGCCGCGCCCAGCCCGCCGAGGGCGATCAGCAGCACCGCCAGACCGAGCAGGCCGGGGCGGATCCGCCGCTGCCGGACCACCCGGGGCGGCGCCACCGGCGCGTCCAGCGGGGTCCCGTTCCGGGTCGCCACACTCACCGGGCCACCATCCTCGCGCTCATCGGGTCACCACCTGGAGTTCGTTGATCTGCACCGGGACCGTGCCGCTGACCCGGCTCTGCGCGATGTCGCCGCTCTCGCCCCCGCCGACCCAGCGCACGGTCCAGTAGGTGGTGGCGCTGACCTGGTAGGTGCCGGCCCGGGCGTACCCGCGGTGGTAGCCGCAGTCCGGGGAGGTCAACCCGGCCCGGGGGCCGTCGGCGGCGTACGGGGTGCCCGGCTTGCGGCAGGTGATGCTGCTGCCGTCGCCCATGTTCCAGACGATCCGGGTCACCCGGGCGGTGATCCGGACCGTCAGCCCCCGGTCGGAGGCGGAGGCGCGCAGCGGCCCGAAGTAGGAGGACCCGCTGCTGGCCCACATCCAGACCGGCAGGCCGACCAGGCCCGGCCCCTCGCTCCGCCGGGGCGCGACCGCGATCCGGGGCGGCAGCAGCGAGATCGAGGCGAGCGCGCGGCGGGCCAGCTCCTCCGGGTCGGGCGGCGCGCCGTAGCCGGGCGGCGGGGCGTCCCGCAGCACCATGGTCTGCGCGCCCAGGTCACCGCCGTTGCAGGTCTGGAGGTACCACTGCTTGCCCTCGGGCGCGGCCTGCTGCGGCTCGGCCAGCTTGTAGTAGCAGCCGTCGGCGTTGTTGAACCAGCCCAGCTGGTCGTGGTAGCAGGGGATGGCCCGGCCGTTCCACTGGCATTTCGGGGCGGTGCCACCACCGTTGCCGCCCCCGCCGGTGTTCCCGCCGCCGCCCGGACCCGGGACGCCCGGATCGTCGTCCCAGACGTTGCAGTCGTTCTGTCCGGGCGGGCAGTCGCCGCCGGGACCGGCCGCCCGGGCGGGTACGCCGGTCAGCGTGAGCAGCAACGCCAGGCCGGCGGCGAGCAGCAGCCTTCGGGGTGTCCCGGCCCGGGTCGCGCGGGCCGGGACACCCCCTCCTCCCCAGGTCAGCACGGCTGGTCCTGATGCGCGGCACCGGCGTTGATCAGCCATCGGCCGTCCGGGTAGCGGGCGGCGGTGGCGGTGGCCAGGTACCGCCCGCTGCGGGTGCCGGGGACGAGCCGGTGGTCCTTGGCGTAGACCAGGCGGTAGCCGGTGGCGTCCAGGCAGTCCTGGATCTCCACGACGGGCGGGTCGGCGGCCAGGTCGACCGACACGACGGTGGGATCGGAAACGAGCGTTCCGGTGCGCATCGCGCCGTGCTCCTTCGCCTCACGAATTGCCACCCGAACCCGGGTCAGCAGCGGATCCGCCAGGAATCGGGCCAGCGCGGGATGCGCCGGGTCGCTGCGCGCGCTCGCCGCGCGGGACGCGTCCAGATAGCCGGAATAGGCGGCGAGGGCGGCTTTTCCGGCCGCTTGTTCGTCGGCCGTCGATTGGGTGGCCGGCGCGCCGCCGGGCCCGGTCAATGGGCGGGCCGCCGCCTCCGGCTCGGTGCCGCAACCGGTGCCCGCGCCCAGCAGGGCAAGGCTGAGCAGGCAGCTTGTCCAGCGGCGGGAATCCCGTGTGCGCAACGCCGTGCCCTCCTCGGTGATGGCCCGGAGCGGTCGCGCGGGCGTACTCCGGGCATGCGGAAGCGCGCCCGGATGAATGTGACCGGGCCTCAACTGACTGCCATTGCATTTACCTGTGTTGATCTTCAGTGAATTCGAAATGTTGTCTCCGATTGGCCTCCGACGCCAATTGCTCGGGGTTGCGTCGTACCCAAGGGGCGAGCATAGGCTGACGTCCGCCGATGCAACAGAGGCAATTCATACGACTACTTTGAGTGATGACAGGTGGTGGTGGCCGATGGGTGTCCGAACGGCGGCGCTCGCCCGACAGTCGGCCGGGCTGGTGGCAGGGGTGCCCGCAACCTGTCAAGAGCCCGGCCGGGCCGGTTGGCGGCCGAGCGGTGGAGGAATGGGTGGCATGGGTGCCTCTGGTCCGATCCGTCCCGCCGCGATCCGGGCTGGTCATCGGCGGTCGGTCAGCGGTCTCCCGGTCTCCGGCCGCTGCGGTCGGGACGCCGGTTTCCGCGCCATCCGCCACACGCCGGCGCGGCCAATATCACTCTCCGTGATCCAGAGTGGAACAGTCAGCAACCGCGCGGGAGGGGTGACGTGACGGCCGTACGGCTCCGGGGCGCCGGACCGGAGACCCCTGCCCGGCGTCCGGTGGTGCGGCTGCTCGCCGCCCTGGCGCTCGTCCCGCCGATGCGGCTGGCGTTCGCGCGGTACGCCGTACCCCCGGGCTCGGTGGACCGGGCCGAATGCGACCGCTGCGGCACGCCGGTCGGCCTGGACCGTCCGCTGCCGGCGCTCGGGCCGGCGGCCCGCTGCCCGGGCTGCCGGGCCCGGATCGGCGCGCCGCCCGGCGCGGTGGAAGCGGCCCTGGCCGCGGCGGTGGTGGTGCTCGCACTGGCCGCCGGACCGCTCGGCGGGCGGGCGGCGGTGGCCTGGTGGCTCGCCTGGGCGGTGCCGCTGGCGCTGATCGACGCGGCCGTGCACCGGCTGCCGGACCGCCTCACCTATCCGGCGGCGGCCGGCGTCTGGGCGCTGCTCGGGGTGGCCGCGGTGGCCGGGGCCGGTCCGGCGCCCTGGCTGCGGGCCACCGCCGCCGGGCTCGTCCTCGGCGCGGGCTTCGCGGCCACCACCCTGCTGCTCGGCCGGCGCGGGTTCGGGCTCGGCGACGCCAAGCTCGCCCTCGGCGCGGGCGCGCTGCTCGGCTGGTACGGATGGTCGGTGCTGGTGGTCGGGCTGGTGCTCGCCGTCAGCCTCTCCGCGCTGGTCGGGCTGGCCCTGCTGGCGGCGCGTCGGGTCCGCTGGTCCAGCCACCTGCCCTTCGGCCCGTTCCTCATCCTCGCCACCGCCCTGGCCCTCCTCCTCACCCCCTGACGCCGCCCGCCGCGCCTGTCCCTCCGTCGCCACCTGGTGGCAGCACCTTCACCGAAAGCGTGGCCATGACGCGCGGGATAAGGACTATTTCCGTGAATCTGCGGCCAAGACGGGCATGGGCACGGGCGGCGGCGGGTGGATCAGCGGCGGGCGGGGCGGGTGAGTGGTCGGGCGGCGCGACGGCTGCGCCGAGCCAGCAGTTCGGCGACCGGGCGGGCGGCGAGCGGGGTGAGCAGGGTGCCGACGAGGACCCCGAGCAGCAGGCCGGCGGCCACGTCGTGCGGGTAGTGCACTCCGACGAAGGTGCGGGACAGCGCGGCCAGCAGGGCCAGCGGGGCGGCCACCAGGCCGATCCGGCGGTGCAGCAGCAGCGTGGTGGCGGCCAGCGCCCCGGCGATCGTGGCGTGATTGCTGGGGAACGACCAGTCGCCGACGGGTGGGCAGTGCCCGGCGACGATCACCAGGTCGGCGGGGCTGCGGCAGGGCCGGTCCTCGGCGATCAGGTCCTTGAGCCCCTCGCTGGCGCCGTACGACAGCAGCACCGTGACCGGCGCGGCCAGGGCGAGCGCCCGACCCCGGACGTCCCCGCCGACCAGCCGGGTCAGCGCAGCCAGCACCATGAGTACGCCGAGCAGCAGGATCGCACCCTCGGTGAAGTGGGTGGCGAACCAGTGCACCGGCTGCGGCGTGCTGTCGGCGTACCGCACGATGTCGTGGTACCAGTCCGCGCTGATATCCGGAACGTCGGTCATGACGGCGTCAGCCATGGATCACCTCACCAACTGTTCATACTCCGTTCACCCGGAGGGTGCCGGGAAAATCCCCATCGGGCACCGGAGTCTCAGGCGGTTCACAGCCCGTTGGCAGGGATCACGCAGTGGCGGGGAAGGGGGCTATGGAGCGTCGGACGGGTGGGGCGGCGCCGGCTGCGCGGGCACCCCGGACATGCGCTCGACGATCTCCTCCAGCGCCTCGAAGGCGTACGCCCAGTTGTGGCACTTGAAGCTGCGCAGCCCATCGATCGGGCTGCGGCAGTCGGCGCAGTGCACGCCGGGGATGGCGTCCGGCACCTCGGTGTTCACGTACTTGCGCTCACCGAGGATCACCCGGGCGATCATCGCGCGGTCGTGCACCCCGTGCAGGGCGGAGGAGACGATGTCGTACCAGTTCACCCGGCGACCGCACTTCGGGCAGTCCGGCTCGTCGCCGCTGACCCAGAGCGGGGCGCCGATGCTGCGCGCCGGCATGTTGAGCAGCTTCTCCAGCCGGCGTACGTCCGACTCCGGGGTGGTCCACCGGTGCCGGCCCGGCAGCGAGGCGGGCGAGTCGTAGACGGCGCGGAACACCACCGGATCGACCTCCACGGTCTCCCGTCTACCGGTCATCGGTACCCCCTCACTGCGGCATGCTTGCCACCGTCGTACCAGGTGGGCGGCATTCGCAGCCGGATCATGGACACGACGGGCCATGGGCTCGAACTGGTACGACGTCACCATGTCGGAGTCGGTGGTGTCGTCACCCATGTCGGCGACAGTGCGGCCGTACCGGCTGGACGCCTCGATCCGCACCTGGTAGAGCTCGGTGCGAGCGGTGATGGACCAGGTGCCGCCACGGTTGACGGTGGTCGAGCCGCCGCCGACCGCCTGCCCCTGCCGGGCCCAGAGGCTCACCCGCAGCACGCCGTCCGGGCCGTCCGCGACGGCCGGCTCACCCGCATCGCGCTGCCCGTCCCGGTCCAGGTCCTGCCGGACGGTGCCGCGGATGACGCAGGTGCCGGCGATGGCCACGGTGACCGTGCCGCGGCCGGGTCTGTCGGCGTCACTTGCCTTGGGCCGCCGTCCGGCGTCGACCCTTATTGGCCATGCTGGTTTCGGCTTGGCGAGGTCGGAATCGCCGCCTCCACCGGCATTGTCGGCGACATCTTCGACAACGCCGTGACGTGCGTCTGTTGTGGACCGTGGCGGTACCGACGGTAGTCGCCCGTGTGGATGCGATGTTAGTCTGCGTCGGCCACGAAATGATCACGGTGAGCAACCGGGGGACACATGGGGGCCGGCGTTCCGAGCGCGGGGGGCTTGCTGGATCCGGACGGCGCGATGGATCGGCTGGCGGCGTGGAAGGGCCGGATCGACCGGTTGGCGGCCGACACCAAGGCGATGAGTGACCGGCTCCAGGAGCTGCGGGTGACGGTTGCCGACGGCAACGGCCTGTGCGAGGTCACGGTCGACTCCGTGGGGGCGTTGGTCGACCTGCGGCTGGGTCCACGGATTCAGCGGGTCGCCCCCGAGGTCGTGGCCAGGACGGTCATGGACACGATCCGCGAGGCGAAACGGCAGTTGGCCGACCGCTCGCAGGAAATCATCGCCGACACGGTGGGCACCGAGTCGGCAGCGGCGCGAGCGATCGCTGAGCGCGTCGGGCAGCAGCTACGCGACGCCGATCCCGCCGCGGACAGCCCCGACGACCGGCACTCCGGGTGGTGAGCCCGATGGCCGACGGTTTCGCGGTCGACGCCGAGCAGATCCGCGCGCATGCCCGCAATGTCGACACGCTGCGCGGGCGTTTCGACGCGATCAAGACCGCCAGCGCGCACATCGCGCAGAACGACGAGGCGTACGGACTGCTCTGCAGCTGGCTGCCGGCGATCCTGGAGGGCCGGCACAGGCGGCAGGACGAGTTGATCGCGTACGTCGAGGAGAACCTGTCGTTGGTCGTCGCCGGGCTGCGGAAGACCGCCGACAACTACGACAACGCCGACACCGACGCCGACACCGCGATCCGTAAAGCGGGTGGGGGGCTGGCGGGGGCGGCGCGATGACCGACACGTCGCTGGTCGCCGACGTCGTTTCGACCCGCAAGCCCTGGACCGGGGCGGCCCTGGCCGACAGCTTCCAGGGGCTGGTCGACGCCATCCACAGCGAGGGCTGGGTCGACGACCTGATCGCGGGCGCGGCGTTCGGGATCGAAGCCGCCGCGAGCGTGATGGACCCGTTCAGCGCGCTGCTGGCCAACGGGCTGGGCTGGGCGATGGAATACTTCGAGCCGCTGCGGCAGATCCTCGACGAGCTCACCGGCATGCCCGACGTGGTGGCCTCGCACGCGGCCACCTGGGACAACATGGCCGCCGCGCTGCAGAGCATGGCTGCCGACCTCAAGTCCTTCGTCGAGGGGGACATGCCGCACTGGCAGGGGCGGGCCGCTACGGCGTACCACAACCTGATGGAACACAACGTGGAGGCGATCAACGGGCTCGGCGGGATCTCCGCCGCGATGGCCGCCGCCACTCAGGCCGCCGGGAACCTGGTGATGTTCACCCGCGACATCGTGCGTGACCTCATCGCCGACCTGGTGGCCCGCGTGATCGTGTGGGCGGTCGAGGCGATCTTCGTGGTCACGATCCCGGTGATTGCCGCGCAGATCGCGGCAGCCGTGGTCAAGTGGGCCGGGCGCATCCTGACCTATGTCATGTCCCTGATCACCAGCCTGACCAACCTCTCCAAGCTGCTGGACGGCTGAGGGCCCGACGATGGCGAAACCCAAGACCCCCCACGGCGGCGGAAACGGCGACGGCCCGAACCCGTCCCGCCCACCCGGCGACGGTGAGGGCGATGGCGCCGGTACCCCGTCAGGGCGACGCCGCAGTACCGACGTCCCCGAGAACGTCAGCCGAGCGCAGGAGACCGTCGCCGAGGAGGCACGCCAGGGCCGCCCGGGCGGCGACCAGGGCGGCTCGCAGGGCAAACCCTCGGGCAGCGACGACGGATACCAGACCCCGAAACCCGGCACTCCGGAGTACGACCGCCGGGTGCAAGAGCTCGCCGCCGACCCGGCCCACAACGGAAAGATCAGCGCCAAGTCGCGCCGAGAGGCGGAGGTCGGGCTCGAGGCCGAGGCGCAGGGCAAGATCCCTGGCCCGATTCGCCGCGCCGAGCTCGACAACACCGATCCTGCATTCCAGAAGGATCAGGGCGAGTTCATCGACTCCAACGGAAACAACTGGGACGTCAAGAGTCCGGTCGACACCTTCCCAGCCGGCCGGCAGGCCGGCCAGCCGATGCCCGAGGGCACGAAGGGACGCTACGACGGCGCCGAGTTCGAGCAGAAGCTCGCCGACGAGGTGGACGGCGGACAGCATGTCATCATCGACAGCAAAAACCTGTCTCCGAGTTCCCTGGCCGACCTCAAGAGGCGGGTCGCCGGTAACACGGACTTGGACGGCAAGGTGGTGTTCCTCGAATGAGCAGGTATAAGCAGAGCAGCGCTGACGTGACCCGTTGGCCCGACAGTCCCGAGGCCAGGGAGGCGCTCGAGGAATGGTTCACCGCCGTTGCCTCGGACCCCACGTCGTACCTGTCGGGCGATTTTCTCGATTTCCGCGGCGCGGACCTCAGCACCATCGACCTGACGGATGCCTACCTGGTCAGTTCCTGCCTGACCGGCGTCCGATTCGAGGACGCCAATCTCGGCGGCGCAAACCTGAACAACGCCGAGCTTGCGGACGCCGACCTGAGCTTCGCCGACCTGGCCAAGGCGGAACTGGTTGGCTGCTCGGCCCCGAACGCCCGCTTTCGCGGTGCGAGGCTGTTCGCGGCGGAGCTCGACGAAGCCGTCCTGGCGGGCGCCGACCTCAGCCACGCGATTCTCAACTCGGCCAAGCTGTACAAGACCGATCTGCGCGGAGCCAACCTCGAGTTCGCGAGCCTGCGGTGGTGCAACCTCGGGGGCGGCACCATGCCCGCAGTCCTGACCGGCGCACGGATGTTCGGCTGCCAACTTGAGGGCGCCAAGGGGACCGTGGTCGGCCCGGTCGTGGTGGACGAGCACGGGACCCGGTCGCTCGACGGCGCCGAACTCGAGGCGTGGTTCTCGGAACGGGGCGCGGAAAACATCCAGGTGCTCCGTGTCTCGGACTGAGCAGCGCCTCCTTCGCGAGCGCTGATGACGGCACTGAGGGCTGGTGCCGACGCTGCGGGTATGTGGGAAGACCCCGGGACACCGTCACGCGGGAGCTGGCGCACGAGCCGCTGGGCTGGCGACCGACCACCCTGCTGGTGACGATCCGCCGGTACCGGTGCACCGGGTGTGAGCATGTGTGGCGCCAGGACACCAGCCGCGCGGCCCAGCCGCGGGCCAGGCTGTCGCGTCGTGGACTGGCCTGGGCGCTGGAGGCGATCGTGTGTCAGCACTTGAGCATCGCTCGCGTCGCCCAAGGGCTTGGCGTCGCGTGGAACACCGCAAACGACGCGGTCCTGGCCGAGGGCCGACGGGTGCTGATCAACGATCCCGGCCGGTTGAACGGTGTGAAGGTCATCGGGGTCGATGAGCACGCGTGGCGCGCCACACCCGCCGCGGGGACAAGTACGTCACCGTGATCATCGACCTCACGCCGGTGCGCGCCGGTACGGGTCCAGCGAGGCTGACCGATTTGATTATCGATCATCGGTGATCATAGGTTGGCCTGTGTGGAACGTTTTCGGCTTTCCAAGGCGGGAAGCGTGTCGGTGTTCGCCCTGTGGCGCATCACGTTTGGGTTGGTTCGGGGAGGGTTCCGGTGGCGTGGGTCGGTCGTGAGGGCCGGTTTTTGTGGATCGGTGTTGAGGCGTTGAGTCGGTGAGCGGGAAGCTGCGGCTGGCCGAGGGTGAGATGGCCCGCACCGCGTGTGCCCGCGCATTGCTCCGCGTAGGGGTGGACGAGGAAACCGGCGAGGTGCTGTCTCCGGCGGTGCTGGCGCAGCGGGTTGGTTGGTGTGCCGATCTGGTGGCGGGCATGGCGGCCGCGTTGATCGGCGCGCATTGGAACAGCGTGGATGTGCAGGTGTTGGCTTCCGGGGTGGATGCGGGTGGGCGGCGGTTGCCGTCGAACGCGTGGATGGCGCTGCGGCGGCTGGGCTGGACCGCGACCACGCCTCAGGGTGTGAGGGTCAATGACCGCATCATCCGGATGGCCCTGGAGCAGGCGGGGCGTGCGCTGCGGTCGGTGAAGTGGCGTGCCGACCTGACGGCCGGGGTCCTGGCGACGTGGCCGGCCGATCCGCGTAAGCGCACTCCCGCCGAGTGGGATCAGGTTCGGGCCTCGATCCCCGGCGGGGAGTGTCTGCCGGCCAGCATCATCAAGTCCCGGACCCGGCAGGCCGGCACGTTCGCCAAGGTCAACGGCCGGCTGCCGGTGGACGTGTTCGAACTCGAAGGCGTCCCGAGGATCGGGCGGATGTTGTTGCTGGCCGCGTGTGATCGGCAGCAGGCCACCATCGAACGCAGCGATACCGACCCGGGCAGGGCGCTGCTGCGGCTGCAACTGCCCACCCGTCCGGATCCGCGAGGGTATCGGGACTGGACGTGGGTGGCGTGCCGGATCACGTTGCCGCCTACGGTTCCTGCCGCGGCGGTGCTGCACCTGCCCACCCTCCGCGTCACCGACGGGACGGTGCGTGCCGACCTGGCATACACGCACCCGGTGCCGAAAGCCGCGCGGACCGGTCACACGGTGGCGGTCGGTGTGGACTGGGGCCTCAACACCCTCCTCAGCGCCGGAGCCCTGCGACTGGGAAAGGATGGCCGGATCACGGCGTTGGGGGCAGGTGGACAATTCCGGGCCCCCGGGGTCCTAGCCAAGCAGCACCGCCTGCGCCGCCACAGTGAGCGGCTGCATGCGAAGGCCGACCAGTACGCGCGGCTGCTCGGCGGCCGCCCCGACGAGCATGTGAGCGCGAAACACGAGGTGCTGGCCGGCGAGATCCGCCACGTGTCCGCCCGCCGCCAAAACTTGAACGATGCGCTCGCGTGGGCTGCCGCCCGCTGGACGGTCGACCAGGCGATCGCCGCCCGGGCGACGGTGATCTATCTGGAAGACCTGCGCTCGTTGGAAGCCAAGGGCATGGGGCACAGCCTGAACACGCGTCTGTCCCAGCAGGTCCGCGGAAAGATCAGCGACCGGATGCGGCACCTTGCCGCCGAGCACGGTATCGCCGTGGTCACCGTCCCCGCCCGCAACACCTCCAAGCACTGCCCGCAGTGCCTGACCCCGCTGCGGCACCGTAAAGCCCCCGACAAGCGGACCGTCGCGGGATGGAAATGGGCCATCTGCCCCGACCAGTCCTGCCGTTGGCAGGGCGACCGCGACCACGGAGCATGGCGGCGCATCGCCGCCCGCGGCCTCACCCACCAAGCCAAAACCGTCACCGACAAGACCACCGGCGCCCTGGTGATCCGCACGGTCGTCGACGAGCTCGAAGCCAGCGCCGTCGTCACCCCAAGCACCACGGGCAGCCGGAGGGACCGGTCCAAGACCGGCCCCACCCGGCACCGCACCTCACGCCCCGCGCCCAGGCGACGCGGGGCACCCTCCCCCACCCGGCCTCACGGCCAGGCGGGCAAGCGTCCGGAGGGACACGCACCAACGGACCGGAGGCTGCCCCGCGCAGCCCACCGACACCAGGGCGTGAACACGATCAGCACACCCACCACCACCGGCCACCGGCCACGCGGAGCCGCACTGGGCGCCGGATTCCATCTCCACGCCCATGCATCTCCACCACGGTGGGAAACGATCCCGGAAACCCCATCCGACTCAGGATCGCTAAGCTGATCAGGGACGCTGCTGGACATGATCCCGGGCCGCTCCAAGGCCGCGTTCAAGGCCTGGCTTACCCAGCGCCCCCAGGCGTGGCGCGAGGCCGTGGAGGTCGTCGCGATGGACGGGTTCACCGGCTTCAAGACCGCCACTGCTGAGGAGATCCCCGCCGCGGTCGCGGTGATGGACCCCTTCCACGTGGTGCGCCTGGCCGGCGACGCCCTCAACGACTGCCGCCGCCGCGTTCAGCAGACCACCCGCGGCCGCCGCGGCCGTAAGAACGACCCGCTCTACCGTGCCCGGCGAACCCTGCACACCGGTGTGGACCTGCTCACCGACAGCAGGCCGCCCGACTCACGGCCCTGTTCGCCATCGATGAGCACGTCGAGGTCGAGGCCACCTGGGGCATCTACCAGCGGATGATCGCCGCCTACCGGCACCCCGACCCAGCCGCGGGCCGCGAGCTGATGGTCAAGCTGATCGAGTCGCTCAGCGCCGGCGTCCCCAGGCCGCTGGTCGAGATCGCCAAGCTCGGCCGCACCCTGAGCAAGCGAGCCGCTGACGTACTGGCCTACTTCGACCGGCCCCGCACCAGCAACGGTCCAGCCGAAGCGATCAACGGCCGCCTGGAGCACCTGCGCGGCTCCGCCCTCGGCTTCCGCAACCTCACCACCTACATCGCCCGATCCCTACTCGAGACAGGCGGATTCAGACCCCGACTACACCCTGCATTGGTGAAGAGCCGCTCTTCCTGGGGGTCGGCCAAAGATACGACGGAAACCGGCAACCAGTGATCTTGAGTTGAACTTGCCACAGGTGAGGTGCTGGGGCGGATCGGCGTCGGCTACCCGACCAGGGACAGCGATGCGCAAACGCAGCCGGAGGCCCGATCTTGTGTCACCGTTCGCAGTGGACTTCTTCGCGTACCCGCTCAGATCGGTCAACGGCGCACCCGATAGCGCAGGTGAAGCACCCGGTCGCCCTGAATCACCACGTCAGGATCCTCCAACAGGTGCTGCGCGTCGACCGACCCGAAGTAGCGCTTGCCGGACCCGAACACGACGGGTACGACGTCCATGCGCACCTCGTCGACCAGGCCCGCGGCAAGCACCTGGCCACCGACGTCGCCAGCGGCGACCTCGACCATGCGGTCACCCGCAAGCTCCTGCGCCTTGGCCACGGCTGCCTCGACGCCGTCGACGAAGTGAAACGGCGCCTCGGGGTCCCAGCCCTCGGGCGCCGGCCGGTGCGTCACGACGACCACGTGGTCGATCCCGCCCGGAGGCTTCCCGTCCCAGCCGTCCGTCATGTCGAAGACGTGGCGGCCGACGATTGTCACCCCGATCTGGTCCCAGTACGGCCGGGTGTAGTCGTAGGACGTCTGCGACACCTTCACCTCGCCGCTCTCGTCCAACGGGACGTCACCGCTGGACAACCAGTCGAACAGCGGTCCGGGCTGGTCATTCTCGTCTGCGACGAATCCGTCCACCGACACCGAGCTGTACATGACCACCTTGCCCACGGGGCTCTCCTCTGCTTTGGGATGCCCCCAAATTAGCGTGTCGTGAGCTGTCGCTCTTGTAAGAAATCAATCGGCCGGCAGCGGCCAGCCGTCCAGCGCGTGGCCGGGATGTTCGCGCAGGAACCGCCGCCGGACTTCGACGTACCGGGTCGGCGTGAGTCCGGTGAACGCCCGGAACTCGTGGCCGAAGTGGGCCTGGTCGAAGTAGCCTGCGCCACCGGCGAGGTCGCCCCAGTCGATCGGTCCGGCGGGGTTGATCGCGAACACGGTGGCGGCGAAGCGGTAGGTGCGGGCCAGCCGCTTCGGCGTGACGCCGATGAGCTCCTTGAACCGCTGTGTCAGATGAGTGCTGCTGACACCGGCTGCCACCCTCAGGTCGCCGATCGCCACCGCCCCGCTGGTCGCCGCGATGACGCTGCTCGTATGGCGGACCAGCCCCAGGCCGGCGGTCTCGCACAGCCGTCGCATTAGCTCCTCCTCGAGCAGCGTCAGCATCTCGTGCGGTCCGTCCGCCGTGGCCAGCCGGTCTCGCAGCTCAGCAATGGCGGGCCGGCCCCAAACCTGCTCCACCGTCACCGGCCGGTCACACAGCTCGGCCGCGGGCATCGGCAGGAACGGCGCCAGCCCCCACGGCTTGAAGTGCACGCCGACGGACCGGGTCCGGAGTGGGTAACCGAACTCCAACGCGCGGGTGGGCATGGTGACCACGCAGCCGTCGGCGTACTCGGCCGTCTCGATGTCAGCGCCGGCACGAATGCGGAACGGCGCCCCGAGGTTGACGATGAGCAACGCCGCCGGCATCGGCGGCAGCGTCAGCCGGGCGTACGGCGGCGCACCCTCCAGGTAGTAGAGGTCGTCGATCAGCCCGTCCAGCGGCGGTCGCGGCACTCTGGACACGTACTCCACGCCCACAGCATCGCCGACGCCCCGCCGGCATCGCGCGCCGGGATGGTCCAGCCGCGCTGCCGCCAGCATCGAGCCGGCGCCGATCCCGGACGAGCGCCCGGCCGCGGACATTTGCGTGGGATACGCGTGCTGCGTGAGAGATGGAGGATTCTCGGCCCTCCAGGAACGCCTTGTAGATCTGGTTTTTGCGCGAGTTCGACGACGATCGGCGTATCAGCGTCACCGAAGACACTTTGCATTGTGAAGAGCCGTGAATCCGGCCGGCATCGGAACATCCGAGCACCCGTGGAGCACCCCTGCCAACTGGCGTGAGGCCCCCGGTTTTAGAGGGACGGGGAGGCTGGATTCTTCGACGACGCACCTGCCGGGCGGACGGTTGGGGCCGCCTGCGTTTACATGGCGGGCGAGGGTGGCTCGGGTGGTTTTCCGTGGGCGCGAACGGCGTCCGAGATGGCGATCCCGGCTAGCACGAGGGTTCCCGTGAGGGCGGCCACCAGTGAGGGTACGAGCACCATCGCGGGTGCGGAGACGGCCAGCACGAGCAGTCCGACCAGCCGGGACGGCGACACTCGGCTGAACACCTCGTATTCGAATCGGGCTCGTCCGGCCAGGAACAGTGCGGGTCCGCCGAGGATGACGCCCGTCAGCCAGGGTGTGGTGTGTTCGGCGGGATGGGCGATGACGATTTCGAATCCGGCGGCGGCGGCGACCACGCCGGCCACCATGAGCAGGTGGGTGTAGGGCGCGGACCGCACGAATCCGCCGGGATCCCGGGAGGACTGGATGGCGGCTTTCAGCAGGGCCCCGGCGCGGTGGACGTAGATCTGCCACAGCAGCACGGTGGCGGCGAACGCGACGAGGAGCGCCGCGGTGCGGTCGGCCGTCAGGTCGTGGCCGGCGTAGGTGAGGGCGGTGACGAGAATGAGGTCGCCGAGGGTGAGGGTGAAGAACTGCTGGTAACGCTCCGCCAGGTGGTCGGCTGCCACCCCGTACTGGGAGGCCGGTACCCGACCGAGCCCGGGTGTGGGGTAGCGAAGCCAGGCTGAGCCGTAATCGATGGCGAGCGCGGCCGCCCACAGCAGGCCCCGCGCGGTTGCGCCGGCCACGAGGCCGCCGGTGAGCCATGGTACGGCGGAGACAAGGAACCAGAAGACGAACCGCCCGGCGTGCACTCGTGCTTGGCGTCCGTGCAGCGCGGCGGCCAGGAAGAGGCCTCGGCCAACGTGGATCGCCACGTACGCGCCCGCGAACACCAGGGCGTGGCCGGAGAAGGCTGCGGGCAGCGAGCCGGCCATCAGGAGGGTGCCGAGCATGGCCCAGAGCGTCATGACGACGATGGGTGGCCGCTGTGGGTGGTAGAGGTCGGTTGCCAGTGCGGTGACGGACCAGACCCACCAGACCGCCATCAGCAGCACCACGGCCTGGAGGATCCCGCCCCCGCTGAGATCGTGGGCCAACGTTCGCGAGATCAGGGCGAGCGCGGCGACGAACGCCAGATCAAGGAACAGTTCCAGCAAGGTCGCGCGTTGTGGGCCGCCGCCGTCACGTCCCAGCCCCACCGCCTGATCGGTCGTCATTGGATGCGCGTCCTGGGTTGACTCCGGTCTTGAGGGATCGACGACAGTTTCCGGGCAGCGGGACCGGTCGGACCGAATGATCCAGCGGTCGTCGTCGTTGACAATAGCCGACCTTCGGCTTGAAGTTCCTAAAGACTGTCAACACGCCTCAATCCAGACCATCGTGCTTCGGCTGAAACTCGAGGCGGTCGATCATTGCGCGGCGACTACGGAGCCACGACCACCAGCCGACTCCCCCGTCCTCGGGCTGTCAAAGACGAACTGGATGGCCAAGTCCTCGCTGCTGCCGCCGCTGGTCGTACGGCTGAAGGCGGGGCTTCGGCCAGCGTCGCCGCCTCCACGGTTACTCCTTCCCGAACGCTTCGCTGACGTCATTGGGGGAGTTGAACCGGTCGGCGGGCAGGTTCTCCAGCGTGCGGAGCGCCTCGTCGTCGGCGCCGTTGTCGCGCGCCCGCTGGATCAGTGTCCGCTTGTCGACCGGGTAGTCGACGCCGCCGAGGTGCTTCTGCAGCTGGATCGGATTGGTCGCCATGTTTGGCCGGTACCCGCTGCGGCGTGCCCTATGCCGCCGCCCGTGATCTGGTGTGCACCGGGACTTCTCTCGCCTGGGGCGGTTGGAACCGGCGGAGAGGAGTTGTCCGATACCGAGCAACCGGCATGCCGATGCTCGACACGTACCTGAAGTCGATCATCCTTGGCCATGCCGAGCTCGCCGCCGATCAAGGCGCTCAACAACTGCGCGGGCGGATCTGCGCCGGCGCCTGCCGGGCGTACGAACAGGAACCCCGCAGTGACTTCCCGGGCGCACTTGGCGCAAACCGCATCAGGTCGCGGCTCGTTTGCGGGGTTTGAGGTCCGGCTTGCCGCCGCTTCGGCGGCCGACACAGGGACTGCATTCGCCCCGTCAACACTGGACCTCGTAGGGGCATTACTCATGGCCGCAGTGCCTCGGCGAACCTGCGTACTGGTTCTGACCATGCCTGCGGGTCTAGCCAGGGGAACGTGTGTGCGCCAGGCAGTTCAACGAACTGGCCGCTCGGCACGATGTTGGCCAGGTGCCGCGCCCACTGGCGGGTGCTGAGCCGGTCCTGTTCGCCTCGCAGGACCAACAGCGGGACCGTCAGCCGCGCCAGTGGCTCCTCCATGACATGACGAAGATGAGCCCGGACCAGATGCACCAGCCGGCGCAGTCCCGCGCGCCTCCACTCCGGCCAGTGCGACTCGGTCAGACCAGGAGGCTCATGCCGGCCGTCGAGCTGCCACCGAACGAGCAGGCGCACCAGGCCGCGGGCCACCGGGTCGACGGTGGGGCTGGCCAGTACCAGTCCAGCCACGCCGGGATGGCCCACGGCCGCCTCCGCGGCGACCTGGGTGCCGCTGGAATGCCCGGCCAGGATCACGGGGTCGGGTTGTCGGGTGGTCAGCCAGTCCGCCACGGCGTGTCCGAACTCCGGAACCGACAGCTCGTGTGGTGGCTCGCCGCTGCCGCCGAACCCGGGCAGCTCCACCAGGTGCGCGCGAGTCCACCTGCCGAACGCCGCCAGTCCCGGCAACAGGTAGTCGGCCACGGCCATCCCTTGGACGAGGACGACCTGTGGCACTTCGGGGCGCGGGACACCGACTGCCCGGCTTCGCATCCGGCCCAGCACCCCGTCGTGGTATGACGTGGTGACGTCGCGCGGGAACTCGGGCATAGCTCGTGGTACCCGCGCTTGCAGGCATGATTCGGCCGGAGGTGGCCATGGGGCTGCCGCGGGAGGTCGCCGGCTTCGACTCCGCGTCCGCGATGGTGGTGGCGTTGGCCCGGTTCCTGCACGGCCGGGACACGCCGCCGCTGGGCAAGCCGGCCTTCCGGGCATTGCGGCCTGCCGCCGCCGTGGCGGCCCGACTGCCGGTGACCACCCGCCAGTGGATCTACAGCGTGTTCAGCGGGGCTGAGGGCCGCCCCGAGGCGGACATCGCTCGGATCGACGCCGATGCCGTCGCCGCCGCGGTAGCCGGTCTCTATCCGCGCCGCCGCTACCCGGCGGTGGTGATCGGATCCTCCAACGGCGCGCTGACCCACCTCTGCGCCGCGATGGGCGTGCCCTGGCTGCCACAGACGCTGCTGCTCCCCGTACGCCAGCAGCACGTCCCACCGGATGACCCGATGCGCGCGGCGCACGCGTTCGACCGCACCGCCCGCGCCTTGCTCGATCGCAATCCCGCTCTGGTGCTGCACCACATGCACGACCCGAACCAGGATCGCCTCACCCTGCGCCGGATGGCGTACTTCCGGGTCAAACGCACCCGGCTGGGGCCCGCGTACGAGAAGTTCATCACCGACGTCCTCGAACCGGGCGGCACCGTCCTGATCGCCGAATGCGGCCAACGGTGGCCCACCACCCGCATCGGTGAACGCCATCTGTTTCAGTTGGGCGCGGTCGGCGGCATGCCGGCCGAGGAATATCGCGACGGCGGCCTGCGGGTGGCGGACTACCTGCGTCGCTATGGTGCCGCGGGCTCCCGATGGCAGGCGCCCCCGGCCGATGCCAAGAGCCCGGAAGCGGAATGGGGCTTCGAGCCGGCACTCCGCGACGACATCACCGCCTATGCCGACCGCCACGGCTTCCAGACGGCCCGGCTGGTGTTCGACCAGCCCGAGGACCTCAGCCCGCTGATCGCAGACCTCTACCGCTGGTGGTACCGGCAACGGACCCTGCCAGCCAACCGGTTACTGATCGACTCATTCATACTGTTCGACCCCCGGTGGACGCTGCTCACCGGCAGTGTGCCGTACTGGACGGCCTTTCCGGTCCAGCCATCACTCGCTGGCCTGCGCCGCTACCTCGATAGCGGCGACGACTACGATTACCTGCATCTGGCGCTGTTCTGCCACGGCGTCGACTCCGTCGGAATCGCGACCGTCGAACAATGGCGCGAGCTTCTACAGCGGGCCCGGGTCGCCGGTGCATTCGCCGGCGTCTCACCCGGCCGGTACCCCAACGACCCATACACCTTCTTCGGCTACCAGCGCGCCTTGCGCACCATCCCAGACCGGCACCCCCTCCCACGGCCCTTGTCCCTGACCGCAATCGCGGCATTCCTGAGAAACGCCCCGGACCGCTACCCGCGGGTGGAGATCGCCTGATCTGTGAACTCCTTACGCGCAACGCACCGACAAACGGACGTCCTGCGTGCAGTTGGCGTGACGGCTGCGGTGGAGCTCGCTGACCTGCGGCCTGCCCTAGGCGGAGGACGGGCCGCGCGAGCCGTCCCAGCCGCATGTCAGGTGCCGCGGGACGGGCTGGCTTCTGTGGTGTCGTCGGGTTCGAGCAGGGGCAGGATGCCGGTGACGGTGAGGACTTTGCGGACGTGGCCGGTGGGGTTGATCAAGTTCAGGGTGCCGCCCGCAGCGGTGGCGTCGTGGTGGGCGGTGACGAGGACGCTGAGGATTGTCGAGTCCAGGAAGGTCAGCTGGGACAGGTCGACGTCGAGGACGGGGTTGGCCTGCAGGGTGGTGGTGAGCAGGTCGCGGAGTTGGTCGACGGCGGTGAGGTCGAGTTCTCCGGACAGGGTCACCACGGCGCGGTCGGGGTGGGTCTCGGCGCGGGCCTGCCACAGCTTGTCCCTGCTCATGACGCCGTCCCCGTGGGCAGTGTGGTGGTGACGGTGGCGGTCAGTCCGGTTGGGGTGTTGTCGAGCATGAGTCCTGTGGTGAGGTGTTGGGCGAGCCACAGGCCGCGGCGGCCGGGTCGGGTGGGTTCGGGTAGGGCGGGCAAGTCCTCGCTTATGCCGGGACCGTGGTCGCTGACCTGGCAGGTGAGCTGGTCGCCGAGTTGGCGCAGCGTCAGCTGCCCGCTGCCGCCGCCGTGGCGCACGGCGTTGGTGGTCAGCTCGTTCACGGCCAGCACGAAGTCCTCCAACTCCTCTCCAGCGAGGCCGGCGGCAGCGGCGGCGGCGGTGACGGCGTGCCGCAATTCGGGCACCCGCTCGGCCGTGATCAGGGCAGCCAGCAACAGCGTGGTGTCGCCGCTCGCGCTGAGCATGTCCGGACCGTACACCACCTGGTGTGCCTGCGCCGCTGTACCTGCTGACCACCGCCGAGGGCGGCCCGTGCACGGCGGCGAGGGCGCGACGAGCACCCTGCCGCCACAGCCCCTTCAATACAACGGAGACAGCGATGGCACAAGGCCGACAAACCAGAGCCACCGACACGTTCGGGCACGTACCTAGATCAGTGTCTGGCATGGACCGATGCGAGCGCTGGCCACCGCCCTGCTCCGGTCGGTCGCCGTGATCGGGTCCATGCTGCTGATCCTCGCGTCGGGTCGCCGACCGGCGATGCGCCGTTTCCGCGGCCCGCTGACCCGGCGGCGACGACGCCCCGGTCAGGCCGGGTGGATCAGCGCACCGCCCACCGGGTTGACGGGTTGTTGCGGGCGAGGACGAGCGGACGCCGCGCCGGTGAGCGGGTGTTGCGGCTGGACCGGCCGGTCCAGAACGGCGGCAGCCGCCACATCGCGTGTGTGGTGTGGCCGCCGACGGGGAAGGCGGCCCGTTGGGTGTATCCGTGCCGCCGGAACAGGTTGAGGTCGGCGTCGGTGAACACCTCGGCGTACGTCGGCAGGCTGAGCGTGTCCATCCAGGATTGTGCTCCGGCGAGGACCGCCTTGGCGCGGCCCGACTCCCCCGATCCCGGTGCGGCGAGCAGCGCCAGGTGGTTGTGCGCCTCGGTGGGCCGCCGCGCGGCGAGGGCCTGGTCGAACTGGAGGAACCGGTTCTGGTGTGCGCCGCACGCGTCGGCGAGTCGGTCGGCGTAGCGGGCGGGGGGTGGGATGGGTCGGTAGCGGTGGAGCCAGACGGTAGCGGCCGTGCCGTCGGGGAGCAGGAACGCGTCGCCGAAGAGCAGCGCGTGTTCGGTCCAGATCCGGGCCACGGCGGCGAGAACGGTAGGCCGCTGCTGCTCGTCGGGGACGAGCCAGGCGCCGAGGGCGGTGGGGGAGAGGGCGTCGGTGACGAGATCGGCGATCCGGCCGATGTCGCACCACCGGGCCCGGACGACGGGCATGTTCACGTTCATGGGTAACTCCTGGTCACCATCGTGATCGGGTACGTCGGGAAGGACGCCGGCGTCGTCGCGGGACCGCCGCGGGCCGGCGCGGGCCACCAGGGGCCGTCAGGCATACGGGTACGCAGAGGCCGCCGGTGCCGCGCGGACGGCACGCAAACGGCCCGCCGGTCAGGCGGGCCGGGTGCCCGGTCGGGGCGAGCGGGACGGGAGGGCGTCGTCGCCGGTCGGGTGGCAGCGGCGCCCGGCCAGGCTGGGCG
This sequence comes from Micromonospora sp. NPDC006431, assembly GCF_042870725.1. Lineage (NCBI taxonomy): Bacteria > Bacillati > Actinomycetota > Actinomycetes > Micromonosporales > Micromonosporaceae > Micromonospora > Micromonospora sp. NPDC006431. Next base: position 449,753 of record NZ_JBIAHQ010000001.1, read on the forward strand.
GCGTCCACACCGACGTGGGGGCGTCGGCTGGGCTGCCGTGGACGGAGCCGGACGCGCCGGAACCACTGGTGCCAGGGAAGGGCGTCGCTGGCGCGGAGTCCGCGTCCGGCCGCAGCGGGTGCGGCCCGTCCGCCCCGGCGAGGCGCGGCAGCGACGACAGCTGTGCCGTGGTGTGCCAGTCCGTCGGGATGCTGGTGGGGGCCGGTTTCGAGGCGGGCCTGGCCGGTGCGGCGACCGGTCCGGTGAACGGCCCGGTGCAGGCCGGTCCGACCACCGGACCGGTCGGCGGCGTCGTCGCGGGGGGTGCGGTGGCCGGCGGGTCCAGGAGGTCCGTCACCGGGTCGAGGGTCTCGAGCACGGGATCCAGCGGCTCGAGCACCGGATTCAGCCCTCGCCAGACGGGCGAGAGGACCGGGGCGAGCGGCTGGATCACCGGACGCAGGGCGTCGGCCACCGGGGCGAGCACGCCGGACCGCACCGGGTCGGTGACCGGGCGCAGGGCGTCGGCCACCGGGGTGAGCACCCCGGCCCGGACCGGCTCCGTGACCGGACGGAGCGCATCACCCACCGGTGCCAGCACCTTCCCGCCGCCCGGCCGGGGGGCTGGTCGGCCCGCGCCATCGGCGGGTTTCGGCGTGCCGACCTGGACGGGGCGGGCCGGCGGTGGGGTGACCGGGTTCGCCGGCCGAGCGGCGGGCCGGGTCGGCGGACGGCTCGGCGCCGGGTGAGGGCCGGCTCCGCTCGGCGGGGTGCCGGGGGCCGTCTCGCCGGGAGGCATATCCGGGGCAGCTGGCGGTGGAGTCGCCGTGTCGAGGATCGGGCAGAGGACGCTGGTGAGCAGGTCGACGGCGGCGTCCACCGGCACGGCCGGCGGACGGTCGGCGGCGTGGGCGACTCCGGTGGTGGCGGCCTCGTGGGCGCCCCAGGCCACGACGACCCCGCCGAGCAGCAGCCCGAGGCGCAGCGCGACCCGCGTCCACCGCCCGCCCCGTCGAGTCATCCGGCACCCTTCCGACCCCCGGCCATCGCCGACGGTCAACTCCCGCACTCTACCGAATGCGGTCGATCGATCACAGTCTGCCGCAGATCGGAACAGGGCGTCGCGTCGCAGGCGTGGATGCTCCGGCCGCTGGCAACCACCGGGCCCATGAGCTGTCAAGCTCGTTGGTCCTCGGTGCCTCGGGCAAGCGTCAGCGCGCCGCCCGGTACTCACCGCCCGGGAAAACGAAAAGCTGGTCCGGAGGACGACCTGGAGTTGCGACCAGCGGGCGCGCCTGGATGGGTGTTGGGCGACGGGGCGACGGCCTCCGCTGCTGCGCCCCCTGATAGCCCATCCCCCCGCCACCATGTCAGCTCACAGGGCCACGCCGGTGTCGGCGAAGCTGCCACAGTGGCTATGTCGGCTGATTCCACAACAGTGCGGTCGAGTCGCCTGTCGCCTGTCGCCTGTCGCGTCGGCGTCGGGTAGGCGCGCCGCTGGTGATTCGTGCTGTTAGGTGCTGGGGTGGTTGATCTGGTCGGTGAGGTGCTGTACGGCTGCCTGGTACGGCGGTTGGGTGTGGTATGGCCAGTGGCGTTCGACCGGTGGTGGCACGGTGTCGGCCGGGTCGATGGTCACGGCGCGGGGGTCGCGTAGCCGGACGTCGACCGCCTCGGCGGCCGGGGGCTCGTACGGTGGTTGTGCGTCGTGGTGGTGGTCGAAGACGGGTCCGCCGATGGGGTCGGTGTCTCGCCAGAGGTTGCGCCAGCGCCAGTCGAGCCGTTCGCCGAGGTCGCACAGGGTCTGCTGGCCGAGGTAGGCGGGGTAGAGGCGGGCGTAGATGCGGTGTAGCGGGCAGCCGTGGGTCAGCAGGGCGACCCGGGTCAGGGCGTCGGGTGGTAGCTGTAGGACGGTGGCTGCGGCCAGGACGGAGCCGTGACTGTGTCCGGAGATGACCACGGGGCCCTGCGCGGCGAGCGCGGACACCCGTTTGGTCAACTCGGGCACGGCGCGGGCGGCGTAGCAGGGGGGCGCGAACGGGTGGACGGTGCGCGGCCAGAAGGTGCCCAGGTCCCACAGGACCGCGACGAGCCGTCGGGTTTCGGCCGATCGGTAGGCGCGGAAGCCGAGGATCAGCAGCCCGATGACAAGCAGGCTGATGATCCAGATCCCGACGTCGGTGACGTACGCGGCGAGCACGGCAGCACCGTCGCGCTGCCCGCCGATCTCGGCGACGAGCTGGGTGGGACCGACTCCGATCAGGTCGAGCGCGATGGTGGCCAGGCCGACCGACGAGATCACGAAGAACGCGACCAGCATGGGCCCCAGTTCCTCGGCCACGTGGGATCTGGCGATGGTCTCGCGGACCACATGGAGCCGGGATGCCGCGCCGGTGGGGGCATGGGGATAGTCCTGCTTGATGATGCGTTGCGCGTAGGCGCGCCGCCGTCGGCGGCTGACCAGCAGCGTGATGGCGGCGGCCGCGGTGACGATCAACAGGGCGGTGAGTCCGGCGAGCGCGGCCCACCAGTACGCCACCGGCGGCTCCAGCGGGCCGAGGGCCGGTGGGTTCGGCCGGATCGGATCGGGAATGCGACCGCGGTCGAGATGGTCGGCGACCCGGAAGACCAGCGTGGCGGTGAACGCGGAGGCGACACTGACCGACAACGCCGCCACGACCGGCGTGCCGAGCCCACGCAGGAATGGGCGGGTACCGGCCGGGTGTGTCCGCTGCCGCGCGACCGTGAGCGCGGCGATCAGCACGAGCAGGACGCCCTGCGCCGCGATGAGGCCGGCGGCGCTGCCCTCGAAGCTCGGCAACTGCCCAACCACGGCCTGAACCTCGCGGGTGAGCGCGGCGTATCCGAGGCTCAGGACGGTCACCCCGGCGACGATCGCCCACAGCAGACGCAGGAAGCGCCGGGCCCGCGGCCGCCCCGCTGGCACGGGCAGGCAGAGCAGCACCACGCAGAACGCCACCAGGCCGGTGGCGGCGTCCAGCAGCAGCGAACCGACCAGGTTCCGCCCGCCGTCCGAGACGCCGGCGAGCAGGCTCACGTCGACCGTGCCGGCACCGAGCCCGACGTGGATGTGACGCAGCCACGAGGTCACCCGCTCGTCGTCCCAGAACCCCGGCGTGCTGAGGCTCTCCGTCATCTCCGAGGGCTGCGGCTGCGGCGACGACGCGCCGAAGCCCTCGAAAGCGCGCGCCGACCGGGCACCGACCGCCCAGAACAGGCGCAACGCGAGCAGCGGGATCAGCGCCAGCACTGCCAGGCGGGGTCCCATCGGCAGCGCGGCGAGCCAGGACAGGTACCACCGGCCAGCGCGGCACTCGACGTACGGCACGCACTGCCAGCCCACCAGGTTCACCGTGACGCCGACGATCGCCAGCGTGAACGCCACGGTGAGGGAGCCGGCGAGCAGGCGACACAACGCGCCGAGCAGACCGAACCGATCCGTCGGCGTCGGGCGTAACCAGATCGCGACGTTGCCCAGCATGAACGGCAACAGCAACAGCATCGAGGCGGTACGAACCGCCGCGCCAGCTGTCAGAGCACCCCAGCGGTACGCCTCGACCGCCACCCCGGCGGTGGCACCCCCGGCCGAGCCGTTGTCCGGCCGGACCCGGTAGAACCCGGCATGCCGGTCCCCGGCCACGCGCACCACGACCGGATGATCGAGAATCGTCTCCGCCGACGCGCCCGACACCCCGTGCACACGCAACTCGACAGCCTCACCCCCACCTGCAGTGCCCACGCCGACAGGGTCACAAACGACCACCGCCACCCGCTGCCGAAACCGTGAATTGCTTCAGCCGACAGTGTGCCGCTCGCGCGTCGGCTGCTTTTTATTGATGTCGTCAGCAGCCGACGACCACCACCGCACCGATCCGCTCGTGCCTTGCCCACCCATCTGAGACCTGTGCTGAAACCCGAGCCCGCAGCCGCTGCGGATCCAGAGCCAACAGACGGCACGACGGACACAGCGGCGGTAGCCCATCGTCACCTTTCCCCGGATCGCTCGGCGCGCAGCGAAACCCGACAGGTACCACATCGGCCAGTGGAAGACAGTACTTCACCAGATTTCCCCTGCTGGCACATGAGAAGCGCCTTCACATGATGAATGAGCCTTTCCAAGCTGATCTCGCAGCTCAGAGCAGGTGCGCGAACCGAGGGATTGATGAGGGCGCGGCTCCAAGCCCTCCTCGTCCTACACCGCGTCGAAGGCGACCCGCTACTAAGGACGAAGAACGACTCAGTCAGTCACGATGGGAGCTGCACTACAGTGCGAGGGTGACGAGTACCCCCCGGGAAGCGGAAGCGCGCCTCGGTCCGGTCGGCGCGCTACTCTGCCGACTGATGTTCCTGGCCATCTGCCTGCCCGGACCGGTCCTGCTCGCCGTCGCTGCGACGCTAGACCCACTGCGGTCGCCCGCAGACTTCTGGGGCCTACTCGCTGGTGGCGTACTGGTGACGATCGTCGGTGTCGGTTTCGGCGTCTTCGGCTGGCGGCTGGTCACCCGCTCGCGCCGCGACGCGCGTCGGCTATCCGCCGCTGGTGTCGCCGCGACGGCGGAGATTCTCGCGGTGGCGAACCACCTCGGCGGAGAGGAACCTGGGCTGGAACTTCACCTGCGTATCAGCGGGCCCGGGTTCGCCACGTTCGAGGCAGACACGATCAGCGCCGACGACCCGGCCCTCGTGCCCGGCGCGTTGCTGGCCGCCGTCGTGGACCCCGTTGATCGTCTCTTCTCGATCACCTAGGACGCGGCGACCCATCCGAGCAACCTTGTCGTCACACATCCTCATCCTCATCCGAATTGAGGACGTCGCTCGATGTTCCGGCGGCCCTATTCAAGTGCCGCTGCCATGCGCTGAGGTTTCACGTAGAAGCGCGTCGTCGGGTTCGGTAAAGCTCGATCAGTGAGCCACTTTCATCCTGCGTAGCGATGGCGACTGGATCAGCCGACCGGCGCGGCTTGGTCAGTGGAACAGGCGCCAGCAGCAAGTCGAACCGTCCTGCCGCAACGCCCAGGCTGGCCAGCCGGGTTCCGCTCACGCGGCCAAGCCGAGAGCGGCAAGCGGGCGGGAGCGCAGGTCTACCGCTCGTTTCCGGGCTGCTCATCGGCCCCAGCGGGCCAGCCGCCGACGACGGCGAGGTCGGCCTTCAGGTTCACGATCAGGGAGCAGGGGCTGCCTGCGGGTGAGTGCGGCTCGGAGCAGGGGCACTGCCACTGGCCGCTGCCTAACGCGTCGATCGCGCGGACGAGCACGGTGCGCGAGTACACCAGCGTGGTGCCGCCGACGGTGACGGGCTGCTTGCTGGTGTTGGTTCTGAGCTGCGCGCTGATGCCGACGATCGCGTCGGCGGCGTCGGTGAGGACTCCGGCGGCGTCGGCAGGTGCCTCGCCGATCTGTTCGGTGGCCAGCTTGCACACCATGCCGAGCGCGGCGAGCACGCGCCCCGCGTCCGGCACGGTGAGGGCCATTGGTTCGGCTTCGGTCATCACCTCGTGGTAGGTCGCGGCGTGCGCGCCGAGGATCTTCGCCATCAGCGCGATGACCTGCGGGGTGATGTATGTCTGCAGCGCGGTCCGCTCGGTGACGCCCAACTGGCTGGCCACCGCGGTGACCCGGTCCACGAGGAGGTCCGCGGCTTCGGCCGGCACGAAGACGACGCCTTGCTCGCGGGCTTCCTGCTCAAGCTGGGCGAGCCGTTCCTTGAACAGGTTCGTGTTGCGGAAGTGGGCCATTCGACGTCTCCTGCCTCGCCGCTTCCCCGCTGCCGGGCCTGCGACAGCCCGAGATTCCACGGAACCCTAACGGCACCGCCCGGCCGAGCCAAGCGGCATCCATCACGGCGACATGGTCCGGTGCACGGCCGCTGGCGAGCCCGGCCAGTTCGTGGCCCGCATACCCGGTCGGTCCCCCGGCACGCCGCACCGACTCGGCGGAATCTATGCGCGAGTTAGTAGACATGCTCGCCGTCACCGGTTATATTTTCTGAGGTTGAGAGCAGAGGAACAACAAAGGCGCGGACGAAACCGCCCGACGAGGCGAGGGGGGCAGGGCCAGCAAGCGACACGGCCCTGCTCAGCACGAGAAGTACCAGGCAGTTGAACGACAGCACCTTGTAGTTGAAGTGGAAGTTCAGTACGGCAGTACCCGGGGGAGACATGCTCCCGGGCGCACCGAAGTGGCGGGGCCGATGTCAGAGTTCAGGGTTCCGCTGCTAGCAGTAACCGTTCCGCCGCACGTGTCTGGGGCCATGAAGTCGCGTGGGGTTCCGACACCGGCGGACAGCAAGTAGAAGTAGAGGAAGTCAGAGGAGAGGGAGGGCTGTACACACCGTTGGATCGCCCGCTGTCGGCCGCATCGACTGGGCTCGGCGCGGACACCGTTGTTTCCATCGAACGAGAGGTGGTCTCCGGTCACGCTTATGCGATCCCCGCACCCGAAGCCGACTCGCGCGGCTGGTGCGGATATGACTCACCGACGTTCCTGTCGGTGAATGGTGTTTCTGACCCGTAACCCTTGGGCCCCGGCGCTACGGCGCCGGGGCCCTCGTGATGGAGGTGTGCATGGCACAACCGGATGACAGGCTCGACGACGAGGATTACCCGGCCTACACGATGGGCCGCGCGGCGGAAATCGTCGGCTGCTCGCCGGACTTTCTACGCCGGCTCGGCGAGGCGAAACTGATCGACCCGTACCGCTCCGGCGGCGGCCACCGCCGCTACTCGCGATACCAACTGCGGCTGGCCGCCCGCGCCCGCGAGATGTGCGACCAGGGCACCGACATGGCCTCCGCCGTACGGATCATCATCCTCGAAGACCAACTTGAGGAAGCCCTGCGGCACAACCAATCTCAGCAGTCCCGCTGACCACACCCGACCCGGCGACGACCTGGCGTCACCGCTCGCAGCCCCGGCCCCGTGCCGCAGACGCCCGGACGGACGCTATCACCATGCCCACCGAGCCCATCGCCACCCGGGGGCGGCCAGCTGAAGGGCTTCCGCACTCCGTGGAGCCTGACCTGGACGTGCATCCCCGGAATGGCGATGCAGATCCTTCGGCACGCACAGTTCGCCATCATCGTGGAGATCTACACGGTGTCGTCGGCGCCCACTCGCGACGCGCTCAAGCGGCTCGGCCAGGCGCTCGACCGATCAAGGGCCTACTGCTTACTTCGTTGCTGTGCCCGCTCACTGAACGGCCCGGAGTCGCAGTGGCCCTCTGCCTGGTGCCGCCGGTTCCGTTCCGGGCGGGGAGGCAGCCCTGGTCACGCGAGCAGCTGGCAAGGTAGAACATTTAGTTCTACTCTCTTGTCCATGGAACGCATCGGTGTCCGGGAGCTGAACCAGAACACGAGCCAGGTGTTGGCTCGGGTGAGCGGCGGCGAGACCGTCGAGATCACCGATCGTGGGCACCCGATCGCCCGACTTGTGCCGGTAGGCGACGACCGGTCGATGCTGGCCAAGCTCGTAGCTGCGGGAAGGGCTGTTGCCCCGACCGGCGGCGGTCCCGTTCCGCTTCCACCGAAGCTCGGTGACGAGGATTTGGACGTGGCCGCCACGCTCGCCGGAATGCGAGACGAGGAGCGCTGGTGATCTACCTCGATTCCGCCGCCGTCGTCAAGCTGGTTCGGCAGGAGGCATGCACTGCTGACCTTGTCTCCTGGCTCAACACCCACGACGACGTGCCGCTGGTCTCCTCCGCTCTCGTCGAGGTGGAAGTGCCCGGAGCATTGCGCCGATCAGCTCCGCAAGCCTTGATCGGAGTGCCGGCGGCCGTCGGGCGGCTCTTCCGACTGGAGATCGACAGTACGATCCGCGCGACTGCAGCCGCGTTCGCTGAGCCGACGCTACGCAGCCTCGACGCCATCCACCTCGCAACCGCCCAGGTTCTGACCAACGAGTCCGGAACAGCACTCATCGCCTTCGTCACCTACGACCGGCGACTGCTCGAATGCGCCAAGGCCGCAGGATTACCCGTAGCAAGCCCCGGCCAGAACTGACCCGCGACTCCCGAAGGCGGGCACCGGAAGGTGATCTCCCAAAGGCAGGCTGAGTTGCTCGCGTGAGCGAGCCGGTGTGCCGCGCAACGCCCAACTCCAGCCGATCCGGTGTGCGTCCGAGCGCATCCGCGCCCCATCGAGGCACGTCCACAGGACCAGTGGGCCGTCGGCGGCGAGCGGGAGTTTCGGTCGTCGAGGAAGCCGCGACAGACATCATCGCGCTCCAACGCGCCTCGGCCGGCCGGGTGTGTTTGCCGAGGTCAGCGGTTGCCGAGCAAGGTCCGTGCGACGTCGGCCGGGTCGCTCAGGCGTGGCAGAGGGAACATGTCACCGCTGTCCGGCTCGGTGGGTAGTGGATCGGCGCGGCGTCGTTGCGGAATCTCGATCGCTGCGCTGCCGTCGAGGCGGAGGCCGGCCGGGGCGTGGCCGGCGGCGCGCAGTGCGGCCAGGGTTTCGGCCTGCGATTTTGCGCTGGCGAGCACGGTCGGGGCGAGCCGGACCAGCTGCAGGGCCTGCAGCGAGCGGGTGTTGAGGATTTCGGTGAGCAGGGTTTCGTCGTCGCTGCACAGGCAGCAGCCGGCTGGGCGTACCTGAACGCGGCCGTATCGACGCGCCACGTCGTTGATCAAATAGGTGAGTGTCTGCGGCACGGGGCCGCCTTCGGCCAGCTCGGTGAGCTGGGCCAGCAGATCCGCCGGGGTGCTTCCGGCGTCAAGTGCGCCGCGGATGCTGGCCGGCGAGAAGCGCCAGGTCCAGGCGCCGCTGCGGGACTCGGGCGTGGCCGCGCTGTCCAGCAGAGCCAGCAGGTTGGCCGACGGGGTGCCGGTCACCACCGCGGTGAGGTCGTTCTGCAACAGGACCTTGCCGCGGGACCGGGGCAGCATGGCCTGAGCGTGCCGATGAGTCGCGTCGGCGTCACCGGTCAGCAGACTACGGCAGAGCCTGGTCGCTGTTCCGTGGGCGAGCAGACCGAGCTGGTGGGCTTCCCGCCAGATGCCGGTGACGTATCGTTGCAGATCCTCGTCGGCCTGGTCGGTCAGGACAGGGCTCTGCCAGGCCAGCCGGTCGGCGAGCGTGTCGGGTTCGGTGGCGTGACCTTCGGGTAGGACGTCGGCGAGAGTGCGCAAGGTCAGGGCGCGCAGACCCGTCAAAGTCATCTCCTCGCCCTCGTCCCAGTAGAGGGCACGGGAGGAGACCGCGGTGGAGTCGGCCGGGGCGAGCGGGCATGCGGGCATCGTCAGCCAGGTGTCAACGATGTCCAGCAGTTGGTCCGCGGGTTCGGCGGCGGCGAACTCGTCATAGGCCACCGACGGGGCCAACCCGGTGTCCGAGGCCTCGGTGAGGCCGCCCGCGGCGAGCAGTTCGATGGTCAGGCGGGCATGATCCTCGTCCTGGCCGGACGACTTGGCGATCCGACGGAGCTCGCGTACGCCGAGACCGCCCGTCTTGAGGAGGGGCACCGCGCCGCCGCTCATGGTTCGGACGATCGCGGTGATTGCGTCGAGGGTCTCCGAGGCGGTGGCTGCGGCCTCCCGTTCGGCGTCCTTTGTCTCGACCTGGGTGGTAGGCATGGCCGGCGGTTGCGGGTCGAACGGCGCGACGTAGCCCTCCCGCAGCGCGAGGGCGACCTCGCGGGGCATCTCCTCGACGCCCCATGCAGAGCCGACGACGAGACCACGCTCGGTGGCCCACGGCAGCGCAACCCCCGCCGAGCCGAACATGATCCCTCGCACACCGAAGGGCTGTGCCGGCCGCAAGGCGAGCGCGGCGAGCCGGGCGCGAACGTCGGCAGGGGCCTGCGCCACGAGCTGGCGCACGTTCTCCGGCCGCGCCAGCCAGCCGACCAGCGCCACGATCAACTCGTCCTTGCCGCGGCCCGTCACGGGGATGCCGTACACCTTGGCCAGCCTGCGCAGCTCGTTCATGCTCCGGGCGACGAGCAGCTCCGCGGCGCCGGGTCCGAGGTTCAGCGGGTGCGGCCACATCGGGCTCAGATGTGCCGCCGCGAAGCCGTCGGCGTACGGCCAGATCAAGGCGAGCTCGGTGAGACGGCGCAGTGCCGCGGCCAGGTCCGCGTCGCCCTCCGGTACGCCCAACAGCGTCGCCAGCCGCGCGGTGGTGCATCCGTCGCCCACCGCTGCGGCGGCCTCGCCCACCTGAAGCTGCGGCAGGGTGAGCAACGCACAGGCAGCCGCCATCGACGACGGGTGAAGCAGCCGTACGGCGAGCTGGTCGGCGGTCTTCGGTGCAGGCTCGAGGGCCGCGTCGCGACGATTCGCGACCAGACTGGTGAGCTGCTCCAGGGTCAGGGTGCGAAGGTGAGCGGCGAGGGACTGCACCGTGCCAACCTACGACCACCCGCTCTGGCGGGAGACGACAGGTACGCCGCGCCGGGGACCGTGCCACACGATGTGGATCAACCGCGCGATCAGGCTTGTGGTGCGTGCGGCTGTCCCCTTGACCCCCTCCGTTTGGGTATCCGTTTCGAGTGGGCCGCCAGGGACTCGAACCCTGAACCTATGGATTAAAAGTCCACAGCTCTGCCATTGAGCTAGCGGCCCGCCCGCTCAGGCTACCGGAACCCGCCCGGGCCGGGATTCCGGCTTCCCGCCGTCCATCGATGTTCAGTACGACACCCGACCGGTGAGGGGTGGTACGGAACGTGGTTCTCCGCTTGGCTTACCGCATGATGATCGTGCGTACGGGGGTGCTGGTCGCGGCGACCCTGCTGACCGGGCTGATGGCGGGTTTGTTCTTCGCGTACTCGTGCTCGGTGATGCCGGGGCTGGCCGCGACGGACGACCGGAGCTTCGTGCAGACCATGCGATGGATCAACCGGCGGATCCTGAACGGGTGGTTCCTCACCGCCTTCCTCGGGTCGATGGTGCTGCTCGTGGCGGCGGTCGCGCTGCACTTCAGGAACGGGCCGGTGCTGGCCTGGACCGGCGTGGCCCTGGTCCTCTACGGCGCCACGCTGGTGATCACCATGCGGTGGAACGTGCCGCTGAACGACCAGCTCGACCGGGCCGGCCCGGCCGACGACCCGGCGGAGGTCCGCGGGCGCTTCGAGGCACCGTGGGTGCGGTGGAACCTGGCGCGGACGATCACCTCGGTCGCGGCGTTCGGCTGCCTGATCGGGGCCCTGGTGGGCAGCGACTGACGCACGGCGGCGGATCGGCGACGTGGCGGGGTCATGCCGGCGGGTCACCGCCAGATCGCCGACCTGGCGTCGCACCAGTCTTGCCGGGCATGGCACCGGCCCGGTGGGGAACCGGGTGGGGCATGAGGTTGAGCAGCAGGCCCGCGGTGGCCGCGTCGAGCGAGGTGGCGGGGGCCGACGGGGTACGCCGGCCAGGTGGTGAGGTGCACGCCTGGCTGCCCGGGCAGAACCAGACGGTCTGCGGGCTGCCGCTGAGCCGTACCCGGCTGCGTCGCTTCCCGCACGTGCCGTTCGACTACTCGTCCACCGACGTGCTCACCGATGCCGACCCGGAGGGGTATGTCTGCCGGCGCTGCCTGGCCGCCACGCAGGGTCGCCGGCGGCAGGAGCGGAGCTGGGTACGGCACGCGCCACGGCCCTGACCGGTCCGCGGTTGGGACCCGCCGCAGCGGGTACGGCAGGCGACATGCGCATCGTGATCGTGGGGGCCACCGGCAACGTGGGGACGGCGCTGCTGCGCCGGTTGCGGCGGGAGTCCGGGACGGAACTGGTCGGCGTGGCGCGCCGGCTGCCGGGGCTGGACCCGGGGGAGCCGTACGACCGGGTGGCGTGGCACTCCTGCGACATTGGCGACCCGGGGGCGGTCGAGCGGCTGGCCGCGATCTTCGCCGGGGCGCGGGCGGTGGTGCACCTGGCCTGGCAGATCCAGCCCAGCCACGACCGGCGCACCCTGTACCGGACCAACGTCGGCGGCAGCCGGGCGGTGATCGAGGCGGCCGTCCGGGCCAACGTCCCCGCCCTGGTGTACGCCTCGTCCGTCGGCACGTACGCGGCCGGCCCGAAGGACCACCCGGTCAGCGAGCGCTGGCCGGCGACCGGGGTGCCCGAGTCGTCGTACAGCCGGGACAAGGCCGAGGTGGAGGCGCTCCTCGATGAGGTCGAGCGGGAGCACCCGGAGCTGCGGGTGGTCCGGCTGCGGCCTGGGCTGACCTTCCAGCGGGACGCCGGCACCGAGATCACCCGCTACTTTCTCGGCCCGCTGGCCCCGGTGCGGCTGCTGCGGTACGGCCGCATCCCGCTCGTACCCACGAACCGCCGCCTCCGGATCCAGGCGGTGCACGCCGACGACGTGGCTGACGCGTACGCGAAGGCGGTCCTGGGTGACGCGCGCGGCGCCTTCAACGTGGCCGCGGACCCGGTGCTGACCCCGGAACTGGTGGCCCGGCACTTCCACGGCTGGACGCTGCCGGTGGCCGCGCCGGTGCTGCGCGTGGCGGCGGCGCTGACCTGGCAGGCGCGGCTGCAACCGGTCGACGCCGGCTGGGTGGACCTGGCGTTGAACGTGCCGCTGATGTCCAGCGAGCGCGCCGAAACCGAGCTGGGCTGGACCCCGCAAATCGACTCGGTCACCGCGCTCCGGGAACTCTTCACCGGCATGGCAGACCGTGCCGGCACCCACTCGCCGCCCCTGTCAACCGCCCCCACCCTCCCCGGCCGCCCCGCCGCCCTGCTCCACTCCCGCCTCCCCGGCCACCCCAACCCCTACTAACCCACCCACCCCACCGCCAACCCCGCCGGAATGATCAAGGAGTTCGCGTCGAAGCGGATCTTCCAGGCGACGCAAACCTCTTGATCACCGAGTTCGAGCCGGAGGGGGCGGTGTGCGGGGGCGGGTCAGGTGTGGGAGAGGGCGAAGGCGACGAACCAGCTCAGAAGTCGGCGAAGAGGTACGGCAGTTGGCGCGGGAAGATGCGGCGGAGCTCGGTGGCCGCGTCCACCGGTACCACGCCGAGCCCCCGGATGGCGACCTCGGCCGGGTCGAGCACGCCGTACGCCAGGGCGCTGAGCCCGGCGGCGGTGAGCGTCGCGGTGGGGACGGTGCCGACGGCGGCGGCGTCCCCGGGCAGCACCTCCAGCCGCCCGGTGCCGTCGAGCAGGTGGGTGCCGGCCAGCCAGCGGTCGCCGACCAGCTCCACGGTGACCCGGCCGGTCCCGGCCGGCAGGCCGGCGAGCGCGTCCAGGCTCAGCAGCCGGGCCATCGGGGCCGGCGACCCCGGCCGGGACACCCGCGCCTCGACGTGTACCGCCAGGTCGGTGAGCCACAGTTCGGGCAGCTCGTCGGCGGGCAGCTGGACCCGGACCCGGTCCACCTGGTCGACGTGGCGGGCGAAGAACTGGAGCAGCGACGCCCGGGCGTACGGGTCGCCGGCGAGCAGGTCGTCGGCGATCAGCTCGCCGCCGTGGTCGTCGATGCGGTAGGTGACCGCGCCGACCGTCTCGCCGTCGCGGACGACGGTGAGCAGCCAGCGGTCGTCCCGGTCGCGCAGCCCGACCGCGCGGAAGTCAGGGAAGACGGCGAACCCGTGCCGGTCCTGCAGGCACCGTTCGGTGAACGCGCGCCACGCCGGGTAGCCGGCGCCGATCCGCTCCCAGACCACCTCGCCGGGCAGCTCGGCCCGGAGCAGCGGGGCCAGGTCGGCCGGGGAGAAGACGGCGGTACGCCGGGCGGGCAGCCCGACGTATCCGAAGCGCTCGTAGAACGAGGCACGGAACGGGTAGAGCGCGGTCAGCGAGTGCTCCTCGGCGCGCATCTCGTCGAGGAGCTGGTGCAGCAGCGCCCGGACGTGGCCGCGCCGGCGGGCCAGCGGGTGGGTCGCCACCCCGGCCACGCCGGCCATCGGCAGGACGCGTCCGCGCAGGTTCTGCCGCATCGGCACCGCCGAGACGGCGGCCATGGTGCCGCCGTCCTCCTCGACGACCAGCGTCCGGTTGCCCGCGTTGTACGGCAGGTACTCCCGGAACTGCTCGACCCGGCCTGGCCCCATCGGCGACGCCTCGAACGCGTACGCCTGGAGCGGGAAGCTGTGGGTGAGACGTTCCTCGGCGGTCAACCGGCGGATGATCATTCGTCCATCCCAACCCGGCCGGGCGGTCGGCGCAACCCGATTGCCAGGGTCAGACCGCGGTGACGTCGGAGACGACGACGGTGACGTTGTCCGGCGCGCCGGCCTGGTGGGCGAGCTTCACCAACTGCTCGCCGCACTGCTGCCGGTCGCCGTACGTGGCCAGCGCCGAGGCGATCGCGGCGTCCTCCACGTAGTCGGAGAGGCCGTCGCTGCAGAGCAGCAGCCGGTCGCCGGGTGCGACGGTGAGCATTCCGATGGTGGGCGGCGCGTCCGAGCCCTGCACGGCGCGGGTGACCAGGGAGCGCTGCGGGTGGTGCCGGGCCTGGTCGGGGGAGAGCGCACCCTGGTCGACCAGCGCCTGGACGAACGTGTCGTCCCGGGTGAGCTGGGCCAGCGCGGTGTCCCGCAGCAGATAGCAGCGGGAGTCGCCGACCTGGGCGAGGACCAGGGTGTCGCCCGCGAGCAGGCCGGCGGTCAGCGTCGTACCCATGCCGTCGCGGGCCGGGTCCACCGTGATGGCGGCCCGGATGCGCTGGTTGGCGGTGCTGACCACGGCGCGCAACGCGTCGGCGGCCTCGTCGGGGACGGTCGGCGGGGTCAGCTCGTCCAGGATCCGGATGACGATCTCGCTGGCCACCTCGCCGGCGGGCAGTCCGCCCATGCCGTCCGCGACCGCCAGCAGGCGGTCACCGGCGAGGGCGGAGTCCTCGTTGTTGGTCCGGACGAGGCCGACGTCGTTGAGGATGGCCGAGCGGAGGATGAGCGTCATGGGGTCAAGCTTGCCAAGAAGACCCCACCGGCGTCTCTACGCTACCGGCGGGTATGCCGGAGAAAGATTCCCGGTGATCGGTCGGCATCATCGTCCACAGTGGTCACCGGCGAGGGTAGCGTAGCAGCAGGCTCGCCCGTACCTCCTCGTCGCCGACTGCGGCGTAGCTGTGCGGGACGTCGGAGGTCCAGCGCAGGTGTTCGCCCGCCGCGGCGGTCAGCGGGGCGTCCAGCGGCCCGGCCCGCAGCACGCCGGCGAAGACGGTGATGTGTTCGGTCACCCCGGGCTGGTGCGCGGGGGAGAGCTGGCCCGGGCCGGGGGCGACCCGCATCCGGTAGAGCTCGTAGGTCGCGTCGGTGTCGGTGAACACCTCCAGCAGGGTGGCGGTGACCGCCGCACCGGTGACGGTGGGGGCCGCCGCGGGCTCGGAGAGGACGGCGGTGAGCGGTACGCCGAGTTGCGCGGTGATCGCGTACAGGGTCTCCAGGGTCGGGTTGCGGGTGCCGTTCTCCAGGCCGGAGAGGGTGGCCTTCCCCACGCCGGCCAGCCGGGCCAGCGTGGAGAGGGACATGCCCCGCTCCTCCCGCAGGGCACGGACCCGGCGGCCGACCGTCTCGGGCGCCCGGTCCCGGGCTGGTGGGGCTGCTGCCATGCGGCTATGGTGCTACACCGAGGCGTTCCGTAAACGGAACGGTCGACGGAATGGTCGACGGAACGACGGCGGGAGGAAGGCGCGTGGCGGGTCGACTCCAACCGGTGCTGGCCGGTGTGGTGACCGCGCTGGTCGGATTCGCCAGCTCGTTCACGGTGGTGCTGGCCGGGCTGCGGGCGGTCGGCGCGGACCAGGCGCAGGCCGCCTCCGGCCTGCTCGCGCTCTGCCTCGCCACCGGCGGCTGCGCGGTCTGGCTGGGCCTGCGGCACCGGCTGCCCCTGGCGATCGCCTGGTCCACCCCGGGCGCGGCGCTGCTGGTGGCCACCGGTCCGGTGCCCGGCGGGTGGCCGGCGGCGGTCGGCGCGTTCCTGCTCACCGGCCTGCTGATCGCCACCGCCGGACTGGTCCCGGCGCTCGGCCGGGCGGTCGCCGCGATCCCCGCCCCGGTCGCCAGCGCCATGCTCGCCGGGGTGCTCCTGCCGCTCTGCACCGCGCCCGTCCGGGCCCTCGTCGAGGTGCCCAGGCTGGCCGGGCCGGTGGTGCTCACCTGGCTGGTGCTGCACCGCTTCGCCCGCCGGTGGGCGGTGCCGGGCGCGCTGGCCGTGGCGGCCGTGGCGATCGCGCTGACCGCGTCCGGGCCGACCCGAGCGCAGCTCGCCCCAACCATCGCGCTGACCACGCCCACCTGGACCCTGCCCGCGGTGGTCGGCCTCGCGCTGCCGCTGTTCCTGGTCACCATGGCCGCGCAGAACGTGCCCGGCACGGCCGTCCTCGCCGGCTACGGCTACCGTGCCCCGCTGGGCTCCGCGCTCCGGGTGACCGGCCTCGCCACCGCGCTCGGGGCGCCGGCCGGCGGGCACGCGGTGAACCTGGCCGCGATCACCGCCGCCCTGGCCGCCGGCCCCGACGCCCACCCCGACCCGGAGCGGCGGTGGATCGCCTCGGTCACCGCCGGGATCGGCATGGCGCTGCTCGGCCTCGGTGCCGGGGTGGCGACCGCCCTGGTGCTGCTCTCCCCGCCGATCCTGGTCGAGGCGGTGGCCGGGCTTGCGCTGCTCGGTGCGCTGGCCGGCGCGGTCTCGGCGGCCGTCGCCGAGCCGGACGCCCGCGAGGCGGCGGTGGTCACCTTCGTGGTCACCGCCTCCGGAGTGAGCCTGCTCGGCATCGGCGGCGCGTTCTGGGGCCTGGTCGCCGGCTGGCTGATGCTCCTGCTGTTCCGCCGCCGTCGGGCCGCGGACCGGCCGGCACCGCCCGCGGCGGACCGGTCCGCCGCCGAGCCCGTCACCTCGGCCCGGGCCGGCTGATCAGGGCGTCACTCCTCCTCGGGCAACTCGGTGGCCGGGACGTCGAGGCGTACGCCGTCGTCGGTGACGGCCGTGATCCGGTCGGCCAGCACGTAGACCGCGCCGGTCCGGGCCCGTTCGGTGGAGACCTTGAGATATCCGGTACGTAGCAGTCGGGCGGCCAGGTCGGCGGGGACGTCCGGCTCCTCGACCGCCGCCGACTCGATCAGCTCGTCCAGGCTGCCGCCCGGGTCGACCCCGGCGGGCGCCTGCACCGTCACCGCGTTCGGGTCGCCGCGCTGGACGAGATCCACGGTGCCGACCTCGGCGCCGGTCGAGTCGACCACCCGCATGCCGGTGGTGACCCGGGAAATGACCTGCTGACTCATGCCGTCAGCGGTTCCCGGGCCGGCCCGGCGCTAAACGGGCGGGGCCCAGCCGCTCGGCGGGCGGGGCGAGAGCTCGCGCCAGGTGTCCGTCCCCTCCAGCAGCGCCCGGACCGTCTCCTCCGCCTCCTCCACGCTGCCGTACTCGTAGAACTGGGAGACCCCCTCGGCGCCGCCGGCGCGCTGCTCGACGTGCCAGCGGTCGCCGTCGACCCGGAGGAAGACGTCCCGCCGGGCCAGCCGCCCCCATTTCCCGTTCCACCAGTGCCTGCGCTGCTCCATGACGCGGACTCTATCGAACATGTGTTCGACACACGTCGGCCCCCGTGGGATTCCCACGAGGGCCGGTGTGCTCGGGTGGGTCAGCGCGCGGCGGGCGGCTCCTGCCGGCGACCCAGCACGTCGTTCAGCGCGCCCCGCTGGGCCGGCGTGGCGTGGTTGCCGGCGAGCAGCGCGTCCCGGATCTCGGTGAGCAGCTTGATTTCCTCGCTCGGTGCCTTCGGCGGCGGCTCCTCGCCACGCCGCCGCCGCTCGGCGAGCTTGTTCATCGGGAAGACCACGAGGAAGTAGAGCGCCGCCGCGGTGAGCAGGAAGGTGATCACCGCGTTGATGAAGGCCACCCAGTCGAACGGGATGCTGCGGAAGGTCGGGATCGAGCCGGTGAGCCCGTTCTTGCTGCCGGTGAGCAGCGCGATGACGACCCGCACCAGCGGTTCCAGGAACGACTTGGTTAGCTGGGTGACCACGCCGGTGAACGCGGCGCCGATGACGACACCGACCGCCAGGTCGACGACGTTGCCGCGCATGATGAAGTCTTTGAAGCCCTTGAGCATCCGCACTCCCGTGCTGTCCGGTATCGGGGGTCCGGGACAACCTATGCCCTGGGCGGCGCCTCCAGAAAAGCACCGGCCTCGAGCGCGGCCCGGGTCGGATCGCCGTCCCGGATCGCGTCGACCAGTCGACCGTGGTCGACGTACCGCTCGGGCTCCAGCGCGTCGCCCATCGCCTGGGCGACCGTGCTGCGCAGCGCGGCGCCGACCGAGGCGTACAGCTCGGCCAGCATGGCGTTGTGCGCGGCGGCCACCACCGCGGTGTGCAGTGCGGCGTCCGCCTCGACGAACTCGTCCACCCGGCCGGAGCGCCACGCGGCCTCCCGGGTGGCGAGCGCGCCGTCGAGCGCCGCCAGGTCCTCGGGGGTACGCCGCAGCGCGGCGAGCCGGGCGGCCTCCACCTCGAAGGCGCGGCGGACCTCGATCACCTCGGTCATCCGGTCGTCGGTGAGCCGGCGGGCCACCACCGGGGCCAGCTCGTCGGTCGACACCACGTACGTGCCGGAGCCCTGGCGGCATTCCAGCACCCCGGCGTGCACCAGCGCCCGGACCGCCTCGCGGACGGTGTTCCGCCCCACGCCCAGCGCGGCCACGAGCTGCGGCTCGGTCGGGATCCGGCCGCCCACCGGCCACTCGCCGCCGAGGATGCGGGCCCGGAGCTGCTCGATGGTCTGGCGGACCCGGTGGCCGCGCGGGGGCACGGCGACGGCGTCGACGGGGGGTGTCACCGGTAACAACTCCTGCCGAAATTCATCCCATGATTGTAGGTTGGAGGTCATGACGCCGCCACCCACCTGCACCGAGGCACCGGCCGCCGACCAGATCACCGCCAACGTGACGCCCGGTCCGGCGCCGGCGGCCCGGCGGGCGGCCGGCGGCGGCGCGCTGGTGCTGGTCGGCATGCTGCTGGTCGCGCTCAACCTGCGCGCCGCGGTGACCAGCCTGGGCGCCCTGCTGGACGAGGTGCGCGGCGGCCTCGGCCTCTCCGGCACGATGGCCGGCTTCGTCACCACCCTGCCCACCATCGCGTTCGCCGGGCTCGGCGCGCTCACCCCGTGGCTGGTCCGCCGCTGGCCGGCCGCCCGGGTGCTGGTGGTGGCGATGCTCGCGCTCACCGTCGGGCAGGTGCTCCGGGTGGTCACCGACTCGGCGGCGATCTTCGTGCTCACCAGCGCGCTCGCCCTGGCCGGCATCGCGGTGGCGAACATCCTGCTGCCGATGCTGGTCAAGCAGCACTTCTCGCACCGCACCGGGCTGGTCACCGGGGCGTACACGATGGCCCTGACCACGGGCACGACGGTGGCCGCCGCCTCGGCGGTGCCGGTGGCGCACGCCTTCGGGTCGTGGCGGGCCGGGCTCGGCGTCTGGGCCGGGCTGGCCGCGGTGGCCGTGCTCCCGTGGGTGCCGCTGGCGCTGCGTGCCCGTGCCGCGCGGCGGACGGCGACCGGGGACGCGACCGGCGCGGCCCCAGCCCGGGTACGGCCGGCGCGGACCCGGCTCGGCTGGGCCATGGCGGTCTACTTCGGGGCGCAGTCGCTCAGCGGGTACGCGATCATGGGCTGGCTGGCCCAGCTCTTCCGGGACGCCGGCTACGCACCGGGGACAGCCGGCCTGCTGCTCGCCGGGGTGACCGCGCTCGGCGTCCCGGTGGCGCTGGCGATGCCGGCCCTCGCCGGCCGGCTGCGGACGCTGCGGCCCCTGGTGCTCGGGCTGACCGTCTTCTCGGCGGCCTCCTACCTCGGTCTGGCCGTCGCCCCGCACGGCCTCGCGCCGCTCTGGGTGCTGCTCCTCGCCCTCGGCCAGGGCGCGTTCCCGTTGATCCTGACCACCATCGGGCTGCGCGCCCGGACCGCCGAGGGCACGGTGGCGCTGTCCGCCTTCGCGCAGAGCACCGGATACGTCATCGCCGCGCTCGGTCCGCTGCTGGTCGGCATCCTCTACGAGGCGACCGGGGGCTGGACCGCGCCGATCGGCTTCCTGCTGGTCGCGCTCGCGATGCAGACGGCGGCGGGCCTGGTGATCGCTCGTCCCCGCTACATCGAGGACGAGCCGCTGAGGGGGATCGGTCAGGGGGAGGCCGGCGTCGGGTCGCCCGCGACTGCCTGATCCACCGTCGGGTAGGTGTGCAGCACCTCGACCAGGCCGCTGACCTCGAGGATGCGGAGCACCCCGCGTTGCGGGGCGGCCAGCCGGACCACGCCGCCGGCCTCGTCGCAGCTGTTCTTCGCCCGCACGAACACGGACAGCCCGGTCGAGTCGCAGAACGACAGCTCAGCCAGGTCGAAGACGAGCCGGTTGCGCCCCTTGTCCAGCAGGTCCGTGATCTGGTCCTGCAGCTGCGGTGCCGTCGCCATGTCCAGTTCGCCCGCGACCGACACGACGACCACGTCGCCGCGCTGTTCCGTGTGCACCCTCAGGGACATACGCAGACCTCCTGTGTTCGGTGGAACGGTATCCCACGAACGGGGGGATACGCAGAACGGGAGCCGGCATCGTGCTGTTGATCATTCCTTTGCTGCGTGACAAGTAGCCCGCAGATTCCGGTGATAGAGTCCGCCCGTCCAGAAATCAGGGAGGTCGTCGTGGCGTTCATCCTCCCTTCGGCCGGAGCGTGACGGTGGACAGCGGCGCGGCCATGCTCCGCTACCGCGAGGCCCGGCAGCGGGCCGAGTTGCTCGCCGAGCGGCTGGTCGCGCTGGCCGACACGACTGTGCAGATGCATGCCGCGCCGAACTTCGGCCGGCTGCTGGCGGCGGCCGCGGCCGGTGCGGCGCAGATCTTCAAGAGCCCGGCGGCGGTGATTGCCGAGAGCTTCGACGGCGACTGCCTGGCCGGGGTGGCCGCCGCGCCGGACGCCGCCGGGGTCCTCGTCCCATGGACCATCGACGACACCGGGATGCCGATCGGCACCACCGTCCGGATCGACGACCCGGACAGGTGGGCGTTGGCCGACTGGCCGACCGGCGACACGGTCACGGTCGCCGCCGCCCGGCTACGCGAGGACCGGGCTCCGCTCTACGTGGTCGTGCCAACAGCCACGCAGACCGTCCGTACGCCGGTGCTGGTGCAGCTCGCCCAGGCCGTCGCCTCGGCGGTGGAGGCCCAGCGCTCCTTCGACCAGGAGCACCGGATCGCGGTGACCCTCCAGCGCAGCCTGCTGCCCCGCCGGCTTCCTGAGGTCGCCGGCCTGGACCTGGCCGTCCGGTACGAGCCGGCGAGCGCCCACACCGAGGTGGGCGGCGACTTCTACGAGCTGGTGATGCTCGACGGCCACCTGCTGATGGCGATCGGCGACGTGGCCGGGCACTCGCTGCACGCCGCGACCGTGATGGCCGAGCTGCGGCACGCGGTGCGGGCGTACGCGGTCGAGGGGCACCCGCCGGGGGTGATCCTGGACCGGGTCAACGAGCTGATGCGCATCCTGCTGCCGGACGAGCTGGCCACGCTCTGCCTGCTGCTGCTGGACCCGGGCAGCGGGCTGGTCCGGCTGGCCAGCGCGGGGCACCTGCCGGCCCTGATCAGCACCGGCGGCCGGGTGGAGTTCGTGCAGCAGTCCGCCCCGCTGCTCGGGGTTCGCGCGCCCCGCCCGCCGGACCTGGAGTTCGTGCTGCCGGCCGGCGCGACGCTGGTCCTCTACACCGACGGCCTGATCGAGCGCCGGGACACCACCATCGACGAGGGGATGGCGGCGCTGGGCGCCGTCGCCACCCGGGTGGACGACGACCTCGACCAGTTCTGTCAGCGGCTGCTGGTCGAACTGGCGCCGCCGGAGATCCACGACGACGTCGCGGTGGTCGCGGTCCGCCGCCGCTGAGTGCCGGTCCGTCCGGCCGTCACCCACCGCGGGACGCGGCCAGCGAGCGGGCGTACGCCGCGGGGGAGACACCGGTGACCGCGCTGAACTCGCGGACCAGATGGGCCTGGTCGGCGTACCCGAGGTCGGCGGCGACCCGCGCCCAGTCCAGCGGCCCGGCGGCGGCCTGTTCGATCGCCTCCTGGAGCCGGTACCGCCGGATCACCCACTTCGGGCCGACGCCGACGTGGTCGAGGAAGAGCCGTTGCAGCCGCCGGGTTGAGACACCGTGCCGCCGGGCGAAGTCGTCCACCCGCAGGATCCGCCGGTCGGCGCGGATCTCCTCGACCAGCGCGGTGGCCTCGGCGGCGAGCGGGTCCGGCGCGGGTGCCCAGGCGGTGAGCAGCGCGTCCAGCCGGCGGCACCGCTCGTCGTCCGGGCCGGCGCAGTGTTCGCCCTCGACCGGCAGCCCGACCTGGACGAGCGGCCGGCGCCGTCCGGTCAGCTCACGGACCGGCCGCCGCCAGAAGGGCCGGAAGCCGCCCGGGCGGAACTGGATCCCGCTGACCCGGCCGGTGCCGTGCAGCGTGACGGTGAACAGTTCGAGGCCGACCCCGGCGACCTCGCCGGTCTCCGGGCCGCCGGCCTGGGCCTGGAACACCACGTTGACCGCCGGGTGCGGCACCACCCGCTGCCGGTGCGGCTCGGTCAGCGCCCAGTCGACCAGCCAGTAGTGCTCGACGTACGGGCGCAGCGCGGGGGCGGCCAGCCGGCGCCGGAAGCGGACCGTCCGCAGCAGCCGGCCGGGGTCGAGGATGCCCCGGCTGTCCCGTCGCGGTTCGTGTCGCATTTTTTCAAGACCACCCCCATACGCTGGCCCTATGAGCACGAAGACTAGTGAGCTGCTGGCCGCCGCCGCGCCCCGGACGGTGGCGGTGGTCCAGCGCATCTCCGACGACCAGCTCGACCTGCCCACCCCGTGCCCCGACTACGCCGTGCGCGACCTGATCAACCACCTGTACGACGTGGTGGTCAACTTCCAGGCGCTGGCCCGACGGCAGGCGGTGGACTGGTCGGCGAAGGAGGACCACCTGACCGAGGGGTGGCGGGACCGGTTCGCGGCGGAGACCGGACGGCTGATCGAGGCGTGGTCGGACCCGGCGGCGCTGGAGGGCGTCTCGCCAGGGATGGGGCTGCCGCAGGAGACGGTCGGCGACATGGCCCTGATCGACCTCGCGGTGCACGGCTGGGACCTGGCCCGGGCGACCGGCCAGCGGCTCGAGATCGAGCCGGCGGTGCTGGCCGCGGGGCACGGCTTCATGGACCGGATGGGTGAGACCGGCCAGCGGATGGGCGCCTTCGGTGAGCCGGTGCCCGCCACCTCGGAGGCCACCGCGCTGGACCAGTTGCTCGGCCGGACCGGCCGGAATCCCGCCTGGACGCCCTGACGCCACGGCCCGCCCGGCAG
This sequence comes from Micromonospora sp. NPDC006431, assembly GCF_042870725.1. Lineage (NCBI taxonomy): Bacteria > Bacillati > Actinomycetota > Actinomycetes > Micromonosporales > Micromonosporaceae > Micromonospora > Micromonospora sp. NPDC006431. The sequence continues at coordinate 472,999 of NZ_JBIAHQ010000001.1, forward strand.
CACGCCGCGCGGGCCGTCCTTGACACTGCTATTCGCTGAATGAATAGTTAACCAGGTGTCCACCCCGCACGTTCTGCTCGGGCTGCTCGCCGGGGGCGCCCGGCACGGGTACGAGCTGAAGCGCGCGCACGACGAGCGGCTGCCCCGGGCCCGGCCGCTCGCCTTCGGGCAGGTCTACGCCACCCTCGCCCGGCTGCAGCGGGACGGCCTGGTGGTCCCCGCCGGCCAGGAGCGCGACGGCGGCCCGGACCGCACCTCGTACGCGCTCACCCCGGAGGGCCGGGCCGCGCTCGACCGGTGGCTCGCCACCGTCGAGCCGCCGATGCCGTACGTGGCCAGCGCCCTCTTCGCCAAGGTGATGGTCGCCCTGCTGGTCGACGACGTCGACCGGGCCCGGTCCTACCTGATCGCCCAGCGCCGGGCGCACACCGAGCGGCTCCGCGAGCTGACCGCGGTGAAGACCGCCCCCTCGGCCAGCCTCGACGAGGTGATCGCGGCCGACTTCGCCATCGCCCATCTCGACGCCGACCTGCGGTGGCTGCACACCACCCTGGAGCGCGTCGCCGACTGGCACCGGGAGGTGCACTCGTGACATGTCTGGAGGCCCGCGGGCTGGTCAAGGCGTACGGCAGGACACCCGCCCTGCGCGGCGCGACGCTCGACGTGGCGGAGGGGGAGATCCTCGCGGTCACCGGGCCGAGCGGCTGCGGCAAGTCGACGTTGCTGCACTGCCTCGCCGGCATCCTGCGCCCCGATGCCGGCCAGGTCACCTGGCGGGGGGAGCGGATCGACCTGTGGTCGGAGAAGGTCCGGTCCCGGCTGCGCCGCACCGAGTTCGGGGTGCTCTTCCAGTTCGGTCAGCTCGTCGCCGAGCTGACCGCGGCGGAGAACGTCGCCCTTCCGCTGCTTCTCGCCGGCACGGGGCGGCGAGAGGCGCGGACGGCGGCGTTGACCTGGCTGGATCGGCTCGGCGTGGCCGAGGTGGCCGACGTCCGGCCGGGCGAGATGTCCGGCGGGCAGCAGCAGCGCTGCGCCACCGCCCGGGCCCTGGTCACCGAGCCTCGGGTGCTCTTCGCCGACGAGCCGACCGGTGCCCTGGACACGCTCACCGGCGAGCAGGTGCTCACCCAACTGGTCCGGCTCGCCCGCGAGCAGCAGACCGCCGTCGTGCTGGTCACCCATGAGCCGCGGATCGCCGCGTACGCCGACCGCGAGGTGATGCTGCGCGACGGGCTGGTCGACCAGTCGGGCCTGGGACTCGACGCGCCAATACCGGGCGGCCACCGGTGAGGCCCGACGCCCTGTTCCGGCTCGCCCTGGCCGGCACCCGGACCGACCTGGCCCGGGTGGCGCTGACCGCGCTGAGCGCCGCGCTGGCCACCCTCGCCGGTCTGGCCGCGCTGACCGTGCTGGCCATCCGCAAGCCGCCCGGTGACGCGTGGACCCAGTCGGAGCAGTACAGCAACGCGCTGCTGCGGGAGCCGGGGCTGCGCGGTGGCGTCGCATTCGCATTGCTGCTGCTCACCGTCCCGGTGCTGGCGCTGGCCGGGCAGTGCGCCCGAATCGGCGCACCGGCCCGGGACCGCCGGCTTGCCGCGCTCCGGCTGGCCGGGGCCACGCCCGGCCAGGTCACCCGCGTCGCGATGGCGGAGACTGGGCTGGCGAGCCTGCTCGGCACGCTCGTCGGCCTGGCTCTCTATCTCGTCGGCCACCGACTGCTGCACCGACCCGACGCGCAGGGGCGGCTTCCGCTGCCCACCGACGTGTATCCGGCCGCGGTCGGGACGCTGGCGGTGGTGCTGGGGCTGCCGGTGATCGCCGCGGTGGCCACCGCGCTGATGCTCCGCAGGGTAACCACCACCCCGTTCGGCGTGGTGCGCAGAGTGCGGACGCGAGCGCCCTGGCCCTGGCCGGGACTGTTGATCATCGCGGGTTTGGCGGCCTTCGCGGCCTTCCGGCCGGTCATCTTCTGGTACGACCGGCGGCACGCCGCACCGCCGCCGTGGCTGCTGCCGACGCTGCTGGTCGGCGGGGGCCTGGTCGCCATGATCGGCGTGGTCACCGGCACCGGTTGGATCTCCCACACCACCGGCCGGCTGCTGCACCGGCACGCCCGGCGCCCCGCCGTGCTGTTGGCCGCCCGTCGGCTGATGGCCGACCCGTGGATGGGCAGCCGGACCTTCGCCGCCCTGCTCGCCGCGCTCATCTTCGGGGCCGGCGCCGCCGTCATGAGCGCCTGGTTCGAGGCGCGGCAGGCCGCGTACGCAGCAGGCCAGCGCCGCTTCGACGAGTTGGTCGGGCAGCCGGGTGTGCCCTCCGGCGAGCAGGAGGACTTCTACCTGCGGACCATGGACCTCGTGCACACCTCGGTGGTGGTCGCCCTGGTGATCGCGACCCTCGGGCTGCTCGTCGCGATCAGCGAAAGCGTGGTCAGTCGTCGCCGTGCGTACGCCGCGCTGGTGGCGACCGGGGTGCCGCGCAGCGTGATCGGGCGGTCCATCGCCTGGCAGGCCCTGGTGCCGGCGGTGCCGGCGATCCTGATCGCATTGGCCGTGGGCACGCTGCTGGTCTTCGGCGTCTTCGGCCGCACGGTGCGGGACGGGGGATCGACGTACGGCTCGTGCGAGGGCGGCCCTGAGGTCTGCGACAACCCGGTGACAGCGGCTGAGCACACCCGCGAGATCGTCGTCCCGGCGGTCGAACGGGTCGTGCACGTACCCGTCGAGCTGCTCGCCCTCTACGGCGCGGGTGCCCTGGCCGCGGTGCTGGTGACCGTCGGCGTCGGCCTGCTCTTCCTGCGTCCGAGCACGGAGACGACGGAGCTGCGGACGGCCTGAGGTGACGGTCAGCGGGTGGTGAGCAGGCCGGCGGACCAGGCGACGACCAGGCCGATCACCGCCGAGCAGCAGCAGACCAGCAGGGCGGCGGCCACCACCGCGAGGATCACCCAGGTCGGCCCGCGCCGGGTCGCCCCCGCCGGGGGTGCCTGCGCCCTGGCCGGCTCCTCCTCGGCGGTCCCGGTCATCCTGGCAGTCTAGGGGCGGCGAAGTTTCGCGGCGGCGGGGCAGGATGGGCCGATGGAGCTGATCTCGATCGAGGACGTCCAGGCCGCTGCCGACGACATCGCCGGAACGGTCGTGCGTACCCCACTGCTGCCGGCATCGTGGGACGACGAACTCTGGCTCAAGCCGGAGAGCCTGCAACCGGTGGGGTCGTTCAAGCTGCGCGGCGCGACCCACGCGGTGGCCCGGCTCGACCCGGCCGCCCGGTCCCGGGGCGTGGTGACCCACTCGTCCGGCAACCACGGGCAGGCCCTCGCGTACGCGGCGCGGGCGTTCGGGGTCCGGTGCTCGGTGGTCGTCCCCGAGGGAGCGCCGCAGGTCAAGGTGGACCAGATCCGGGTGCTCGGCGCCGAAGTGCGGTTCGTCCCGCGGGCCCGCCGGCTGCCGGAGGCGGAGCGGATCGCCGCCGACACCGGGGCCACGCTGGTGCCGCCCTTCGACGACCGGCGGATCATCGCCGGACAGGGCACCATCGGGCTGGAGATCGTGGCGGACCTGCCCGACGTCGACGTGGTGCTGGTGCCGGTCGGCGGGGGCGGGCTCTCCTCGGGAGTCGCCACCGCGGTGAAGGCGCTGCGACCGTCGGCCACCGTCGTCGGGGTGGAACCGCTGCTCGCCGCGGACGCCCAGGAGTCGCTCGCCGCCGGTGAGCTGGTGGTCTGGGACGTCGAGCGGACCTACCGGACCAGCGCGGACGGGCTGCGCACCAACCTCTCCGAGCTGACCCTCGCCCACCTGCGGGAACGCCTCGACGGCATCATCACGGTGACCGAGGAGGAGATCGCCGCGACGATGGGCCGGCTGGCCCGGGAGGCCCGGCTGGTGGTGGAGCCGAGCGGAGCCGTGGCGGTCGCCGCCCGCCTCTTCCACGCCGACGCGCTGCCGTCCGGCCGGACCGCCGCCGTGCTCACCGGCGGCAACGTCGACCCGGCGGTCCTGGCGTCGGTGCTCACCACTCCGGCCTCCTGAGACCCTGGCGCGCTTTCCCGGAAAGAGTGGCTACCGGAGTCGAAATAGGCACTCTTTCCGGGAAAGCGGGGCCAGCGGGGCGGCGCGTCAGCGGCGGGATCAGGCGCGGCCCAGCCGGTCGAGGATCCAGGCGTTGATGAACGCCTCCTCGCGCCAGGCGTCGTAGCGACCGCTCGGGCCGCCGTGGCCGGCGCCCATCTCGGTCTTGAGCAGGTAGTCGCCCCCCGGGGCGACCGCCCGCAGCCGGGCGATCCACTTGGCCGGCTCGTGGTAGAGCACCCGGGTGTCGTTCAGGCTGGTCACCGCAAGGATGGCCGGGTAGGCGACCGGGGCCACGTTCTCGTACGGGGTGTACGACTTCATGTACGCGTACACCTCGGGGTCGTCGAGCGGGTTGCCCCACTCCTCCCACTCGGTGACGGTGAGCGGCAGCGACGGGTCGAGGATCGAGGTGAGCGCGTCCACGAAGGGCACCTGCGCGACGATCCCGGTGAACGCGTCCGGCGCGAGGTTGGCCACCGCGCCCATCAGCAGGCCGCCGGCCGACGCGCCCCGGGCCACCAGGCGGTCGGTGGCCGTCCAGCCGGCCTTGACCAGGTGCCGGGCGCAGGCCACGAAGTCGGTGAAGGTGTTCTTCTTGGCGAGCAGCTTGCCCTCGTCGTACCAGCGCCGGCCGAGTTCGCCGCCGCCGCGGATGTGCGCCACGGCGAAGATGACGCCCCGGTCGAGCAGGCTGAGCCGGGCGATGGAGAACCACGGGTCCATGCTCGCCTCGTACGAGCCGTAGCCGTAGATGAGGCAGGGGGCGGAGCCGTCGCGCGGGGTGTCCTTCCGGCAGACCAGCGAGATCGGCACCCGGGTGCCGTCGTCGGCCAGCGCCCAGTCCCGGTGCTGCTCGTAGTCGGCCGGGTCGTACGCCCGCCCGTCCGGCCCGGGGCGGACCGGCTTCTGCTTGCGCAGCACCATCTGCCGGGTGACCAGGTCGTAGTCGTAGACCGAGTCCGGGGTGACCAGCGAGGTGTAGCGGAGCCGCAGCTCGCGGGTGCGGTACTCCGGGTTGGCGTCCAGCCCGACGCTGTAGATCGGCTCCGGGAAGTCGATGTCGTACGGGTCGCCGCCGCCGACCGGCAGCACCCGCAGCCCGGTCAGCCCGTTGCTGCGCAGCGAGACGACCAGGTGGTTCTCGAACGCGTCGACGGACTCCAGCCGGGTGCCGGGCGAGTGTTCGATCAACGGGGTCCAGTCGCCGGGCGTGTCCGCCGAGGTGAACGCGAGGGCGAAGTCCTCCGCGCCGTCGTTGTGCAGGATCAGGAACCGGTGCCCGTGGTGCTCCACCGAGTATTCGACGCCCTGTCGGCGGGGGGCGATGACGGCGGGCTCGCCGGTCGGGTTGGCCGCCGGGACGACCCGTACCTCGCTGGTGATCTTGCTGTGGATGTCGATCATTACGAACCGCTCGGAGCGGGTCAGCTCGACGCCCACCCAGAACCGCTCGTCGTCCTCCTGGTGGACCACCACGTCCTCGCTCGACGGGGTGCCGGCGGCGTGCCGCCAGACCCGGTTCGGCCGCCAGGCGTCGTCCACCGTGACGTAGAAGAGCGTCGAGGCGTCGCTCGACCAGGCGGTGCCGTAGAAGGTGTCCGGGATCTGGTCGGGCAGCACCTCGCCGGTGCTCAGGTCCTTGATCCGCAGGGTGAACCGCTCGTCGCCGGCGAAGTCCGTCGAGTAGGCGAGCCAGCGCCCGTCCGGGCTGACGTCGAACGCGCCGAGGGCGAAGAAGTCGTGCCCCTCGGCGAGCACGTTTTCGTCGAGCAGCACCTCCTCGCCGTCCAGCGGGGCGCCGTCGGCGCTGATCGGGGGCGCGGTCTCGCCGTCCCGGACGGCCCGGCGGCAGTGCACGCCGTACTGCTGGCCTTCGACCGTGCGGGTGTAGTACCAGTACCCGTCCTTGCGGGTGGGCACCGACAGGTCGGTCTCCTGGGTGCGCCGGCGGGTCTCCTCGAACAGTTGGGACCGCAGCTCCGCCAGGTGCGTGGTGCGGTCCTCGGTGTACGCGTTCTCCGCGGTCAGGTAGGCGATCGTCGCCGGGTCGTCCTTGGCCGCCAGCCAGGCGTACTCGTCGACGACGGTGTCGTCGTGGTGGGTGCGCTCGCTCGGCACGCGCTTGGCGACGGGCGACGGCTCCAGGTCGCGGCGCGGCGTCAGACCGGCCTTCATTCGGTCCGGAACGCCGCCTGGCGGCGTGGAGGCCGAATTATGGCCGCCAGCCGAGCTGGAGTTGTCGGGAGTCTCGGTGGTCACGGCGTCACGTTACCGGCCGGCCGCCCGGCTCCGGGCCTGCGCTCTGCCGGATCCGGCAACTTGCCGCCGAGTCTTTCGAACATGTGTACGATGACCGCCATGGCGGCTGCAGCGAGTTCCACCCATCGTCCCGGAGCCCTCGACATCACCCGGCGCCTGGCCGAGATCTGCGGCCCGCCGTTCGCCCGGTTCGCCGGCCCGGCCGACGAGGTGGCCGGCCGGACGGCCCGCTGGGTGGCGGTGCCGGGTGGCCCGCACGCCGCCGCGGAGGTGTTGCGGCTGGCCGCCGCGCACGATCTGACGGTGGTGCCGCGCGGCGCCGGCACGAAGATCGACTGGGGGGCCGCCCCGGCGCAGGTCGACATCATGCTGGACACCGGCCGGCTCGCCGGGATCTGGCACGAACCGCAGGGCTCCGGGGTGGCCGAGATCGGCGCGGGCACCCCGCTCCGGGCGGTCCAGGCCACCCTGGAACGCACCGGCCAGCGCCTACCGATCGACGCGCCCTCCCCGGGGGCGACCCTGGGCGGAGTGCTCGCCGCCGACGAGGCCGGCCCACTCCGGCTCCGGCACGGCAGCCCGTGCGCCCAACTCGTCGGGGTGCGCTACCTGGACGCCGACGGCGAACTCGTCAGCGTCGGCGAGCCCGGGACGCCGTCGCTGGGCCGGGCGGCACCGACGGCTCGCAACCGGGCGAGCGGCTCGGCGACGCCCGCCGGCGGGCCGGGCGGTGCCGCGGCGCTCTTCGGCACGGGCGACCTGCCGGGGCTGGACGTGGCCCGGCTGCTCTGCGGCTCGCAGGGCGGCCTGGGCGTGCTGGTCTCGGCCACCCTGCGGGTGCAGGCCGCGCCGGCCAGCCGGGTCTGGGTGTCCCGGCCGGTCTGGACCCCGTTGGAGGTGCACGACCTGGTCCGGGCGGTGCTCGCCGCCCGGCTCGACCCGGCGGCCGTCGAGCTGGACCTGCCCGTACCGGTGCCGCTGCCGCGCCGGCGGGTCTCCCCGTGGCACCCGTCGGTCGCCGGGCGACCCGACCACCCGGCGCTGACCGGGCAGGCCACCCGGCCGGCCGCCGCAGGCAGCCTGGTGGTGCTGCTGGAGGGCGGCCCGGCGGACGTCGCGGAGCGGGCCGAGCGGCTCACCGCCCTGCTGGGCGGCGATGCGGTCGTCGGCCACGCGGCGCCGGAGTGGTGGGGGCGCTACCCCTTCGCCCCCGGCGACACCGCGCTGCGGATCGAGGTGCCCATCAACGACCTGCACGCGGCGGTCTACGCGCTGCGCGACGCGGCCGGCAGCCCGGTGCCGGTCCGGGGGTCCGCCGGGGTCGGCACGGTGCACGCCGCGCTGCCCGGCTCGCTGGCCCCCGACCGGGTGGCCTCGATCCTCGCGGCCGTCCGTGGGGTGCTCCTCGCCCGCCAGGGCCGCTGTGTGGTGGTGTCCGCCCCGGCCCCGGTCCGCCGCGCCGTCGATCTCTGGGGTGAGCTGCCCACCCTGCCCTGCCTCCGCACGGCGAAGGCGCACCTCGACCCCCACCATCGCCTGGCCCCCGGCCGCCTCCCCGGCGGCCTCTGACCCCCGGCCCCGCTCTCGTTGGTCAAGGAGTTTGCGTCAGGATCCGGCGGCCCGCGCCGGACGCAAACCTCTTGATCAACGCCGCCAGAGGGGCGGCGGTCAGAGGGTGTCGTTGCGGAGGACGAGGATGGCGATGTCGTCGCGGGGGGTCTCCACGGAGAAGCCGATCGCCGTGGCGCGCAGCCGGGCCGCGACCACGTCGGCGGAGTAGCCGGCCAGCGGGGCCGCAGACTCGCGCAGCCGTTCGGTGCCGAACAGCTCCCGGCCGCGCCGGCGCTCGGTGACCCCGTCGGTGTAGAAGATCAGCGCGTCACCCCGGCCGAGGGTGATCTCGGCCGTCGGGGTGGTGATCGAGTCGAGCAGCCCGAGCGCCGTACCGCCGGTGCCGACGAAGGCCGCCCCACCGCCACCGGGCAGCAGTACCGGGCGGTCGTGCCCGGCCAGGTGCAGGGACACGTCGAGCTGGCCGCCCTCACCCGGCCCGACCGCCGCCAGCGCCAGCGTGCAGTACCGGCCGCTGCCGCGCTCCACCAGCGTTTCGTTGAGTCGGCCCAGCACCTCCGGCAGCGGCTTGCCGTCGCCGACCAGCACCCGGATCACGTCCCGGACCAGACCGGTCACCGCCGCCGCCTGCACGCCCTTGCCGGAGACGTCCCCGATGACCACCAGCCACCGGCCGTCCGGCAACGGGACCACGTCGTAGAAGTCGCCGCCGACGTCGGCATCGTCGCCGGTCGGGACGTACTCGGCGGCGAAGCCGATGCCCTCGACGACCGGGAGCACCGGCGGCAGCAGCGACTGCTGGAGGGTCTGGGCCACCCGTCGACGCTCGGCGTGGATGCGGGCGTTCTCGATGGCGAGGGCGGCCCGCCGGGCCACGTCCTCCAGCACCGACACCTCGTCCGGGTCGTGCCGATGCCGCTGGTGGCGGCCGACGGCCAGGGTGCCGAGCCGTTGCCCGCGGGCGATCAGCGGCACGGCGAAGCCCTCCATCGGCCCACTGAGCGGCACCTGCGCGGCGCTCCGGGACGCCTCCCGCAGCCGGGCCTGGATCGAGTCCGGTCCGGTCTCCTCGAGCACGCGGTGCAACTGCGGCAGCACCGACTCGTCGGCGTGGCTGCACGCGGCGAGCCGCAGCCGCCCCCACTCGTCGGTGGTGTGCACCGCGCACCACTGGCCGAGCCGCGGCACCACCAGCTGCGGGATGAGCGCCATGGTCAGCTCGACGTCGAGGGACTGGGCGAGCAGCTCGCTCGCCTCGGCGAGGAAGGTCAGCCAGGCCGACCGGCGGACGTCCGCCCGGCGCAGCCGGTCGTTCTCCAGGTGCAGCGAGAGCCGTTCGGCGGCCAGCACCGCGAGCGGCCGGGCGTACGCCGACGGCGCCGCGTCCAGCTCCAGGTCACCGGCGTACGGCCGGTGCACGGCGAGCGGCACCCGGAGCAGCTCGTTGCCCGCCCGGAGCTGCCGGCCGTACCGGGCGAGCACCTGGGTGCCCTGCCCGTCGCCCCGGTCCAGCCGGACCACGCCGCCGGCCGCGCCCACCATCTCGGCGAGCCGGGCCAGCAGCCCGTTGGCGAACTCCGGCAGCGGGTCGTCCGCGTACGGGTCGGGGGTGGTCTGCATCAGCTCGCTCATCGCGGCGGCGCTCGGGGCGCTGTCCGTCGCCCCGCCCGGGGTGACCGCCGTGTGGTGCTCGGCCACGGCCGGCGGCGTGGCGGACGTCACCTCGTGCCGGTCGAGCCGGAACCAGACGCCCTTGCCGGTGGGCAGGTAGGTGGTGCCCCACCGGCTGGCGAAGTGGTCCACCAGCAGCAGGCCGCGCCCGCGCTCGGCCACCTCGGCGATCTCGGCGCTGACGTTGCGTACCCCGACGATCAGTTCCTCGACCGGACCGGACGCGAAGTCGGTGACCGTGACGGTCAGTCCCCCGTTGTCCGCCTCGACCTCGATGTCGAGTTCGGTGCGCGCGTGCTCGATGGCGTTGGTGGTGAGTTCCGTGGTGAGCAGCAGGGCCTCGTTGAGCAGTTCGTCCAGATCCGCCTCGCCGAGAACGGACCGGACCAGCGCCCGGGCCGCGGCGGGCGTACGCCGGTCGGCGGGGAGCCGGACACGCCGGACGTGCTCGTCCGCGCCGCCGTCCATCGCGGGCCCCGCCTCCGCTGACACCTTCGTATCCTCCACCGCCGCCGTCCCCGGTGCCAAGCGCCCCCCGCCGCGCCACTCCGCCAAGCGAGGGGGCGCGCCGGGTCGGCTGGTCGTCACCTCGACCTGCCGAGGGCAGAATGGTGGGATGTCGGCACGAGCCGGTTGGCCCCGAGCTGAGCGAGGAATGATGACCACGGCGAAACAGTCGCTAGCCGCGGACCCGTCCGCGCCCGAGCACGAGGCGCTCCTTGGCGACCTCGTCGAGGCGCTGCGGCAGGTGCGCCGGGGCGACCTCAAGGTCCGGCTGCCTCGACGGGCCGGCCTGGCCGGTGAGGTGGCCGACGCCTTCAACGACGTGGTGTCGCTGCAGGAGCGGCAGCACCTGGACCTGCGCCGGATCAGCCGGATCGTCGGCCGGGACGGCCGGCTGACCGAACGCCTCGACGACGAGGGCCTGGACGGTTCGTGGGCGGAGGGGCAGCGGGCGATCAACTCGCTGATCGACGACCTGGGCCGGCCGACCACCGAGATCGCCCGGGTCATCGTGGCGGTGGCCGACGGCGACCTGTCCCAGCACATGGCGCTGGAGATCGACGGCCGCCCGCTGCGCGGTGAGTACCTGCGCATCGGCCGCACCGTCAACACCATGGTCGACCAGCTCTCGTCCTTCTCGAACGAGGTGACCCGGGTGGCCCGCGAGGTGGGCACCGAGGGCAAGCTGGGTGGGCAGGCCGACGTACGCGGGGTCGCCGGCACCTGGAAGGACCTCACCGACTCGGTGAACACCATGGCGTCGAACCTCACCTACCAGGTGCGGTCGATCTCCCAGGTGGCCACGGCGGTGGCGAAGGGTGACCTGTCGCAGAAGATCACCGTGTCGGCCAAGGGCGAGGTGGCCGAGTTGGCCCACACTTTCAACTCGCTCACCGACACCCTGCGGCTCTTCGCCGAGCAGGTGACCCGGGTGGCCCGGGAGGTGGGCACCGAGGGCAAGCTGGGCGGCCAGGCGGAGGTGCCGAACGTCGCCGGCACCTGGAAGGACCTGACCGACAGCGTCAACTCGATGGCGTCGAACCTGACCGCGCAGGTGCGCAACATCGCCCAGGTCTCCACCGCGGTGGCCCGGGGCGACCTCTCCCAGAAGATCACGGTGGCCGCGCAGGGCGAGATCCTGGAGCTGAAGGACACCGTGAACACGATGGTGGATCAGCTGTCGTCGTTCGCCGACGAGGTGACCCGGGTGGCCCGTGAGGTGGGCATCGAGGGCAAGCTGGGCGGTCAGGCCCAGGTACGCGGGGTTTCCGGCACCTGGCGCGACCTCACCGAGAACGTCAACCAGCTCGCCGGCAACCTGACCAGCCAGGTGCGCAACATCTCGCAGGTGTCCACGGCGGTGGCGAAGGGTGATCTGTCGCAGAAGATCACGGTGGACGCGCAGGGCGAGATCCTTGAGCTGAAGAACACCGTGAACACGATGGTGGATCAGCTGTCGTCGTTCGCCGACGAGGTGACCCGGGTGGCCCGTGAGGTGGGCACCGAGGGCAAGTTGGGCGGTCAGGCGCAGGTGAAGGGTGTGTCCGGCACCTGGCGGGACCTGACCGACAACGTGAACTCGATGGCGTCGAACCTGACCAGCCAGGTGCGGAACATCGCCTCGGTCACCACGGCGGTCGCGAAGGGTGACCTGAGCCAGAAGATCACGGTGGACGCCCGGGGCGAGATCCTGGAGCTGAAGTCCACCGTCAACACGATGGTCGATCAGCTCTCCTCGTTCGCGGACGAGGTGACCCGGGTGGCCCGTGAGGTGGGCACCGAGGGCAAGCTGGGCGGCCAGGCCCAGGTACGCGGCGTCGCCGGCACCTGGCGCGACCTCACCGACAACGTGAACTCGATGGCGTCGAACCTGACCAGCCAGGTGCGCAACATCGCCCAGGTGTCCACGGCGGTGGCGAAGGGTGATCTGTCGCAGAAGATCACGGTGGACGCGCAGGGCGAGATCCTGGAGCTGAAGAACACCGTGAACACGATGGTGGATCAGCTGTCGTCGTTCGCGGATGAGGTGACCCGGGTGGCCCGTGAGGTGGGCACCGAGGGCAAGTTGGGCGGTCAGGCGCAGGTGAAGGGGGTGTCCGGCACCTGGCGGGATCTGACCGACAACGTGAACTCGATGGCGTCGAACCTGACCAGTCAGGTGCGGAACATCGCCTCGGTCACCACGGCGGTCGCGAAGGGTGACCTGAGCCAGAAGATCACGGTGGACGCGCAGGGCGAGATCCTGGAGCTGAAGTCCACCGTCAACACGATGGTCGATCAGCTGTCGTCCTTCGCCGACGAGGTGACCCGGGTGGCCCGTGAGGTGGGCACCGAGGGCAAGCTCGGCGGTCAGGCGCAGGTGAAGGGCGTCTCCGGCACCTGGCGCGACCTCACCGAGAACGTCAACCAGCTCGCCTCGACCCTGACCACCCAGCTCCGGGCGATCGCCCAGGTCTCCACCTCGGTGACCCGGGGCGACCTGACCCAGCGGATCGCCGTCAAGGCGCAGGGCGAGGTCGCCGAGCTGAAGGACAACATCAACCAGATGATCGTCACCCTCCGGGAGACGACGAAGAAGAACGCCGAGCAGGGCTGGCTGGACTCCAACCTGGCCCGGATCGGCGGCCTGCTCCAGGGCCAGCGGGACCTCGGCGAGGTCTGCCGCATGATCATGATGGAGGTGACCCCGCTGGTCGACGCGCAGCTCGGCGCGTTCTTCCTGGCGGACAGCTCCGAGGGGAGCATGCGGCTGCGGCTCACCGCCTCGTACGGGTATGTGGCGCGGGGGCACGACGTGACCTTCGGGCCCGGCGAGGGGCTGGTCGGCCAGGCCGCCCTCTCCCGTCGGACCATAAGGGTCAGCGCCCAGCCCGACGGGCGGCTGATGCTGCGCTCCGGGCTGGCCGAGACGCCCCCGGCCGACCTCGTGGTGCTGCCCGTCCTGTTCGAGGGCGAGCTGCTCGGCGTGATCGAGTTCGCCGGGGTCATCACCTTCTCCGAGCTGCACCTGTCGTTCCTGGAGCGGCTGGTCACCACGATCGGCATCGCGGTCAACACGATCCAGGCCAACCGGCGTACGGAGGAGCTGCTGGCCCAGTCGCAGCGGCTGGCGCTCGAACTCCAGGAGCAGTCGGCGGAGCTGCAGCGCACCAACGCCGAACTGGAGGACAAGGCCAAGCTGCTCTCCGAGCAGAAGGCCAACATCGAGACCCAGAACCGGGAGATCGAGCTGGCCCGGCTCGGCCTGGAGGAGAAGGCGCAGCAGCTCACCCGGGCGTCGGCGTACAAGTCGGAGTTCCTGGCGAACATGAGCCACGAGCTGCGCACGCCGTTGAACTCGCTGCTGCTGCTGGCCCGGCTGCTGGCCGAGAATCCGGACCAGAACCTGACGCCGAAGCAGACCGAGTTCGCCCGCACCATCCACAGCGCCGGATCGGACCTGCTCTCCCTGATCGACGACATCCTGGACCTGGCCAAGATCGAGGCGGGCCGGATGGATGTGGAGCCGACCGAGGTGCGCTTCTCCGAGCTGCGCGGCTACGTCGAGCAGGCGTTCGCCCCGCAGGCCGAGGAGAAGGGCCTCGACTTCCAGGTACGGATCAGCAAGGACCTGCCCCCGGCGCTGGTCACCGACGCCCAGCGGTTGCAGCAGATCCTGCGCAACATGCTCTCCAACGCGGTGAAGTTCACCGACCACGGCGCGGTGACGCTGCGGATAGCCCCGGCCGCCGAGAACGCGGTCTTCGACGTGCCCGCGCTGACCAACGCCCGGCGGGTGATCGCGTTCACGGTGATCGACACCGGGATCGGCATCTCCGACGACAAGCTGTCGCTGATCTTCGAGGCCTTCCAGCAGGCGGACGGCACCACCAGCCGGCGGTACGGGGGCACCGGGCTGGGTCTGTCGATCAGCCGGGACCTGGCGCGCCTGCTCGGCGGCACGATCACCGTGTCGTCGGCGCCCGGCCAGGGGTCGACCTTCACCCTCTTCGTACCGGACGTGCTGGCACCGGACGCGGTGGTGGCGCCGGCGCCACCCTCGCCGAGCCGCGCGGGCCTGCCGTCGTCGCTGCTCATGCCGATGGAGCTGCCGCAGCCGCAGGAGACTCCGGCGGCCCGGCGGCTGGAGGGCGTGACCGTCCTGATCGTCGACGACGACGTCCGCAACGTGTTCGCCCTGACCTCCGCGTTGGAACTGCACGGGATGACCGTGCTGTACTCGGACAACGGGGCGGACGGCGTCCGCCAGTTGGCCGAGCATCCGGAGGTGGACATCGTGTTGATGGACGCGATGATGCCGGACCAGGACGGCTACGAGACGACCCGGCAGATCCGGCGCAATCACCGCTTCGTGGACCTGCCGATCGTGTTCCTGACCGCCAAGGCGATGCCCGGTGACCGGGATTCGGCGATCACGGCCGGGGGTAGTGACTACATCACCAAGCCGGTGGACCTGGACGAGCTGATCGAGATGATGGCGTCCTGGATCGGCCGGAGCCGAGGCGAGGAGACCCCGTGACCCAGACGGCCAAGGCGCTGCTGGTGGACGACCGGCGGGAGAACCTGATGGCCCTGGAGGCGATCCTCCAGGGGCTGCCGGTGCAGTCGGTCGCGGTGGAGAGCGGCGAGGCGGCGCTGAAGCAGCTCCTCGTCGACGACTTCGCGGTGATCCTGCTCGACGCGCAGATGCCCGACATGGACGGCTTCGAGACCGCCACCCACATCAAGCGGCGGGAGCGGACCCGACACGTGCCGATCATCTTCCTCACGGCGGCGGACAAGGACGCCCAGCTCGCCCTGCGCGGCTACGCCGTGGGCGCGGTCGACTACCTGACCAAGCCGTTCGACCCCTGGGTGCTGCGTGCCAAGGTGTCGGTCTTCGTCGAGCTGTGGGTGAAGACCCGGCAGCTCGCCGCCCAGTCCGACCTGGTGCGGGAGCGGGACGCTCAGTGGCGGGTGCTCACCGACGCGGTGGACGAGGCGACGACGCTGCTGCGCGCTGACGACGGCCCGGGCGCCCGGGAGCGCGCGGTGGACATCCTGGAGCAGGCCCGCTGGGGCAACCCCGGCTGAGCTGTCAGCCGGCCCGGTCGCCGCGCCCCGCCGCGGCGCGCCGGGCGCGCCACCGTTCGCCGAGCGTGTCGAGTTCCTCCTGTACGAAGACGAAGAAGTCCAGCATCTCGGCCACCCGCTCGCCGGCCGGGGTGGCCCGCCCGTGCAGCGCGTCCACGCCGCCGGTGGCGATGTCGATGAAGTTCTTGTAGATGCCGGTCTTGGCGATGGTGGCCTCGTACCAGGGGTTGTCCGGCATCCGGTAGTGGTCTCGCCGGGAGCCCTTGACCGGCTCGCGGACCAGCATGCCGAACTGGGTCAGGTAGCGGACCGCGCCGGAGACAGCCGCCGCGCTGACTCCGAGCCGCTCGGCGATCTCGCCGGCGGTCAGCGGGCCGTCCGCGCTCATCACGGTGAAGAGCACCCGGGCGGCCATCCGGGGAATGCCGACGTCCGCGAAGGCCATCGCCATCCGCTCGACGAAGAGGTGGACCCCTTCCTCGCTCCGGGTCGGACGGTGGGCGTCAAGCATCGGCGGTGGCTCCTCCCGTAAAAAAGTCGTGAAGACGATGGTGCCCCAGCTCTCACAGTCTTCACAAGTTTATGAAACGAGCGTAGCTTCCGAAGTATGGAAACCCCAATTGAGGTGTCCGGCCTGGTGAAGAATTTCGGCCGGACCCGGGCACTCGACGGACTCGACCTGACCGTCCGCACCGGGCAGGTGCACGGCTTCCTGGGCCCCAACGGCGCCGGCAAGTCGACCACCATCCGGGTGCTGCTCGGCCTGCTGCGGGCGGACGCGGGGGCCGTCCGGCTGCTCGGCGGTGACCCGTGGCGGGACGCCGTCGCCCTGCACCGCCGCCTCGCGTACGTCCCCGGTGACGTCACGCTCTGGCCGAACCTGAGCGGCGGCGAGGTGATCGACCTGCTCGGCCGGATGCGCGGCGGGCTGGACCCGAAGCGCCGCGCCGAGCTGCTGGAGTCCTTCGAGCTGGACCCGCGCAAGAAGGGCCGGGCCTACTCCAAGGGCAACCGGCAGAAGGTGGGCCTGGTGGCCGCGCTCGCCTCCGACGTCGAGCTGCTCATCCTCGACGAGCCGACCTCCGGGCTGGACCCGCTCATGGAGGAGGTCTTCCAGCACTGGGTCCGCCGGGCCAAGCAGGACGGCCGCACCGTGCTGCTCTCCAGCCACATCCTGGCCGAGGTGGAGGCGCTCTGCGACCGGGTGACGATCATCCGCAACGGCCGCGCCGTCGAGTCCGGCACCCTCGGCGAGCTGCGCCACCTGCACCGCACCGCGATCGACGCCGAGGTCGCCGCGCCACTGGACGGGCTGGCCGACCTGCCGGGTGTGCACGACCTGCGGGTGGACGGCAACCGGGTGCGCTTCGACGTGGACTCCGCCGCCCTGGACACCGCCCTGCGCCGGCTCACCGAGCTGGGCGTACGCAGCCTGGTCAGCCAGCCGCCGACGCTGGAGGAGCTGTTCCTGCGGCACTACGAGGCGATCCCCGGCCAACCGGCCCCTGCCGAGGCGACCCGATGAACACCTTGACCGGCACGCGTCACCTGGCCCGGCTGATCCTGCGCCGGGACCGCGTCCTGCTCCCGCTCTGGGTGCTGCTGCTCGCCGTCCTGCCGATGACGTACGCGACCAGCTTCTTCGAGCTCTTCCCGACGGACGCCGACCGGGCCGCGTACGCCGCCGGCACGGCCCGCAACCCGTCGATCGTCGCGCTGCTCGGCCCGGTGTACGGCGACAGCGTCGGCGCGCTGACCGCCCAGCGCTCCGGCTTCCTGCTGGTGATCATCGCGCTGGCCAGCCTGCTCACCGTCGTCCGGCACACCCGCACCGAGGAGGAGGCCGGCCGGCGGGAGCTGCTCGGCGGCACGGTGCTCGGCCGGTACGCCGGGCTGACCGCCGCGCTGCTCGTGACGTACGCGGCCGACCTGCTGCTCGGGCTGCTCACCGCGGCCGGGCTGGTCTCCGCCGGGCTGCCGGCGGCCGGCTCGTACGCGTACGGCCTGTCCGCCACGCTGACCGGCGTGGTCTTCGCCACGATCGGTGGGCTGGCCGCCCAGCTCACCGAGACGGCGGGCGGGGCGCGGGGCATCGCCATCGGGGTGCTCGGTGCCGCCTTCGGGCTCCGGCTGCTGGGTGACACCGCCACGCACGACTGGCCGAGCTGGCTCTCCCCGCTGGGCTGGGCGCCGCGGGTGCGGCCATACGAGGGGGAGCGCTGGTGGGTGCTGGCCCTGCCGCTGGTCGCGTCGGTGCTGATCGCGGCGGTCGCGTACCCGGTCTCGGTGCGCCGCGACCTGGGGGCCGGGGTGCTGCCGCCCCGGCTCGGGCCGGCCGCCGCCGGCCGGGCCCTCTCCGGATCGTTCGGGCTGGCCTGGCGGCTGCACCGCGGGCAGATCCTCTGGTGGTCGGTCGGCTTCGGCCTGCTCGGGTTGATCCTCGGCGGGGCGGCGCAGGCCGCCGGCCGGTCCGTCGAGGGCAACCCGCAGCTGGAGGAGATCATGGCCCGGATCGGCGGTGCCTCGGGGCTGGCCGATGCCTACCTGGGCGCCACGCTGAGCCTGGCCGGCCTGGCCGCGGCCGGGTACGGCGTCCAGGCCGCCCTGCGGATGCGGGCGGAGGAGACCGCCGGGCGGGCCGAGCCGCTGCTGGCGACCGGCGTGCAACGCTCGGCCTGGCTGCTGTCCCACGTGGTGTTCGCGCTGCTCGGGCCGGTGGTGGTGCTCGCCGTGACCGGCTTCACCACCGGCCTGACCTACGGGCTGAGCGTGCACGACGTGCCGGCGGAGCTGCCCCGGATGGTCGGCGCCGGGCTGGCCCAGGTGCCGGCGGCGTGGGTGCTGACAGGGATCGCCGTGCTGCTCTTCGGGCTGCTGCCCCGGCTCGCCTCGATGGCCTGGGCGGTGCTCGCGGTCTGCGTGCTGCTCGGCCAGCTCGGCGCTGTGCTGAAGCTGGACCGGTGGCTGCTGGACCTCTCCCCGTTCAACCACACCCCGCAGGTGCTGCGGGAGCACTGGAACGCCACCCCGCTCTACGTGCTGGCCCTCGTGGCGCTGCTGCTCGCGCTCGCCGGCCTCACGGCCTTCCGCCGCCGCGACACCCCCGTCACCTGACCCACGCGGCCAACCAGGTTGATCATGAGGTTGGCGGCGCCTGGCGAGATCGACATCGCCGTCAACCTCATGATCGCCGGGGCGCGAGGTGGGGGCGCGGGGGGTGAGGGTGGGTCAGGGGGCGGTTTCGTTGCGGATCATCAGGGCCGAGCGGAGGCCGGTGATGTCCAGGACGCGCAGGAGGAAGTCGCCGACGTTGCTGAGCACCAGGAGGCTCTGCGCGTGGCTGGCCTTGCGGCTCAGCACCACCAGCGTGCCGAGCCCCTGCGAGTCGCAGAAGGTCACCCCGCCGAGGTCGAGCACGATGCGCGGCGGCGGATCGGCCAGCACCTCATTGACGACGGTCGACAGCTGGGCGGCCGTGAGCATGTCGATCTCACCAGCGAGGCGAAGCACGGCTTCGTCGCCCGACCGGTGTACCGCGATGGACAGTTCGGCACGATCCACCCGGTTAGCCTATCGCGATCTCGACCGCCCGGCCCGTCGAGGCACCTTAGCTGTCGATCTCGGCCGGACGGACGGCGTGAGCCCGGTAACCCCCCGTGCGGGGTGGCTGCTGATCAGCCGCCCGACGCTGACACAATGGCGGCATCGTGACCGAGACCATTTCCGCCGGATCCGGCCGTTACCCGGCCGACGCGCCGGCCTCCGAGGCCCTGTTCGACCGCGCCAAGGCCATCGTGCCCGGCGGGGTGAACTCCCCCGTACGCGCGTTCCGTGCCGTCGGCGGCACCCCGCGCTTCATGGTCCGGGGGGAGGGTCCCTGGCTCTTCGACGCCGACGGTCGCCGCTACGTCGACCTGGTCTGCTCCTGGGGGCCGCTGGTCCTCGGCCACGCCCACCCCGCGGTGGTCGAGGCGGTGCAGGCCGCCGCCGCGTACGGCACCAGCTTCGGCACGCCGACCCCGGGCGAGGTCGAGCTGGCTGCGGAGATCGTCGACCGCACCCCGGTCGAGCAGGTCCGCCTGGTCAACTCGGGCACCGAGGCGACCATGTCGGCGATCCGGCTGGCCCGCGGCTTCACCGGCCGCGCGAAGATCATCAAGTTCGCCGGCTGCTACCACGGCCACTCGGACGCGCTGCTCGCCGCCGCCGGCTCCGGCGTGGCCACGTTCGGCCTGCCCGACTCGCCCGGCGTGACCGGCGCGGCCGCCGGCGACACCATCGTGCTGCCGTACAACGACCTCCGCGCGGTGGAGGAGGCCTTCGCCGCCGAGGGAGCGCACATCGCGGCGATCATCACCGAGGCGGCCGCCGGCAACATGGGCGTGGTCGCCCCGCGCGACGGCTTCAACCAGCAGCTCGCCCGGATCGCCCACGCGTACGGCGCGCTGCTCATCGTCGACGAGGTGATGACCGGGTTCCGGGTCTCCCGCGCCGGCTGGCACGGCCTCGACGCCAGCGACGCCGACCTGTGGACGTACGGGAAGGTCATGGGTGGCGGACTGCCCGCCGCGGCGTTCGGCGGGCGTGCGGAGATCATGTCCAGGCTGGCGCCGGCCGGCCCGGTCTACCAGGCCGGCACCCTCTCCGGTAACCCGCTGGCGTGCGCCGCCGGCCTGGCCACGCTGCGGCTGGCGGACGACGCGCTCTACCGGAAGCTGGACGAGACGGCCGCCGTGGTGGGCAAGCTCGCCACCGACGCGCTGGCCGCCGCCGGCGTCCCGCACCGCCTGGCGACCGCGGGCAACATGTTCTCGATCTTCTTCACCGACGTCGACGTGGTCGACTACGACAGCGCCCGCACCCAGCAGGTGCCCGCGTTCAAGGCGTTCTTCCACGCGATGCTCGCAGCCGGCGTCTACCTGCCGCCGAGCGCCTTCGAGGCCTGGTTCGTGTCGGCGGCGATCGACGACGCCGCCCTGGAGCAGATCGCCGACGCCCTGCCGGGCGCGGCGACGGCGGCGGCAGCGGCGGGACACGGGGGGTAGAGGTCGTGAGCGAGCGGAGCGAGCGAACCATCAGGCTCAGTAGCGTGGCGCCTCGCGCCGCCGCGGAGCGGAGCGGAGTGGCGGCGTGAGCGAGACGGTGGTCCACGTGCTGCGGCACGGCGAGGTGTACAACCCGAACGGCATCCTCTACGGCCGGCTGCCCGGTTTCCGTCTCTCCGAGCTGGGCGTCCAGATGGCCAAGGCCGCCGCCCAGGCGCTCGCCGACAAGACCGTGGTGCACGTGGTGGCGAGCCCGCTGGAACGCGCGCAGCAGACCGCCGAGCCGATCGCCGCGCAGTTCGGTCTCCCGGTCGGGGTGGATGAGCGGCTGATCGAGAGCGCCAACTGGTTCGAGGGCAAGAAGGTCTCCCCGGGCGACGGGTCGTTCCGCGACCCGCGCAACTGGTGGGTGCTGCGCGACCCGGTCACCCCGTCCTGGGGTGAGGCCTACCGGGCGATCGCCGAGCGGATGTTCGCCGCGCTGCACGCCGCCCGGATCGCCGCCGAGGGACGCGAGGCCGTGCTCGTCTCCCACCAGCTCCCCATCTGGACGCTGCGCCGCTACGTCGAGCGCAAGCGGCTCTGGCACGACCCGCGCAAGCGGCAGTGCGGGCTGGCCAGCCTCACCTCGTTCCACTTCGACGGCGCCAAGATCGTCGGCATCGGGTACTCCGAGCCGGCGGCCCACCTGATCGCGATCTCGCCGACCGCCCGGACGGCCAAGGGGGCCTGATGCTCACCCGGAGGCTCGTCGCCGCCCTGCTCGCCGCCGTCACCGCCGGTACGGCGCTGGTCGGCTGCTCCTCCGGGAGCCAGGAGAGCCGCTGCTCCGACCAGAACGGCGTCATCGAGTGCGCGCCCGACCAGCGGTCGAAGGCCCCCAAGCTCGCCGGTGACCTGCTCACCGGCGGCCGGTACGACGTCGCCGACGCGCGCGGTCAGGTCGTCGTGGTCAACTTCTGGGGCTCCTGGTGCGCGCCCTGCCGGGCCGAGGCCGACGACCTCGAAGCCACCTACCAGGCCACCAAGGCGTCCGGGGTCAGCTTCCTCGGCATCAATGTGCAGGACAGCAAGGACAAGGCGATCGCCTTCGAGGAGGGCCGGGTCACCTACCCGAGCCTCTTCGATCCGGCGAGCCGGCTGGCGCTGGCCCTGGACATCCCGCCGAACACCATCCCGGCCACTGTCGTGCTGGACCGCGAGGGGCGGATCGCCGTCGTGATCCGGGCCGCGGTGACCCAGGACCGGCTGCGGCCCGTCGTCGAGCGGATCGCCGCCGAGCAGCCGGCGTCCGGATCCCGCTGATGGGTGAGACCTTCCGCCAGCTCGCCGAGTCCGGCCCGCTGCTGCTGGCCGTGGGCGCGGCGGCGCTCGCCGGGCTGGTCAGCTTCCTGTCCCCGTGCGTCCTGCCGCTGATGCCCGGCTACCTGTCGTACGTCACCGGGCTGGCCGGCACCGACCTGGAGGGGCGGGCGCAGAGGAACGATCCCCGGTCAACGTCCCCGGCCGAGCATGGGGCCCCGGCGGACAGCGAAGGCGGCGGGGACGGCCCGACCGGCGGCGCGGTGGCCGTCGCGGCGCCCCCGGCGGCCCGGCCGGTGGCGGCGGTCAAGGGGCGGGTGCTCGCCGGCACGCTGCTCTTCATCGCCGGGTTCACCGCCGTGTTCACCGCCACCGCGATCCTCTTCTCCGGCGTCGGCAGGCTCTTCTTCGAGCACGAGCGCACGCTGGAGATCGTCATCGGCGCGCTGGTCGTGGTGCTCGGGTTCGGCTACCTCGGGGTGATCCCCGGGCTGCAGCGCGAGTTCCGCATCCGCCGGCTGCCCGCCGCCGGACTGCTCGGCGCCCCGGTGCTCGGCGCGGTCTTCGCGCTGAGCTGGCTGCCGTGCACCGGCCCGACGCTCGGCGCGGTGCTCGGCCTGGCGACGGCGGAGGGCAAGACCGACCGGGCGGTGCTGCTCGCCGTGGCGTACTGCCTCGGGCTGGGGGTACCGTTCGTCGTCTTCGGGCTGGGCTTCCGCCGCCTGCTCGGGGTGTTCCGCGCCGTCCGGCGCAACAGCCGGTGGGTCACCCGGATCGGCGGTGCCCTGCTCATCCTGATCGGCCTGGCGCTGGTCACCGGCGGCTGGCAGAACTTCGTGATCTGGCTGCAGACGCACGTGGGCGTGGGCGAGGTGAGCATCTGATGACGACCGTGGACGACCGGCCGGCGGCCCCGCCCGCGCCCCGGCGGCGGGTCAACCCGGTGCTGGCCCTGCTGCGCAACTCGTGGCGGCAGCTCACCAGCATGCGTACCGCGCTGATCCTGCTCTTCCTGCTCGCCGTCGCCGCCATCCCCGGCTCGGTGCTCCCGCAGCGCGGCGTCAGCCCGGAAAAGGTCAACCAGTGGTTCGTCGACCACCCCGACCTCGCCCCGCGCCTGGACCAGCTCGGCATGTTCGAGGTCTTCGGCTCGGTCTGGTTCTCCGCGATCTACCTGCTGCTCTTCACCTCGCTGGTCGGCTGCATCCTGCCCCGGGCCCGCGACCACGGCCGCGCGCTGCGGATGAGGCCGCCGGCCGCCCCGAAGCGCCTGGAGCGGCTGCCGCAGCACGCGGTGCTGGAGGCCCCGGCCGCCGCCGACCCCGAGGCGATCGCGGCGGTGCTGCGCCGCCGCCGCTGGCGGGTCGTGGTCCGCGGCAACGAGGTCTCCGCCGAGAAGGGCTACTTCAAGGAGACCGGCAACCTGCTCTTCCACGTCTCGCTGGTCGCCGTCCTGCTCGGGGTCGCGGTCGGGTCCTGGTACGGCTGGCACGGCAACCGCATCCTCGTGGCGGGCGCGGACAACGCCTTCTGCAACACCCGGCAGCAGTACGCCGAGGCGACGCTCGGCCCCCGGGTGGACAGCGCCGACCTGCCGCCGTTCTGCCTCACCCTGGAGCGGTTCGAGGCGGACTACCTGGCCTCCGGGCAGGCCGCCCGCTACTGGGCCACGGTGAAGGTCGACCACCTGGCCGACGGGTCGGAGCGGACCGCCGGCTTCTCGGTGAACTCGCCGCTGCGGCTCGGCTCGGCCAATGTCTACCTGCTCGGCAACGGGTACGCGCCGATCCTCAGGTACACCGACAAGTACGGCAACACCCAGACCAGCGAGGCACCGTTCCTGCGCACCGGCGACGCGAACGCGACGGAGGAGGGGGTGGCCGCGTTCCCGGACGCGAACGTCGACCCCAGGAGCGGCCAGCGGGACCCGGACCAGCAGATCGCCTTCGACGGGCTCTACCTGCCCACCGCTCCGGAGAGTGCCCCGTTCGTCGCGTCGCAGTTCCCCGAGGAGCGCAACCCGGTGGTGAACCTGCGCGCCTACCGCGGGAACCTCGGGTTGGACGCCGGCATCCCCGCGTCGGTCTACCAGCTCGACCAGCGGCAGATCGACAACGGCAAGCTCAAGGAGATCGGCAACAAGAAGCTGGCCGTGGGCGAGAAGTGGACCCTGGACGACGGCAGCACGCTGGAGTTCGTGGGCACGAAGCCCTACATCACCATCGCGGTCCGCCACGCCCCCGGGCAGACGCTGATGCTCGGCGCCTGCGTGACGCTGCTCGCCGGCCTGATGGGCTCGCTCTTCGCCCGGCGGCGGCGGGTCTGGTTCCGGGTTTCGCCCCCCGAGGGTGGATCTCCGACGCGCGGTAGTAGTTTGGTGGAGGCCGGTGGGCTGTCGCGCACCGAGCATCCGGGGTTCGCCGACGAGTTTGCGCAGCTCGTCGCCGCGGTCAGCGACGACGGGCGACGCGCCGGCCGGGCGCGAGAAGGGGTCGAGTGATGTCCGCACTCTCCGACCAGCTGGTCACGTACGCGATCCTGGCGTACCTGGTCGCGATGATCAGCCACGCCGTCGAGTACGCGCTCGGCAACGCCCGCGCGGTGGCGGTGAAGGCGGCCGCCCCGGCCCGTGAGCTGGTGGGCGCCGGTGTCGGCGGTGCCGGCGGGACCGTGTCGGCGCCGGCACCGGCCCCGGCCGAGACCCGCCCCAGCCGCTTGGCCACCCGGGCCGTGCTCGCCGGGCGGATCGCCGGCTGGGTCACCGCGCTCGCCGTCGTGCTGCACCTGGGCGCGGTCGTCACCCGGGGCGTGGCCGCCGAGCGGATGCCCTGGGGCAACATGTACGAGTTCGTGCTGACGGTCACCTTCATCGGGGCCGGGGCCTGGCTGGCGGTGCTCTGGCGGCACCCCGCGCTGCGCCGGCTCGGGCTCTTCCTGACCCTGGTCATGGTGCTGCTGCTGGCGTTCGCCGAGCTGAAGCTCTACGTGCAGGTCACGCCGCTGATGCCGGCGCTGCAGTCGTACTGGTTCATCATCCACGTGTCGACGATCATCTTCGCCTCCGGCATCTTCCTGCTGGGCGTGGTGCCGGCTGCGGCGTTCCTGATGCGGGCCGGCTGGGAGCAGGGGCGGCGGAGTTTCCCGTACACCCTGGCCCGCCGGCTGCCGGCGGCGGCCGGCCTGGAGCGGCTGACCTTCGCGCTGCACGCCTTCGCCTTCCCGATCTTCACCTTCGCGGTGATCGCCGGGGCGATCTGGGCCGAGGCGGCCTGGGGTCGGGCCTGGGGCTGGGACCCCAAGGAGACCTGGGCGTTCATCTCCTGGGTGGTGTACGCCGGCTACCTGCACGCCCGGGCCACCCCGAGCGTCAAGCGGAACGTGGCCACCTGGATCTCGATCCTGGGCTTCCTGACCATGCTGATGAACCTGTTCGGGGTCAACTTCTTCTTCACCGGCCTGCACTCGTACGCCGGCGTCAACTGATCCCCGTCGGGCGTCGGCCGGTGAGCACCCGGTCGACGCCGAGCGTCACCTGGTAGGCGATCTCGGGGATGTCGGCCAGCTCGATCCGCTCGGCCGCGCCACGGGGCGACCGTGTCTACTCCTACCTCTGCAAGATGTAGGACTACACTTCTAAGAACTGTAGTTCTATGAAATGCGGTGGCTCTCGTGGCTCAACTGTCCAAGCCGAAGGGGATCTTCGACCGGGACGTCGAGTGGGCCGAGCTGACCCGCTTCGCCACCGACGAGCGCCCCGGCGCGACGCTCGGGGTGGTCAGTGGGCGACGCCGGCAGGGCAAGACACTCCTGCTCTACGAGCTGGCCCGAGCCAGCGGCGGCTTCTACTTCGGGGCCACCGAGGCGACGGCGGCGGAGTCGCTGCGGCGGCTCGGCGAGGCGCTCGGCGCCTACGCGGATGCGCCGGGCCCGGTTCGGCTGGCGGACTGGAGCGCGGCAGTGGATGCCCTGCTCGCCCTGGGGCGGGAGCGCCCGGTGACCGTGGTCATCGACGAGTTCCCGTATCTGGTGCGTGGGGCCCGGGACCTTCCGTCGATCATCCAGCACGCCCTTACTCCCGGGCGGCCGGAACGTGCCGAGTCCCGTACCCGTCTGCTGCTCTGCGGATCGGCCCTGTCCTTCATGGGTGGCCTGCTCGCCGGGTCCGCCCCGCTGCGCGGCCGGGCCGGCCTGGAGCTACCGGTGCAGCCGCTGGACTATCGGGCCGCCGCGACGTTCTGGGGCATCGAGGACCCGTTGCTGGCCGTGAAGGTCTTCGCCATCGTGGGTGGCACGCCGGCCTATCGTCGGGAGTACGTCCAGGACGACGCGCCGAGCGGTCCGGACGACTTCGAC
Organism: Micromonospora sp. NPDC006431; assembly: GCF_042870725.1. Classification (NCBI taxonomy): domain Bacteria; kingdom Bacillati; phylum Actinomycetota; class Actinomycetes; order Micromonosporales; family Micromonosporaceae; genus Micromonospora; species Micromonospora sp. NPDC006431. Next base: position 498,851 of record NZ_JBIAHQ010000001.1, read on the forward strand.
AATTGGGTGGTGCGCGCGGTCCTCAACCCGGCGCGGCCGTTGTTCCGGGAGGCGCGTTATCTGCTTGCCGAGGACCCCGATCTGCGTGATGTCGCTCTCTACCACTCCGTACTGGCGGCGGTTGCCGAGGGCAACGCCAGTCGTGGCGGGATCGCCGGTTACATCGGACGCAAGGCGAATGACCTGCAACATCCACTCACCGTGCTGGAGGATGCCGGCCTGCTGGTGCGAGAACCGGACCCGCTGCGGAGCGGACGCAGCAGCTACCGGATCACCGAACCGCTCATCACCTTCTACCAGGCCGTCATGCGACCCGCCTGGACCGCGCTGGAACAGCGGCGCGGCGGAGACGTCTGGCGTAGGTCGAAGCGTCGGTACACCAGTGCGGTCCTCGGCCCCCGGTTCGAGGAGATCGTTCGGCAGTGGGCCATCCGTTTCGCCGATCTCGACGTCTTCGACGGCATCGTCGCGGAGGCCAGTGCCGCGACCGTGACGGACCCGTCCTCCCGTACCAGCCACGAGCTGGATCTCGTCGCGCTGGGTGAGCCGCCGCTCGGTGACGGTCCGCGTCCGCTGCTCGCGATCGGGGAGACGAAGTGGGGCCGACGGTTGGGTCAGGCGGACCTGGAGCGGTTGCGGCGCGTACGGGAGTTGCTCGTCCGCCGTCCAGGAGTCGACACCGCCCACACTCGCCTGCTGTTGGCGAGCGCGGAGGGGTTCACTGAGGACTTGATCACGGCCGCGTCGACGCGACCGGACGTCATCCTGGTTGACCCGGGAGTGCTCTACGGCATCGAGGGCAGGGCCTCCACTTCTCTTCCAGGACCTGAGCTGCGGGCCTGACAGGACGCTTCCGGGTCGCTACCGTCCGACACGATGTGTCTCGTCCGCCTGCGCGGCGTCTCCTTCTCTGAAACGGGAGGCGCCCAAGCTCGACTATCGAGGAGATCGCGGAGCCATGGACCTGAACGGCGCCCAGTGGCGCAAGTCCACCCGGAGCGGCAACGACAGCGGCGCGTGTGTCGAGGTCGCCGGCAATCTGCCCGGCCGGGTGCACGTACGGGATTCCAAGGACCGTGCTGGCGCGGTGCATGAGCGCGGGCACTCTTTCAGGGAAGTTGTGCGGATCTTGGCGCGAGGGCGGCCAGGACTCGTTGGCAGCTCTGTGGCGTCTGCCCCGTCATATCGGGTCGCTGAGGCGTAACCGATCCTGACGGTTCAGGCGCCGAACCAGCCGGGGACGTCGAGGCGGAAGACGTCGGCCGGGACCACCCGGCGCAGGTCGTCCTCCAGCGCCGCGACCCGGTCGGCACCGAGGGTGGCCACCCAGCGGTCCCGGAGCTGGTCGAACACGGCTGCGGAGCGGCGCAGCCCGTCCAGCCCCCGGTCGGTCAGTCGGACCAGCTTGCGCCGGGCGTCGGCGGGGTCGTCGGCGCGTTCCAGGTAGCCGAGCGCCACCAGCCGGTCGACGGTCTTGCCCGCCGCCTGTTTGGAGACGCCGAGGCGTTGGCCCAGCTCGCCGGCGGTGGTGCCGGGCACGCCGACCGCCTGGAGGACGAAGCCGTGCACCGGGCGTAGGTCGGGGTGGCCCTGCCGGGCCAGCTCGGCGTGCAGGTCGTCGATGAGCGTTCGGAAGCCGGCGAGCAGGAGCAGCGGGAGCGCGAAGCCGGGGCGGTCAGGCGTTGCCACGTTCGACAACCACGTTTACTATTTGGTCAACCACGTTGACTATCGTACCTGGGAGGGCTCGGCATGTCCCGAGGCGTCTTCACCGCACACACCCCCGACACCGCGCCCGCCGAGGCCCGCGCCACCATGGCGGGCGTCCACCGCAAGCTCGGTCACCTGCCCGGCGCCGTCGCGCTGATGGCCGAGTCCCCGGAGCTGCTCAAGGGCTTCCTCACCGCCAACGCCGCCTTCGAGGCCACCGACCTGGACCCGGTCGCCCGCGAGGTGGTGGTGCTGACCGTCGCCACCCGCAACGAGTGCCACCTCTGCGTGGCCATGCACACCGCCACCCTCACCCGGCACGGCGGCCCGCCCGAACTGGTCGCGGCGCTCCGTGCGGGCACCGACCTGCCCGACCGGCGGCTCGACGCGCTCCGCCGGTTCACCCTCGCCGTGCTCGACCACCGGGGCGCCGTGCCCGACGGCGAGCTGAACGCCTTCCTCGCCGAGGGTTGGCTGCCCAGGCACGCGCTGGACGTGGTGCTCGGCGTCGGGACGTACACCATCTCGACGTTCGCCAACCGGCTCACCGACGCCCCGCTCGACCCGCCCCTCGCCGCGTACGGCTGGGAGCCGGCCGCCTGACCGAGGACGCTCGCCTGACTGTGCGCGCGGCGAAGGGGTGGCCACCGCGAGTGCGACGCCCACCCCTTCGCCGTGCTGGTGATCAGCGCGGTGCAGGGACCGGTGGCCGGCCGTGAGCCGCGGCCCGGCGGCCGGCGAGGAACAGGACCAGGCCGATGACCAGACCGAGCAGTCCGAGCCCACCTCCGATGCCGCCGACGACCAGGTACGACCTGTCCCACGGTTGCCCGATGCGCTGCGGGGTGCCGTCGTCCCCGGGGCCGAAGTGGCCGCCTGCGCCCTGCTTGCCGACCGGCAGGGCGGCCGTGCCCGGCTTCAGGCCGGCGGCCGCCCTGAGCGCGGCTTCGGCGTCGACCATGCCGTACCCGGTCTGCGGGTTGTGCCCCTTGCGGTGGGTCGAGGCGGTCCGCTGGAGGAGCTGTTCGACCTGGCGTGGCGACAGGTCGGGGTACTTCGACACGAGCAGCGCCGCGACGCCCGCGGCGAGGGCAGTGGCCGACGAGGTGCCCTGGACCTTCTTGCGCCCGCCGTCGATGTTGGCGGAGTAGATCTCCACCCCGGGCGTGACGACGTCGACATAGCTGTGGACCTGGGAGAACTTCGCCCGGGTGCCCTGTGGGGTGGCAGCGCCGATTGCGATCACCCCTGGGTACGCGGCCGGGTAGGCCAGCTCGTTTTGTTCGTCACCCCAGTTGCCGGCGCCGGCGATCACCACCACGCCTTTCGACAAGGCGTACGCGATCGCCTCGGCTTCCCGATGAATATAGGACCCGGAAGATGTCTCACTGGCGAGCGACATGGAGATCACCTTGGCGCCCTGGTCAACCGCGGCACGGATCGCCCGCTCCACGGCCAACCCTTCGCGCTTCTCCTTGTCCGGGTTCTCTCCGTAGCTCTCCATCTGCTCGAGCCAGGTCTGGAAGTCCGGATCTTCATCGTCGCGGATGGCTCGAAGGCCCAGCACCCGGGCGGCCGGTGCGACGTCCAGCACGCTGGAGGCCATGGAGGTGCCGTGGCGGCCGTACCACGACTCCTTCTGATCGGTTTCGCCGAGGAAGTCGGTGCCCTCCGTGGCTCGGCCACGCAGCGCCTTGTGGCCGGTGCGGATCCCGGTGTCGATGACGGCGACCGTGACGCCGTCGCCTTTGCTGATCTTGTGCGCGGCCGGCACGGACATCGCCGCCAGTTCCCACCCGTTCGGCGCCGCGCGGGCCGGGCTCGGTGTGCTGGTGACGACGCCGGCGGTCACGGCGAGCAGGGCCGGGACGGCGAACACCTGACGGACCCGGGACGACAGCTTGATCATTGACCCCGTCCCGTGATCGCGTAATCCAGCACCTGGGCGTACCCTCTCAGCAGAATGTCGGACATGTCCGGGTAGCTCCGCATGTCTTCTTCGCCGTCCAGCTTCCACTCCCCAGGCAGGACGCCGATGTTTCGAGTGCCGTCGGCCGGGCCGACCGAAATCGCCGCCACGTAGGGCATGTCGAACCCGATCCCGGTCGCGCCGCCGGCGAAGGCCCGCGCCTTGACCCACGTGGCGGCGGGCGTACCTGGAACCGCGACCGGAACGACCAGCGGCCCGGGGTCCTTGGCCCAGTAGAACTCCTCGACGACGGGCTTGGCTTCGGCATAGGAGTCGAGGACGATGACCGCGATCGTCGCCGCGGCGTCTCCGCCGATGTGCACGTAGGTAGCGCGCAGTACGGCCTTGCAGCCCTTGGCCGTGAGGGCCTCAGCGAAAGCCTTTCGGAGCGCCTCCTCACAGGACGCCTCCTTGGCGATCCCCTGCCGCGACCACGCGCGAGTCTCCTCGTCGCCGCGGGGCCAGCCGAGGTAGTCGGGGAAGATCTCGTCGGTCTTCAGGTTGTGCCAGGCCACCGGGTTGAAGGCGTCGTTCGAGACCTGGATCTGATGGTTCTTGTATGCCTGCAGGACCACGACACCGCCGATCAGCATGGGAAAGATGCTGAGCGCCGCGAACAGGATGCCGAAGACCTTGCGCTTCGTGCCCTTCCGCTTGACCGGCGGCGCCGGGAGGAGGCCGGGCGGCATCCCGTACGGGGGCGCTCCTGCCGGTGATGGCGGGGGTGGCACCGCGGGGAAGCCCGGCTGGGGTGGCGGCCCCGGGAACGACTGGGGTGGCTGAGGGTATGACAAAACGATCCTTCCTGCATGCAGGCAGCACACTATGACGCGCCATCCTGCCGGAGCCACCGTGCACGATGCTCAAATTCCTCCTCAGGGTGTGCACGGTGCCCACTCACGGCGCGGAGGAGGTTGTCAGGGTGGCCGGCGGCCAACCGTGCCATCCAGGGACCCCGGCGAGGCCGGGCGGGTGGCCGGTGGGGGACACTGGCGGTCATGGCGGCTCGTGGCTTCCCGTACACCGATCTCAAGGACTTCCTCGCGGCGCTGGAGCGCGCGGGCGAGCTGCGGCGGGTGAGCGTCCCGGTCGACCCGACGCTGGAGATCAGCGAGGTGGTCACCCGGACCGTGCGGGCCGACGGCCCGGCGCTGCTCTTCGAGCGGCCGACCCGGGGCGAGATGCCGGTGGCGATCAACCTGTTCGGCACCGAGAAGCGGATGGCGATGGCGCTCGGCGTCGACTCGTTGGACGAGATCGGCGAGCGGATCGGCGGGCTGATCAAGCCGGAGCTGCCGGTCGGCTGGTCCGGCATCCGCGAGGGCCTCGGCAAGGTCATGCAGCTCAAGTCGGTCCCGCCGCGCAAGGTGAAGACCGCGCCCTGCCAGCAGGTGGTCTACCGGGGCGAGGACGTCGACCTGAACCGGCTGCCGGGCCTGCAGGTCTGGCCGGAGGACGGCGGGATCTTCCACAACTTCGGCCTGACCCACACCAAGCACCCGGAGACCGGCAAGCGCAACCTCGGCCTCTACCGGCTCCAGCAGCACAGCCGGAACACCCTGGGCATGCACTGGCAGATCCACAAGGATTCCACCGCGCACCACGCCGTCGCCGAGCGGCTCGGCCAGCGGCTCCCGGTCGCCATCGCGATCGGCTGCGACCCGGTCGTCTCGTACGCGGCCACCGCGCCGCTCCCCAGCGACATCGACGAATACCTGTTCGCCGGCTTCCTGCGCGGTGAGCGGGTGGAGATGGTCGACTGCCTGACCGTGCCGCTGCAGGTGCCGGCGCACGCCCAGGTGGTGCTGGAGGGCTACCTGGAGCCCGGCGAGCGGCTGCCCGAGGGGCCGTTCGGCGACCACACCGGCTTCTACACCCCGGTCGAGCCGTTCCCGGTGCTGCACGTCGAGACCATGACCATGCAGCGCGACCCGGTCTACCACTCGATCGTCACCTCGAAGCCGCCCCAGGAGGACCACGGCCTGGGCAAGGCCACCGAGCGGATCTTCCAGCCGCTGCTCAAGCTGCTGATCCCGGACATCGTCGACTACGACCTACCGGCCGCCGGGGTCTTCCACAACTGCGCGATCGTGTCGATCCGCAAGCGCTACCCGAAGCACGCGCAGAAGGTGATGAGCGCGATCTGGGGCGCGCACCTGATGTCGCTGACCAAGCTGATCGTGATCGTCGACGAGGACTGCGACGTGCACGACTACAACGAGGTCGCCTTCCGTGCCTTCGGCAACGTCGACTACGCCCGCGACCTGCTGATCACCGAAGGGCCGGTGGATCACCTCGACCACGCGTCGTACCAGCAGTTCTGGGGCGGCAAGGCGGGCATCGACGCGACCCGCAAGCTGCCCGCCGAGGGCTACACCCGGGGCTGGCCGGAGGAGATGACCATGTCGCCCGAGGTGGTCTCGCTGGTCGACAAGCGCTGGAAGGAGTACGGGATCTGATGGCCGCCGTCGCCGAGGCCCCGGTGGCACGCCCGGGCAAGGTCAAGTCGTTCCTCAAGCTGGTCACGATCGAGCACTCGGTCTTCGCGCTGCCGTTCGCGTACCTGTCCGCGCTGACCGCGATGCAGGTCCACGGCGGGCGGGTCCGCTGGGTCGACCTGCTGCTGATCACCGTGGCGATGGTCGGGGCGCGGACGTTCGCCATGGCCGCCAACCGGATCCTCGACCGGCGGATCGACGCGCGGAATCCGCGTACCGCCAACCGGGAACTGGTCACCGGGGCGGTGAGCCTGCGGACCGCCTGGACCGGCGCGGCCGTCGCGGTGGTGGTCTTCCTCGCCGCCGCCGCCCTGCTCAACCCGCTCTGCCTGGCGCTCGCGCCGCTCGCCGTGATCCCGCTGGTCGTCTATCCGTACGGCAAGCGGTTCACCAACTGGCCGCACGCCATCCTGGCGGTCGCCCAGGCGGTCGGGCCGGTCGGCGCCTGGCTGGCGGTCACCGGCACCCTCGCCGGCTCGGGACCGGCCTGGCTGCTCGGCGCGGCCGTCGGCCTGTGGATCGGCGGCTTCGACCTGATCTACGCCTGCCAGGACGCCGACGTGGACCGGACCATCGGCGTGCACAGCGTCCCGGCGCGCTACGGGCTGCGCTTCGCGCTGCACGCCTCCACCGTCGCGCACGTGGTGACCTTCGCGCTGTTCATCTGGTTCGGCGCGCTGGTCGGCTTCGGCTGGCTCTGGTGGATCGGGCTGGCGTTCACGGCGCTCGCCTTCGGCTACCAGCACCTGGTGGTCAGCCCGACCGACCTGAGCAAGGTCAACCGGGCGTTCTTCACCGCCAACGGATTCGTCGGCATCGCGCTGTTCGTGTTCGCCCTGCTCGACCTGGTGGTCCGCCTCGGCCTGCGGGCCTGAGTCGAAGGTCAGCGGGCGGCGGTGCCCGTGAGCCCGGGTCGGCGGGTGGCGCCGGCCGGGTAGCGGGCGCTCTCCAAGGTCCAGTCGACGGTGCCGCGGACCGCGTTCGAGAAGCCGTCGAGGTGGACGGCGACCGACCCGTCCAGCGCCGGGCCGAACGACGGTACGGCGGCGCGCAGCGTCATGAAGCGGGCCATCTCGGTGCGCCAGCGGTCGGCGACCAGCGCCACCGCCTCCGCCGCCGGCACGCCCCGCTCGGCGGCCAGCGCCAGCACCAGGTTGTGGCCGCCGGCGGTGGCCCGGTCGCGGTCCAGCGAGGCCAGGTCGTTGAACCAGGAGAGCAGGTCGTTGGCGAGCTCGGCGAGGCGGCGCAGCGCCGGATGGTGGTAGACCGGGTCGGGCAGCGGCCGGCCGGTCGCGAACTCGATCAGTGGGTACGACACGTACGCGGCCGAGGTGGCCCGGCGCAGCGCCACGTACTCCTCGATCCCGGGCGGGCGGCCGGCGGCCTTGGCGGCCGCCTCCCGCCAGGCACCGTCGAGATGGTCGGCGACGGCGTCGGAGAAGCGTTGCCGCCAGCGGGCCGGCATCCGCCGCCGGGGCTCCCGCCACGCCTGCACGAGCAGCCGGCGCAGGGGACCGGAGAATCCGGGGTGGCGGGCCCGGGGGCCCTCCCGGAGCAGGGCCAACGTCCCATCCCGCAGCGCCCGGATGCCCGCCGGGTCCGGCCGTCCCGGCCCGTCGCACAGATCGTCGACCAGGAAGAACCAGGCGAACAGGGCGGCCAGCGCGCGCAGGTCGGGCTCGGTGGCGTCCGGGTAGAGCCGGCCGGCGTATCGGGCGAAACCGGCCCGGGCCAGCCGCTCCCGGGCGGCGGCGTCCCGGAGCAGGCCCAGCTGGTCGAGCTGGTCGCCCAGCCACTCCTGCACCCCGTCCGCATACGGCGAGAGCCGGGGCCGGATCGGGCAGTCGGACCGCAGCGAGCGGAGCACGGCCTCCGTCATCACCGATCCCTTCATGGACATGAATGATCGTCGGAAGCATGGCAGGTCGACGGGGCGCCCGCCGCCCCGGTCGGACAACGTCGCTTGTCGTGGGACAAGCAGGACGGCCCAGGCGTGCCGTGGGGGGGGTCCCCGCCCGGCCGCCCGGCCGACCAGGCACGCTTGACGGTATGCGCGAACCATGGGTGGTCGGCGTCTCCGGGGCCTCCGGCACGCCGTACGCGGCCGCGGTCGTCCGGGGCCTGCTCGACGCCGGCGAGGCCGTGGACCTGATCGTCTCCCGGGCCGCCCGGCTGACCATCCTGGACGAGACCGGCCGCGCCTTCCGGGACGCGCACTGGGCCGACGACCTGGCCGCCTGGCTGGGCCGCGACCTCGCCGACGCGGACCTGCGGCACTGGCCCGCCGGCGACCTGGCGGCCGGCCCGAGCAGCGGCTCCTACCGGGTACGCGGGATGGCGGTGGTCCCGGCGAGTACCGCGGCCTGCGCGGGTATCGCGATCGGCCTCTCCAAGGACCTGTTGCAGCGCGCCGCCGAGGTGAACCTCAAGGAACGGCGGCCGGTGGTGGTGGTGCCGCGGGAGACTCCGGTGACCCGCAGCCACCTGGAGCACCTCATCGCCCTGCACGACGCCGGTGCGGTCGTGCTGCCGGCCAGCCCCGGCTTCTACGGTGCCGGCGCGGCGGCCTCCGCCCAGCAGTTGGTCGACTTCGTGGCCGGCAAGGTGCTGGACGCGCTCGGCGTACCGCACACGCTCTTTCGTCGTTGGTCAGGTGAGCTGGCCGCGGCCCGGCGGGACGCGGACCGGGCCTGACGGCCGGCCCGCGTGCCGATCGTTACCGACTCAGTACATGCCGGCGTTCGCCGGTCCGGGGCCGGTCGAGGCGGTCGGACCCATGTTGCGCGACTTGCCCATGTCCTCCGCCTCGTCCAGCATGCCCTCCCCCTCGAGCAGAGCCCGTACCTCCGATTCCCGAAACCGGCGATGCCCGCCTGGAGTCCGGATGCTGCCTATCCGGCCGGCCGCTGCCCATCTCGTCACGGTCTTCGGGTCAACCCGAAACAGCGCGGCGACTTCACCCGGTGTCAGCAGGCGATCTCCAGTGTCCACAGCCCCCTCCTCGCATCGACGAAGCCCCCGGCTGAACACACTGCCCCCGGCCGGTGCGAGCCCAGAGCCGTCATGAGGGACGTATGGCAATTACAGCACCAGCGACCTGGCCTGTACGCCAAAACGCGAAAAACGCACGGAAGTGAGAAGTTAGTAAATGGTACCGGCCGAGAACTGCCCTGACTGCTGGTTTGTGAACCGTTACATGACGTCATGTTCAACTGTTGCCGACCGTCGGGCGTTACGCCCGAACGGATAGGGTGACACTCCGTGGACGCGATCGACCTGAGCCTCGTGGAGCTGTTGCGCGGCAACGCCCGTTTGTCGTACGCCGAGCTGGCCCGCCAGGTCGGGCTCTCCGCCCCGGCGGTGCACGAGCGGGTCGGCAAGCTCGAGTCGAGCGGGGTCATCCGGGCGTACCGGGCCGAGGTCGAGCCGGAGGCGATCGGGCTCAGGGTCACCGCGCTGATCGGCATCGTCGAGGACTCCAACGCCGACACCGACGACGTGCTGGAGGCGTTCCGGCAGATGCCCGAGATCGAGTCCTGCTACTTCATGGCCGGGGTCGAGTCCTTCCTGCTCAAGGCGCGGGTGGGCACCATCGCCGAGCTGGAGCAGCTCATCGTCCGGCTGAACCGGACGCCCGGGGTGGCCTCCACCCGTACCGGGATCGCCCTGTCGACCAAGTGGGAGAACCGGCCCCAGCCGATCGAGCCGTCCGCCTCCTGACCGGCTCGCGCCGGCCGGCCGGTCCCCGAGACCTCTGGTCCTGACCTGGCCGCGGGGATACGGTGCGCCGATGACGATCTCGGCGCGGGGAGCGGCCGTGGTGACCGGGGCGGCCGGCGGGCTCGGCCGGGCCATCGCCGCCGCGTTGCACGTCGACGGATGGCGGGTCCTACTCACCGATGTGGCCGCCGAGGCGGTGGCCGCCGCCGCCGCGCCGCTCGGCGGCTGGTCCCGACGGCTCGACGTCCGGGACGAGGCCGCCTGCGCCGAGGTCGCCGCCACGGCGGCAGGGGCGGCCGGCGGGCTCGGGCTCTGGGTGAACAACGCCGGCCTGCTGGCCACCGGACCCGCCTGGACGCACGACGCGGCGACCCGCCGGCGGCTGGTCGAGGTGAACGCGCTGGGCGCGATGACCGGGACGCTCGCCGCTCTGGCGGTCATGCGCCGACAGGGCCACGGGCATGTGCTCAACGTCGTCTCCCTGGCCGGGCTGATCGCCGCCCCCGGCGAGACCGTCTACGCGGCCAGCAAGCACGCCCTGCTCGCGTTCAGCCTGGGCACCCTGGCCGACCTGCGGATGGCCGGCATCCGGGACGTACACGTGTCGTGCCTCTGCCCGGACGGGATCTGGACGCCGATGCTGCACGACAAGCTCGACGACCCCGGGGCCCTGGCCTCCTTCACCGGGTCGCTGCTCACGCCGGAGCGCGTGGCCGCGCGGGCGGCGCGGCTGGCCCGCCGCCCGCGCCCGGTGGTCAGCCTGCCACGCTGGCGCGGTGCCCAGGTCCGGCTCCTCGACGCCTTCCCCCGGCTCGCCCTGGCCCTCACCCCGGTGATCCGGGCCGCCGGTCGGGCCGGCCAGCGCCGGCAGGCGCACCGGGTCCCCCCGGGCGCGAGCTGACCTCGCTTGTAACGTTGCCGGCGTGACTCATCTCGACCGGTGTGACGAGGCCAGCCGAGCCTGGGTGACCGAGGCGATTGCCACGGTCGAGGCGGACGCCAACCGCTCCGCCGACACCCACCTGCTCCCCTTCCCGCTGCCCCGCGAGTGGGGCATCGACCTCTACCTCAAGGACGAGTCGGTGCACCCCACCGGCTCGCTCAAGCACCGGCTGGCCCGCTCGCTCTTCCTGTACGGGCTGTGCAACGGCTGGATCGGGCCGGCGACCACGATCATCGAGGCGTCGTCCGGCTCGACCGCGGTCTCCGAGGCGTACTTCGCGCGGATGCTGGGGCTGCCGTTCATCGCGGTGATGCCCGCCAGCACCTCGCCCGAGAAGATCGCCCAGATCGAGTTCCAGGGCGGGCGCTGCCACCTGGTCCCGGATCCGGCCAAGGTGGTGATCGAGGCCCGCTGGCTGGCCGAGGACACCGGTGGCCACTTCATGGACCAGTTCACGTACGCCGAGCGGGCCACCGACTGGCGGGGCAACAACAACATCGCCGAGTCGATCTATGCGCAGCTCGCGCTGGAGCGGCACCCCGTACCGGCGTGGATCGTGGTGGGCGCCGGGACCGGCGGCACCAGCGCCACCATCGGCCGGTACGCCCGCTACCGCCGGCTGCCCACCAAACTCTGCGTGGTCGACCCGGAGAACTCCGCGTTCTACCCCGCCTGGCAGGCCGCCGACTGGTCGGTGCGGACCGGCCGGGGCTCCCGGATCGAGGGGATCGGGCGGCCCACCGTCGAGGCGTCGTTCGTGCCCTCGGTGGTGGACCGGATGGTCCAGGTGCCGGACGCCGCGTCGCTGGCCGCCATGCGGGCCGGTTCGGCGGTGCTCGGCCGCCGGGTGGGCGGCTCCACCGGCACCAACCTGTGGGGCGCGTTCGGGCTGATCGCGGAGATGGTCGCCGCCGGGCGGAGCGGGTCGGTGGTGACCCTGATCTGCGACGCCGGCGACCGGTACGCGGACACGTACTACGCCGACGACTGGGTCGCCGGGCAGGGCCTCGACCTGGCCCCGCACCGCGCCACCATCGACCGCTTCCTCGCCACCGGCGCCTGGCCGGCCTGACGGAACGCAGGGCAGGTCAGCCGGGGAAGACCCGCTCGGCCAGCCCCGGGTAGCGCACCACGAAGCTGTTCGGGTCGAGGTCCAGGTCGGCGGTGTAGCTGTCGCTGGCGAAGCGGATCCGGGCCGGCCCGAGCGAGGTGTAGATCTGCTCGGCGGGGATCACGGCCAGGCCCGGCACCAGCACCCAGGCGACGGCGATCCGCCGGGCCTGCTCCGCCGGAGCCCGGCTCAGCCCGAGCCGGCGGATCGGAAGGGTGTTGAACAGCGCGGCACCGCCCAGGTCGACGTCGAGCGCCGCGGCCAGCCGGTCCGGCTCGTCGGTGCCGGGCAGCCCGGCGGGCGGATGCCCGGCCGCGGCCAGCACCGCGTCCAGGTCGCCCTCCTCGCCGGTGCGCACCCGCCACCCGTCCCCGTCGCGTTCCAGACGTACGCTCCGCGCCCAGCCGGCGCCGTCGGCCTCGACCTCCAGCCGGGTCGTCGACCAGTCCGCGCCGGCCGTAAGCCGGTACCGGCAGGTGTACGGGATCGGGTCCACGGCCAGCATCACGCCCTGCGCGGTGAGGCCCTGGCGGTCGTCGAGGACGGCGTGCTCCGAACCGGCGGTGTCGGTCCTGGACCAGAAGAACGACTTCGGCATCGTGGGCATGAACCGGACGTTACGCCACCCGACCGACGCCGTCGCGGGATGCGGCGACGCCGCCGCCGAGCAGTCGCTCGACGGCGGCGTCCATCAGGCTGGTGGTGCCGGCGGGCGGGATTCCCGTCCGGCCGGCGATTCTCGCCCGGTCAGTGGGTGCGGGCCGCCGGCCGCCCGCCGAAGCCGCGCCGGTCGTCGCGCGACCGGTCGTCGCGGCCCCGGCCCTCCGGCCGGAACCCGCCCCGCCCGTCGCGGTCGCCGAAACGCCGCTCGCCCCGGCCGTCGCGGTCGAACGCGTCCCGGTCCCGGTCGCCGAAGCGCCGGTCCGCGGCGGGCTCGCGCCGCTCCCACGAGGGCCGGCCGGAGCGCTGGTCACCGCGGTCGCCGTACCGTTGCTCGCCGCGCCCGTCCACGGAGCCCCGCTCGCGGCGCTCGCCCCGGTCCGTGAGGCTGCGCTCACCGCGGTCCGGGTAGCTCCGCTCGCGGCGCTCGCCCCGGTCCGCGAAGCTGCGCTCGCCCCGGTTCGGGTAGCTGCGCTCGCCCCGGTCCGGGTAGCTGCGCTCGCCGCGGTCCGCGAAGCTGCGTTCGCTGCGCTCGCCCCGGTCCGGGTAGCCGCGCTCGCTGCGCTCGCCGCGGTCCGTGGAGCTGCGCTCGCCGCGCTCCGGGTAGCTCCGTTCGCGGCGCTCGCCCCGGTCCGGGTAGCTGCGCTCGCCCCGGTTCGTGAAGCTGCGCTCGCCACGGTCGGGGAAGCTCCGCTCGCCGCGGTCCGCGAAGCTGCGCTCGCCACGGTCGGGGAAGCTTCGCTCGCGGCGCTCGCCCCGGTTCGCGAAGCTGCGCTCGCCCCGGTCCGGGTAGCTCCGCTCGCGGCGGTCGCCGAAGCGGCGTGGGCCGGACGGGCGGTCGCCGTGCCGGCGCGGCTCGGGCTCGTTGCGGACCGGCACCCCGCTCGGCTCGCGGGCACCGGTCAGCTCGGCCAGCGCCGGGTCGCCAGCGCGGACCCGGGTCTCGGCCGGCTCGACGCCCGCCTTCTCCAGCATGGCCAGCGTGGTCCGGCGCTGCTTCGGCAGCACCAGGGTCGCCACCGCACCCGACTCGCCGGCCCGGGCGGTACGCCCCGCCCGGTGCAGGTAGTCCTTCGGGTCCTTCGGCGGGTCCACGTGCAGCACCAGCGACACCCCGTCGACGTGGATGCCCCGGGCCGCCACATCGGTGGCGACCAGCACGTTCACCCGGCCCTCACGGAACTCGGCCAGGGTTCGGGTACGCATCCGCTGGGTCTTGCCGCCGTGCAGGCCGCCGGCGCGTACGCCCACCGCGGCGAGCTGTTCGACCAGCCGGTCCACACCGAGCTGCGTACGCGCGAAGAACATGGTGCGGCCGTCCCGGGCCGCGATGGAGGCCGCCACGGCGAACTTGTCGTGCGGCGGGATCAGCAGCAGGTGGTGGTCCATGGTGGACACCGCAGCGGTGGGCGGCGCGGTCGAGTGGGTGACCGGGTCGGTCATGAACCGCTTGACCAGCGTGTCCACGTCGTTGTCCAGGGTCGCCGAGAAGAGCAGCCGCTGGGCGCCCGCCGGGGTCTTCGCGAGCAGCTCGGTGACCTCGGGCAGGAAGCCCATGTCGGCCATCTGGTCCGCCTCGTCCAGCACGGTGACCTCGACGTCGTCGAGGCGGCAGACCCCCCGCTCGATGAGGTCGCCGAGCCGCCCCGGGGTGGCCACGATGATCTCCACGCCCCGGCGTAGCGCGTCGATCTGGCGGTCGTACGGGACGCCGCCGACGGCGGTCTTGAGGAAGATGCCGACGGACTTGCCGAGCGGCACCAGCGCGTCGTTGACCTGCATGGCCAGCTCGCGGGTGGGCACCAGGACCAGCGCGCGCGGGTGCAGCGGCCGGGCCCGGTTGCGGTCGGCGAGCCGGGCGATCACCGGCAGGCCGAAGGCGAGGGTCTTGCCGGAACCGGTCTGGCCCCGGCCCAGCACGTCCCGGCCGGCGAGGGCGTCCGGCAGGGTGGCCCGCTGGATCTCGAACGGGGTGGTGATGCCCTGGCGGGCCAGCGCGTCAACCAGTTGCCGGGGCAGGCCCAGGGCGGCGAAGTCGGGGGTCTCGGTGGCCGGAAGCTCCGGCATCGGGGTGAAGTCGGCGGACGGGGACGTGCCAGAGGCGGCGAAGGTGGTCAAGAAATGCCTTTCGAGCGGGGCGCATCTTCGCGATGGCCTGCCGCAGCGCTGCACGCCGCCGAATCGCCCGCAAGATCGCCCATGGGCGCGCAACGGCGCGCCGGGTCAGTGATCTCCACAAGTGTACGGCGGGACGATGGGTACGGCGCGGTGCCGCGAGGCGGTAGTGGGCGGGCTCACCCCGTCACTTGCTCACCGCGGCGTCGGTCAACCCGCTCAGCGCGTCGTTGGCCAGGAACACCACCAGCAGGCTGATCGCGATCAGCAGGGCGAGCGAGGCGGCCAGCACGATCATCACCCTGGTGTTGCTGGACCGGGTCGCCGGGGCGTCCTCGGCCCAACCCTGAGCCAGGATGTGCCCGGTCAGCGAGCCGGAGTTCTCCAGCGGGCTGCCCTGCGGGAACGACACCGTGGTGAAGCCGGGCCCGTCGGTGCCGCCGTACGCCGTGCCGGCCAGGTCGGGACCGCCCTGGTAGGCCGGCGCGGCGGGCGGCCGGCTCGCCGGGGCGCCGCCGCGATCGGCCGGCCCGGTCGGGGTGGCCGAGGGCGGCCAGGTCGGCAGCGCGGGTGCCGGCACCAGCGGCGGGGCGGCGGCCGACGCGGGCGGCGCCGAGACCGACGCGCTCGCCCGGGCGGTCGGCGCGGACGGGGACCCGAGGACACCGGCAGTCGCGGGCGGTGGCGGGAACGGCGGGGCCGGCATGGGGCCGGGCGGCGGCGGGGGCGCGGGCACCGGCGGGGCCGGTGGGGGCGCCGGCGGCGTCGGCATCGGCGGGACCGGTCCCGGCGGGGTGGGCCCGGGCGGCGGGTTGGGCACCGGCGGCGTCGGGCGGAACGGCGGCTCCGGTTCCGGTATGGGCGGCGCCGGCGACGGTGGCGTCGGGCCCGGTACGGGGGTCGGCGCCGGCTCGGGTTCCGGCGTGGGCGGCGCCGGTGGTTGAGCCGGCTCCGGTGGCTGTGCCGGCTCGGGCGGCTCCGGGTTGACCGGATTTCCGCGGTAGACCTTGGCCACCCCGGCCTTCGCCACCACCGCGTCGGCGACCTCGCCCGGCGAGACCCGGTTCAGCCCCGGCACGGCGGCGCTGGCCCGGGCCTGTTCCGCCTCGGCGCGCGGCGCGGGCGGCACCGGTGCCGGCGATTTTCCCTCGGGGACGGGCACCCGTGCGGAACCGGAGACCCGCGGCGCGGGCGGGGCGCTCGTCGGCGCCGGTCCGGGACCGCCGGCCGCCGCGCCGTCCTGGTCGGACGGGCGGTCCAGGACCGCCGGGTCCGCCGCCCGGGCGGGGACACCCACCCGGGCCCGGGCCACCACGACCGCGGCGGGCGCAGCGCCGGCCCGGCCGGTCTCCGTCCCGGCCGGCCGGTCGGTGCGGTCGGGCTCGGATCCGGGGTGGACCGTCTCCGCCGGAACTTCGTGCTCGCCCATGCTCGCCCCTCCGCGCCCGCGCTCGCCCCGGGCCGTGGCGCCGGCCGGGAGTGCCTGAGTCTCACCGTGCCACATTCCGGCCCGGCCGCACAGCCGGAGTGGACGGTTGGGTCAGCTCCCGGTGCTCGGGCTGGCCGACCTGCTCTCCGCCGCGCTGTTGGACGGATCGGCGGCGTTCGTCGTCGAGGCCGGCGCGCTGCTGGCCGCGTCGCTCGGCGCGGTGGTCGGCGAGGCGCTCGTCGCCGAGGGGGACGGCGAGTCGGACGGACTTGGCGACGGCGAGGTGCTCGGCGAGGTCGACGGGCTGGGGCTGGGCGAGGTGGGCTGCGGCGTCGGCGGCTTGGTCGGCTTCGGGGTGGCGGTCTGGGTCGGCTTCGGGGTGGCCGTCTGGGTGGGCTTCGGCGTCGCCGGAGTGGTCGGCTGGGTCGGGGCCGGCGTGGGGGTGGCCGGGGCAGGGACCGCGCCGACCACCCGGGTGGCGGCGTAGAGCCGGCTCCAGCGGACCACCGAGATCTTGACGACGTCCCCGGTGCGCGGCGCCTCGACCATCTTGCCGTTGCCGATGTACATGGCGACGTGGTGGATGGTCGTCCAGCTGCTCCCCGAGGCGAAGAAGAGCAGGTCACCCGGGAGAAGCGCGTTCGGGTCGACGGTGCGGGAGCGGGTGGCGTAGTACTGGTCGCGGGAGACCCGCGGCAGGCCACGGTAGCCGGCCGACCGGTACGAGGCGAGCACCAGCCCGGAGCAGTCGAAGCGGTCCGGGCCTTCCGCCGCCCAGAGGTACGGGTCGCCGAGCTGGGCGAGGGCGTACCGCACGGCGGCCAGCGCCGTCGGGTGGGCGACCATCCCGCTGACGCTCTGGTTGCTGACGTACGAGCTGCCGATCTGCTGCTCGGCGGCGTCCTCGCGCCGGGCCGCCTCGAGCAGCAGCGCGGCGTTGTCCTTCCGCAGCTTGAGCAGCGCGGCTTCCTGCTGGCGCAGGTCCGCTTCGACCTTGGCGTACGCCGCGGCGGTGTCGGTGGCGCGCTGCTGCGCGGCCGTGTACGCCTCCCGGGCGATCTTCTCGGCGGCGGTGGCCCGGGCGACCTCGCCGTCCACGGCGCCGGTGGCGCCCTCGGCCTTGTCGCCGCGGATGATGCGCTGCAGGGCGTTCAGGTCGCGCAGGTCGGTGCCGAAGTCGCCGGGCGGGAGCGCGGCCGCGGCCTTGACCGCGTCGGCGGCGGTGGTCTCGGCCTTCCGCCGGGCCTGGGCGAGCGCGTCCTCGGCTTCCCTGAGCGTGGCGGTGGCGGAGGCGAGCTGGGCCTGCGCCGCATCGCGGTCGCCCTTCAGCCGGATCAGGTCCTCGCCGAGTTGGGCGACCCGCGTGTCGGCCTGGTTGATCTGGGCGATCAGCGGGCCGTCGGCCGGGTTGGTGACGCCGGGGGTGACGCCGAGCCCGCCCGAGGGGGTGACGCCGGGTATCCCGGGCACCGAGGCGGGCAGCTGGAAGGCGCCCGTGACCTCCGGCCGGGAGCCGGCGTTGGGGATGGTGTCGGGAAGCGGATCGGCCCAGACCGGGGTGGCGAGCGCCGCGGCCGCCACCACGCCGAGCAGAGCGGACCAGAGCTTCGGCCGCAGCACCGGAGAGATCACCGGGCTCCTGCGTCGTTGCCGTCGGCCCTGCTTGCTGTAGCCCATTCCGCTCCCCGTCCGGTGTGGCGTCTTCCGCGCGAGGTGGGCGCGGTGAACCGGGACGGTGCCAGTGTGTGTTCCGCCCCATCCTGTCTTACCTCACCGGCGCAGCTATGTCGATGTGCGGAGGGTGACGGCCGAACGGGCGGCCGGTGAACTTGGTCGCTGCGGTTGACCGCGTCGCCGGTTCGTCCGAGGGCCGACGTACGCTCGACCGGGACAGCGGGTGGAAGGGACGTGGCTTTCGGATGGACGCCGGACTCAAGCGCGAGCTCGAAGCGAAGGTCTACGCGGGGGAGCGGTTGAGCCGCGAGGACGGCATCGCCCTCTACGCGTCCGACGACCTCGCCTGGCTCGGGCGGCTGGCCCACCACAAGCGCACCGAGCTGAACGGCGACCGGGTGATGTTCAACGTCAACCGGCACCTCAACCTCACCAACGTCTGCTCCGCCTCGTGCGCGTACTGCTCGTTCCAGCGCAAGCCGGGTGAGAAGGACGCCTACACGATGCGTATCGACGAGGCGGTCCGCAAGGCCAAGGAGATGGAGGACGAGCAGCTCACCGAGCTGCACATCGTCAACGGGCTGCACCCGACCCTGCCCTGGCGCTACTACCCGAAGGTGCTGCGGGAGCTGAAGGCCGCACTGCCCAACGTCAACCTCAAGGCGTTCACCGCCACCGAGGTGCAGTGGTTCGAGAAGATCAGCGGCCTGAGCGCGGACGAGATCCTGGACGAGCTGATGGACGCCGGCCTGGAGT
This sequence comes from Micromonospora sp. NPDC006431, assembly GCF_042870725.1. NCBI lineage: Bacteria > Bacillati > Actinomycetota > Actinomycetes > Micromonosporales > Micromonosporaceae > Micromonospora > Micromonospora sp. NPDC006431. The sequence goes on from NZ_JBIAHQ010000001.1 coordinate 517,436, forward strand.
CGCTGACCGGCGGCGGCGCGGAGATCTTCGACTGGGAGGTCCGGCAGCACATCGTCGACCACGCCTGCCACTGGGAGGACTGGTCGCGGATCCACCGGCTGGCCCACTCGAAGGGCATGAAGACGCCGTCGACCATGCTCTACGGCCACATCGAGGAGCCCCGGCACCGGGTCGATCACGTGCTGCGGCTGCGTGAGCTGCAGGACGAGACGGGCGGCTTCCAGGTCTTCATCCCGCTGCGCTACCAGCACGACTTCGTCGACTCCGCGGACGGCAAGATCCGTAACCGGATCCAGGCCCGCACCACGATGGCGTCCCCGGCCGAGTCGCTGAAGACCTTCGCCGTCTCCCGGCTCCTCTTCGACAACGTCCCGCACGTGAAGTGCTTCTGGGTGATGCACGGTCTCTCGGTGGCCCAGCTCTCGCTGAACTTCGGGGTGGACGACCTGGACGGTTCGGTCGTGGAATACAAGATCACCCACGACGCCGACGCGTACGGCACGCCGAACACCATGCACCGGGACGACCTGCTGCACCTGATCTGGGACGCCGGCTTCCGCCCGGTCGAGCGGAACACCCGCTACGAGACCGTCCGCGAGTACGATCCGGCCCCCTCGTTGGCCGAGCGCCGGGCCGAGCCGCAGCAGGTCTGGGCCTGACCTCGGCGCCGGCCCGCGCGGGCCGGCACAGTTGTCGCCGTCGCCTGTTCACCTGCTGGCTGTCCGGCGCGTGACTCCCGGTGTCCGGGCGGTTCCACTGTGGGCCTAGACCGGCGGTGTGCTTCGAAAACTGTCTGTCCTCGCCGCGGCCGCGAGCACTCTGGCGGCCGGCCTCGTCCTTCCCACGCCGGCCCGGGCCGCCCCGCTCGGCGGGGTGCAACTCTCGGCGACCAGCGGGAGCGTCGACGCCGCCCCGGTCTTCCCGAGCGCCACCACGTCGGCGCCCTGCCCGGCCGGGTTCGGCCGTAACGCCCAGCTGCGGGTGGGGCCGCCCGGCGGGCCGTACAGCAACCTGGCCCGGCCGCTGACCGCCGGCGGGTACGACCGGCAGCCGGTGACCGTGACGCCGAACCGGTCCTTCGCCACCGCGTTGGGTGGTGCGCCGGTCGACGGGGAGTGGTGGGTCGTCGTCGAGTGTGTCAGCGAGACCCAGGGCGTACACCCGGAGCGGTTCATCACCCCGATCACCGTCTCCGGGCGGCAGTGGCGCGCCGGTCGCCCGGCCGGCGCGCCCCGGGCGACGCCTCGCGCTGCCGGGGCTCCGCTGGTGGTGCCCGGGTCGACCGGGGCGGCCGGCGCCCCGCCGGTGGGCCCTCCGCCGGCCGCCGCGCCGGCTGCCGGTGCCCCGACCCCCGGCAGCGCCGGGCCGGAGACCGGCGTGGCCCGGCGGCTGACCGGCAACGGCGGTGTCGGCGGTGCCTCGGTGGCCAACATCTGGTGGATCCTCGCCCTGCTCGGGGCGCTGGCCCTGGTCGGTGCGGCCTGGCTCACGACGCGCCGCGGGAAGCCGGGCGGCACCCGCCGCTGAACCGACCCCGACCGGTGCGATGGCCGGCCGCGTCCACGCGGACGCGGCCGGCCATCGCCGTTCCCGACCGGTCCTGGGATGACCGAGCCGGCGGCCATCGCCGTTCCCCACCGGATCCGGGTGACGAATCGGTACGAACCGATGTCGGGTCAGCCCCGTGGCGGCTGGGTGTATCCGAACGGTGGATGCCTCGGTACTCGCTGTTCACATGCTGCACGTCTGGCGTGAGCGGATGGCTGCGTACCGAGTCACCGATGCTGCCGACGCTGATCCCGTCAGTTCGGAAGTCCTGGGGAAGCGGCAACCTGCGCGCGTAGGCGCGCCGAAAGGGAAGGGAATCGAGGTGCAGCGTTCACGGTTCGTGTTCCTCGCCGCGCCGATGCCCGGGGCGCCGCAGGGACAGCCGACCGACGGCGTCCTGTGGATGCTCGTCTCACCGAACAACCGCCCACTGGGGCGGGGCGCGGTCTACCACGCGGCCTACGCCGGGTGCCGGGAGTCGGTACTGGCACTGCAGGCCAGCATGGACCGGATCGTGCCGGTCGAGGGCACGGTGCCGGCCAGCGGCCAGTGGACCTGGCGGATCGAGCTCGACGAGGTGGCGGTCGCCCTGTCCAGCCGCTCGTACCTGCGCGCCCGCGAGTGCCGCTACAACCTGGACCGGTTCCTCGAGGCGCTGCCGCACGCGGAGGTGGTCCCCGGCACCCGTGCCGTCCGGCGCGGCCGGCGGGCCGCCTCCGAGCCCATTACGCCGCTGTCCGGCGGGACGCTCGCGGCACCGCTGGTCCCGCCGACGCGCCTGGCGTACCGGCCGGCGTCGGGCATCGAGCCTCGAAGGCGGGATGCGAGCCGATGACCGTCGTCGTTTCGCCGCCCGACCCGGCGGAGACCGCCGCGCGGCCCGCGGCCCCGCGCCGCCTACGCCAGCGCCGGACCCCTTCCGACCTGGTCTTCCGTGGCGTGATCCGGGTCGGCGGGATCGTCGTGCTCGCGGTGATGCTGCTGGTCGGGATCTTCCTCACCCTGCGGGCGGTGCCCGCCCTGCGCACCATGGGCTGGCGCTTCCTCACCGCGCAAGAGTGGGACCCGGCGGGCGGCGACTTCGGCGTCGCGGGGGTGCTCCTCGGCACCCTGCTGATCGCCGCGGTGGCGATCGTCATCGCGGTGCCGCTGGCCACCGGCACCGCCCTCTACATCGCCGAGTACGCGCCCCGGCGGATCGCCCCGGTGCTGGTCAACCTGGTCGACCTGATGGCCGCGGTGCCCAGCGTGGTGTACGGCATCTGGGGTCTCTACCTGCTCCAGCCGCACCTGCTCGTCCAAGGCGAGCACGGTGAGGGCCTGCCCCGCTGGCTCGCCACCTACCTCGGCTGGTTCCCGCTGTTCCGGGTGGACGGCTTCGACCCGAGCGACCCGTTGGGCAGCAACAGTTCCCTGACCAGCTCCACGTTCATCGCCGGGATCATCGTCGCGATGATGGTCACGCCGATCATCTCCTCGGTGATGCGGGAGGTCTTCTCCCAGGCCCCGATCGGCGAGCGGGAGGGCGCGTACGCCCTGGGCGCGACCCGCTGGGGGATGATCCGCTCGGTGGTGCTCCCGTTCGGCCGGGGCGGGATGATCGGCGGCACCATGCTCGGCCTCGGCCGGGCGCTCGGCGAGACGATCGGGGTCTATCTCGTCATCTCGTTCGTGTTCGTCATCCAGCCGCACATCCTGCAGGTCGGCGGCGGCTCGATCTCGTCGCTCATCGCGCTGCGCTACGCCGAGTCCAACCCGATCGGCATCGCCGGTCTGATGGCCGCCGGCCTGGTGCTGTTCGGGATGACGCTGCTGGTCAACTTCGGCGCCGGCCTGATCATCAACCGCAGCCGGTCCGGCGCGGCCAGTGACGCGTGAGGAGCCACAGGTGACGCCGAGACCCACCGCCTACGCCGGGGACCTGGCCGCGCCGCCGGCGCCGGAGCCGCCCACCGCGCCGCCCAGGCCGGCCACCACCATCCCGGTACGCCCGGACCACCCGGGCGCGGAGCGCCGCCGCACGACCGGCACGGTACGCCGTACCGACGTCTTCGCGGTGCTCGGCGCGGCGGTGGCCGCGGTGTGCCTGACCGCGTTGCTCTTCACCGCGCTGGCCCCCTTCGACGGCGCGCTCGGTTTCCTGGTCGTGGCGTACCTCCTCTTCCTGGCCTGCTACCTGGTGCTGGTCCGGCTGGACGAGGCCGGCCCGGTGGTCCGGGACCGGCTCGCCGGGGTCCTGGTGCACAGCCTGGCGGTCACCATGCTGGTGGCGCTGGTGGTGGTGATCGGGTTCACCCTCTTCCGCGGGCGGGAGCCGCTGGCCTGGGCGAACTTCTACACGCAGGACATGAGGTCGGCGGGGCCGCTCGACCCGTTGAGCGTCGGGGGCATCCGGCACGCCATCATCGGCACGCTGGAGCAGATCGGCATCGCACTGGCGATCACCATCCCGCTCGGCCTGCTCTGCGCGGTCTTCCTCAGCGAGTTGCCCGGCGCGTTCAGCCGGTTCGTCCGGATCGTCGTGGAGGCGATGACGGCGCTGCCGTCCATCGTGGCCGGCCTGTTCATCTACGCCACGGTGATCCTCGCGCTCGGCCGGCAGAAGTCCGGGTTCGCCGCCGCGCTCGCGCTGAGCGTGATGATGCTGCCGATCATCATCCGCGCGGCGGACGTGGTGCTGCGCCTGGTGCCCGGCACCCTGCGCGAGGCGAGCCTGGCGCTGGGCGCCTCGCAGTGGCGGACCATCTGGCACGTGGTGCTGCCGACCGCCCGCTCCGGGGCGATGACGGCGATCATCCTGGGCACCGCCCGGGGCATCGGCGAGACCTCCCCGGTGCTGCTTACCGCGGGCTTCACCCAGTTCACCAACGCGAACCCGTTCCAGGCCAACCAGGTCTCCCTGCCGCTGTTCGTCTTCGACTCGATCCGCCGGCCGGACGCCACGATGGTGGCCCGCGGCTTCGGTGCGGCAGCTGTGCTGATGGCGCTGGTGCTGCTGCTGTTCGTGCTGGCCCGGCTGCTCGGCGGGCGGGCCCCCGGCCAACTGAGCCGGGCCCAGCGCCGCCGCCGGGCGCTGGCCTCGCGCCGGGACGCCATGCGCTTCGCCCGGCGAGCCGCCGCCTCCCCGCCCGATCACCCGAACCAGAGGTAGCGACATGTTCAAGCAGTGGATCCGCCGTCGACCCCGGACGACCGCCCGCCTGGCCCGAGTGGTCGCCGCCGCGGCCGCCGCGGCCGTGTTGCTGACCGCCGCGCCGCCGGCGTCCGCCGCGCCGCGGCTGGTGCCGATCGTCGGGATCGGCTCGACCTGGAGCGCCAACGCGATCACCGCCTGGGCGCGCAACGTGCAGGCCAGCAACATCCAGGTGGAGTACGAGGCTGCCGGCTCGACACAGGGCCGGGTGCAGTTCCGGGAGGGCAAGGCCCACTTCGGCGTCTCGGAGATCCCGTACGGGATGAAGGACATCTTCAGCGGCACCGACAGCAAGGGCTCCCGGCAGTCGGCGTACATGCCGATCGTGGCCGGCGGCACGGCGTTCATGTACAACCTCAAGATCGGCGGCCGGCGGGTCACCAACCTGCGGCTCTCCGGCGAGGTGATCGCCAAGATCTTCACCGGCGTGATCCGGAAGTGGAACGACCCGGCGATCAAGGCGGACAATCCCGGGCTGGCCCTGCCGGCGCGCTCGATCATCCCGGTGGTGCGACAGGACGGCTCCGGCACCACCGCCCAGTTCACCCTCTGGATGAGCAAGCAGCACCAGGCCATCTGGGACAACTACTGCCGCAAGTGGAACAAGCCGACGCCGTGCGGCATCACCTCGGTCTACCCGCGCCAGTCCGGGTCCGGCTTCGTCGGCGCGACCGGCTCCGACGGGGTGTCGGGCTACGTCCGGCAGGAGAACGCCGAGGGCGCGATCACCTACGTCGAGTACTCGTACGCGATCAACGCGAAGTTCCCGGTGGTGAAGGTGCTCAACGCCGGCGGCTACTACGTCGAGCCGACGGCCAGCAACGTGGCGGTGGCACTGACCCGGGCGCGGATCAACAAGGACCAGAAGTCCGACGACTACCTGACCCAGATCCTGGACGACGTCTACCGGTCCAGCGACCCGCGCGCCTACCCACTCTCCTCGTACTCGTACATGATCATTCCGACCAAGCTCGAGTACAACCTGACCGCCGACGCCGGGTACACCCTCAGCAAGTTCGCCTACTACTTCCTCTGCGAGGGGCAGCGGCAGGCCGAGGTGCTGGGCTACTCACCCCTGCCGATCAACCTGGTGCAGGCCGGCATGGAGCAGGTCCAGAAGATCCCCAGCCACGAAACGATCGACATCGCCCAGAAGCTCCGGAGCTGCAACAACCCGACCGTCTCGGCGGACGGCGGCAACGCGCTGGCGAAGAACGCCCCGCAGCCCTCGCCCTGCGACAAGCGGGGGCCGACCCAGACCGGCACCGGCACGGCCGGCGCGCGCCAGGAGACGCCCGTGCTGGCGGCGGCCCGGTGCGGCGCGGCCGGGAACACCGCCGGCGGCGGGAACACCGCCGCGGGCGGCGGCACCACCGGCGCCGGCACCCCCGGCGGCACCGCGGCGACCGCGGGCCCGACCGGCGGAGTTCCGGTGCCCGGCGCCGCTCCCCAGATCGACCCGGACACCGGCGAGGTGGTGGGCGGCACCGCGGGTGTGGCGTCCGGCGAGCAGGTGGCGGCGGTGCCGGTGGCGCTGGACGGCACGGACGGCTGGCGGCTGCGGCACACCCTCATGCTGCTCGCGGCGGTGCTGCTGGTCGCCCTGATCGTCGGGCCGCCGCTGGTCTCCCAGGCGCTGCAGGGCCGCCGCGACGACCACCGGGGCGACCGGTGAACCCGCGCCGCTGGCTGGCCGGGGCCGCCCTGCTGCTGACCGTCGGGGCGCTCGCCCCGGTGCCGCCGGCCGCCGCCCCGGCCCGCGCCGACGACACCGGCTCCACCGCGATGACCGTGCACGGCGTCAAAGTGGACGGTGGGTACGAGGACTTCACCGGGCTGTCCGTGACGGTCGACCAGACGAAGGACCTGGTCAACCAGGCCGTCGTGGTGACCTGGACCGGCGGGACCCCGACCCCGCGCAACCGTCCGCTCGGGGTGGACTTCCTCCAGGTCATGCAGTGCTACGGCGACCCGCACGCCCCCGGCGACCCAGACGGGTTGAAGTTCCGGGAGACCTGCCAGTTCGGCACCAAGCTGGACACGCCGGTGATGCCGTTCGAGGTGACGGCCGCCGCCGCGGCCAACGCCAACTCCCGCGAGCTGCACCTCGATGCGCCGGGCTACCCGGCAAAGGATCCCCGGGAGACCCTGCCGGAGGACGCCCGGATGGTGCCCTTCCGGCCGGTCTCCTGCCCGGTGGGGACCACCTCCTGCGAGCGTCCGCGTACGCCGGACGGCAGCCAGGCGCAGCCGTTCCCGGTGATCGCCGACCCGCAGACCGGCGCCGAGCGGGAGGCGTACCCGGACGAGGTGCTGTCCGGCTACTTCAACAAGTCGGTGACCAACGAGTACCCGTACGCGCTGACCGCGGCGAACGGCACCGGCCGGATCTCGTTCGAGGTGCAGAACTCCGCCCTGGCTCCCGATCTGGGCTGTGGCGATCCCTACACCGACGCCACCGGCGCGACGCGCCCGTCCCGGCCGTGCTGGCTGGTGATCGTGCCGCGCGGTCACCACCACCCCTACACGGGCCAGGACGTGTCGGCCACCGGCTCGCCGCAGGGTTCCCCGCTGATCGTGCCTAACTGGCAGTACCGGATGGTGGTGCCGCTGGAGTTCGAACCGGTCACCGGTTACTGCGCGAGCGACCAGCAGGAACGGCTGACCGCCGGCACCGAACTGGCCGCCGAGGCGGCCGCCGCCTGGCGTCCCGCGCTCTGCGCGGCGGTGAGCGGCCCGTCGATCAGCTACTCGCCGATCGGCGACGACGAGGCCGCCCGTCAACTCCTCTCGACCTCGCCGAACGCGCCGGGGCTGATCTACAGCTCGGACCCGGTGACCGCCACCGCCGACGACCCGCCGGTGGTGCACGCCCCGGTCACCCTGAGCGGCCTGGTCATCGCGCTCAACATCGACGTCAACCTGGAGAACGTGCCGCTGCCACAGAAGGTGGCCGAGCTACGTGGCACCGCCCTGAACGAGCTGAAGCTCACCCCCCGGCTGGTGGCGAAGCTGCTCACCCAGTCCTACCGTCGGGACGTGCCCGGCGGTGGCGGCCAGGCCTTGGCGACGAACTACGACAGCATCAAGCAGGACCCGGAGTTCCTGGGCCTCAACCCGCTGTTCAAGGACTGGGACCGGCGGGCCGGGGTGACCTTGAACGGCCTGATGGTGCCCAACGGCAGTTCGGTCGCGGCCCGCGCGCTCTGGCAGTGGGTCCTCGCCGACCCGGCGGCGAAGGAATGGCTCGGCGGTACGCCCGACAAGGACGAGGCGTCCGGCAAAGAGATGGTGGTGAACCCCGCCTTCAAGCCGCTGTTCACCGGCGAGACCCCGGACTACTTCCCCAAGGCGGACCGCTCCTGCTACGAGGAGACGTTCGCGGGCGAGACCTACCAGCTCTGCTCGCAGGAGCTGCGGCCGTACACCGGCGGTTTCGGGCGGGGCGCGGCGCAGACCCTGCGCGGCGACACCGGGGCGTTCGGGCAGTCGCTGAACAGCAATGTGACTCCGCCCCGGTTCGACCGGCTGCCCCGGGAGCAGCCGGGCTTCCGGTTCACCATGGCGGTCACCGACTCCGCCTCGGCCGCCCGGTACGGCCTGTTCACCGCCCAGCTCTGCAGGGCGGCGAAGGGCACGGACGGGGCGTGGACGGCCAGCGATTGCCGGGGCGCGACGGACGAGGCGATCAGCGCCGCGGCCGGCACCGCCGCGCCGAGCCAGGTGGCCGGGGTCTCCGTGATCGACCCGGCGAAGGCCTGGGCGACGGCGGGAGCGTACCCGCTGTCGCTGCTCACCTACGCGGTGGCGGACCGCACCGACCCGGCGGACGCCCGCCGCGACTACGCCAAGCTGCTGCGGCACGCCGCCGACCAGGGTCAGCGGCGGGGCGTCGGCCGGGGCATGCTCCCGGAGGGCTACGTGCCGCTGCCGCAGGCCCTGCGGGAGCGCACCAAGGCCGCCGCCGCCCTGCTGGAGGTGGACCTGCCGGCCCCGTCAGCCTCGGCGTCGTCCGACGGATCGGGTGCCACGGAACCGCCGCCCGCGGCGCCGCCCGCCCCGGCCGTTCCGGCCCCCGGTGCGGTGCCCTCCGTGGGTGCCACGCCGTCGCCCGGTGGTACGGCGCCGTCGCCGCAGCCGCCGGCCCGGCAGGCCTCGAACGCGACCCCCGGCAGCCCGGTGGGTGCCCTCCGGTACGTGCTGGTCGTCATTTTCGCGACCGGCCTCGTGGGCGGGGTGATCGGGCCGGTGTTGCGCCGGTTCGGCACTCGAAATAGGCCGGCGGGTGGCGCGGAATGAACCCGGAAATGGCGCTGGACTCGATTGTCGGCTGTTGTTCATTCGGCCTACGTGTTGGCGAGAGATCGCACTTCGAAACGTTTGTCTACGCGCGGTTTCGAATGCCCGGCCGACGCCGCGACGATGACTGCGGCTCACCCGCCCATCGGGTGGGCGGAACTGTCATGCCCCGTAGAAAGGGAGCAGCATGAAGGTCAGATCCATCAGCAAGGTGGCCGCGGTCGGCTTCGCCGCCGTGGTCGCCGTTGGCCTGGTGGCCGCGCCGGCCGCGGCCGACCCTTCGCCGGTGACCGAGTACCGCACGCTGGCCGGCGTCGGCTCGGACACCACCCAGGACGTGATGAACGGCCTGGGCAACGTCATCACCAGCGGTGGCAACAAGGTCATCGCCTCCTGGGACGCCCGCGGCACCGCCAACGTCCGGACGAAGGCCGCGAACTGCGACTTCCCGCGGCCGAACGGCTCCAGCAACGGCCGCCGGGCGCTGCGGGCCTCCGAGGGTGAGGACATCGGCCAGGGCGGTCCCGGCTTCTGGTCCAACGTCAACGTGGTGGGCTGCGTCGACTTTGCCCGCTCGTCGAGCTACGGCGGCGGCAGCACCCCGTCGAGCACCGGCAACTACACCTACATCCCGTTCGGGGTGGACGCGGTGACCCTCGCCCGCAACGTCACCGGCGACCTGCCGGTCAACGTGTCGTTCGCGCAGGTGCAGCGGGTGTACCGGTGCTTCGACCGGACCATCGCCGGTAACCCGGTGAGCCCGGTCATGCTCCAGGCCGGCTCGGGCACCTGGGACTTCTGGTCCTCGAAGGTCGGCATCACCGAGGTCGAGATCAACCTCGGGGACTACCCCTGCCTGGCTGCGGACACCGACAGCAACCCGGCCACCGCGGCCGTGCCGCTGATCCCGCGGGCTCAGGAGCACGACGGCACGGTGCTCACCGGCTTCCCGACCCGGGTGGCCCCCTTCTCGGCCGGGCAGTTCATCGCCCAGGGCAACGCCGCGAAGATCGCCAGCCTGACCGGCGTCACGGTGGCCGACCGGCGCGGGGAGGCGGCGCTGTCCGGCATCCGCCCGACCGGCGGCGCGGTCCAGCAGCCGGTGGTCAACGGCGTCCTGAACATCAACTTCCCGCTCCGCCGGGACGTCTACAACATTGTGCCGACCGCGGACCTGACCAACCCGACCGTCGCCGCCACCTTCGTCGGTGGCAGCTCGGCCGTCTGCACCGCCACCGTCAACGACGGCGGCACCCAGCGATCGGTCGTCGAGCTGTTCGGGTTCGGCGTCCGGAGCACCCTGGTCTCGCCGCTCGACGCCAACTGCGGCTTCACCAACCTTCGGTTCGGCAACTGACCTCCCATCCGGTGGCCCGGGCCGGTGCCCGGGCCACCGGCCACGTTTCCCATCCACCGGCGTTCGCGGACGCCGACGACCAGCAGAGGACGACGCAGATGAGCAGGCCCGGCTTCGCCCGCGCGATGGCGGCGGCTGCGGTGTTCGCGCTCTCGATGAGCACGTTCGTCACCGGGGTGGTGCTGACGCTCAGCGGACCGGCGCGGGCCGCGTCGCTCGGCACGCTCACCCTTTCGCAGACCAGCGGCAGCGTCACCGCCAGCCCGATGTTCCTCAAGGCCACCACCCCCAAGGCCTGCCCGACGGGGTACGGCGAGAACGCCAACCTGCGCATCGGGAAGGAAAACAGCGGTCCGTACACCAACCTGGCCCCGGTGCTGGGCGCCGGCGGGTGGGACCTGGCGCCGTTCGAGATCAACCCGAACCGCTCGTTCGAAACCGCCGCCGGCCGCGTTCCTGAGGACAAGAGCAGGTGGTGGGTCATCGTCGACTGCTGGAGCCTTGAGGGGCAACGCCACGTCGACGAGTTCCGCGCCCCTATCCAGGTCTGCGGCTCCATCTGGACGACCGAGGAAACCTGCCCCGCGGCCGCGTCGACCACCACCGAGCTGACGGTGACGCCGAAGGGTACCGCGTACGCGGGCGCGCCGGTCACCCTCACCGCGACCGTGAAGCCGGCGGCCGCCGGCACGGTGCTGTTCCGGCGTACCACCGGGACGGAGACGGCCGACGTCGGCACTGCCCCGGTCAGCGGCGGGCAGGCCGTGCTGACCACCTCCGATCTGCCGGGCCCGGCCGGTGCCGAACTGGAGAAGGCGCACCAGCTCACCGCCACCTTCCAGCCGGCTGACCCGGCCGCCTTCCTGACCTCCACCTCCACCCCGACCGACCTCACCGTGGTCCCGGCCGGTTCGGTGACGGTCACGCTGGAGACCGACAAGAGCAGCCCGCAGCCGCCCGGCACCGAGCTGGCGCTGACAGCGAAGGTCAAGCCGCGGGTCGACGGCGAGCTGGCCACCGGCTCGGTGTCGTTCGTCCGGTATGCCCGTGGGGAAAGCAGCGGCGAGGAGGCCATCGGCTCGGCCGAGCTGGCCGAAGGCGCGGCGACGGTACGCGCCGCCGACCTGCCGGGTGGCAGCTACGACCTCAGGGCCATCTTCATCCCGGCGGCCGGCAGCGGCTGGCTGGCCGCGGAATCGGGCCGGACCCACTTCGTGATCGGTACGCCGACCGGCACCACCACCACCCTGGCCGTCACGCCGGCCGGCCCGAAGCCGCAGGGCACCGAGCTGACCCTGACCGCCACGGTCACGCCGGCCGACGCGACGGGCAGCGTGCAGTTCATGGACGGCGGCACCGCGCTCGGCGGCGCCCAACTGGTCGTCGCCGGGGCGGCCAGCCTGAAGACGACCCAGCTGGCGGCGGGCAGCCACCCGCTCAAAGCGGTCTTCACCCCGCAGAACGAGGTGAACCACTCGGGTTCCACGTCTCAGGAGGTGACCTACCAGGTCACCGCGCCCGGCCAGGTGGACGGCCTGGAGGTGACCGACGCCGACGGCAACAAGCTGGGCGTCAATCCGACGCTGCGCCCGGGGCAGAAGGTCACCGTCGTGGCCTGTGGCTTCGCCGGCAACGAGACGGTCGCCGTCACGTTGAACGACGGCGAGCCGACGACCGTCACCGCCGCCGACGGGACCGCCCGGTACGAGCTGACCGTCCCGGCCGACGCGCCGGACGGTGCCGCCCGGCTCATCCTCGCCGGCGCCGCGCACCGGGTCGTCTTCGACTTCACCGTGGTCGGCGACGGCGACGGCGACGGCGATGGCGACGGGGATGGCGACGGGGATGGGGATGGCGACGGGAACGGCGACGGTGGCGACGGCGGGACGAGCGGCGGTCAGCTGCCCCGGACCGGCCTTCCCCTGATCGGCATCGGGCTGACCGGGATGGCGCTGGTCGGGGCCGGCAGCGGCGCCGTCGTGTTCACCCGCCGCCGGCGTCCGGAGCCCGCGCCGGTGGTCTGGCCGGACAACGAGAACCCCACCGACTGAGCAAGGTCGTCACGCCCGCCGGGCGGTACGCCGGCCAGGCGGACCGCCCGGTCCGGGTGCCAGGACGAGGAGAGAGAGCATGTCGACGGTCACCATCGACCCCCCGGGACCGCGGCCGTCCGCGGACGCCCCGGCCGGGGTGCCCCGCGGGGCGGCGTCCCTGGCCTACCAGGTGCCGGGGACCGCGTTGAGCATTCTCGCCGCACTCGCCCTGGGCCTGGTCTGCCACCTGGTGCTGATCTCCCAGCTGGCGTACGAGCGGGACCAGCAGACCGCGTTCGCCGACTTCCGCGCGGAGCTGGCGCTCGGCACCGCCCCGGTGGGCCAGTTCCGGACCGAGTTCGTCAACGGCGTTCCGGGTCCGGAGCGGCTCGTCGAGCCGGGCTCGCCGGTCGCCGTGCTGAGCGTGCCCCGGGTCGGCCTGAACACGGTGGTGCGGGAGGGCACCGACGGCGGGGTGCTGCGTTCCGGCCCGGGGCACCGCCGGGACACCGTGCTGCCCGGGCAGGCCGGCAACAGCGTGATCATGGGCCGGCGGGCCGCGTACGGCGGGCCCTTCCGGGACCTGGACCTGCTGATGCCCGGCGACACGATCACCGCGACCACCGGGCAGGGCAGCCACACCTACGTGGTCACCGGGCTGCGCCGGCCCGGTGACCCGGCGCCCGCCCCGCCCGACACCGGGCAGGGACGGCTCACTTTGATCACCGCGCTCGGCACCGAGTTCATGCCGACCGACGTGCTGCGGGTCGACGCGACCCTGGCCAGCCCGGCCCAGCCCGCCCCGGCCCGGCGGTTCGGCGCCACCGCCCTGCCCGCCAGCGAGCAGGCCATGGCCAGCGACGCGGACGCCTGGACGCCGGTGCTGCTGTGGGGGCAGGCGCTGCTGCTGGCCGCGCTCGGCACCACCTGGCTACGGGCCCGCTGGGGCCGCTGGCAGAGCTGGATCGTCAGCGTGCCGGTGCTGCTCGCGCTCGGCGTCGCCACCGCCGACCAGGCCGTCCGCCTGCTGCCCAACCTGCTGTGACCGCCGGACCCGACGAGTGTGCACCCCGAGACGAGTGAAGGACCGACCGTGACGCAGCACATCGAGAGCCCCGCCCCGGCGACGTACGCCCCCGGTCGTGCCGGCGCGACCGGCCCGGCGATCGCCGCCCCCACCCGGGTCGACCTGCCACCGGTGCCGGCGCACCGGGCGCCGGCCGACCACCTGGCCACCCTGGATGCGCGGTCCATCTCGGCCTGGTTCGGCAGTCACAAGGTGCTCGACCGGGTCTCGCTGACCATGCCGGCCGGCCAGGTGACCGCCCTGATCGGGCCGTCCGGCTGCGGGAAGTCCACCTTCCTGCGCATCCTCAACCGGATGCACGAGCTGGTCCCGTCGGCGTCACTCGCCGGTGAGGTGCTGCTCGACGACCGGGACCTGTACGCGCCGGACCGGCGGATCACCGATGCCCGGCGCCAGGTCGGCATGGTGTTCCAGAAGCCGAACCCGTTCCCGGCCATGTCCATCTACGACAACGTGCTGGCCGGCCTGAAGCTGACCGGCATCCGGGCCTCCCGGGACACCAGGGAGGCGCTGGTCGAGGAGACCCTCACCAAGGCGGGCCTGTGGAAGGAGGTGCGCGACCGGCTGCGCCAGCCCGGCGGCGCCCTCTCCGGCGGCCAGCAGCAACGGCTCTGCATCGCCCGGTCGCTCGCGGTGCGGCCGCGGGTGCTGCTGATGGACGAGCCCTGCTCGGCGCTGGACCCGACCTCGACCCGCCGGATCGAGGAGACCATCGCGGAACTGGCCGCCGAGGTGACGATCGTCATCGTCACGCACAACATGCAACAGGCCGCCCGGGTCTCCGACCAGTGCGCATTCTTTCTGGCCTCGCACGGCGCCCCCGGCGCCATCGTCGAATACGGCCCGACCGCAGCGATGTTCGACAATCCACAGGACGAGCGGACGCACGACTACGTAAACGGCCGATTCGGCTGATCGCCCCATTTTCCTGATGCTCGGGCACCCAGAATTCGCTTTGCGCACGTTCGGCGGAGAGGTTGGCCTGCATGTCGGGACACAGCGCCTGTGGAGCCTGATCGAGGCCGGTCCAGGGGGACCGACCGGTTTCACCCTCACGAGAGGAAGTGATTCATGAACAAGCGTCTGCTCGCCCGCGCCGGCGCCCTCCTCGGCGCCGCGGTGCTCTCCGCCGGCCTGGTGATCGCGGTCGGCGCTCCGGCGCAGGCGGCTTCGCTCGGTGACGTCACCCTGTCGCAGACCAGCGGCACCGTGACCGACACCCCGATCTTCGCGAGCGCCACCACCGCCAAGTGCCCCACCGGGTACGGCGAGAACGCCAACCTGCGCATCGGCCGCCCGGGTGGCCCGTACTCGAACCTGGCCGTGGCGCTGGGCGGCGGCGGGTACGACCAGAACCCGATCACCATCAACCCGAACCGGTCGTTCTCCACCGCCATCGGTGGCGCGCCGGCCGCGGGTGAGTGGTGGATCGTCGTCGAGTGCTACAGCCTCACCGAGGGCCGCCACGTCGACGAGTTCCGCACCTCCATCCAGGTGACCGGCAACACCTGGCGCGTGCCGGTGGCCGAGGACACCACCACCTCGCTCGCCGTCAGCCCCGCCAGCCCGGTCTCCCAGGGCACCGAGGTCACCCTGACCGCGACCGTCTCCCCGGCCACCGCCACGGGCACGGTCGAGTTCCGGCGCGGCGCTTCGTCGCTCGGCACCGCCACGGTTAGCGGCGGCAAGGCCGTCCTGTCCACCACCGCCCTGCCGGTCGGCACCTTCTCACTGTCCGCGGCGTTCACCCCGGCCGACGCGACCGCCTACAAGCCGTCCGCCTCGGGCGCCACCTCCTTCCAGGTGACGGCCGCCGCGGGTGCCATCACCGCGCCGGTGGAGATCATCGCCGACGTCGCCCCCGGCGCGTTCAGTCTCGACGTGGCGAACCCGACCGCGTCGCTGACCGGCGGCACCGTCGGTGGCACCGCGGCCGGCGAGCTGCCCGCCGCGAAGGTGACCGACCTGCGCGGCACCAACGTCGGCTGGGACCTCACCGGCCAGCTGGAGGACTTCACGCTGGGCGCCAACACCATCGCCAACAGCAACCTCACCTGGACCCCGAGTGCCGCCAAGACCAGCGGCTCGGGTGCGGTGACGGCCGGCGCCGCCGCCGACCTCGGTGACACCCGCACCCTCTGCTCGGCGACCTCCGGCGCAAGCGCCGGCGTCTTCACCTGCGGTGCGGACCTCAACCTGACCATCCCCGACAACGTGCCGCCGGGCGAGTACTCCGCGACCCTCACCCTCACCCTGGCCTGACCGGTCCCACCCGGGCTCACCCGCCCGGGGTGGAGCAGCGGCGGAGGCGTCGCGGGCACCCGCCCGTGACGTCTCCGCCGTGTCCGGTGCCAGCCCCGAACCCCGGAGCCCCGCATGACCAACCTCCCCGCACCCCGGACCGTCCCCACCTTCCGTTCGCGACTGCGGAGCTCCGCTCCGTTGCACTTCTCGCGCTCACCGGTCCCCGCGCGACGTGTCGGGGCCCTACTCGTCACCGCACTCGCGCTGCTCGGCAGCCTGATCGCGCCGTCGCCCGCGCGGGCCGCCGCGTCGGACGAGCCGACCTGGACGGTGGTGCCGTCCAGCCCCAGCGGGCCCAAGGGTCGCAAGCAGTTCGACTACGAGCTGTCGCCGACCGAGCAGATCACCGACTGGTTCTCGGTGAGCAACCTGGGCGACAAGCCGATCAAGGTGGACCTGTATCCCACCGACGCCTTCACCGCCCTGGACGGCGGCTTCGCCCTGCTGCCTCGCAGCCAGGCACCCAGCGACGTGGGTTCGTGGATCAAGCTGCCCCGGGCGGCCGTCACGCTGCCCCCGGGCAAGCGGGCGGACATGCCGTTCCGGCTGTCCGTGCCGGCCGGCACCGCCCCCGGTGACCATGTCGGCGGCATCCTCGCCGCGGTGACCGAGGAGCAGGTCGGCAAGGACGGCCAGCGGGTGTACGTCGAGCGCCGCATCGGTGCCCGGGTCTACCTGCGGGTCGCCGGCCCGCTCGCCCCCGCCGCCGCGGTCCGGGCCGTCCAGGTCGAGTACGCCAACCCGGTGGTGCCGGTCCCCGGTGGGCGGATGAAGGTCACCTACCGGATCGCCAACACCGGCAACGTGCGGATCTCCGGCAAGGCCCGGGTGCAGGTCCGCGGCCCGCTCGGGGTCCGGCTGGCGACGGGCGACGTGATCGACCTGCCCGAGGTGTTGCCCGACTCGGAGATCCGGCTGACCCAGGAGTTCGCGCACGTCGTACCGGCCGGCCCGCTCACCGCCACGGTGGTGCTGAACGCCGACACGAACAAGGAGTCACTGCCCACGCAGGAGGGCTTCAGCTCCGTCCTCGCGATGCCGTGGGCGCTGCTCGGCCTGCTGGTGCTGATCCTGGCCGTGGTCGCGTACCGGCTCTGGCTGCGCCGGGCCCGCCGGCTCCTGGCGGCGCCGGTGGACCCGGTCGCACCGGCCCGGGAACCCGAGCGGACCGCGCGGTGAGCGGGCCCCGGAACGTGGCCCGCGGCGGCCGGGTCGGCGTGCGGCCGGCCGGCGCGGTGGTGACCGCCCTGCTCGCCGTGGCGTTCGCGGTGGCACTCTGGCCGGGGCACCCCGCCGGGGCGGTCCCGGTCGCCGAGCCGACGCCCGGTGGTCAGGTGTCGATCCGGGTGGGCGTGTCGATCGGCCCGAAGCCCGGCGGTAGCCCGTCCCCGACCGGCAGCCCGTCCCCGAGCGGCCAGCCGTCGCCCACCACCGAGCCGTCCCCGTCCGGGGCGACGACGACCACGCCGACCAGCCCGCCGGCGGGCGGCGGATCCCTGCCGCGTACCGGCGTGGCGCTGGGCGGGCTGCTCCTCGTCGGCGGTGCGCTGGTCGCCGGCGGCGTGGCGCTGCGCTGGTCGGCCCGGCGGCGGGCCACCGCCGAGGCCTGGTTGAGCCGGACGGGCGGCTGACCCCTCCCGGCCGGCCAGTCGTGGCCGCTCAGCGGGTTCGCGTACCCTCGTAGGGTCATGAGCGAGCAGCGGAGCGGTTTCCCCCGGCGGGACGCGGAGGGGCGCATTCTCACCCTGGGCGACCTGCTCGGGGTGAGCCTGGCCGGCCTGGTGATCGGGGTGCTCGCGCTGGTGCTCTTCGAGTGGGCGTTCGCCACGATGGGCGCGGGCGGGTTCGGCCGGACCAACGGCTGGCTGGCGGTGATCCTGCCGGTCTGGCTCTTCTGGGACGACTTCCGGGCCTGGGAGTTCGGCGCGGCCCGGGTGGTGGCGGCGCTGGGCGGCCTCGCCGTCGGGGTGGTCGCCGGGCTGCTCGCGGCCGGCCTGGCCGCCGGGCTGCCGCCACTGCTCTCCGGCGCGCTGGCCGCGGCGGTGTTCACCGTGGTCTACGCGATGATCTGGTTTCAGGGCGTGCACTGGTTGGCCCGGCGTGCGGGTTGAGGCCGCCCCACCGGTGATGGAGAACGGAGTGCGAACGTGAGCGCGGCGGTCAAGTACACGCTGGGCCGGATCGGGCTGTTCGTCGGCGTGCTGGCGGCCCTCTGGTTCGTCGACATGAACCCGTTCCTGCGGCTGATGCTGGCGCTGGTCTTCTCGGCCGCGCTGTCGTTCTTCCTGCTCCGTGGCTGGCGGGACGAGATGGCCGGGGAGATGGCCGAGGCGTCGGACCGGCGCCGGGCCGAGAAGGAGCGGCTGCGGTCGGCGCTCGCCGGCGAGGACCAGCCCGAGCCGGCCGAGCCGCGCCGCGAGGAGTAGGCCGGCGGTCGTCCGCCCTCCGCGTCGTCGGCCGGGCCGCGACCGCCGCCCCGGTCACCGGCCGGACCGTGCGGCGCGGGAAACGGGGCAGCGGGATGGCGGCGACGCCGCTAAGGTCGGCCGCTGTGAGTTTGCTGAACACGATCAACGGGTGGCGGACCAAGGTCTTCGTCTGGATCGGTCTGCCGGTCATCGCCGCCATCGGACTGATGATGGGCGCCACCGACCTCGCCCCGACCTGGCAGGCGAAGAACGGTGGCGGAACGCCGGGCACGTTCACCGCCGTGAACGAGGAGTGCGGCCGACGCAACTGCGACTGGCGCGGAGACTTCGTCGCCACGGAGGGCGGCACCCGGCGCACCGACGTGATCCTCTACGACGCGCCGGACGGGCTGACCGCCGGCGCCACCGCCCCGGCCCGCGACACGGGCGCCCGCGCGGGCGTCTTCTCCACCACCGGCGGGTCGACGTACCTGCTGGTCACCGGGCTCACCCTGGGCGGCGTGATCGCCCTGGTGGTGTGGGTGGTGATCATCGTGCGGGCGATCCGTCGCCGCCGCGAGGCGGCCCGGCCGTCGGCCCCGCCCGCCTCGTTCGCGCCGTCGGCGTAGCACCGGGCGGCCCCAGGACCGTACCGACGGGCCCGGCACCGCCCCGAGCGGGACGATGCCGGGCCCGTCCCGTCACCAGTTGGTCGAGCCCGGCACGACCGGCCAGGCCCGGTCCGCCGGCTTGATCAGGTAGGCGATGCCGCCCGAGCCGCCGGCCACCGTGCCGTTCGCCCGGTACCGCTTGGTGCGCAGCCAGATCTGCTCGAACTGCGCCCGCTTGTAGACGTTGCGCACCGCGTCGTTCGAGGACGACGCGGGGTCGTTGACGATCACGTCACCGTCGGCGGTGAAGCCGACGATCACGAACAGGTGCCCGGAGGTGCCGTAGTTCGATCCGTCCAGCTCGTTGCCGAGGAAGGACTGCGAGGTGATGACCGGGATGCCGGCCTTGATGAAGCGCTCCACCTCGTCCAGCGAGTGCAGGCGGGTGACCTTGGCGTCGATGCCCGGGAAGCTGGCTGCGTACGCGGTGTTGAACGGCCAGTTGCCCGCGCCCTCGTACTCGAAGTCCCAGGTCATGCGGGCGGCGTAGGCGACCTGCGGGTCGGTGTAGCCGGGGGTGATCCAGGACATGTCCTCAGCCGAGGGCCTCTTGCCGTAGTACTCCAGGACCATCGTGGTCGACGTCGGGCTGCACCAGACCTGGCCGCCGCCGCCCCACTCCGGGTAGTTGCCCCGGTGGATCATCTGGGAACGGGCGGGCACCGGCAGCTCGGTGCCCCAGGCGATCCCGCCCTTGCTCGGCGTGACGGTGAACCGGTCCGGCACGTTGGAGCTCATCGCGCCCAGCATCCAGACCCGCGGCGAGGCGGCCTGCCCCGGCGCCCGGTGGAGGGTCAGCCGGAGCTGGTACGACCGGAGCAGCACACCCTTCTTGGCGTCGTCGATGGAGAAGGTGTCGGTCCAGATGGTCGACCAGGGGTCGCCCTGGCCGTCCAGCGTGGTCCGCTTGATGTCCTGGTCCCCGGAGGCCCAGCGGCCCATCACGTACCAGGGGGTCTGCTGGCCGGTGTTGTACGTGCCGTGCAGCTCGACCTGGATCCAGGTGCCGGCCGGGGTCTCCGCGTTCCATGAGGCGACCAGCTCGGTGGCGTCGAAGCCGATCTGCCGCTCCGGAGAGGTCCAGGTGGCGTACTCCCAGGTGCTGGTGGCACCGGTGTGCTTGTCGGTGTACGGGCGGGTGCCGACCGGCTCGCCCATGGTGATCCCGGTCCGGTGGCCGGGGATGGCGTACGTGCCCTGGTGGGTGCCGGTGCGCCAGTCCGGGTACTTCGACCAGTCCTGGAAGGTGATCTGCTCGTCGTGGGCGACCACGGGAAGGTTGTTGTCCGCGTGGGCGGGCACGGCGGTGCCGAGGAGGCTGAGCGCGGCGACGCCGGCGAGGGCGACCGCCGCGCGTAGGGCGGGTCTGATCATGTCATCTCCATGGGGTGGGTAGGGGAAATCACCAGTTGGTGGAACCGGCCACCGAGGGCCAGGCCACGGTGGTCGGCTTGATCAGGTAGACGACGCCGCCGGAGCCGGTGCCGGTGCCGCCGTTGGCGGTGGTCCGCTTGGTCCGGAGCCAGATCTGCTCGAACTGGTCCCGCCGGTAGATGTGGCGGACGGCATCGTCGCTGGGCGAGGCCGGGTCGTTGGCGATGACGTCGCCGGTGGCGGTGAAGCCGATCACCACCATGAGGTGCCCGGCGGTGCCGTAGCCCGCCCCGTCCAGCTCATTGGCGAGGAAGGACTGGCTGGTCACCACGGGGATGCCGGCGGCGACGAAGTGCTCGATCTCGTCGAGCGAGTGCAACCGGGTCACCTTCGCCTCCAGCCCCGGGAAGGTGGCCGCGTACGCGGTGTTGAACGGCCAGTTGCCGGTGCCGCCGTACTGGGCGTCGTAGGTCATCCGGGCGGCGTGGTCGACGGTGGGGTCGGCGTAGCTCGGGTCCACCCAGGACGTGTCGGCCGGGGACGGCCGGCGGCCCCAGTACTCGACCACCATCTCCGTGGAGGTGGGCGAGCACCAGGCTTCACCGCCGCCGCCGTACTGCGGGTACTGGCCGGCGTGGATGTTCTGCGAGTAGCGCGGCACGGCCAGTTCGGTGCCCCACGCGATGTGGCCGGGGCTCGGGGTGATTGTGAACCGGTCCGGCACGGTCGAGCTCATCGCGCCCACCGACCGGACCACGGGTGAGGCGGTCCCGGCCGGGTCCCGGTAGAGCGTCAGCCGGAGCTGGTACGCCCGCAGCAGCACCCCGGCGCCGGGGTTGTTGATGGCGAAGGTGTCCGTCCAGATGCTGGAGGTCCGGTCGCCCTGCCGGTCGACGCTGGTCCGCGTCATGTCGGCGTCGCCCGAGGCCCAGCGACCCATGACGTACCAGGGGGTGCGGACGCCGGTGGTGTACGTGCCCTGGAGTTCGACCTGGAGCCAGGTGCCGGCGGGGGTGTCCGCGTTCCAGGAGGCGACCAGCTCGGTGGCCCCGAAGCCGACCTCGGTCAGCGGCGACGTCCAGGTCCCGTACGCCCAACTGCGCCGGACGCTGCGGTGCGGGTCCTTGTACTGGACGGTGCCGATCGGGGTGCCCAGGGTGAGGCCGGCGGCGGTGACCGTGGTGCCGGCGGCGGCGCCGGCCGACCAGGCCGCGCCCGACCAGCCCTGCCAGGTGATCTGTTCGTCGTGGATGGCCGTGGTGGTCCCGGTGGCCGGCTTCGCGGCCCCGGCGGGGCTGGTGGTGCCGAGGATGGCGAGCGCGGTGACACCGGCGACGGCGGCCGCGCGCAGGGGTCTCATGGCCATGGCAGCTCCCCAGGGAAACGGGCATCGTTGCCGTTCACTGTCGCGCCTGGAGGGAACTTTCGCCAGAGGTCAAAGGATGGAAAATCATTGCCGGAGTGAGGATCCGGTCGGGATGGGGCTGATCCAACGACGAATATTGATATGACCATGTGACTCCTGCTGAAGTGTGCGGACGCGGGATCTCCGTACCCCGAGGAGGTTGTCCATGGCGTTCCGCACGCCCCTGTTCCGCCGCCGGCTGGCCCTCGCCGCCGCCGTCGGCCTGACCCTCGTCACCGTCACCGTCACCACCGGTCCGGCCGCCGCCCGGCCCACCCCGGACCGGTCCAGCGAGCCGGCTGCCGTCGGCTACCGCGTGCTCGGTCCGCGTACGCTCGCCGACCGGAACGCCGTCGCGCGCACCGGCGCGGCGATCGACTACTCCGAACACGGCGTCCTGCACGTCACCGCGACCAGCGCGGAAGCCGCCGCGATCACCCGGCTCGGCTTCCGGCTCGACAAGGACGTCGCTCCGGCCCCCGCCGCCGGGGCGACCGCCTACGCCTTCCCGCCCGCCGATTCCAACTACCACGACTACGCCGAGTTGACCGCCGTGGTGAACAAGGTGGTCGCCGACCATCCGGCCATCGCCCGCAAGCTCAGCATCGGCACCTCTTATCAGGGCCGGGACCTGATGGCGGTGAAGATCTCCGACAACGTCGGCACGGACGAGAACGAGCCGGAGATCCTCTTCAACGCCCAGCAGCACGCCCGCGAGCACCTGACCGTCGAGATGGCGATCTACCTGCTCAACCTCTTCACCGACAACTACGGCACCGATTCCCGGATCACCAACATCGTCAACTCCCGGGAGATCTGGATCGTCCCGACGCTGAACCCCGACGGCAGTGAGTACGACATCGCCACCGGCTCGTACCGGTCCTGGCGGAAGAACCGGCAGCCCAACAGCGGCTCGTCGTACGTCGGCACCGACCTGAACCGGAACTGGTCGTACCAGTGGGGCTGCTGCGGCGGCTCCTCCGGCTCCACCTCGTCGGAGACCTACCGCGGCCCGTCCGCCTTCTCCGCACCGGAGACGCAGGCGCTGCGCAACTTCGTCAACAGCCGGGTGGTCGGCGGGGTGCAGCAGCTCAAAGCCAACATCGACTTCCACACCTACTCACAGTTGGTGCTCTGGCCCTTCGGCTACACCACCGCGAACACCCCCAGCGGGATGACCGCCGACCAGTACAACACCTTCGCCACCATCGGCCGGCAGATGGCCTCCAGCAACGGCTACACGCCGGAGCAGTCCAGCGATCTGTACATCGCCGACGGCACCAGCATCGACTGGATGTGGGGTGCGCACCGGATCTGGGCCTACACCTTCGAGATGTACCCGGGATCGGCCTCCGGCGGCGGCTTCTACCCGCCCGACGAGGTGATCCCCGCGCAGACCTCCCGCAACCGGGAGGCCGTGCTGCTGCTGTCCGAGTACGCCGACTGCCCGTACCGGGCGATCGGCAAGCAGACCCAGTACTGCTGACGTGACTCGCGGGTGGGGGTTCCGAGGCACCCCCGGCGGAGCCCCCACCCACCCCTCCCGTCCGGACGATCTCCGCTGGTCATGCGCTACCGTGGCACCGACCAACCCGCAGCGAAGCCGGTGCGAAACCGGCGCTGTCCCGCAACTGTGATGCCCCGCACGTGGCGTCGGCCCACCGGCCGGCGCTGACGACTGCGGGGACGAGCCAGGTCGCCTGCGGCACGGTCGCGACACGCGCTCTCGAGGAAGGGCGCCTCGCGGACGGGCGAGCCCAGGCGGTCCTGTCGGCGAAGCACCAGCTCCTCGACCGACAGGAGGACCGATGTCCAGACGTACCCCCCGGCTCTTCGCCACCGCCCTCGCGGTCGGCGCGCTCCTCCTCGGCGGCTGCGCCGAGAAGACCTCGACCGACACCCCGGCCGCCGGCGGCAGCTCCGCGGCTGCCGCGTTCCCGGCCACCGTCGGCAAGCTGACCCTGGAGAAGCGCCCGGAGAAGATCGTCTCGCTCTCGCCGAGCGCGACCGAGATGCTCTTCGCCATCGGGGCCGGCAAGCAGGTCGTCGCCGTCGACGACCAGTCGAACTACCCGCCGGAGGCGCCGAAGAGCGACCTGTCCGGCTTCCAGCCGAACGCCGAGGCGATCGCCGGCAAGAACCCCGACCTGGTGGTGCTCTCCAACGACATCAACAAGATCGTCGACCAGCTCACCACGCTGAAGATCCCGGTGCTGCTCACCCCGGCCGCCGCCACGCTCGACGACACGTACCAGCAGATCACCGACCTGGGCACGCTGACCGGCCACGCCTCCGAGGCGGCGGACGTCACCAAGAAGATGAAGGACGACATCGCCGCGCTCACCAAGGACCTGCCGCAGCGGGCGAAGAAGCTCACCTACTACCACGAGCTGGGCCCGGAGCTGTACACCGCGACCAGCAAGACCTTCATCGGCTCGATCTACGCCCTCGCCGGCCTGGAGAACATCGCCGACCCGTCCGACGCCGACGGCGCCAAGGGCGGCTACCCGCAGCTGTCCCAGGAGGTCATCGTCAAGGCGAACCCCGACTTCGTCTTCCTGTCCGACACCAAGTGCTGCCAGCAGTCCCCGGAGACCGTCAAGGCCCGCAGCGGCTGGGCCGGGGTGACCGCGGTGAAGAACAACCAGATCGTCGCCCTCGACGACGACATCGCCTCGCGCTGGGGCCCGCGCGTGGTCGACCTGGTCCGGGCGATCGTCGACGCCACCGCCAAGGTTCCGGCGTGACCCACCGGTGACCGTGCGACCAGCGGATTCCGCCGGCCCGACGGCCGGGACGCCCGAGGCGTCCCGGCCGTCCGGCCGGTCCCCGAACGACTCGGCGACCGCGCCGGCCACCCGCACCGGCCCCGGGCGGGCCGGCGGGGCGATGCCCGGTCGTCGGCACGCCGCAGCCGGGCCGGGTGCCCCGGTCCGGCCGGCCGGGCTGCGGAAACGCTGGCTGTTCGCCGGCCTCGGCGCGGTGCTGGTCGCGCTGCTGGCCGGGGTGTCGCTGGGCCCGGTCAGCCTGCCGCCCGGCAGCGTCGCCGCCGAACTGCTCAACCTGCTGCCCGGGGTGCACCTGGACAGCGGGCTCACCGAGCGGGAGATCGCCATCGTCACCGAGCTGCGGCTGCCACGGGCCGTGCTCGGCCTGCTGGTCGGCGCACTGCTGGCCCTGGCCGGCGGCTGCTACCAGGGCGTCTTCCGCAACCCGCTGGCCGACCCGTACCTGCTGGGCGTGGCGGCCGGCGCCGGGCTCGCGGTGACCACGGTGATCGCGCTCGGCGTCGGGGCGGGCGGGGCGCTGAGCGGCATGCCGCTGACCATCCCGCTCGCCGCGTTCGTCGGCTCGCTCGGCGCGGTCGCCATGACATACCTGCTCGGCGCGGCCGGCGGGCGCGACCGGTCGCCCGCCACGCTGATCCTGGCCGGGGTGGCGGTGTCCGCGTTCCTCGCCGCCGGGCAGACCTACCTGCTGCAACGCCACGCCGAGAGCATCCAGCAGGTCTACTCGTGGCTGCTCGGACGGCTGGCCACCGCCGGCTGGCAGGACGTCCGGCTGGTGCTGCCGTACTTCGTGCTCACCGCGGTGGTGGTGCTGCTGCACCGGCGCGAGCTGGACGTGCTCTCCGTCGGCGACGACGAGGCCACCAGCCTGGGGCTGCACCCGCAGCGCTCGCGCTACCTGCTGATCGCCGCCGCGTCGCTGGGCACCGCCGCAGCGGTCTCCGCCTCCGGGCTGATCGGCTTCGTCGGCATCATCGTGCCGCACACCGTACGCCTGCTGGCCGGGTCCAGCTACCGGGTGATCCTGCCGCTGTCGATGCTCTTCGGCGGGGCCTTCCTGGCGCTGACCGACGTGGCCGCCCGGACCGTCGCCGCCCCCGCCGAGCTGCCGATCGGCGTGGTCACCGCGCTGCTCGGCGGCCCGTTCTTCGTCCTGGTCCTGCGCACCTCCCGCCGGGTGTTCACATGAGCCCGCGGAGCGCCACGACGACGAGCGCCGTAGAGGTGCGCGACCTGCACGTCGACTTGGGCGGGACGTCGATCCTGGCGGGCGTGGACCTGACCGTCGCGGCGGGCGAGTGGGTCACCGTCATCGGCCCGAACGGCGCCGGCAAGTCGACCCTGCTGCGCGCCGTCGGCGGCCTGCTGCCCGGGCCGGGCACGGTCTCCCTGTTCGGTACGCCGATCCAGTCCCTCCGCCGCCGGGACCGGGCCCGGGTCGTCGCCACGGTGGCGCAGTCCCCGGTGGTGCCGGCCGGCATGTCGGTGTTCGACTACGTGCTGCTCGGGCGTACCCCGTACATCCCGCCGCTGGGCCGGGAGTCGACCGCCGACCTGGCCGCCGTGCACGAGGTGCTGGACGGGCTCGACCTCGGCGCGTTCGGGCACCGGGAGCTGGCCACCCTCTCCGGCGGGGAGCGGCAGCGGGTCTTCCTGGCCCGTGCCCTGGCGCAGGGCGCCACCCTGCTGCTGCTGGACGAGCCGACCAGCGCGCTGGACATCGGCCACCAGCAGGAGGTGCTCGAGCTGGTCGACCAGCTCCGCCGCGAGCACGGCCTGACCGTGCTCGCCACCATGCACGACCTCTCCGTGGCCGGCGAGTACGCCGACCGGCTGGTCCTGCTCGCCGACGGCCGGGTGGCCGCGGCCGGCCCACCTCGGGAGGTGCTCACCGAGCACTTGCTCGCCACCCACTACCGCGCCCACGTCCGGGTCATCCAGGGCGACCACGGCCCGCTCGTCGTCCCGGTCCGCCCCCGCCCCCTGCCAGGTTGATCAGAAGTTGTTGCCGCAGCCTGCCGGGGTCGCGCACGACATGATCAACCAGTGTGGCCGGGACGTAGGGTGAGGACGGAGAAGAGGGCGCCCTCGGGGTCGCGGAGGGCGGCGAGGCGGCCCCGCGGGGTGTCCCGGGGCGGGACCAGGACCGTGCCACCCAGCTCGGCGGCGCGGGCGGCGGTGGCCTCGGCGTCCGCCACCGCGAACCACACCGACCAGTACGCGGGCAGGTCGGCCGGCAGCTCCTCCAGCGGTGGCGTCATGCCCGCGACGATCCGGGCACCACACCGCCAGCCCGTGTAGGGGGCGGGCTGCGTCGGCTGCTCCTCCGCGTGCCAGCCGAAGACCAGCGCGTAGAAGTCCCGCGCACCCTCCGGGTCGGGGGTGACCAGCTCGTTCCAGCACATCGCCCCGGGGGCGTTGAACAGCTCCGCGCCGCGCATCGCCATCGGCTGCCAGACGCTGAACACCGCGCCCGCCCGGTCGGAGAGGACCGCCATCCGGCCCTGGTCGAAGACGTCGAACGGGGCGACCACCACCTGGCCGCCGGCCGCCTCCACCCGGGTGGCCACCAGATCGGCGTCGTCGGTCGCCACGTACGTCGACCAGATCGGCACCTGCTCCGGGGCGGCCGGCGGGCCCGCCGCGGCGACCGCCCGCCCATCCTTGAGGAAGACCGTGTAGCCGCCGGCCGCCGGCTCCGGGGAGGCGCGGCCGGTCCAGCCGAACAGCTCCGGGTAGAACCGCTTCGCGTCCGCCAGCCCAGGCGTGGCCAGGTCGGTCCAGCAGGGCGTGCCGGGCTCGACGCCGCTCACGCTGACCCCTCTCGCCGGGGGCGGCCCCGCTGGCACGCCCTGCCGGCATCGTGGCACCGTCCCGTCGCCCGCCGGGCCGGAATCGGACAAGAGGTCAGGTGAAGCGCCGTCCCTCGTCCCGCCGGTACGCCCATCCGGCGACCCCGGCCAGCAGCACGATCCAGACGCCGAGCATGGCCAGGGAGACCAGGTTCGGCCGCCAGTCGGTGACCGCCGCCCACATCAGCTCCACCGCGCCCCGGGTGGGCAGGTAGGGGGCGATCGCCTTGATGAAGCTGGGCGCGTCGTCCGGGCCGGAGAGCAGGCCACCGCCGAAGGCGAGGGGGAAGAAGATGAGCTGGGCGACCACGATCGCCGCCTTGCTCGGCAGCGAGTAGCCGATGGCCAGCCCGAGCAGGGTGAACGGCACCGAGATCACCGCGACCCCGGCGGCACCGAGCAGGAACTGCGCCGGGGTGACCCGGGCCGCCGTGGCCACCGCCGCGATCACCACCACCGGGAGCATGGACAGGTAGGTGAGCGCCAGGCCGGCCAGGATCCGGCCGGCGAGGCGCGGCCCCGGACCGGCCGGCAGCGTCCGGGTGTACGGGTTCCACGGCTGGTCGCGGTCCTCGGCGACGCCGATCCCGTACTGGAAGATGTTGGCGCTCATCACCGCGAACGTGACCATGGCGCAGGTGGCGTAGCTGGCCCCGGCCGGGTCGTCACCGGCGAACGGCACCACGAAGAAGAGCATCGCGGCAGCCGGGAAGAACGCGCTGCCGAAGATGGCGACCGGGATCCGGACGGTCTCGAGAAGCTGGTAACGGGCGTGGACCAGGGCGAGCGGCACGAGATCTTCTCCTCAGACGGTGGCGGGCGTGGGCCGGTCGCCGGTGGTGATGGCGAGGAACGCCTCCTCCAAGGAGGTGGGCCGCACCTCCAGGTCGCGGAACGCCACCCCGGCGGCGACCAGGTCGCGGACGAGCTGGTCGGCGTCCGTGGTGAGCAGGTGGGTACGCCCGTCGGTGTGCTCGGTGGCGACCACCCCGGGCAACGGCGGCAGGTCGTCGGCGACCAGGCTGACCCGGCGTACGCCGACGATGCCCCGGATCGCCTCGACCGTGTCGTCCGCGAGCACCCGGCCCTGGCCGATCACCACCACCCGCTGGGCGAGGGCCTCCACCTCCTCCAGGTAGTGGCTGCTGAGCAGCACGGTGCCGCCGTCGGCGTGGAAGCTGCGGATCGCCTCCCAGAGCGTGTGCCGCGCCTCGACGTCCAGCCCGGTGGTCGGCTCGTCTAGGACGACCAGCCGGGGGCGGCCGACGAACGCGAGGGCCACGGCCAGCCGGCGGCGCTGCCCGCCGGAGAGTCCGCCGGTCTGCCGTTTCACCTGGTCGGCGAGGCCGAACCGGTCGAGCAGTTCGCCCCGGGGGATCGGGTCGGGGAAGTGCGCGGAGACGAAGTCGACCACCTCGCCGACCCGCAACGTGCTGGGCAGGCCGGTCTCCTGCGGGGTCACCCCGAGCTGCCGCCGGCTCGCCGGGTCGCGCGGGTCGCCGCCGAACAGCTCCACCCGGCCGGACGTGGGCCGGCGCAGCCCCACCAGCAGGTTGATCAGGGTGCTCTTGCCGGCGCCGTTCGGGCCGAGCAGGCCGACCAGCTCACCGGCGTGGACGGTCAGGTCGACCCGGTCCAGGGCCAGCACCTCGCCGTAGCGGCGGCTGACCTGGTCGGCGCGGGCCAGGATCATCGGAGACTCCTCGGGATGCGGGCGACAGTTGTGCCGCCCCATGTGTAGCGCGCCGGCGCCAGTCTCCGCCGCCCTGGGACGGGGCGACGACGGATTCGGCAGATCGCCTAGTGTGGTATTCCCGTCGGCCGCTTCGCGCCACGGCGACGACGGACACGTGCCGACTGGACACTGGGGAGGGTTCGTGACGAGTCCGAGCAAGAACCTGGACGTTCAACCGGAGGCGTTGAAGGCGTTCGCCGCGGCCTCCCGGGGCCGGGCGACCCGGTTCAACGAGTTGGCCCGGGTCTTCCGCGACGGGCACGTGCCCCGGCACGCCTTCGGGATCATGCCGGCGTCCTTCAGTCTCGCGGCCGCGTACGCCGAGCAGTTCGAGGCGTGCCTGCAGGGGCTGGAGGAGGGCGCGGAGACGATGGCCGACATCGCCGAGGGAATGAGCGACACGGCCGACGCCTACACCGGGACCGACGTGGCGACCAACGACATGTTCGTGCCGGGCGCCTGAGGGGGATGGCATGAGCGAGCGGAGCGAGCGAATTATCAGGCGCAGTGCCGTGGTGCCTCATGCGGCCGCCGAGCGGAGCGAGGTGGGCGCATGAGCACTGAGGCGCTGCAGCGCAACAAGACCTACTTCGAGCAGGTCGTGTCGGGCACCCCCGACCCGTTCAAGCCGCTCTCCCAGGCCGTCCTCTGGCCGTTCGAGCAGCTGCTGGAACTGGTCGCCGGTGAGCCGGACGATCTGATGCAGGCGGCCCAGCTCGCCCTGACCACCGGCGAGGCGGTGCGGCAGATCGCCGGCGACCAGATCGCCGACCGGGCCCGGCTGCGCGGCGCCTGGGACGGCGACGCGGCGGAGAAGTTCCACGCCTCGATGGAGTCCGTCGAGCAGGCGATCGAGGAGCTGGCCAAGGGGCTGGACGGCACGAAGGAGGTGCTGGTCGACGCGGCGAACGCGGCGGTCGAGGCGTTCAACCTCCTGGTCGAGCTGATCCTGGAGTTCCTGCTCTGGTTCCTGACCGAGGTCATCATCGCCGCGGTGGCCGCCGTGCTCAGCGCGGGCGTGACGCTGGCCGCCACGGTGGTCCGGGTGCTGGCCCGGCTGGCCACCACGGTCGGCCGCATGGTCAAGATCGTCGCGCGGTTCGCCGAGATCCTCACCAAGCTGGTGACCAAGCTGGAGAAGGTCGCCGAGCTGCTCACCCGCTACCGCAAGCTCGTGATGGAGCTGCGCAAGGCCAAGAAGGCGTACAAGGCGTGGAACAAGTCCGGGTACACCAAGGAGGCGTTCGCGTTCAAGATGAAACGCACCGCCATCCTGTTCCCCGGCAAGTTCGCTATCAACCAGGCGTCCCCGGTGAACATCCCCGGTATCGGCGGCACCCTGCTGGACACCGGCGTCGGCCTGCACGACATCTCCGACGGGCACAAGGACCGCAACTACCTGGTGGACGGCACCTACAAGGAGGACCTGGGCCCGTACACCAAGGGCGTCCAGAATGTCTTCGACTCGATCGTCAACTGAGAGGCAGCCATGACCTTCCCCGCCCTGGACCGGATCGAGGCGCTGGCCCGCAACCTCGACGGGTGGCAGCGTGAACTCGGCGCGCGGATGGCCGAGCTGGAGCAGAGCAGCGCCGAGGGGGTGAGCGACTCCGGCCTGGTCACGGTCACCGCGGCCGCCGACGGCAAGATCCTCTCGACCGAGATCAACGCCCGGGCGATGCGGTTCGACTCGTACACCCTCGCCGAGGAGTTCACCGCCGCCGCGAACCGTGCCCAGGAGGCCGCCGCCGCCCGGGTCCGCGAGATCGTCGGCGAGGTGATGGGCAACGCGCCGGCCGCGCCGCGCCCGGCCGCCGACGACTACGGCTACGACCGGTACTGAGCCGATGGAGGAGACCAGGTACCGCGACCGGATCGGCCAGCTGGCCGAGTCGGGTGAGCGGGTGCTGACGGTGGCGCAGGCCGAGGTCGCCAACGGGGCCACGCCGGCCCCGCCGCGCGACCCGGGCGCACCCGAGGTCTCCGGCCGGACGACCGTCGGCTCGGTGCTGCTCAACGTGCTCGCCCCGTTGGCCACCTGGGACCGCGGCGACCGGCTGGTGGACGTGATCGCCTGGGGCATCGCCGGCCGCGGTGCTACCGGCTCGGCTGCCTCCCGGCTGCACCGGGCGGTCAACCCGCTCCGGCCGGACGGGCAGCTCCGGCACACCCTGCTCGCCGTCAGCGACCGGCGGCTGCTGGTCTGCCTCACCGGGCCGGTGAAGCTGCTCGCCAGCCGGGGGGACGACGAGCGGGCCCTGGCCGAGACCCGGGTGGCCTGGTCGGCGTCGCGCGCCGAGGTGGCGTCGGCCCGGGTGGGCTGGCACCGGCTCAACCCGAAGCGGCTACGCATCGACTTCACGGACGGCTCGTGGCTCGCCTTCACCGTGCCGATCGCCGAATCCGGCCGCCCGCTCCGTGACCTCGCCGCCGCCCTCTCGGGCTGAGCCGTCGCCACCCCCAAGATCGCGCTCGAACCGGGATGTAGTGGCCTACCGGAGTCCGGGAGGCCACTACATCCCGGATACAGCGTGCTCTTGCTTGCGGCCGGCGACGGGCCCAGCCGCGGTCAGCCGGCCAGGGGAACGGGCAGCGGGTCCCGGTGCAGCACCGCCAGCCGGGACACCGCCCGGGTCAGCACCACGTAGAGGCGGTGCAGGCCCCGCGGCTCGGCCGCCACGATCGCGGCCGGCTCGACCACCACGACGTGGTCGTACTCCAGGCCCTTGACCAGGGTCGCCGGGACCACGGTGACGCGCGCCGCGGTCTCCACGTCGTCGGCGGTCGCGGTCTCGACGCCTGCGGCGGAGAGCGCCGCGCGGAGCCGGTCCACCGCGTCGTCGGCGGCGATCACGCCGACCGAGCCGTCGTGCGCGAGCGCCGCGTGCACCTCGGCCACCGTCGCCGCTGTCAGGTCCTCGACCGTACGCACGTCCAGCGTCCCGTCGCGGCGCAGCGACTCGGCCGCGGGTACGTCGACCGCGAGCGCCGGCAGCAGCCGGTTGGCGAACGCGACGACCGCCGCCGGCACCCGGAAGCCGACGCTGAGCGGCACCACGGTGGCGTCCGGCTTGCCCAGGTGGGTCAGGGACTCCCGCCAGTCGGTGGCGGCCCAGGGTGCGGTGCCCTGGGCCAGGTCGCCGAGCAGGGTGATCGAGCCGTGCTCGCTGCGGCGGGCGATGACGCGGCACTGCATCGGGGACAGGTCCTGCGCCTCGTCGACCACCACGTGCCCGAAGCCGGCCGGCCGTTCGATCAGCCCGGCCGCCTCGTCGATCAGGACCGCGTCGGCGGCCGTCCACTTCGTCGCCTTCGGGGTGCGGCCCAGCTTTGTCCCGGTGGCCGCCGACCCGCGCCGCCGGTCGGTGTCCGCGCGCTCCGGCCCGCCCGCCCCGGCATCTCCTGGCTCGGCGTCCTCCGGCCCCGGTCGCCCGCCGGGGCCTGCGTGCCCGAGCAGCAGGGCCTGCTCCTCGGCGTCGAGCAGGCCGCCGGCCGCCGTGGCGAGGATGGCGGCGTCGGACCAGAGGCGGTGCAGCAGCCCGTCCGGGGTGAGCGCCGGCCAGACCGCGTCGAGGAAGGCGGTGACCGGCTTGGCCTTGCCCATCCGGCGCAGCCAGGCGTCGCTGGGCGACTCCGCCCGGCGGGCCTCGGCCTGGCGTTGCAGCAGGCCCACCACGCGGGCCCGGACGCGCTCCCGGCCGGTCGCGTACGGCAGCCCCTCCCGGCGGGTCTCCTCGACCACGCGGTGCAGCGGGTCGAGGCCGATCCGCCAGCGGAACGAGCCGTCCGACACCATGATCGGCTCGGTGGGCGTACCGATGTGGGCGTCGACCGCGCGGCGGAGCACCTCGGCCATCCGGGCGTCGTGCTTGACGGTGGCGACGGCGGGGTCGTCGACCGCGCGTACCGGCACCCGGGCGACCAGGTCCTCCACCGTGGCCTGCTCGAGCTCGACCTCGCCGAGCGCCGGCAGCACCGCGGCGATGTACGACAGGAACGCCCGGTTGGGCCCGACGATCAGGACTCCGGACCGGCGTAGCCGCTCCCGGTGCAGGTAGAGCAGGTACGCGGCGCGGTGCAGCCCGACCGCCGTCTTTCCGGTGCCGGGCGCGCCCTGCACGCAGATCGAGTCGGCCAGGTCGGCCCGGACCAGCTCGTCCTGCTCGGGCTGGATGGTGGCGACGATGTCCCGCATCGGGCCGACGCGGGGACGCTCGATCTCGGCGGTCAGGATCCGGCTGGCTGTGCCCAGTTCCTCCCCCCGGTCCAGGTGCTCGTCCTCGAAGCTGGTCAGCAGGCCGGAGCTGAACCCGAAGCGGCGTCGGACGGCGACCCCCTGCGGGTCACGGGCGCTGGCCCGGTAGAACGACCGGGAGACCGGGGCTCGCCAGTCCAGCACCAGCGGCTCGCCGAGGTCGTCGGTCACGTGCCGGCGCCCGACGTGGTACACCCCGACGATGTCGTCGGGCTCGGCGTCGCCGCTGTGCCGGCTGTCGGCGGTTCCGCCGCTGTGCCGGCTGTCGGCCCTCCCGCCGAAGTCGAGCCGGCCGAAGAAGAGGGGCGTGGTGGGGTCGTCGGCCAGTTCCTTGACCCGCCGGGCCATGTGGCGGCCCAACTGCTCGGCGGTGTACGCGTCGCCAGCGACCTTGTCGCCGGTGGCGAAGAGGGTCTTCGCGCGCTCCCGCATCCGGCGTAGTGCCGCCCGGGAGGTCTCCAGGTGGGCGCGTTCGGCGGCGAGTTCGAGGTCCAGGGTCTGTTCGGGGGCGTGCAGGGTCATCCACGTACTCCTCGTCACGGGGAAAAACGCTGCCGCTCGCGTTTCCGACCACGGGTCGGCGCGGGGACGTCCGCTGCGGTGCTACTCACCTCGGCCGTCGGGCGGGACAGAGCAGTTTACTCCCACCGGGGTGGCGGGCAACCGAATTTCGTCGGCCGTTCCCGGCGCGGGATCATGGGGGCATGACCGAGGAGCGCCCCGAACAGCGCCGGGTGACGATCAGCGACCCGCAGGTGATGCGGGCCCTCGCCCACCCCGCCCGTATGGCGATCATGGAACATCTCAGCACGGTGGAGGGCGGTGCGACCGCCACCGAGTGCGCCCAGATCGCCGGCCTCTCCCCGAGCGCGACCAGTTACCACCTGCGGGAGCTGGCGAAGTACGGGCTGATCGAGGAGGCCCCCAGCCGTGGTGACGCCCGGGAGCGGGTCTGGCAGGCGTTCAGCCCTTCGTACTACATCGAGTCGGGTCCGGACGCCGACTCGGAGGCCCGCGCCGCGGAGGCGGCCCTGGTGGAGGCCCACATGGCCCGGGACAGCCAGCGCGTCCGGGACTGGATCCAGCGCGCCCCTGACGAGCCGCGCGAGTGGTACGAGGCGGCCTGGTTCAGCGACAGCCTGCTGCAGCTCACCGCTGAGGAACTGACCGGACTCAACAACGCGATCCAGGCGTTGATCGAGCCGTACCGGCGGCGGCTGCGGGCCAACCCGCCCGCCGGATCCCGAAGCGTCGCGGTGCAGTACCGGGCGTTGCCCCTCGACTGACATCGGGGGGATTGCGTCGACCAGTTGTGAAGGATTATTTTCGAAATATGTCCTTCGCATCTGGCCGTTCGCGCTGGTCCGACGTCTGGCTGGTCACCGGCTCCCGCGCCGTCTCCACCTGCGGCGACTTCCTCGCCGCCACCGCCCTGACCCTGGCGCTCCAGTCCGCCGGCGCGGGCGGGCTCGCGGTGTCCGGGCTGATGCTCGCCGCCACCGCGCCGCTGGTGGCGCTCGCTCCGCTGACCGGCCGGCTCGCGGACCGGGTGGACAGCAGGCTGCTGCTGGTGGTCGCCGGGCTCGGCCAGGCCACCGCCTGTCTCGCCCTCGCCTACGCCAGTCACCCGGCCCTGGTCATCGCGCTGGTGGCGCTGCTCGCGTCCGGCCTCGCGGTCACCCAGCCGGTGCTCTCCGCGCTGGTGCCGGCCATGGTCCGGGCCGAGGACCTGCCCCGGGCCGCCGCGCTGAACCAGACCGCCGGGACGCTCGGCGCGCTGGCCGGCCCGGCCCTGGCCGGAGTGCTGGTCGGCGGCTTCGGCACCCGGCTGCCGCTGCTCCTCGACGCCGCCAGCTACCTCGCGCTCGTGGCGGCCGCGCTGCTCATCCGGACCCGCCGGGGTGGCAGCCGCCGATCGGACCCGGCGACGGCACCCGGCACGTCCGCCGCGCCCGCGGTCGCGGTCGCCTGGCGGCTGCGCGGCGACCCGATGCTGGTCGCGATGATCGTCACCATCGCCGGCGTGATCGCCGCCGTCGGGGCGATCAACGTGGTCGAGGTCTTCTTCATCCGCGAGACCCTGCACAGCTCCACCACCATGTACGGCCTGGTCACCGGCTCGTGGACGCTCGGCATCCTGGTCGGGGCATGGCTCTTCGCCCGGCTGGCCCGGCGGTTGGTCGACGACCGCCGGCTGCTCGTCGGCTACCTCGTCCTGCTCGCCGGATGCTGCCTGATGATCCTGCTCTCCGCCGCGGTGCCCTCCGCACTGCTGCTGGTGCCGGTCTGGCTGCTCGGTGGCGTGGGCAACGGCGGGGCGAACGTCTTCGACAACGTGCTGCTGGCCCGGCGGGTGCCCGAGGCGAGCCGCGGCCGGGCGTACGCCGCGCTCGGCGGGTCCGTCCAGGGTGCCTCCATGGTCGGCTTCCTGCTCGGCGGTCTCCTGCTCGAGGCGGCCACGCCCCGATCCCTGGTCGCCGGCTGCGGTGTCGCCGGGCTGCTGGTGATCGCGCTGGTCGTGCCCTCGGTCACCCGGGCCGTCCGGGCCGCGCGGGCGCCGG
Organism: Micromonospora sp. NPDC006431; assembly: GCF_042870725.1. NCBI lineage: Bacteria > Bacillati > Actinomycetota > Actinomycetes > Micromonosporales > Micromonosporaceae > Micromonospora > Micromonospora sp. NPDC006431. Next base: position 553,307 of record NZ_JBIAHQ010000001.1, read on the forward strand.
TCGGCGTACCCCCGGCCGGGCCCGCCGAAGCACCGGCGCTCCGGCCCGGCGGCGTGGCCGAAGGCGGACCGGTCGATCCGGCGGCGTCCGCGCCGCGGCAGGTGGCCGCCGGTGCGGAGTTGGCCACTCATCTGCCCTCCCCGTGAGCCGGCGAGGCGGCGCGGCGATAACGTCGGGTCATGGCCGACCGCATCGCCCGCCCCCGGGTGGGACACATCCAGTTCCTCAACTGCCTGCCGATCTACTGGGGGCTGATGCGGTCCGGCGCGCTGATCGACGTCGACCTGCACAAGGACTCGCCGGACCGGCTGAACGCCGCACTGGTCGCCGGTGACCTCGACATCGGGCCGATCTCGCACGTGGAGTACCTGCGGCACGCCGACGAGCTGCTGCTCCTGCCGGATCTGGCGGTCGGCAGCGACGGCCCGGTGCTCTCGGTCAACGTGGTCTCCACCAAGCCCCTCGCCGAGCTGGACGGTGCCCGCGTCGCGCTCGGCTCGACCTCCCGTACCGGGGTGCTCCTGGCCCAGCTGCTGCTCGCCGAGCGGTACGGCGTACGTCCGGAGTACTTCCGCTGCCCGCCGGAGCTGACCCAGATGCTCCTGGAGGCCGACGCCGGTGTGCTGATCGGCGACGTGGCGCTGCGCGCGCTCTACGAGGCGCCCCGCAAGGGCCTCCAGGTGACCGACCTCGGGCAGGCCTGGCGGGAGTGGACCGGGCTGCCGATGGTGTTCGCCGTCTGGGCGGTCCGCCGCGACTTCGCCGCCGCCCACCCCGGCGTGGTGAAGGAGGTGCACGAGGCGTTCCTGCGCTCGCGGGACCTCTGCCTGGCCGAGCTGGACCAGGTGGCGGAGGCGGCGGCCCGCTGGGAGCCGTTCGACGCGGCGACCCTGGCCACCTACTTCCGTACCCTCGATTTCTCGCTGGGCGAGCGGCAGGTGACCGGGCTGCGTGAGTTCGCCCGCCGGGCGGCCGCGATGGGTGAGGCCCCCGCCCTCGCGTCCGGCGGGCCGGAGTTCTTCCTCGGCTGACGCCGAAACGGCGATGTGGCGGTCTCCCGGGAGCCGGGACACCGCCACATCGGCGAGCTGGGGAACGGGCGGTTACGTGGCCGGGCGGAGCAACGCCTCGGTGATCTTCTGGCAGTTCTTCATGCCGTAGTCGTAGCCCATGCCGATCGGGTAGCGGACCATCACGCCCATCGTCCAGGTGTCGCCGATGGCCAGGCAGTTGATGTGCATCTCCTGCTCCTTGGTCCGGTCGATCCAGCCGTTCTTGATGGCGATGGTCTTCTGCACCTTGGCCGGGAACGCCTTGCGGATGCCGAAGTCGCCGGCACCACGGACCAGCCGCATCTCGTTGAGCAGCCACTTGGTCCACTTCGGTCCGGCCGCCCGGCCGTCGTCGATGCACAGACCGAGCCGGGCGGTGTCCCGTGGGGACAGTTTGGTCCGGCTCCAGCCGCCGTCACTGGCGACCTTGCTGTCGGTCAGCCCGCACATCGAGATCAGGCGCTTGATCGAGGCGGACCGGCCGACGCTGTTGTAGAACTGCTCGGCGCGGGTGTTGTCGCTGTCCCGGATGATCTTCGTGGCGTCGGCCAGCTTCGCGTCGCTCGGGGTCTGCCCGTTCTCGGCCGCCCGCCGCAGGTAGTCGGCCACGATCCACGACTTGATCATCGACGCGGTGGTGCTGGTCTCGGCCATGTTCTCCGAACCGATGATCTTCCCGGTCCGCTTGTCCAGGACACTCCACGCGTACCAGCCCGTGATCCCGAGGTCGTCGAGGTCCTGCGCGGCGAACGGCAGTGGCTCGAGGGACGGGGAGGGTGAGGGCGAGGACGACGGGGCGGGACGGGTGTTGCGATCGGTCGGCGTACCCGCGGACCGGCCGCCCGCCGCGGCCGGCTGCGAGGCGACGGCGGGGCGCAGCGGCGAGCCGGGCACCAGCCGGAGCGCCACGACCGACAGGCCGACCAGGATGACGGCGACGGCGGCGAGGGCCAGCGGGCGGTGATTGCTGCCCGGGCGGCGGCGGGTGCCGGCCATCAGAGCTTCCCGAGCGGCTGCTGCGGCACCTTCAGGGCGGCGCCGGGCTGCGGGGTCACCAGCTGGGTGGCGACGCTGGCGCAGACCTTCGCGCCGTACTCCAGGCCGGCCTTCTGCGGGTAGCGCATCATCACGGTCAGGGTCCAGTCGTCGGTGATCGCGAGGCAGTTGACGTGCCACTGGACGTCGGCCCAGAGCATGGTGAAGCCGTTCTTGATGCTGACCGGCTGCTGGGACGTGATCGAGTCGGGCAGGCCGTCGATGATGCCCCAGCGACCACCCTGAACGGTCGTGCTCTTCTGGTCCTCGACGCCACCGCGGACCTTCGTCATCTCGCTGAGGACGAACTTGGTCCACTTCTTTCCGGCGGCGGTGCCGTCACCGATGCAGTCGCCCATCCGCACCGCGTCGCGCGGCGACATCTGGGTGTACGCCCACTTCGCCCGGGTGGGCTCGATCGTCGTGTCGGTCAGCTTGCACATCTTGATCAGCCGCTCCAGCACCGGCCGCCGTCCTCCGGCGTTGTACAGCGCTTCGGCGGCCACGTCGTTGCTGTCCCGGATGGCGGTGACAACCTGTTGCTTCCGTTGCGTGGTGAGCGGCTTGTTGCCGAGCTGGCGCAGATAGTCCGAGACGATCCACGCCTTGATCATCGACTCGGTCGAGTTCGTCTCGGTCATGTTCTTCGCGCCGCTGATCTCCCCGCTCTTGCGGTCCATCAGCGCCCAGGAGAAGAACTCGCCCGTGAAGTTCACCGAGACCGGTGCGGCGGCCAGGGTAGGCGGGGCTGGCGCGGTGGGCTCGGGCGCGGGGACCTTGTCGCCGCCACCGATGCCGCCGAGGCTGGCGATGGCGTCGCCGCCACTGAGGCGGGCGTACGCGGCGGGCACCAGCATGACGCCACCGAGGAGGACCGTCACGATGGCGAGCACCATGATCACGCGATGTCGCATGAGTGGGTGAACTCCAGATGTCTGGCCGGGGGGACCGGCTTTTCCGAATGTGTTCGGCCTGATCGCCGGGGCCGGGGGAGTGGCCTGGAGCCGGTGGCGATCGTCAGCAGCCGATCGGTGTGCCGGGGGAAGTCTACTTCCGGACAGGCCCGATGCCAGAACTCACGTGGTGGCAACTCGCCGTGAAGGCGGGGCAATTCGCCGTTGTGCCGTGCTTGTGAGGATTCACCTTCTGGACGTGGTCGACATCACAGCATGGCGGCAGATCGGGGCCACTGACCGTAACCGGTCATCGGGTGACGGAAGGTGTGTCCGGAAACCTGTTACACCCTCTGGTGTCATCGGTCGCGAGCTGTAACACTGGCCTCATGTATGGCAACGACTTCGCCCCGCCCGAGGAGGGTCCGGGCGGCGGCCTGCTCGGCGAGGTGGAGGCGGCGGAAGCAGCGCTGCGGGAGGCCGCGGCGCGGGCCCGACGCGGCGGTCCGGCGCCCGGCGAGGACCTCAAGGCGTACTTCGCGGACGTGATCGACGCCGATCAGAAGATCGAGCCGCGGGACTGGATGCCGGAGGCGTACCGGAAGACGCTGATCCGGCAGATCGCCCAGCACGCGCACTCCGAGATCATCGGCATGCAGCCGGAGGCCAACTGGATCAGTCGCGCCCCCTCGCTCAAGCGCAAGGCGATCCTGCTGGCCAAGGTGCAGGACGAGGCCGGCCACGGCCTCTACCTCTACGCGGCGGCCGAGACGCTGGGCGTGAGCCGGGACGAGCTGGTGGAGCTGCTGATCGAGGGCCGGCAGAAGTACAGCTCGATCTTCAACTACCCGACCCTGACCTGGGCCGACGTGGGTGCGATCGGCTGGCTGGTGGACGGCGCGGCGATCGTCAACCAGGTGCCGCTGTGCCGCTGCTCCTACGGCCCGTACGCGCGAGCGATGATCCGGGTCTGCAAGGAGGAGTCGTTCCACCAGCGCCAGGGGTACGAGATCCTGCACACCCTGGCCCACGGCACGCCGGAGCAGAAGGCGATGGCCCAGGACGCGGTGGACCGCTGGTGGTACCCGTCCCTGGCGATGTTCGGCCCGCCCGACGGTGACTCGACGCACAGTGCGCAGTCGATGGCCTGGAAGATCAAGCGCTTCTCCAACGACGAGCTGCGCCAGCGCTTCGTCGACATGTGCGTGCAGCAGGCGGAGATCCTCGGGCTCACCCTCCCCGACCCCGACCTGCGGTGGAACGGGGAGCGGCAGGCGTACGACTTCAGCCAGCCCGACTACGACGAACTGATGCAGGTGATCAAGGGCGACGGGCCGTGCAACCGGCAGCGGATGGCGCACCGGCGCCGCGCCCACGAGGAGGGCGCCTGGGTACGCGAGGCCGCCGCAGCGTACGCCGTCAAGCGGGCGGAGAAGAACAAAGAGAAGGTGGCGGCATGAGCGAGCGTCAGCGAGCGAGTCATCAGCACAGCGCGGAAGTGCCTCATGCCGGCGCCGAGCGGAGCGAGGTGCCGGTATGAGCAAGGAACAGACCCCGCTCTGGGAGGTGTTCGTGCGGGCCCGACGCGGGCTGTCGCACACCCATGTGGGCAGCCTGCACGCCCCCGACGCGGAGCTGGCCCTGCGCAACGCGCGGGACCTCTACACCCGCCGGCAGGAGGGCGTCTCCATCTGGGTGGTGCCGGCGAGCGCGATCACCGCGTCCAGCCCGGACGAGAAGGACGCCTTCTTCGACCCGGCCGCCGACAAGGTCTACCGCCACCCGACCTTCTACCAGGTGCCGGACGGGGTGGCCCACCTGTGAGCGAGCGGAGCGAGCGAACCATTCGGCTCAGCAGCGTGGTGCGAAGCGCCGCCGCCGAGCGAAGCGAGGTGGCGGCGTGAGCGCCCCATTCGACTTCCCCCTCGGCCTCGGCGACGACGCGCTGATCGCGGCGCAGCGGCTCGGCGAGTGGACCTCCCGCGCGCCGGAGATGGAGGAGGACGTCGCGCTGGCGAACATCGCCCTCGACCAGCTCGGGGCGGCCCGCCTCCTGCTCACGTACGCGGGCGAGCTGGAGGGCGCGGGGCGGGACGAGGACGCCCTGGCCTACCTTCGCGGCGACCGGGAGTTCCGCAACTGCCTCCTGGTCGAGCTGCCCAACGGCGACTTCGCGGTCACCATGGCGAAGCTGTTCTTCCTGGCCGCGTACCAGCTCCCGCTCTACACCGCGCTGGCCGGGTGCGGCGACGAGCGGCTGGCCGCGATCGGCGCGAAGGCCCGCAAGGAGTCCGCCTACCACCTGGACCACGCCTCGCTCTGGGTGCGGCGGCTCGGCGACGGCACCGAGGAGTCGCACCGCCGGATGCAGGCCGCGGTCGACCAGGTGTGGCCGTACGTCCACGAGCTCTTCACGGCGGATCCCGGGGCGCCGGTCGACCCGGCCACCCTGCGGGCCGACTTCGACGCCCACGTCTGCGCCGTGCTGGTCGAGGCGACGCTGACCCGCCCGGCGGACGGCTGGGCCCCGGGTGGTGGCCGGGACGGCGTCCACACCGAACACCTCTCGTACCTGCTGGCCGAGATGCAGGTGCTGCACCGCGCCCATCCGGGGGCGCACTGGTGAGCGCCAGGAGTGCAGCGGAGCGGAGCCCCGCAGTCGCGAACGAAAGGTGGCACCGGTGAGTGACCCCAGGGCGGCCGTGGCGGCGGTGGTGGACCCGGAGATCCGGGTCGTCACCATCGACGAGCTGGGCATCCTGCGGTCGGTCGACGAGGACCCGGCCACCGGCCGGCTCGTCGTCACCATCACCCCCACCTACACCGGCTGCCCGGCGATGGACGTGATCCGGGCGGACATCCGCCGGGCGCTCGCCGCCGCCGGCCACCCCGACGCCGAGATCCGCACCGTGTACTCCCCGGCGTGGAGCACCGACTGGATCTCGGCGAGCGGCCGCGAAAAGCTGGCCACCGCCGGCATCGCCCCGCCCGCGCCGACCCGCGCCGGCACCGTCGTGCCGCTGACCCTCGCCGTACGCTGCCCGCGCTGCGGCTCCGCGGAGACCGAGCAGGTCAGCCGCTTCGGTTCCACCGCGTGCAAGGCTCTCTGGCGCTGCCGCTCCTGCTCCGAACCCTTCGACCACCTGAAGGCGCTGTGACTGTCACGATCACCCGACCGGTCCGTCGCCGGCCGGTCTTCCACCCGCTCCCCGTCGCCGCCGTCGACCGGCTCACCGCCGACGCCGTGGCGATCACCTTCGCCGTACCCGAGGAGCTGCGGGAGACCTTCGCATTCTCCGCCGGTCAGCACCTCACCGTCCGGCTTCCCGCCGGTGGCGGGCTCACCGGCTCGGCCGTCGAGGGCGGGGAGGACGTGCGGCGGTCGTACTCGATCTGCTCGACGCCGGCGGAGTTGGCGCGGCACGGCCGGCTGCGGATCGGGGTGCGGGAGATTCCCGGCGGCGCCTTCTCCGCGCACGCCTGCGGCGCCCTGCGCGGCGGCGACACCGTCGAGGTGCTGCCCCCACTCGGGCACTTCACCACGGCGTTCGCGCCGGACCGGGTCCGCCGGTACGGCGCGGTGGTGGCCGGCTCCGGCATCACCCCGGTGCTCTCGCTGGTCGCGACCGCGCTGGCCGTCGAGCCGGCCAGCACCTTCACCCTGGTGTACGGCAACCGCACGGCGAACTCGGTGATGTTCGCCGAGGAGCTGGCCGACCTGAAGGACCGCTGGCCCACCCGGTTGCACCTGGTGCACGTGCTCTCCCGGGAGCTGGGCGAGTCGCCGCTGCTGTCCGGGCGGATCGACGCCGACCGGCTCACTCGGCTGCTCGACACGATCGTCCCCGGCGACGCCATCGACGAGTGGTTCCTCTGCGGCCCGTACGGGATGGTGGTGGACGCCAAGGCGGTGCTGGCTGCCCGCGGCCTGCCGGATTCGGCGGTGCACACCGAGCTGTTCCACGTCGACACCCCGCCGGAGCCGGTCCGCCGCCCGACCGACGAGCCCGGCGCCGGCGCCGAGGTGACGATCGTGCTGGACGGGCGCTCGTCGCGGTTCACCATGGGCCGGGACGAGCGGGTGCTGGACGCGGCGCTGAAGGTCCGCGGCGAGCTGCCGTACGCCTGCAAGGGCGGGGTCTGCTCGACCTGCAAGGCCAAGGTGGTCGAGGGCGAGGTGACCATGGCCCGCAACTACGCGTTGGAGCCCGACGAGGTGGCGGCCGGCTACGTCCTCACCTGCCAGTCCAGCCCGGTGACCGACAAACTCACCGTCGACTACGACGCCTGACGCCACGCCGCGTGCCGGTCCGTCCGTGATCCGGGACCGGCACGCAGCGGGCAGAGGCCAGCGAAGGAACTGTCACCCGTTCTGGCCGAGGCACAGCAGGAGCTTGCGCGAGTTCTGCTCTTCGGTGTAGCTCGCGACCGTGCCGGGGAACTGCTCGCACTTCGCATCGTCGGTGGTGTCCTCGACCTTGCCGAGGATGACGTACGCGGCCGCCGGGTCGCCGCAGTCGACGACCGTGACATCCGGGTTCGTGCTCGTGCCCTCGGCGCTGACGCACGCGCCGACTTCGGCGTAGGCCGGGTCACTGGAAATGGCCCAGCCGACAGCGAAGGCGATGGCCACGGGTACGACGAGGCCGAACGCCGCGGCCCGCTGCAACACGGGCTTGCCCGGCACCGCCGGTACGCCCGGCGCGCCGGGCACCGGCTCGCCCAGGCGGCCGAGCCGGACCCGAGTGACGAGGTTCCCGATCAGGACGAGTGGGGTGATGATCATGGAGAGGAAGCCCCACCAGCCTTGCCAGAGGGTCTTCGCGCTCATGTCGCGACAGGTGGCGATGCCGCACGCCCTGCAGTACGGGCCGTGCTGGGTGAGGACACGCATGAAGATGAGGAAGCCCTGATGCCCGTGCAGCGTCGCCTTGATCGCCGGAATCGATCCACAGAAGCGACAGGTGAGGGGAGCGGCGCCGGGCGCGGCCGCCGGCTGCGGGGCGGGCGGAACCTGAGGTTGGTGCGGGAATGGTGCGGTCACGACTCTTCCTTGTGAGAGGCCTGAGAACCACCGCACGATAGGCGACGACCAACTGCTTCGTTGTCCCGCCGGGCACGTCACATGGCGGAACACCCCGACAAGGCGTGGCGTCAAGCGGGCGTAGGCTCAGAGGCGTGACGGTGAGCCGGGAGATCGACGACATCCTGCAGCGCGGCGCGGACGGCGGGCGGATCACGCCCGAGGAGGCCCTGCTGCTCTACACCGAGGCGCCCTTCCACCCGCTGGGCGAAGCGGCGGACGCGGTGCGCCGGCGGCGCTACCCGGACAACATCGTCACGTACCTGATCGACCGCAACATCAACTACACGAACGTCTGTGTGACGGCGTGCAAGTTCTGCGCCTTCTACCGGGCACCCAAGCACAAGGAGGGGTGGACCCACCCCACCGAGGAGATCCTGCGCCGCTGCGGCGAGGCGGTCGAGCTGGGCGCCACCCAGGTCATGCTCCAGGGCGGCCACCACCCGGACTACGGCGTGGACTACTACGAGGAGCTCTTCTCCGCGGTCAAGCGGGCGTACCCGCAGCTCGCTATCCACTCGATCGGCCCGAGCGAGATCCTGCACATGGCCAAGGTCTCCGGGGTGAGCCTGGACGAGGCCATCGCCCGGATCAAGACGGCCGGGCTGGACTCCATCGCGGGCGCCGGCGCCGAGATGCTGCCGGACCGGCCACGCAAGGCAATCGCCCCGCTGAAGGAGTCGGGCGCGCGCTGGCTGGAGGTCATGGAGCTGGCACATCGGCAGGGCCTCGAGTCGACCGCGACGATGATGATGGGCACCGGCGAGACCAATGCCGAGCGGATCGAGCACCTGCGGATGATCCGCGACGTGCAGGACCGCACCGGCGGCTTCCGGGCGTTCATCCCGTGGACCTACCAGCCGGAGAACAACCACCTCAAGGGCCGCACCCAGGCGACCACGATGGAATACCTGCGGCTGATCGCGGTGGCCCGGCTCTTCTTCGAGACGGTGCCGCACCTGCAGGCGTCCTGGCTGACCACCGGCAAGGACGTCGGGCAGCTCGCCCTGCACATGGGGGTGGACGACCTCGGCTCGATCATGCTGGAGGAGAACGTCATCTCCTCGGCCGGTGCCCGGCACCGGTCCAACCTGCACGAGCTGATCGGCATGATCCGCAGCGCCGACCGGATCCCCGCGCAGCGGGACACCCTCTACCAGCGGCTCGCGGTGCACCGGACGCCGGCCGACGACCCGAGCGACGACCGGGTGGTCTCGCACTTCTCCTCCATCGCCCTGCCCGGTGGCGGGGCCGGGAAGTCACTGCCGCTCGTCGAGGTCAACTGACGCCTGGCGCCGGGGCGGGCGATCGCGCCTGGTGCGCGTCGGTCGAGGATCCGGCGGCCGCCACGGTTGGCCGAACATCCGACCTCGGGTCGGCCGGACGGGTCGTACTTGCTGGCCAGCCGGCATCCGACGATGCCTGAAGCCGCCGATAAACCGTATCAATACGGGCAAAACTGGCCTCGTCCGTGATGCGGCGGATCGGGGTTCCCGCGTGTGGGATGGCGCACGTGTCGATCCGTCGATAGCCTCCCCGGGTCCATCGTCACAGATCGCATTACGGGGGCATCTCGAAGATGAACATGCGGAAGCGGGTCCAACTCAGCATCGGAGCGGCGGCGCTGCTCGCGGCCGGCGTGGTCCCGATCGCGGGCTCTCCGGCCCAGGCCGCCGACACCAAGGCCGACCTGGAGCTCACGGTCGCCGGCACCACGCTGGCCCAGGGCACCAAGGACAAGGTCGGCTGGGTCAAGGTGAAGAACAACGGCCCGGGAACTCCGAGCGCGATGACGGTTGCTGTCGACCTGTCCTACTTCAAGGACGAGCGGATCATCACCCTCCCGCTCGTCGACGGTTGCGAGGGCGGCCCGATCGACACGCTTGAGTGCCCCGTGCCGGCGGCGAAGATTCCGGGTCCCGGCGAGACGCTGGAGTTCCCAGTCATCACCATCAAGCGTCCCGAGGGCTACGTCGGCGGTGAAACCTCTATCAGGTTCTACCTCCGGTCGCCTGACGACACCACTCCGGACAACAACACCAAGGAGGTCAAGCTGGAGTTCGAAGGCCAGCCAGGTGTCGACCTCGGCGTGGTGGTGCCGGACGTCAAGGCCAAGATCGATATTGACACGCTGGAGCAGGCCGGGCAGGCGCTGTACCCGGGCGACGAGACCGCCGTGATCGGCGAGATCTTCAACCAGGGTGACATGGTCGCCAAGGGCGTCAAGATCACGCTCCGGGCGCCGGCGGGTGTCACCTTCACCGACGAGTACGAGGGTTGCGAGTACACGGCCGACCGGCGCACCGCCAACTGCGCCGACCCCGGCCTCGTGCTGGCGCCGGACGAGCTGCTGACCATCGCCTTCCCGATCAAGGTGGCGGCCGGCGTCAAGGCTCCGTCCACCTTGCCGGGCGGCTCGCTGGTGGCGGACGCCCTGGCGGCGGCGCCGGTGGATGCCGGCCTGGTGAAGCAGGCCCGGAAGACCATCTTCGAGCACGCCCGGGTGCGTGCGGCGACGTCCGAGGTGACCGATGTGGACGCCTCGGACAACACCGACGACTACGCTGTGGTGGTGGCCGCCAAGGGTGGCGCCGGTGGCGGCGGTGCCGACGGCGGTTCCGGCGGCGGCGAGGGTGGCCTGCCGGTGACCGGCGCGAAGGCCGGCCTGATCGGCGGTATCGGCGCGGCCGTGCTGCTCGCGGGTGGCGCGATGTTCCTGGTCGCCCGTCGGCGCCGGGTGGTCCTGGTGACCCCGGGCGACGAGAAGCCGACCGCCTGACGGTCGTCCTCCATCGGCCCGCGAGGGCCGTTCACATAACGCACGGCAGTGGGGCGGGATGGTTCACCATCCCGCCCCCACTGTCTTCGCACCATCCCGCCGTCGGCGGGTCCGGGGTGGCACCCGTCGGGGGCGGCCCGCGGCCCGGCTGGCAGAGTGGAGGGGTGAGCCGTACCCCGCAGGGCCAGCGCGCCAACCTGGACAAGCAGCCGCACGAGGTCGCCGCGATGTTCGACGGCGTGGCGGCCCGCTACGACCTGACCAACACCGTCCTCTCCTTCGGGCAGGACCGGTTCTGGCGGCGGGCCACCCGCGAGGCGCTCGGGCTGAGCGCGGGGGAGCGGGTGCTCGACGTGGGCGCGGGCACCGGCGTCTCGACCGAGGAGCTGTCCCACTCCGGCGCGTACGCGGTGGGCGCCGACCTGTCGCTGGGCATGCTGCACGCCGGCAAGCGCACCCGCCCGGCGGTGCCGCTGCTGGCCGGGGACGCCCTGCGGCTGCCCTTCGCTGACGCCAGCTTCGACGCGGTCACCATCTCCTTCGCGTTGCGCAACGTCAACGACACCGACGCGGCGTTGCGCGAGCTGGCCCGGGTGACCAGGCCGGGCGGTCGGCTGGTGGTCTGCGAATTCAGCAGGCCGGTCAATCCGGCGTTCCGCACGGTCTACCTGTCGTACCTGATGCGGTCGCTGCCCGCGGTGGCGCGGGCGGTCTCCAGCAACCCCGACGCGTACGTCTACCTCGCCGAGTCCATCCGGGCCTGGCCGGATCAGGCGGCGCTGGCCGCGCGGATCGGCGCGGCGGGGTGGAGCCGGGTGGCCTGGCGCAACCTCACCGGCGGCGTCGTCGCCCTGCACCGCGCAGTCCGGGACTGACGACGGGCCGGCCCGCCGCCAGAGGCAGGGCAAACCACCCTATTTCGTGAATATCCGTTTTTGGTCTACTTAGTTTCGTAGGCTCGGCCCATGACGGGACCCGAGCAGGTGGCCACGGACGATGACGCCGCGGAACTCATCGCGCAGCTCAAGGAGCTGGCCGGCGCGGATCCCGCCGACGTCCGTCAGGTGGTCGCGGAGGTGTTGGCCGCGCTCGACCGGGCGGCCGGCGGCGCGCTGCGCGAGCACCTGCCGGAGGCGATCCGCCTTGACGCCGGCCTCGGGCCGGCCACTTCCGCCCGCCCGTGACGTCGAAATGGACTCCTACCGGCCCGTTTCCGCGAAGTTAGGTACCCCTCACCACCTCCAGGTGTAACCCCGGTCATAGACTCCAACCCGATCGGCTTGTGAACCATTTCACGAGCATGCGGGAGGAGGCGCAGATGACCGCGGTGGAGAACGACGCCGACGTGATCGTCGTGGGCGCCGGTCCCGGAGGATCGGCGACGGCGTACCACCTGGCGCGGCACGGCGCACGCGTGCTGCTGCTGGAGAAGACCGAGTTTCCCCGGGAGAAGGTCTGCGGCGACGGGCTCACCCCCCGGGCCGTGCGGCAGCTGATCCGGATGGGCGTGGACACCTCGCCCGAGGCCGGCTGGCTGCGCAACAAGGGCCTGCGGGTGATCGGCGGCGGGGTACGCCTGGAACTGGATTGGCCGGACCTGGCCAGCTTCCCCAACTACGGCCTGGTCCGGACCCGGCTCGACTTCGACGACCTGCTCGCCCAGCGGGCCGTCGCCGCCGGGGCGAAGCTACGGACCAGCGTGAACGTGACCGGCCCGGTGCTCGACGCCGACGACCGGGTGATCGGCGTGCAGGCCGAGGTGGGCCCGGACAAGGAGCCGGCCACCTTCCACGCCCCGCTGGTGGTCGCCGCGGACGGCGTCTCCGGCCGCCTCCCGCTCGCCCTCGGGCTGGCCAAGCGGGAGGACCGGCCGATCGGCGTGGCGGTCCGCCGCTACTACCGCTCGCCCGCCAAGCACGACGACGACTACCTCGAGTCGTGGCTGGAGCTGCGGGCCAAGGGCAGCGACGCGCTGCTGCCCGGCTACGGCTGGATCTTCGGCCTCGGTGACGGCCGGGTCAACGTCGGCCTGGGCGTGCTCAACTCCTCCGCCGCGTTCGGCAAGACCAACTACCGGCGGCTGCTCACCGACTGGCTGGCCAACACCCCGGAGGACTGGGGGATGACCGACGAGGCGAACGCCGAGGGGCCGATCCTCGGCGCCGCGCTGCCGATGGGCTTCAACCGGGTGCCGCACTACACCCGCGGGGCGATGCTGGTCGGCGACTCCGGCGGCATGGTCAACCCGTTCAACGGCGAGGGCATCGCGTACGCGATGGAGTCCGGCGAGCTGGCCGCCGAGGTGGCGGTGCAGGCGCTCGCCCGGCCGGCCGGCGCCGAGCGGGAACGGGCGCTGATGGCGTACCCGCAGGAGCTGAAGACCCGCTTCGGCGGCTACTACCGGCTCGGCGGGATCTTCGTGAAGCTCATCGGCCGGCCGGAGATCATGCGGCTGGCCACCAAGCACGGCATGCCGCACCCGATGCTGATGCGCTTCGTGCTCAAGCTGCTGGCCAACCTGACCGACCCGCGCGGCGGGGACGCGATGGACCGGGTCATCAACGCGATGACACGGGTGGCGCCGGCCGTCTGACAACGGCGCCGGCGGCCGATGAGGCCGCGGGCGCCGACAAAGATCGACCCCCGCCGGCCGAGGTCACGAGGGACGTGAATAGTGTGATTTTTGCCAACCACCGAGGTCAGGGAAGGACGAGCAGGAGACAACGATGACGCTCTCTCCTTACGCACCCATCATCGGGCTGTTCGCCCTCGCCGCGGGGTTCGCGCTGTTCTCCGTGGCCGCCGCCCGATTCGCCGGCCCCCGGCGTCTGAACAAGGCCAAGCTCGAGGCGTACGAGTGCGGTATCGAGCCGAGTCCGCAGCCGGTCGGCGGCGGCCGGTTCCCGATCAAGTTCTACCTGACGGCGATGCTCTTCATCGTCTTCGACATCGAGATCATCTTCCTCTACCCCTGGGCGGTCTCCTTCGACGCCCTGCCGATCTTCGGCTTCGTGGAGATGGTCCTGTTCATCGTCGCGGTCTTCGTCGCCTACGCCTATGTCTGGCGGCGCGGCGGCCTGGACTGGGACTGAGGGAGGTACGGCAGATGGGCATCGAGGAGAAGCTTCCCTCCGGCGTCCTGCTCACCACCGTCGAGAAGCTGGTCAACTGGTCGCGGAAGTCGTCCGTCTGGGGCGCCACGTTCGGCCTGGCCTGCTGCGCCATCGAGATGATGGCGGCCGGTGGCCCGCACTACGACATGGGTCGCTGGGGCATGGAGGTCTTCCGGGCCTCGCCCCGACAGGCGGACCTGATGATCGTGGCCGGCCGGGTGAGCCAGAAGATGGCCCCGGTCCTGCGCCAGATCTACGACCAGATGGCCGAGCCCCGCTGGGTGCTCTCGATGGGCGTCTGCGCCAGCAGCGGCGGCATGTTCAACAACTACGCCATCGTGCAGGGCGTCGACCACATCGTCCCGGTCGACATGTACCTCCCGGGCTGCCCGCCCCGGCCCGAGATGCTCATCGACGCGATCCTCAAGCTCCGCGAGAAGATCATGTACGAGCCGCTGGGTCCGAACGGCCGCAAGATGCTGGAGGCCCGCAAGGAGCGCGGTGATGTGCCGGTCGTGCCGTACGGCTCGATGCCGTCGTCGTACCGCAACGACAAGGCCCGGCGCGCCGAGTGGACCAGGGCGGTTCGCGAGGGGCGCGAGGAGCAGTTGCGGATCGAGAACTGGATGAAGGCGCAGAACCACCTCCACGCGCAGGGGGGCCCGAAGTGACCGCACCAAACGACAGCAACAACATCGGCGGCGTGCCGGTACCGGTGCCGCCGGCCGGCGCCACCAGCGGCGCACCGGCCGAGCTCCCGCCGGCCAGCCCCGCCGGCCGCGGCATGTTCGGCATCCACGGCACCGGCGACGTCTCCGGCTTCGGCGGCCTGGTCCGGCAGCGCACGGCGATCGAGGACAGCCCCCGGCCGTACGGCGGCTATTTCGACGAGGTCCGGGACGCGCTGGAGGAGGCGTACCCCGACTTCGGCGACGCCATCGAGAAGGTCGTGGTCGACCGGGGCGAGCTGACCCTGCATGTCCGCCCGGAGCGGATCGCCGAGGTCTGCCAGGTGATGCGCGACGACCTGGCGCTCCGCTTCGAGCTCTGCTCCTCGGTGTCCGGCGTCGACTACCTGGGCGCGGAGGAGCGCCGGCTGCACGTCGTCTACCAGCTCACCTCGATGACCTACCGGCGCCGGGTCCGGCTGGAGGCCGCGGTCTCCGCCGAGGAGCCGCACCTGCCGAGCGTCACCAGCGTCTACCCGACCGCCGACTGGCAGGAGCGGGAGACGTACGACATGTTCGGCATCGTCTTCGACGGCCACCCCAACCTGACCCGGATCCTCATGCCGGACGACTGGGAGGGGCACCCGCAGCGCAAGGACTACCCCCTCGGCGGCGTGCCCGTCGAGTACAAGGGCGCGGAGATCCCGCCGCCGGACAAGCGGAGGTCGTACCAGTGACGACGTCGAACTACGCGACCGAGCGCGAGACCACCGAGGGCAAGGTCTTCACCGTCACCGGTGGGGACTGGGACACGGTCGTCTCCGGCACCGACCCGATCAACGACGAGCGGATCGTCGTCAACATGGGTCCGCAGCACCCGTCCACGCACGGCGTGCTCCGGCTGATCCTGGAGCTGGAGGGTGAGACGGTCCGCGAGGCCCGCTCGGTCATCGGCTACCTGCACACCGGCATCGAGAAGAACCTCGAATACCGGAACTGGGTCCAGGGCTCGACCTTCGTGACCCGGATGGACTACCTCGCCCCGCTGTTCAACGAGACGGCGTACGCGCTGGCGGTGGAGAAGCTGCTCGGGATCACCGACGACGTCACCGAGCGGGCCAACACCATCCGGGTGCTCATGATGGAGCTCAACCGGATCTCCTCGCACCTGGTCTGGCTGGCCACCACCGGCATGGAGCTGGGCGCGATCTCGATCATGCTGTACGGCTTCCGCGAGCGGGAGTACATCCTCGACATCTTCGAGACCATCACGGGCCTGCGCATGAACCACGCGTACGTGCGGCCGGGCGGGGTGGCGCAGGACGTGCCGGACGACGCGATCGTCAAGATCCGCAACTTCCTGAAGATGATGCCGAAGAAGCTCAAGGAGTACGAGGACCTCCTCTCCGGCCAGCCGATCTGGGTCGAGCGCACCAAGCACGTCGCGGTGCTCGACGTGACCGGCTGCCTGGCGCTCGGCGTCACCGGTCCGGTGCTCCGCTCGGCCGGTCTCGCCTGGGACCTGCGCAAGACCATGCCGTACTGCGGCTACGAGACGTACGAGTTCGACGTCCCGACCCACACCGACGGCGACGTCTGGGGCCGCTACCAGGTCCGGCTCGCCGAGATCCGGGAGTCGCTCAAGCTGGTCGAGCAGGCGGTGGACCGGCTGAGCAAGCCCGGCCCGGTGATGGTGGCCGACAAGAAGATCGCCTGGCCGGCGCAGCTGGCCATCGGCGTCGACGGCATGGGCAACTCGCTGGAGCACGTCGCCAAGATCATGGGTCAGTCGATGGAGTCGCTGATCCACCATTTCAAGCTCGTCACCGAGGGTTTCCGGGTCCCGCCGGGCCAGGTGTACGTCGGCATCGAGTCGCCCCGCGGCGAGCTGGGCGTGCACGCGGTCTCCGACGGTGGCACCCGGCCGTACCGGGTGCACTACCGGGAGCCCAGCTTCGTCAACCTGCAGGCCCTCCCGGCGATGGCCGAGGGCGGCCTGATCGCCGACGTGATCGCCGGTGGCGCCTCGCTGGACCCCGTGATGGGTGGATGTGACCGATGACGACGACTTTCACTGAAGAGACCCGGACCCGGGCGCGGGAGATCATCGCCCGGTACCCGGCGGACCGGTCCCGCTCGGCCCTGCTGCCGCTGCTGCACCTGGTGCAGTCGGTGGAGGGCTACGTCTCCCCGGCCGGTGTCGAGTTCTGCGCCGAGGTGCTCGGCCTGAACAAGGCCCAGGTCGGTGCCGTGGCCACCTTCTACACCATGTACAAGCGCAAGCCGACCGGCGACTACCTGGTCAGCGTGTGCACCAACACCATGTGCAATGTGCTGGGTGGCCAGGAGGTCTACGACACCCTCGCCGAGCACCTGGGCGTCGGGCACGACGAGACCACCGAGGACGGCCGGATCACCCTGGAGCACGCCGAGTGCCTGGCGGCGTGCGACTACGGCCCGGTGATGACGGTCAACTACGACTTCTTCGACGGGGTCGACCCGCGGACCGCGCTCGGTGTGGTCGAGGACCTGCGCGCCGGCGGCCGGCCGATGCCGACCCGGGGCGCCCGCCTCTGCAGCCTCAAGGAGATGTCGGTCCAGCTCGCCGGCTTCGCCGACGAGCGGGAGGGCGCGGTCGCCGACGGCGGCCCGGGCGAGCCGACCCTGCGCGGCCTGCGCCTGGCCGAGCAGCACGGCATCTCGGTGCCGGGCTTCGACCCGAACACCCCGATCCGCAGCAAGGTCGAGGCCGACAAGGCCGCCGAGCAGGCCAAGGCCGCCCAGGCCGCGGGCGCGGCGGCCAACCCGCCAGCCGCCGACCGCAAGCCGGCCGGCGACGGGGCCGGGGCGCAGCAGCGCAACCTCAAGGAAGCGGAGGCCAAGAAGTGACCACTCCTCGGCCGGAGACGCTGGCCAAGCTGACGCCGGTGCTCACCAAGCGCTGGCTGTCGCCGGACGCCTGGGGGATCGGCACCTACGAGAAGCTGGACGGCTACGCCGCCCTGCGCAAGGCGCTCAGGGCACACCCGGACGACCTGATCCAGCTGATCAAGGATTCCGGGCTGCGCGGCCGGGGTGGCGCGGGCTTCCCGACCGGCCTCAAGTGGGGGTTCATCCCGCAGGGCGACGGCAAGCCGCACTACCTGGTGGTGAACGCCGACGAGGGCGAGCCGGGCACCTGCAAGGACCTGCCGCTGATGACCCACGACCCGCACTCGCTGGTCGAGGGCGTGATCATCGCCTCGTACGCGATCCGGGCCAACCGCGCCTACATCTACATCCGGGGTGAGGCGGTGCACGCCGCCCGCCGGCTGCGCAACGCCGTGCAGGAGGCGTACGCCAAGGGCTACCTGGGCCGGAACATCCTCGGCAGCGGCTTCGACCTGGAGTTGGTGGTGCACTCCGGCGCCGGGGCGTACATCTGCGGCGAGGAGACCGCGCTGCTGGACTCGCTGGAGGGCTTCCGGGGCCAGCCCCGGTTGCGGCCGCCGTTCCCGGCGACCCACGGCCTCTACGCCAGCCCGACCGTGGTCAACAACGTCGGCACCATCGCCAGCGTTCCCTACATCGTGCTCGGTGGCGCGGACTGGTGGCGGACCATGGGCACGGAGAAGTCGTCCGGCCCGATGATCTACTCGCTCTCCGGCCGGATCGCCAACCCGGGCCAGTACGAATGCTCGATGGGGATCACCCTGCGCGAGCTGATCGAGCTGGCCGGCGGGATGCTGCCCGGGCACAACCTGAAGTTCTGGACCCCGGGCGGCTCGTCGACGCCGCTGCTCACCGCCGAGCACCTGGACGTGCCGCTGGACTTCGAGGGGGTGGCGGCGGCCGGCTCGATCCTGGGCACCACGGCCACGCAGATCTTCTCCGACCAGGACTGCCCGGTGTACGCGACGTACCGGTGGCTGGAGTTCTACCACCACGAGTCGTGCGGCAAGTGCACCCCGTGCCGCGAGGGCAACTACTGGATGGTCCGGGTCTACCGGCGGATCCTCGCCGGCCAGGGCACCCACGAGGACCTGGACACCCTGCTCGACACCTGCGACAACATCCTCGGCCGCTCGTTCTGCGGTCTGGGTGACGGTGCGACCAGCTCGGTGACCTCGTCGCTGCAGTACTTCAAGCAGGACTACCTCGACTACATCGAGGGACGTACCGCGCCGAAGCTCTCCGACAAGCAGTTGGTGGGAGCCCACTGATGACCGACGTAGCCAAGCAGACCGAGACCGTCACCCTGACCATCGACGGCGTCCAGGTCACCGCGCCCAAGGGGGCGCTGCTGATCCGGGTCGCCGAGCAGATGGGCACCGAGATCCCGCGCTTCTGCGACCACCCGCTGCTGGCCCCGGCCGGCGCCTGCCGGCAGTGCCTGGTGGAGGTGGAGGGCCAGCGCAAGCCGGTCGCCTCCTGCACCCAGACCGTCGCCGACGGCATGGTGGTGCGGACCCAGCTCACCTCGCCGGTCGCCAAGAAGGCGCAGGAGGGGGTGATGGAGCTGCTGCTCCTCAACCACCCCCTGGACTGCCCGATGTGTGACAAGGGCGGCGAGTGCCCGCTGCAGAACCAGGCGATGTCCACCGGCCGGACGGACTCCCGGTTCCACGAGCACAAGCGGGAGTACGAGAAGCCGCTGGAGATCAGCACCCAGGTGCTGCTCGACCGCGAGCGGTGCGTGCTCTGCCAGCGCTGCACCCGGTTCTCGGAGGAGATCGCCGGTGACAAGTTCATCGACCTGATGAACCGGTCGTCCGCCGAGGAGATCAACATCTACCGGGACGACGCGTACGGCGTGGAGTCCGGGGACGAGGCGGGTGACGTCCCGTTCAACTCGTACTTCTCCGGGAACACGGTGCAGATCTGCCCGGTGGGCGCGCTGACCGGCGCGCAGTACCGGTTCCGGGCCCGCCCGTTCGACCTGGTCTCCACCCCGAGCGTCTGCGAGCACTGCTCGGCCGGCTGCGCCCAGCGCACGGACTGGCGGCGCGGCAAGGTGCTGCGCCGGCTGGCCGGCGACGACCCGGCGGTGAACGAGGAGTGGAACTGCGACAAGGGCCGCTGGGGCTTCCAGTACGCCCGGGCGTTCGACCGGCTCACCACCCCGCTGGTCCGCGACGAGCGGACCGGTGAGCTGCGCGAGGCGTCCTGGAGCGAGGCGCTGACCCGGGCCGCCGAGGGCCTGCGGGCCGCCCGGGACGGCGGGCCGGGCACGGCCGTGCTGACCGGCGGACGGCTGACCGTCGAGGACGCCTACGCGTACGCCAAGTTCGCCCGGGTCGCGCTGCACACCAACGACATCGACTTCCGGGCCCGCCCGGTCTCCCGCGAGGAGGCCGACTTCCTGGCCAGCAGCGTCGCCGGGGTCACCGACGTGACCTACACGGACGTGGAGAACGCGCCCGCGGTGGTGCTGGTCGGCCTGGAGCCGGAGGAGGAGTGCCCGATCCTCTTCCTACGGCTGCGCAAGGCGTACCAGCAGAAGAAGCTCACGGTGTACGCGATCGCGCCGTTCGCGACGCGCGGCCTGGAGAAGCTCGGCGCCAAGCTGGCCCGGGTGGTGCCGGGCGAGGAGGCCAGCGTGCTGGCCGAGCACGCCACGGTGGCCGAGGCGCTGAGCCAGCCGGGCGCGATCCTGATCGTCGGCGAGCGGCTGGGCGCGGTGCCCGGCGGGCTCTCCGCCGCGGCGGACGTCGCCCGGCGTACCGGGGCCAAGCTGGCCTGGGTGCCGCGGCGCGCGGGTGACCGCGGCGCGGTCGACGCGGGCTGCCTGCCCAACCTGCTCCCCGGTGGCCGCCTGGTCACCGAGCCGGCCGCCCGCGCCGAGCTGGGCGAGGCGTGGGACATCGCGGCCGGGGTGATCCCCAGCCAGGCCGGCCGGGACACCGACGGCATCCTCGTCGCGGCGGCAAACGGCCAGCTCGGCGCCCTCGTGGTGGCCGGGGTGGACCCGGCAGACGTGGCCGACCCGCGCCTGGCCGAGCAGGCCCTGGACGCGGTGCCGTTCCTGGTAAGCCTGGAACTGCGGATGAGCGCGGTGGCCCGCCGGGCGGACGTGGTCTTCCCGGTCGCCCCGGTGGTCGAGAAGGCCGGCAGCTTCCTGGACTGGGAGGGCCGGCTGCGCACCTTCGAGAAGGTGCTGGACACCGCGGCGATGAGCGACGGGCGGGTGCTCGACGCGCTGGCCGCGCAGCTCGATGTCCGGCTCGGCACCGGCGACGTGACGAGCGTCCGCCGCGAGCTGGCCGCGCTGCCGCCGACCCGGGTGGATGCCCCGGCCGCCCCCAGCGTCGAGCCGGGCGCCGTCCAACAGCCTGGGCCGGGCGAGGCCGTGCTGGCCACCTGGCACCAGCTGATCGACCTGGGCAGCCTCACCGACGGTGACGAGCACCTCGCCGGCACCGCCCGCCCGCCGGTGGTCCGGCTGGGCAAGGGCACCGCCGAGGCGCTCGGCGTCGCCGACGGCGACCCGGTGACCGTGGGCACCGACCGCGGCGCGGTCACCCTGCCGGCGGCGATCACCGAGATGCCGGACGGCGTCGTCTGGCTGCCGACCAACTCACCCGGCTCGACCGTCCGGCGCAGCCTCGGCGCTACGTCCGGCGACGTCGTGCAGGTCTCCGCCGCGTCGGTCGACGCTCCGGCCGTTCCGGCCGGGCGCGTCGCCGCGGACGCGGATGGCCGCCCGGGTCCGCTCCTCAACACCGGGAGTGTCCAGTGAACCTCTACCTCGCGGCGCAGGACCCGACGCTGGCCGACTTCGGCAAGGACCCGTGGTGGCTGGTCCTCATCAAGATCGTCTTCGCGTTCGTCTTCGGCCTGCTGGCCACGCTGCTCGGCGTCTGGTTCGAGCGTCGGGTCGTCGGCTACATGCAGGTGCGGCCCGGACCCAACCAGGTCGGCCCGTTCGGTCTGCTGCAGACCCTCGCCGACGGTCTGAAGATGGCCTTCAAGGAGGACATCCTCCCGCGGACCGCCGACAAGGTCGTCTACTTCTTCGCCCCGACCATCTCGGTGATCTGCGCGGTCACCGCGCTGTCGGTGGTGCCGTTCGGCCCGAAGGTCAGCATCTTCGGCCACTGGACGCCGCTGCAGGTGACCGACGTGTCGGTGGCGGTGCTGGTGCTGCTGGCCTGCTCCTCGATGGGCATCTACGGCATCGTGCTCGGCGGTTGGGCCTCCGGGTCGACGTACCCGCTGCTCGGTGGTCTCCGGTCCAGCGCCCAGATGATCTCGTACGAGGTCGCGATGGGGCTGAGCATCGTGGCGGTGTTCATGACCGCCGGCACGATGTCCACCAGCGGGATCGTCGCCCAACAGGCGCACGG
The DNA here is from genome assembly GCF_042870725.1 of Micromonospora sp. NPDC006431. Lineage (NCBI taxonomy): Bacteria > Bacillati > Actinomycetota > Actinomycetes > Micromonosporales > Micromonosporaceae > Micromonospora > Micromonospora sp. NPDC006431. The sequence goes on from NZ_JBIAHQ010000001.1 coordinate 575,255, forward strand.
CACCCATCTGAACCTCTTCGGCGCAGATGTCCAGGCCCCCGGCTGGTACGCGATCCTGCTGCTGCCGAGCTTCATCATCTTCTTCATCGCCACCGTCGGGGAGACCAACCGGGCGCCGTTCGACCTGCCCGAGGCCGAGTCGGAGCTGGTCGCGGGCTTCATGACCGAGTACAGCTCGCTGAAGTTCGCGCTCTTCATGCTCTCCGAGTACGTCTCGATGGTCACCATGTCCGCGGTCACCACCACGCTCTTCCTCGGCGGGTGGCGGGCCCCGGCCCCGATCACCACCTTCTGGGCCGGCGCCAACTCGGGCTGGTGGCCGATGCTCTGGTTCTTCGGCAAGGTGCTGATCCTGGTCTTCGTCTTCGTCTGGCTGCGGGGCACCCTGCCCCGGCTCCGGTACGACCAGTTCATGCGCTTCGGCTGGAAGGTCCTGCTCCCGATCAACCTGATCTGGATCCTGGTCCTGGCCGGGCTCCGCTCGATCGAGGACTGGCAGACCGAGGACCGGATCGTCGCCACCAGCATCGGCGCCGGCGTCCTGCTGCTGGCCACGCTCTTCTGGCCGAGCCGGAAGAAGGAGCCGAAGCCGTCGCTCCAGGAGCAGGTCAACAGCCGGCCGCACGGCAGCTTCCCGCTGCCGCCGATGGATCTTCAGGTACCACCGAGCCCGCGCACCAGGCGCGTGGTCGCCGAGCGGGAGCCGGCCAACGTCGGCTCGGACTCCAGGGAGGTGTGACGTGGGCGCGATCACCGGAACGTTCAAGGGCTTCGGGGTCACCTTCTCGCACATGTTCAGGAAGGTCGTCACCACCGACTACCCGTTCAAGCCGCCGGTCTCGGCGCCGCGCTACCACGGCCGGCACATCCTCAACCGGCACCCGGACGGCCTGGAGAAGTGCATCGGCTGTGAGCTGTGCGCCTGGGCCTGCCCGGCGGACGCGATCTACGTGGAGGGTGGCGACAACACCGAGGAGCAGCGCTTCTCCCCCGGTGAGCGCTACGCCAGCGTCTACCAGATCAACTACGCCCGGTGCATCTTCTGCGGGCTGTGCATCGAGGCCTGCCCGACCCGTTCGCTCACCATGAGCAACGAGTACGAGCTGGCCCGGGACAACCGGCAGGACCTCATCTTCACGAAGGAGCAGCTGCTCGCGCCGCTGCTGCCCGGCATGGAGCAGCCGCCGCACGCGATGCGGCTGGGCGACAGCGAGAAGGACTACTACGTCGGCGGGCTGACCAACCCGGGCACGTCCGCCGGCGCGGAGCACTCGCCGAACGGCGCGGGTCGGTACCGGGTGGACGAGCACCCCGGGGTGACCTTCCCCGGCGCCGAGCAGGCCGCGCAGCGGGCCGAGGCGGGCAAGGGAGCAGGAGCATGACCACTCAGACAGTGCTCGCCGCGGCGGGCCAGGTGTCCGGGGGTGAGGAGGTCACCTTCTGGATCCTCGCCCCGCTGGCGCTGATCGGCGCCATCGGCATGGTCTGGGCGCGGAACGCGGTGCACTCGGCGCTCTGGCTGGTGCTGACCATGCTCTGCCTGGGCGTGTTCTACGTCCTGCAGGCCGGGCCGTTCATCGGCATGGTGCAGATCATCGTCTACACCGGCGCGATCATGATGCTCTTCCTGTTCGTGCTGATGCTGGTCGGCCGGGACGCCTCCGACTCGCTGATCGAGACGCTGCGCGGCCAGCGGGTCGCCGCGGTGGTGCTCGGTGTCGGCTTCGCCGGCCTGGTGGGCAGCGGCCTCTACCGGGCCCTGGAGGGCGTCCAGGCGGTCGGCCTGGACAAGCCGAACGCCGAGGGCAACGTGCAGGGCATCGCCCGGCTGCTCTTCACCAAGTACGTCTTCGCCTTCGAGCTGACCTCCGCGCTGCTGATCACGGCGGCCGTGGGCGCGATGGTGCTGGCGCACGTGGAGCGGCGCAAGGAGGACCGGATGGACCAGATTGCCACCATGAAGGCCCGGTTCCGCCCCGGCAACTACCCCGGGCCGAAGCCCGGACCGGGTGTCTTCGCCACCTCCTCGTCGGTGGCCACCCCGGCCCGCCTGCCCGACGGCCGGCTGTCCGACCGCAGCATCCCGGAGATCCTGCCGGTGCGGGAGCTGACCGCCGAGGAGACCTCGTTGAAGGGGACGGAGAAGTGACCCCGGACTACTACCTGATCCTCGCCGCGGTGCTGTTCACCATCGGTGCCGTCGGCGTGCTGATCCGGCGTAACGCGATCGTGCTGTTCATGTGCGTGGAGCTGATGCTCAACGCCGCCAACCTGACGCTGGTCACCTTCAGCCGGATCAACGGCGACCTGAACGGCCAGATCATGGCGTTCTTCGTGATGGTGGTGGCGGCGGCCGAGGTCGTGGTCGGGCTCGCGATCATCATGTCGATCTTCCGGACTCGACGCTCGGCGAGCGTCGACGACGCCAACCTGCTGAAGTACTGAGGGGCCTGCGGTGGAACAGACTCTGACCTTTGCGTCGGCTGAACCGACCGGGGCCGTTGCTTTCGCGACGGCGGATGGGCTGCTCGGCAGCGTCTGGCTGCTGGTGGCGATCCCGCTGGTCAGCGCGGCGATCCTGCTGCTGCTCGGCCGGCGGGCGGACCGCTGGGGCCACTGGCTGGGGGTGGGCGCGATCGGCGCCGCCTTCGTGCTCGGCCTGACCTACTTCCTCCAGCTCCGTGGTCTGGAGAACAAGCAGGTCCAGCTGAGCCTCTGGCAGTTCATCACGGTCGGCGACCTGAAGGTGGACTTCGGTCTGCTCTTCGACCCGCTGGCCGCGGTGTTCGTCCTGCTGATCACCGGGGTGGGCTTCCTGATCCACCTGTACGCGGTCGAGTACATGGCGCACGACGAGGGCCGGCGACGGTTCTTCGGGTACTTCAACCTCTTCGTCGCCGCCATGCTGCTGCTGGTGCTCGGCAACAACTACGTGATGCTCTACTTCGGCTGGGAGGGCGTCGGCCTGGCGTCGTACCTGCTGATCTCCTTCTGGTACGGCCGGCCGAGCGCGGCCACCGCCGGCAAGAAGGCGTTCCTGATGAACCGGGTCGGCGACGCCGGCCTGGCCATCGGCATCTTCGTGCTGTTCGCCCAGCTCGGCACCACCCAGTACGACGAGGTGTTCAGCGGCGTCGGTGCGCTGAGCCAGACCACGGTGCTGGTGCTCGGCCTGCTGCTGCTGCTCGGCGCGGCCGGCAAGTCCGGCCAGTTCCCGCTGCAGGCGTGGCTGCCGGACGCGATGGAGGGCCCGACCCCGGTCTCCGCGCTCATCCACGCGGCCACCATGGTCACCGCGGGTGTCTACCTGATCGCCCGCTCCAACCCGATCTTCTCGGCCAACGCCACGCTCCAGCTGGTGGTGGTCAGCGTCGGCGCGGTCACCCTGCTGATGGGCTGCCTCATCGGCGCGGCGAAGGACGACATCAAGCGGGTGCTGGCCTGGTCCACGGTGAGCCAGATCGGCTACATGTTCCTCGGCGTCGGTCTGGGCGGCGGGGCGTACGCGCTGGCCATCGTGCACCTGCTGGCGCACGGCTTCTTCAAGGCCAACATGTTCCTCGGTGCCGGCTCGGTCATGCACGGCATGAACGACCAGGTGGACATCCGCCGCTTCGGCAACCTGGCCAAGTACATGAAGGTCACCTGGCTGACCTTCATGATGGGCTGGCTCGCCATCATCGGCATCCCGCCGCTCTCCGGCTACTTCTCGAAGGAGCCGATCATCGCGACGGCGTTCGAGCGGGGGGATTGGACGTCCTGGCTGTTCGGCGGCGCCGCGCTGCTCGGCGCGGGGCTCACCGCCTTCTACATGACCCGGCTCTTCGTGCTCACCTTCCACGGCCCGGCCCGCTGGACCGAGGACATCGAGCACCCGCACGAGTCGCCGAAGCTGATGACCGTCCCGCTGATCCTGCTGGCGATCGGCTCGGTCGGTGCCGGCTTCCTGCTCTCCACGTCCGTGCCGGACTGGCTGACCGCCACCGCCGGCCTCGGCGGCGAGCACGCGGAGCACGAGGCGGTCCTCGCGCACTGGCTGATCACCGCGCTCTCGCTGCTGGTCACCGTGCTCGGCGCCGGACTGGCCTGGTTCCTGTTCCGCAACGGCACGGCCACCGCGCCGCAGCCGGCCGGCGTGCTGGTCACCGCCGCGCGCCGGAACCTCTACACGGACGCCTTCAACGAGGCGGTCTTCGAGAAGCCGGGCATCTTCCTCACCCGGGCGCTGGTCTTCCTCGACAACCGGGGCGTGGACGGGCTGGTCAACGGCCTGGCCGCCGCCGTGGGCGGGGGCTCGGGCCGGCTCCGGCGGCTGCAGACCGGTTTCGTGCGGTCGTACGCGACCTCGATCCTGACCGGCGCGCTGCTCGTGGTGGCGGCGTTCCTGGCGGTGCAGGCGGGGTGGCTGGCGTGATCGACCTCAACGCGGCCGCCCCCGCCGGCGGGCCATGCAGTCACGACGGAGGTAAGGCCGAATAATGTCCAACTTCCCGTTCCTCTCGGTGCTGACCGTGGCGCCGCTGGTGGGCGCCCTGGTGGTGGCCCTGCTGCCGCGCCGCAGTCCGGACCTCGCCAAGCTCGTGGCGTTCGCCTGGTCGCTGCTGGTGCTGGTGCTCTCGGTGGCCATGTGGATTGCCTTCCAGTCCGACGGCGACCGCTTCCAGTTCCGCGAGTCGTACGCGTGGATCCCCAACTGGGGGGTCAACTTCACCTTCGCGGCGGACGGCATCGCGCTGGTCATGCTGATGCTGATCGCGATCCTGGTGCCGCTGGTGATCCTGGCCTCCTGGCACGACGCCGAGTCGTCCAAGCGCTCGGTGCCGGTCTACTTCGCGCTGCTGCTCGTCCTCGAGTGCACGATGATCGGCGTCTTCGCCGCCGCCGACGTCTTCCTGTTCTACGTGTTCTTCGAGGTCATGCTGGTGCCGATGTACTTCCTCATCGGCAGCTACGGCGGCCACCAGCGGCAGTACGCGGCGGTCAAGTTCTTCCTCTACTCCCTGGTCGGCGGTCTGTTCATGCTGGCCGCGGTGATCGGCCTCTGGGTGGTCGGCGGGAAGACCTTCGACTGGCAGGCGCTGAGCCAGGCCGACCTCCCCACCGACACGGCGCGCTGGCTCTTCCTCGGCTTCTTCCTCGCGTTCGCGATCAAGGCGCCGTTCTTCCCGTTCCACACCTGGCTGCCGGACGCCGGTGGCGCGGCCCCGGCCGGCGCGGCGGCACTGCTGGTCGGCGTGCTGGACAAGGTCGGCACCTTCGGGATCCTGCGGTACTGCCTGCCGCTCTTCCCCGAGGCGTCGAAGTGGTTCGCCCCGTGGGCGCTGGCGCTGGGCCTGATCGGCATCATCTACGCCGCGCTGCTGGCGGTCGGGCAGAACGACCTCAAGCGGCTGGTGTCGTACACGTCGATCGCGCACTTCGGCTTCATCGGGGTCGGCATCTTCGCCTTCACCACCCAGGCCGGCACCGGCGCGGTGCTCTACATGCTCAACCACGGCCTGGCCACCGGCCTGCTCTTCCTGGTGGTGGGTATGCTCATCGCCCGCCGCGGCTCGGCGTTGATCAGCGACTTCGGCGGCGCGGGCAAGCTGGTCCCGGTGCTGGCCGGGGTGCTCTTCTTCGCCGGCCTGGCCTCGCTGGCGCTGCCCGGCACCGCGCCGTTCGTCTCCGAGTTCCTGGTGCTGATCGGCACGTTCACCACCAACAAGCCGGTCGCGGTGATCGCCACGCTGGGCATCATCCTGGCGGCGGCGTACGTGCTGTGGATGGTGCAGCGCACCACCCAGGGCACGCTCAACCCGGCCCTGACCGAGGTCGACGGCATGCGCCGTGACCTGAGCCTGCGCGAGAAGGTCGTGGTCGCCCCGCTGATCGCGCTGATCGTGCTGCTCGGCTTCTATCCCAAGCCGGTCACCGATGTCATCAACCCCGCCGTCCGGGCGACCATGCAGGACGTCGGTCGGACCGACCCCGCCCCGACGGTCGGCAGCGTCCAGGAGGCCGCGAAATGACCGAGCTGAAGTTGCCGTCGATCGACTATGCGGCGCTCGCCCCGATCCTGATCATGCTGGGCGCGGCCCTGTTCGGCGTCCTGGTCGAGGCGTTCGTGCCGCGTCGGCTGCGCAACCCGGTGCAGCTGCTGCTCGCCCTCGCGGCGGTGCTCGCGGCGCTGACCATGGTGATCCTCAACGCCGACGACCGGCTGATCACCGCCGGCCACGCCATTGCGGTGGACGGACCGACGCTCTTCCTCCAGGGCGCGATCCTGATCCTGGCGGCGATGGCGCTGCTGCTCATCGGTGAGCGCGCCGTGGAGCGGGGCGGGGCGTTCGTGGCCCACGCCGCGGTGACCGCCGAGTCGGTCGACGACCGGCGGCAGGCCGCGGGCGCGGGCGGCGCCACCGAGGTGTACCCGCTGACCACGTTCGCGATCGGCGGCATGCTGATCTTCGTGGCGGCGAACGACCTGCTGACCATGTTCATCTCGCTCGAGGTCTTCTCGCTGCCGCTCTACCTGCTCTGCGCGCTGGCCCGCCGCCGGCGGCTGCTGAGCCAGGAGGCCGCGCTGAAGTACTTCATGCTCGGCGCGTACGCCTCGGCGTTCTTCCTCTTCGGGGTGGCGCTGGTGTACGGCTTCACGGCCGGTGTGCCGGACCGCGCGGCCGGCGTCGACTTCGCCACCGTGCACGCGGCGGTCGGCGAGTCCTCGTCCAGCCAGGTGCTGCTCTTCGCCGGCATGGCGCTGCTCGCCATCGGCCTGCTCTTCAAGGCCGCCGCCGCGCCGTTCCACGTCTGGACGCCCGACGTCTACCAGGGCGCCCCGACCCCGGTGACCGGCTTCATGGCCGCCTGCACGAAGGTCGCCGCCTTCGGCGCCCTGCTGCGGGTCTTCCACGTCGCCTTCTCCGGGGCCGCCTGGGACTTCACCCCGGTGATCGGGGCGGTTGCGGTGCTGACCATGCTGGTCGGCGCGGTGCTGGCGGTCACCCAGACCGACATCAAGCGGCTGCTCGCCTACTCGTCGATCGCGAACGCGGGCTACCTGCTGGTGGGCGTGCTCGCGCCGAGCAAGGACGGGCTGTCGGGCACGATGTTCTACCTGGTCGCGTACGGTTTCTCGGTGCTCGCCGCGTTCGCCGTGGTGACCCTGGTCCGGGACGCCGACGGGGAGGCCACCCACCTGTCCCGCTGGGCCGGGCTGGGCCGCCGGTCGCCGTTCTTCGCCGCGGTCTTCACCTTCATCCTGCTGGCCTTCGCCGGTATCCCGCTGACCAGCGGATTCACCAGCAAGTTCGCGATCTTCGCCCCGGCGCTGGAAGCGAACCAGGCCTGGCTGGTGATCGCCGGTGTGCTGACCAGCATGGTGCTGGCCTTCCCGTACCTGCGGGTCGTGGTGATGATGTGGCTCTCCGAGCCGGGCGACGCCACCCCGACGGTCACCGTGCCGGGGGCCCTCACCTCGGCGGCGCTGGTCATCGGGGTGCTGGCCACCCTGGTCCTGGGGGTCGCCCCGGCACCCCTGCTCGATCTGGCCACCGGTGCCGCCGAATTCGTGCGATGACCGAGGTTCTCCCACCGGGGGCCGGTACGCCTGGCGTACCGGCCCCCGTCGTATCCCCTCTTCGGGCAGGTCGAACGGGTGTGGCATGGTTGAAGGCGTGGTGATTCCGGCTGGCGAGCGTTCAGGTGCCACCGGCTCCGGCGGTCGCCGGGGTCCGGAGAGCACGGGTCAGTTCGGCGCGCTCGGCCTGCACCTCGCCGACCCGCACGTCGAGGCGTCCGTGCTGGGTCTGCTCGAGCGGGTCGAGAGCGAGCTGCGGGCCAGTGTGGCCAGTGCCGACCCGCTCGTCACCGAGGCGGCCCGGCACCTGGTCGAGGCCGGCGGCAAGCGGTTCCGCCCGCTGCTGGTGGCGCTGGGCGCCCAGTTCGGCGATCCGAGCGGTGCCCAGGTCGTACCGGCCGCCGTGGTGATGGAGCTCACCCACCTGGCGACCCTCTACCACGACGACGTCATGGACGAGGCGGCGGTGCGCCGGGGCGCGCCGAGCGCCAACTCGCGCTGGACCAACTCGGTCGCGATCCTGGTCGGCGACTACCTCTTCGCCCGGGCCGCGGACATCGCGGCCGACCTGGGCCCGGACGCCGTACGGCTGCAGGCGCGGACCTTCGCCCGGCTGGTGCACGGGCAGATCGCCGAGACGGTCGGCCCGCGGGACACCGACCCGGTCGCGCATTACCTGCACGTCATCGCCGAGAAGACCGGCTCTCTGATCGCCACCTCGGCCCGCTTCGGCGGCATGTTCGGCGGTGCGTCTGCCGAGCACATCGAGGCCCTCGCCGGGTACGGCGAGATCATCGGCGTGGCCTTCCAGCTCTCCGACGACCTGCTCGACATCGCCTCCGAGTCGGTGCAGTCCGGCAAGACGCCCGGCACCGACCTGCGGGAGGGCGTACCGACCCTGCCGGTGCTCTACGCGCTCGCCGGGGACGATTCCGACGCCGCGAGCGTCCGGCTGCGGGAGATCCTGGTCACCGGTCCGCTGGTCGACGATGCGCTGCACGCCGAGGCGCTCGGCCTGCTCCGCGAATCCCCGGCGCTCAAGCGGGCCCGGGAGACCGTCCGCAGCTACGCCGAGGACGCGAGGGCGCAGCTCGCCCCCCTCCCCGACAGCCCCGCCCGCCGCGCCCTCTGGTCCCTCTGCGACTACATCGCCGACCGCACCAGCTGACGGCCGCTACCCCCTACCCTCCCGCCCCGCCCTCGCGCGTCGATCATGAGGTTGGCGGCGATGTTGATCGCGATGAGTGCCGCCAACCTCATGATCAACGGAAGTGGTCAGGGGTGGGGTGGGTGAGGAGGCGGCTGCCGGTGAGCATGAGGAGGGCGGCCAGCAGCATCGAGGCGGCGGCCGCGGTCCACATGGTGGGGTAGCCGAGCGCGCCGGCCAGGGTGCCCAGGCACAGCGGGCCGAGGCAGCCGCCCGCATACACGCCGGTCTGGGTGATCGAGGTGGCGGCGGCCGGAGCCTGCGGGTGGAGCCGGACCACCGCGAAGTTCATCAGCCCGGGCCAGGCCCAGCCGAGGCCGAAGCCGAGCAGCACGCCGACGACCAGCGACACCGGCCCGGCCACCGCGAGCAGGGCCAGCCCGACCGCACCGACCACCAGCATGCCGGCGATCAGCGCGACGTGCCCGGTCTCCCGGCGGTCGGCGAGCCAGCCGGTGCCGATCCGGGCCACCACGCAGACCGCGCTGCCCAGGGTGAGCGTCAGGCCGGCCAGGGCCGGTGACAGCCCACGGCCGGCGGACGAGTCCACCAGGAAGGTGCCCAGCGCGTTCGCCGCGCCGGAGGCCAGGGTGGCGGCCAGGCCGATCACCACCAGCGCCACCGTGGCCCGGCCCGCCCGCCCGCCGGTGGCCGGTCGTGCCGGGTCGCGCTCCTGCTCGGGTACGGCCGGCAGCGCGGCCAGCGCCGCCCCGGCGGCGGCCACGAAGGCCCACCGCCAGCCGGCGGTCAGCGCGATGGTGGGCACCGCCGCACCGGCCAGCAGGGTGGAGACCGGGATGGCCGCCTGCTTCACTCCGAAGGAGAGCCCCTGCCGGTGGGCGGGCACGTGCCGGGCCAGCGCCGCGTTGCTGGCGAGCTGCCCCAGGGCGTTCGCGGCGGCGCTGAGGCCGAGCAGCGCGACCAGCACCGGGTACGACCGGGCCAGTGCCGCCACGGCCAGCAGCGAGCCGGCGGAGAGCACGATGGCGGCGCGGGCCACCACGGCGGAACCGTACCGCTCGACCAGCGCGCCGGAGGGGACCGAGGCGAGCGCGCTGATCCCGAAGTAGACCGCGACGGCCAACCCCAGCCCGGCGGGGGAGAAGTGCAGCTCGTCGCCCATCTGCACGGCGAGGCCGCCGACCAGGAAGACGGGCAGGACGCAGGCGATGGTGGTGGCGATGGCGCCCGCGCTGGCGCGGACGGTACGGCGGGACGTGGGTGGCGAGGGGTGCAGCACGGTCTCAGTCATGGCCAGGCAAACCTACGCCGGTCACGTTTCGGCGGCCGCCGTCGCGTTTTAGCAGCTGATCGTGTCTGTCGGTGCACGGTCTGTGCCCGCTGATCTGGCATCCTCGATCCGAACAGGCATTTCGCGCGCGGCCTGTTTTTCATATGGTGTAAGTCCCCGGCGGCGGAGGTGGTTGTGCGCGACCCCTTGGCGGAACCTTCGGACCTGATCCGAAGTGTCTCCCGCGCGCTTCGAGTGCTCGAGTCGGTCGGCCGTGCGCCGAGGGGACTCACCGTCAAGCAGATCGCCCGCCGCTGCGAACTGACCGTCGCCACCACGTACCACCTGGTGCGCACCCTGGCCTACGAGGGATACGTGATCCGACGGGAGGACGGGACGTACATCGTCGGCCTGGAGGTGGCCGACCGGTACCGGGAGCTGGTGACGGCCTTCCGGGGGCCGCCGGCGGTCGGCGAGTCGCTGCGGCGAGCGGCCGCGGACACCGGCTGGAGCCACTACCTGGGGCGCTTCGTGGGCGGCCAGGTGGCGGTCACGGCGGTCGCCGAGGGGCCGCGCTCGCCCTACCTGGAGGACCTGGTGCCGGGCTTCGACGAGGGCGCGCACGCCACCGCCCTCGGCAAGAGCCTGCTCGCCACGCTCACCCCCGAGCAGCGCTTCCGCTACCTGCGCGAGTACGGCATGCGCCCGTTCACCAGCGCCACCCTCACCAGCCCCGAGGCGTTCGAGGCGGACCTGGCGGCCGGTGACCGGCGCGGCATGCAGTTGGAGCTGGGGCAGTTCCGGCAGGGGGTGGCCTGCGCGGCGGTGCTGGTCACCCCGGACAAGGACATGGAACGCCGGGTGGTGCTGGCGTGCGCGCTGCCGGCCAGCGAGATGATGACCTCCGCCCGGGTGGTCCGGGCCAAGCTGCTCGCCGTGGCCCGCGCGGTGGCCGACGGCATCGCCGCCGACACCTGAGTACGCCGAAGGGCCCCTCCCGGCGGGGGAGAGGCCCCTTCGGGAGCGGTCCAGCGCCGGACCGCTCGGGGTGGGGTCAGCTGCCGATCGGGCCGCCGTCGAGGCGCCAGGTCACCACCACGCCGGGCTTGGCGAAGTCGCCGTCGGGCCAGGTGGAGGCGGGGTTCTCCACCGACGCGCCGGTGATCTCGCCCGGGTGCTGCACCGCGATAAAGACCGAGCGGTTGTCGTTCGTGATGAACGGGCCGCAGGTCTCCGCGCCGTACGGCACGGTGAGGAACTGCTTCAGGTGGCCCCGCTCCGGGCCCTCCAGCGCGGTGGCGAACAGGCCGTCGTTGCTGCCCAGCGCGTTGCCGTCGGTGGAGATCCAGAGGTTGCCGGTGGCGTCGAACGCCACGTTGTCCGGGCAGGAGATCGGCGAGACCTTGGTCTTGTCGTACCCGGCGAAGTGGGTGGACGCGTCGGCCGGGTCGCCGCAGACGATCGGCAGCGACCAAGCGAAGGACTCGGCGGTGTTGTCGTCGCGGTCCTCGACCAGTTCCAGGATCTGCCCGTGCTTGTTGAGGTTACGCGGGTTCGCCTCGTCGGCGGCGGCCTTGCCGGCCTTGCCCCGGTCGGTGTTGTTGGTCAGCGCCACGTACACCTTGCCGGTGAGCAGGGACGGCTCGACGTCCTCCGGCCGGTCCATCTTGGTCGCGCCGACCTTGTCGGCGGCGAGCCGGGTGAAGGTGAGCACGTCGGCCGCGGTCATCCCGTCGACGTACGAGCGGTTGCCGCTGACCAGCTTGATCCACCGGCCCCGGCCGTCGAAGGCCCCGTCGGCGGGGAGCTTGCCGGTGCCGTCGATCTCGGCGGCGCTGTTGCCCGCCAGGGCGGCCACATAGAGCGTGCCGGACTCCAGCAGGGTCAGGTTGTGCCGGCGGGCCACCGAGGAGCTGCCCGGCAGGAACTTCTTGTCCGAGACGAACTTGTAGAGGTAGTCGAACCGCTCGTCGTCGCCCATGTACGCGACCACGCGGCCGTCCTTCGCCACGATGACGTTGGCGCCCTCGTGCTTGAACCGGCCCAGCGCGGTGTGCTTGCGCGGCTTGCTGTCCGGGTCGAACGGGTCGATCTCGACGATCCAGCCGAACCGGTGCACCTCGTTCGGGTGCTTCGCCAGGTCGAAGCGCTCGTCGGCGCGCTCCCACTTGCGGCTGCCGCTCGGGTAGCGCGAGTCGGTCGGGATGCCGTACCGGGCCAGCTTTGGCTTCAGCTCCGCCGGCGCGCCGTCGCCGCCGACGAAGTACTGGTTGAAGTTCTCCTCGCCGGAGAGCACGGTGCCCCACGGGGTGACCCCGCCGGCGCAGTTGTTCAGCGTGCCGATCACCGTACGACCCTTCGGGTCCGCGGCGGTGCGCAGCCAGGCCGAGCCGGCGGCCGGACCGGTCAGCTCGAACTTCGTGGCCAGCGCGGTGACCCGCCGGTTGTACCGCCGGCCGTGCTTCACCGGCCGCCACTGTCCGGTGCTCTCCACCCGCTCCAGCTCCACCACGGACATGCCGTGCGCGGCCATCGCCACCCGCAACTGCTCCACCGAGAGCGCATCCTGGCTGGTGAAGCCGGGGAACATCAGGTCCTCGTTGGTGTATTCGTGGTTGACCACGAGCAGCGCCCGCTTGCGGTCGATCGGCAGCACGCCCACGAAGTCGTTGTTGTAGCCGAACTGCTGCGCCTGCGCGGCGGCGGTCTGGCCGTGCAGGTCGAACTCGGGCGCGCCCTGGACGACCGGGTCGCCCCACTTGATCACGACGGCGTGGTCGTACCCGTTTGGGACGACCAGGGTGTCGAGCTTGTTCGGCGGGATCGGCTTGAAGGTCAGGGCGCCGCTGCCCACCCCGCCCTGCGGCGCGGCGGCCTCGCCCGCGCCGGGGACGGCCGGCGCGGCCGGTGCGGCGGCGGCCGGGGCGGCGCCGGCCAGCGCACCGGCGACGCTGCCACCGAACCCGAGCACCAGGGCGCCGACGGCGCCGGCCCGGACCACGCCGCGCCGGGACACCTCGGCGTCGACCAGGTCCCCGAAGTACGGGTTGTCGGAAGCGTTCGGTACCGGGTGGTCGCAGGCGTTGCCGCAGCGGTACAGACAGGTCATCGCATCACGGGAGCCGTGCCGGGTGGCGCCCAGCAGCGGGAGCAGCCGGGGACGGTCGCTCATCGGAAGGTGCCTCCTGGGAAGACGTGGATGGCGCGCCCGGGATCATCCGCGCGCGTACCGGCCGGACGCTGCCAGGGCGCGGTGAGCGGGTGTCGGCCGTAATGTGAACCACTCGTGAACAGCTGCGGCGTGAGCTGGGCTGAACCGAACAGCGTCACCACACGTATCCAGGAATGAACGCACCACCGGACTCGTCGTACGGGAGCGAGGAGACCGCCATCAGCGACCACGACGCCCAACTGCTGCGCGCCTTGCACGACGAGCATGCCGACGCGCTCTTCGCGCACGCCCTCCGGCTGGTGAACGGCGACCGGTCGCGCGCCGAGGACCTGGTGCAGGAGACGCTGCTGCGGGCCTGGCGGCACCCCGAGTCGCTGGACCCGGCCCGGGGGTCGGTGCGCGCCTGGCTGTTCACCACCGCCCGGAACCTGGCCATCGACGCCTGGCGGCGCCGCTCCACCCGGGTCGGTGAGGTCTACACCGACGAGCTGCCCGAGCCGGTTGACACGGCGGACGAAACCGAGCGCGCGGTGGAGGCGTGGACCGTGGCGGAAGCGCTGAACCGGCTGAGCCCCACTCATCGTGAAGTCCTGGTGGAGTGCTTCTACCAGGGGCGGTCGGTGGCGGAGGCCGCCGCCCGGCTGGGCGTGCCGCCGGGCACGGTCAAGTCGCGTACGCACTACGCGCTGCGCTCACTCCGGTTGGTCCTGGCCGAGATGGGGGTGACCCGATGAGCCGCTGCGAGTTCGCGTACGACGACGGCGCGTACGTGCTGGGGGCCCTCGCTCCCGCGGAGCGGGCCGCCTATGAGCGGCACCTGGCCGGCTGTGCGGCCTGCCGGGAGGCGGTGGCCGAGATCGCGGTGCTGCCCGGCCTGCTGGGGCGGCTCGACCCGGCCGGGCTGGAGCAGTTCCTGCCGTCGGCGTCGGAGGCCTCCCGGCTGCCCGCGCTGCTCGACGCCGCCCGGGAGCAGCGGCGCCGCGAACGGTCCCGGGCACGCCGGCGGTACGCGCTGAGCGGGCTCGCCGCTGCCGTGCTGGCCGTGCTGGCGGGCGTCGGGGTGAGCCTGGTCCGCCCGGCCACCCCGCCGGCGCCGCAGGTGTCCCTGACCGCGATGCGGCCGGTCGCCGGCCCGGTCCCGCTGCACGCCGAGGTCGGGCTGACCGACAAGAAGTGGGGCACCGAGGTCACCCTGCGCTGCGGATATGACCAGCGGACGGGCCACCGGGAGGCGTACACCTTCCGGCTGGTGGCGCACGGCCCGGACGGCGCGACGGAGCAGGTCGCCACCTGGCTGGCCGCTCCCGGGGACGACCTGCGCATGGTCGGCGCCACCCACTTCACCCACGGCGAACTGGTCCGCCTCGAACTGCTGCGCGCCGACGGCACTCCCGTCCTCGCCTACGACTTCCGCTGAGGAGCGGTCAGCGGGTCGCGGCCGGGACCGGGGTGGCGGCGGCGCGGGCCTCGGCCCGGGTCCGGCGGGCGTTGCGGTAGGCGTCCGTGGTGAAGATGACCAGGGCGAGCCAGACCAGGGCGAAGCCGGCCAGCCGGGCCGGCGGCATCGGCTCGTGGTAGATCAGCACCCCGCAGCCGAGCTGGAGGATCGGGCCGACGTACTGCAGCATGCCGATGGTGGACAGCGGCAGCCGGTTCGCCGCCCCGGCGAAGAGCAGCAGCGGGATCGCGGTGGCCGCGCCGGCCAGCACCAGCAGCGCGGTGTGCGCCGCCGACACCTGCCCGAAGGTCGCCGCGCCGCGGTACGTCAGCCAGCCCAGGTACGCCAGTGCGGGCAGCGCCAGCACCGCCGACTCGACGAAGAGTCCCTCCGCGGCGGGCAGCGCCAGCCGCTTCTTGACCAGGCCGTACCCGGCGAAGCTGAAGGCCAGGACGAGCGCCAGGTAGGGCAGCCGGCCGTAGTCGACGGTGAGCACCGCCACCGCGAGGCCGCCCACCCCGAGCGCGACCCACTGCGCCGGGCGCAGCCGCTCGCGCAGCAGGAAGACCCCGATCAGCACGATGACGAGCGGGTTGATGAAGTAGCCGAGGGCGGTCTCCACCACCCGGTCGGAATTCACCCCGTAGATGTAGGTGCCCCAGTTGACCGCGATCAGCGCGGCGGCGGTGCCGATGCCGGCGAGCGCCCGGGGTCGGCGGGCCAGCGCCCGCAGGAAGCCGATGTTGCGCAGCGCGGCTAGCAGCAGGGCCACGAAGACCACCGACCAGACGATCCGGTGCGCGAGGATCTCCATCGGGCCGGCCGGCCGGAGCAGCTTCAGGTAGATCGGGAAGAAACCCCAGATCAGGTACGCGCCGAAGCCGAACAGATAGCCGAGGCGGGTCTGGTTCACGCCTCCACCGTAAGCGGTGATGCCGCGCTTTGGTCCTTTCCGGTGACCTGGTTCACCGGCGATGTCCACTTCATCCAGAGGTCGGGCTCGACCGGGACGAAGCCGATCTTCGCGTACACCCCGTGCGCGTCCGCGGTGGCCAGCACGATCCGGCGTACGCCCAGCTCGGCCAGGTGGTCGCGGACCGCCCCGGCCAGCCAGGTGCCCAGCCCCCGGCCGCGCTCAGCCGGGTCCACGTAGACGTCGCAGAGCCAGGCGAAGGTGGCCCGGTCGGTGACCACCCGGGCCACAGCCACCTGCTGCCCGTCGCCGGGCCGGTAGACACCGAAACCGAGCGAGCCGGCGAAGGCCCGCTCGACCGTGTCCCGCTCGCGCCCGAGCGCCCAGTACGCGTCGGTGGAGAGCCAGTGGTGCACCCGGTCGAGGTCGAGCCGGGTCGGATCGGTGCTGAGGTGGTAGCCGTCAGGGCGGGTCAGGGCGAACACGCCTGCCACGCTAGGCCCTCTCCACCCGCCCCTCACCAGCCAATTCCCGCCCACTGGCCTGGCCGGTGGGCGGGAACCGACGGGTGCTGGGGATCAGTCGCGGTCGAGGACGGCGCCGAGGATCCAGGTCACGATGCCGACGAAGAGCGCGCCCAGCACCGCGGCCGGCCAGAAGCCGTCCACGTGGAAGGGCAGCCCGGCCTGACCGGCGATCCAGCTCGTGAGCAGGAAGAGCAGGCCGTTCACCACCAGCGCGATCAGGCCGAGGGTCAGCAGGTAGAAGCCGCAACCGACGGTCTTGATGATCGGCTGGAGCACGGCATTGACCACCCCGAAGATCGCCGCGACCAGCACCAGCGTGATCACCTTGTCGGTGACCGACTCGGTGTTCAACGTGATGCCCGGGATGAGCAGCGCGGCCAGCCAGAAGGCGACCGCCGTGGTGGCCAGCCGGATCAGAAGACCCTTCAGAAAATCCATGGCCGGGATCGTGCCACGGTCCGTCCAACTGGGGAACCCGGGAAGATCGACGAATCGCGGCCGGCTCAGCGGCGTACCGGGCGACCGACCAGTTGCGACTCGATCGGCGTGGGCGAGAGCAGCGCCCAGCGCAACGCCCGCCGGTTCACCACGGCGACCATGTCGTCGCGGATCCGGGTCAGCCACTCCGCCGAGCCGCCGAGGCCGAGGGCCGTGCCGGCCAGCGCCGCCTCCGCCGGGTCGAGCGGTTGCAGGATCGCCAGGTCGGCGCGGGCCAGCGCCGCCGAGTCCGCCGGGGTGAGTTCGTCCCGGACCACCAGGACGGACCGCCAGGCCGCCTCCGGCCCGGCCTCGGGCGACACCGGCCCGGCGTCGACCACCAGCAGCAACGGTTGCAACGGCGAACCCGGCGCGCCGCCCACCGGCCGCCCTGGCGGGATCAGCGGCACCGCCCCGCCCACGCCCCGCACGAACGGCTCCCACACCCGGGGCCGGGCGGTCTGCACCACCACCCGGGCGCCCAGCGCCAGCGCGCGCAGCGCGATGAGTTGCGCGGCGCGTACCCCGCCGACCAGCAGCAGCCGGGTCGCCCCGGGCCGGAACAGGCGCACCGTCACCGCCCCGCCACGCCGGTTGGTGCCCACCATCAGCCCCGACTCGCCCAGGGAGAGTTCCAGGCCGGCCAGGCCGGCCAGGTCGGTCGGGGCCGGGGCGGTGCCGGCCGGGGCCGCCCCGAACGGCAGGGTGGCGGCCAGGCCGGCCAGGTGCTCGCCGTCGAGCCGCCGGACGTCCGCGCCGAGATCCCCGGCCAGCCGGCGCAGCGCCCGCTCGGCGGCCGACAGCTCCGCGGCGGTCCAGGCGGCCAGCCGTACGGTCAGCCCGGCCGGCACCGCTGCGGAGTCGGTGCGCGGCCCGACGCAGAGCGACACGGTGGTGGCCGTGGCCGGCAGCGCCAGCAGCCGCGACACCAGGCCGCGGGCCGCGTCGGTCCGCGGGTCCGGCCGGCGCCGCAGCCGCCAGGTGGCCTGCGCCAGCCCGCCCGCCGTCACCGTTGGCCAGCTCTCCCGGACCGGCGCTCCGACGTCATGGTGGGCCAGTTCGGCGACCACCCGGAGCGCCGCCGGCCCGCCCAGCGGGCGGCCGGTCAGCGGGCCGAGGCGGCGGACGATCCGCCGGACCGTGCCGGACAGGGTGCGCCGCAGTTCCTCGTCCGACCAGCCGTCGACGCGCAGCACCCGGACGGCGAGCACCGCCCGGGTCCGGCCCGCCAGCCGCCCGTCGGTGAGCTGCCGGTACGACGTCCCGGCGGTGCCGGCCCCGGCGGCCGGGGCCGGGGCGGGGGACGCGGCGAGCAGGAGCTGGATCCGGACCGGCGGGCCCTCCGGGCCCGATGGGGGCAGCAGGGACAGCGGCGCGGGGAGGGCCTGCGGGCCGTCCCCGAGCAGGTCACCGGGGTCGCCGATCTCCAGCAGCGCGGTCATCCCGGCGGCGTCGTCCAGCACGGCGGCCGGACCGCCGGCCAGTTCGGCCGCGCGTACCGCCGTACCGGGCGCGACGAGCTCCACCAGCGCCGCCGGCCCGGCCGCCGCCGGCAGGGCGCGCCGCCGGGTCAGGTGCCCCAGACCCACCAGCAGCCACTCGTAGAGCCACCGGCCACGGAACCGCACCCATGCGGCGGGGAGCAGCAGCGTGGCCAGCAGCAGGGCGGCAGCGGTCACCGCCACCCCCCGGCCGACGGCCGCGACCAGCGCCGCCACCGCGATCTGTGCCGCCACCACCTGCCCGGCCCGTACGGCGGACACCGTCCACTGCGCCGCCCTGGCGGTCGCGGGCGCCGGCCGTCCGGTGGCGGCCGCCGTCACCGGGCGGCCCTCCTGGTTCGCGGCTGCGGGGCTCGCAGTTTCGGCTCACTCCTCGCGCTCACGGTTCCCTCCGCGTGGTCGCCGGGTGACGGTGGCGTGGCTCATCGTAAGGGCAGCGTTGTCCACAGGGGAGCCCGAGGGGGTAGCAGAACCGCAGTCGGGCGGCTACCGTCAGCGACGAGTTCCGCCGAGCGCGCGCCGTCCCCCGCCCCACCACTCCGGCTCTCGCGCTCCGGCGAGTCCACGGTGGTCGTTCCAGCGGCCAGCCACGACCGAGGAGACGAGGTGACGTTCGGGGTGTCCCAGACCCAGGCAGAAGCCGCGGTGATGCAGCAGACCGCCGCGAAGTTCGAGCAGGTGGACCAGTCGTTGCAGACCATGCTGAGCGGCCTGATGGCCGAGCTGGAGGTGTTGCAGCAGGCCTGGCGGGGCGCCGGTGGGCGTTCCTTCGAGCAGGTCAAGCAGCAGTGGGCGCAGGACCAGGCGGCGCTGCAGCGGGCCCTGCGGGAGACCGCGACCGCCATCCGCACCGCCGGCCAGCAGTACGACGTCTCCGACACCGAGGCCGCCGGCCGGGTGGCCGGCACCCACCGCGGCATCCAGCTGCCGCTCTGACAAGGAAGGACCGATCTCATGGATCACGGTGTGCTGGTCGTCAATTTCGCCGCGTTGCAGCAGGCGAGCGCGGACATCCAGAAGGCGCTGAACACCCTCGACAGCCAGCTCGGCCAGCTCGAACGGGACGCCGCGCCGCTGGTGGCGAGCTGGACCGGCGAGGCCCGCCAGGCGTACGAGCAGCGGCAGGCGCGGTGGCGGGCCGCCTCGCAGGATCTCCAGGCCATGCTGCGCGACATCAAGCTGGCGGTGGAGGAATCCGCGGCCGACTACCTCGACACCGAGAAGCGGAACGTCAACCTGTTCCAGTAGTCGTCGCCGCCCGTGCCGCCAAGATCCGCACAACCTCCCGGAAGATGTGCCTGTGCTCAGCCGGTCGCAGCTTCCCTGAAGTTGTGCGGATCTTGGCGGCTGGCGTGGCGGCGACCGGGTGGGTCAGCTCGGGTCGGCGGGGCGCCAGCGGCGCCGGGCACCCCGGGGCACCACCACGGCGAGCAACACCACTGCCGCCGTCGCCGCTCCGATCGTGCCGGCCACCAGCAGCGCCCGCTGTCGGGCCGTCGCCCGGCGGGCCCGCTGTGCCACCGCGGCCGGGTCCGGCTGGTCCACCGCCAGCGCTGCGCCCCGAGCCGGGCGGGCCGCCACCGGCCCGGGTGACTCGGTGACCGCCCGGTACGGGTTCAGCACCCCGGCACCATAGCCGTCCCCGCGCCCCGGGGCCGGGTCGGCGCTCGCCACCAGCCGCCGGGCCACGTCCACCGCGCTCAGTTCCGGGCGGTACTGCCGCAGCAGTGCCGCCGTCGCGGCCACGAACGGCGTGGCGTAGCTGGTTCCCTCCGCCCGGTGGTGCCCCTGACCGGGCGCCGCCATCAGCACGTCACCGCCGGGCGCGACGAGGTCCACGTACGGGCCGGTCTGGGAGAAGGGCGCCCGGCTGCCGTCCGCCCCGATCGCGCCCACCCCGAGCACCCCGTCGTACGCGGCCGGGTACGGCCGCGGGTCGCCGCTCTCGTGCAGGTTGCCGGCGGCGGCCACCACGACGACGTCGCGGCGCACCGCGTAGGCGATCGCGGAGCGGACGGCGGGATGATCCACGTACAGCACGACGGAGAGGTTCAGCACGTCGGCGTCGTGGTCGACCGCCCAGCGGATGGCCCGGGCGAACTCGGCCGCGCCGACCGTACGCCCCGACTCCCGACCCTCGACGACCTGCTGTTCGCTGACCCGTACCGGCAGGATGCGCGTGCCCGGCGCGAGTCCCCGGAACGCCACGCCCGGGCGAGGCGCCGCGGCGATGATGCTCGCCACGCCGGTGCCGTGCCCGGCGCAGTCCCGCCTGCCGTCACCGCCGGGGTCCAGGAAGTCGGTGCCGGCGAGCACCCGTCCGGCGAGCTGCGGGTGGGTCCGGTCCACTCCGGAGTCGACCACCGCGACGACCACCCCGGCGCCGGTCGCGAGCGGGTCGAGGCGGTCCGGCGCGTACCGCTGTTGCGGCCACGGCTGGTCGGCCACCGGGCGGGCCGGCGCGGGCGGCGTGGCGCAGCCCTGCGGCGCGCGCGCCACGGGCCCGGCGGCGAACGCGGGTCGCCGCGCGGTGGCGGGAACGACCGGTGCGGCGGCGACGACGGCGGGTAGCGGTACGGTGGCGGAAACGGCCGGTGGCGCAGCCGCGGAGGCGGGTGGTGGCGCGGTGCCGAAGACGGCCGGTGGCACGGCGGCGAGAAGGGCCGCCAGGGCGGCCAGGGGCGGGCGCGTGACGGGCCGGGACATCGACCGCCTCCGTATCGTGTCGGCTCCGGAACGGGATGTTAGCGCCTCGCTCGTGGTCCGGCAGACCGCCGACGGCCAGCCATTGTGATCTTGTTACCACCTTGTAGGTTGTAGGCGATGCCTATGGCCTGTTCGCGGGAGGAGAGGTGGCCGTGACCGGATGGGAGCCGGCCACCGAGGCCGAGGTGGCGATGCGGGACGCGTTGCGGGCCCAGGACCAGCAGCTCTACTTCCGCGTCCTGACCCGGGTCGATCTGCTGCTGCCGGTCGCCGCGGAGGGGCTGGCGGGGCAGGCCCAGCTGGGTTGGGGCACCTGGACCACCGGCGGCCGGACCCACGTCCTCGCCTTCACCTCCGCCACCGCGTTGCGGGCCTGCCTGGGTGAGAACACCGGTGCCACCCGCCGCGTCCGGTACGCCGACCTGGCCGCTACCTGGCCCAACCACGAGTGGTGGCTGGCGGTCAACCCTGGCCTGCCCATCGAGGGCTACCTGCCGGCCTGGTTCGTCGCCCAGCTCGCCCGGGGCGACGTCCGGCTGCCGGGCCGGACCATGGGCGCCCGCGCCCGCCTGGAGCGGGTGGAGGCCACCCGGGCCCGGGCCGCGGGCTCGACCGAACCGCCCGGCCCGCCGGCCGCCCGCCGGCCTGATCCGGCGAACGGCCACCGCGCCCCGGGCCCCCCGGCGCCGCTCGGCCGGTCGGCCGAGGACGACCGGCCGGCTCGCGACGGGTGGCCCGGCGGGTCGACCGCCGGCTCCGCCCGCGTCGGCGATCGGTCCGCCGCCGAGCCAGGTGCCGACGGCCGGTCCGGTTGGCTCACCGACCGGCATCGGCGTCCCGACGAGCAGGGTCCGCTCGCCCGCCCCGGCCGGTCCGGCGAGGCCGCCCCACCGCAGCCCGCCCGGTCGTTCTTCGAGCCCGCCTCGGGCCGGGCGTCCCGCCCGCCGGATGCGGCGCCACGGGCCGTGCCGCCGTCCCGGTTCGCCGGCGGCAGCCAGCCGTTCCCGCGTCGCCGCCCGCTGAGCGAACCGGTGCCGGCGGACCCCACCCATGCGTTCCGGTCGGACGCCGCCGAGGCCACCCAGGCGATCCGTCCGGCGGAGCCGCCCCGACTGTCCCGGCCGGCCGCCCCGATCGCCGCCGAGGAGGCCACCCAGGCGCTGCCCCGCCGGTATCCCCGCTCCGGGCCGGGTGCGGAGGAAGCGACCCAGCCGATTCCCGCTCGCGCCCACCCGGGCGGCGCCGCTGACCGGACCCTCTCCGGGCCGGCGGACGCAAAAGAGTTGCCTCCGTCGATCGCCGAACCGGTTTCCGGCCCGCCCGCGCCCCGCCGGGGCTTCTCGCCGATCGTCATCGAGGGCACCGTCATCGAGGCCCGGGACCTGACCGAGCCGGAGGAGCCGGAGGCGGCCCCGGCCGCCGGTCCACCGCCGGTGGTGCCGGAGCCGTACGCCGTACCGACCGTCCCTGCCGCCGCCTCCGCGATGGCGACCGCGACGGTGCCGACGGCGTACCGGGCCGACGGCGACGATGCACCCACGCCCTGGGCCGGTCCCGCCGATCCCACCGTGCCGATCACGGTCGACCCGCCCCCGTCGCCCGCCGCCGAGCAGACCGTGCCGCTGTTCGGCCGGAGCGCCTCCCCGGAACCGGGCACCGGGTCGCTGTTCCAGCCCGCCGGCCCGCCGGAGCAGCGTGCCACGTCGCCGGCCGCGCCGCCCAGGATGGGGGAGGAGCCCACGGCGCGGGCGAGCGTACCGACGGCACCGGACGAGGTGGCCGCCCCGGCCGTGCCGACGAGCGGCCGCACCCGGGAGACCGCGGGCACGGACGCCACCCCCGCCGGTCCACCGCCCCCGGCACCCGGGCCGGCCAACTTCGTGCCCGCCAACGAGGTGGAGGAGGAACTCCTCGGTGCCGTGGGTAGCGGCAGCACCGACGGTTTCCTCTCCACCCTCCTGCTGGCCCGGGTGCTGCTGCCGGTCGCGGCCGACTCCGCGCCGGGTGCCCGACCCGGCGACTCCGCGTTTGTCTGGCGGACCGAGGAGCTCGACGGCGAGACGTACGTGGTGGTCTACACCTCGCCGGAGCGGCTCGCGGACCGGGTCGACGGGCCGGTCGAGACGGTACGCGTCAAGTTCGTCCAGCTCATCCGGCGCTGGCCGGACGAGAACTGGTCGTTCGCGGTGAACCCGGGCACCCCGGTCGGCGCGAAGTACCCCGGCGAGCAGGTCCTGGCGTTGGCCAACTGGGCCGCCGAGGTGGGCCTCGGCGACGACCCGGAGGGCGATCCGGAGCCGCCCGCGCCGGAGCCGGCGGCCCCGGCCCGACCCGCGGTGCCCCCGGTGGACCCGAGCCGGCCGGTCACCATGCAGAAGGCGGTCGCCCCGAGCCAGCTCGCGTACTACCTGGAGCGCGGCTACGACCGGGTGTCCGGCTTCGTGCACCGGGCCGGCGAGCTGGCCCACCTGAGCACCCCGGCCAGGCTGTACGACGCGCTCGGCCTCGGCCATCCCGACTCGCCGTTCGCCCGCGACGCCGAGGAGATCTACGTGCTGCGCTGGCCGGCGTACCGGCCCAGCCTCTACCGCATCCCGTACGGCGGGCAGAACGAGGCCGCCATGCGGGCGATGGAGGGCTGGGTGATCGAGCGGCCCCCGTTCCGCGGCAACGGCTTCGCGCCGGGCGAGAGCAGCGACGTGGTGGCCGAGTTCAAGGTGGACAGTGCCCGGCTGCCGCACGGCGCGCAGCTGTGGCGGATCGGCGCGGACGGCAGCGAACGGATGGTGGCGGTGCTCGACACCGACGCGCTGCGCTGGCGCCCGGTCGGTGACGAGTCGTGAGCCGCGACGGCTACGTGGCCCGCTGGCGGGGCCGGGAGTACCAGGCCAGCCCGGACGGCGACGACGTCCGCCTCTACCAGCCCGAACCGGGCGAGGGCTTCGCGGAGGTACGCCCCGGCCGCCACGTCCGGGTGGTGCCGGTCGCCGAGGTCGACGACCTGGCGTACGTGCGGACCACCTGCACCTGGCAGGGGCAGCCGTTCATCGTGCTGGCCGAGCACGAGGGCTGGCTGCGGGTGGAGTACACCGGCGGCCGCTGGCCGGTGGCCCGCGCGATGGGCCTGGAGGCGTTCGAGTTCGGCGTCTACCAGGGCTGGGCGCCGGCGCACGAGGTCTCCGACCGGCGCGAGCAGCGGGTCTGAGTCAGGATTTCGTCCAGCGCAGGATCTCGCCGAGCACCACGTCGTGGGCCTCCACGTGCGGGAAGTGGCCGACCCCGTCGAGCAGCCGCCACTCGTACGGCGCGATGACGTAGCGGCCGGAACCCTGGGCGGTACGCGGCAGGGACGCCTGGTCCAGCGCGCCGTGGAGCTGCAGGGTCGGCGTGACCAGCGGTTTCTGCATCAGCTTGACGAACCGGTAGCCATGCAGCCGCAGCACCGAACGGAACGCCCACCGGTAGCCCTCCATGGCGCAGAAGGCGGCCTGCGGAATCTGCATCGCCTCCCGGCAGCACCGGGCGTACGCCGCGAAGTCCGGGCCCTGGACCCAGCGGGGTCCGCCCCAGCGGCGCAGGATCGCCTCCACCTCGGCGGCGTCGTCCCGGGTCAGCACGTGCTCGTAGCGGGGTAGCTGGAACTTCAGCGTGGGCGTGGAGGCGGCGAACTGGCCGCGCGGGTCCGCGAAGATGGCGGCCCGCAGCCGGAGCGGGTGCGGTGCCCCGAGCACCACCAGTCGCCGGACCAGGCTGGGATGGAACGAGGCGGCGGTCCACCCGATGAGGCCGCCGGCCCCGGAGCCGACCAGGGTCGCCGACCGCTCGCCGAGCGCCCGGATCAGCCCGGCGACGTCGGCGGCGAGGGTGTAGCCGTCGTACCCCCGCGGTGGCTTGTCGCTCGCGCCGTACCCGCGCAGGTCGACCGCGACGGCCCGGAACCCAGCGTCCGCGACCGCCGGCAGCAGGTCCTTCCAGGCGTACCAGTACTCGGGGAACCCGTGCAGGAAGAGCACCATCGGACCGGTGCCGGCCTCGACGACGTGGAAGCGGCTGCCGTTGGCGCCGACGAACCGGTGCGCCCACGGCCCGTCGGGGAGGACGCAGGACTCGTCGACAGGTCCGCCGCGCTGGTCGGTCATGTGCCCCAGCGTAGGCGCTGCGCGCGTGCGGCCGCCGCGCGCCGTCGGGCCGGCGCTCCACACGGCTGCCGCCGATCAGGGCGACCTGCGTCGCTGCCGACGCCGCGGCGACGGGTCAGGCCGGAACGGGCGATGCCCGGGCAGGTGGCCTGCCCGGGCATCGCGTCGTGCGGTGATCAGCGGCTCAGGAGAACTGGACCTTCATCGAGGTGCCGCTCTGCTTCAAAACCTTGATCTTGGTGCCGGTGGCCGGAAGCTTGACGCCGTGGTTCGGCAGCTCCGGGAACCAGTACTGCTTGGTGTCGTCGAACAGCGGCTGCGCGTCCTGGCCACGGATGTACTGCGGCTGGCTGTTGATGTGCAGCGTGAACGAGTCCGCCTTGTTGAGGCTGAACGGCGCGTCGTAGACCTGGACCCGGGCCCGCCAGGGGTTGCCGGTCAGGTTGTAGATCGGCCGCGGGTGCGCGTCGATGATCATGTTCCGACCCTCGCCCGGGTGGGCGAAGGTGTCGTTGTCGGCCCACCGGAGGTTCCAGTAGGAGATCAGCAGACCCTGCTGGTACGCGTAGTGGTCCACCCAGTCGGGCCGGCTGTTCAGGTAGCCGAAGTAGTACGGGCCGGTCTTCAGGTACTTGTCGTACGAGACGTACGACCGGTTGCCGGCGATGTAGTAGTTGGCGAAGTCCCGGGTGTAGGTCTCCTCGGCGATGCTCCAGCCCTTGAGCGCCCAGTCCCCGGCGCCGTTCTCGGCGCCGTCGCTGAGCAGGGTCTGCCCGTCGGCGGTCACGGTGATCGCGTCACCGAAGAAGCCGCCCGCGGAGAGCCCGCCGTCCGTGACGTAGTGGAACCGGAACTGGGTCACCTTGCCGGCCGCCGCGTCCAGCGGGATGTTGATGTCCACCCACTTGCCGCCGCTGCTGCCGCTGAGGGCAGGACGGGGGTCACTGCCCGAGACGGGCGGGAGTGCCTTGCCGTTGACCGTGCCGGGCAGCGCCGACCAGGTCTTGCCGCCGTCGGTCGACGCCTCGAAGAAGAGGTAGTCGAAGCCGGACTCGATGGAGTAGCGGCCCTTCATCGACAGGGCGGCCGTCGACTTCCCGGTGAGGTCGATCGTCCTGGTCATGGTGTTGTCCAGGTCGTCGTCGTTACCCGAGAAGTACTGCTTGGCGCCCTCGAACGGCTTGCCGTTGTTGAAGGTGTACGTCCGCGGCGGAAGCACCACGACCGCGGCCTGGGGCTTCTTGGAGTTGTACTCCTGCGGCCCGAGTTCCAGGGTGCGCTTCTGACCGGCCTTGACCACCTCGTAGTCGAGCCAACCGAGCTGGAGCTTGTTCCACGCGCCCAGGTCGCCACCGCGCTCGCCGATGCCGCGGTCGTTCTTGTCGCCGAGCCGGCTCTGGGCCATCAGGGTCCAGTGCTCGTTGTTGTTGTCGCCGCCGTTCAGGACGTTGTAGTCGTCCGGCAGGCCGAGGTCGTGGCCGTACTCGTGGTAGAAGACGCTGCGGCCACCGTTCTCCGGCTGAATGGTGTAGTCACGGATCCAGACGCCGGTGTCGCCGATCTCGGTGCCGCCGATCGGGAAGTTCGCCGGACCGGTCTGCGAGGTGTTGTACGCCGCCCAGCGGTGGCTCCAGATCGCGTCCTCGCCCTGGTGCGGGTCGCCGTCCGCCTGGTCGCCGCCCGAGTGAACGATCTGGAAGTGGTCGATGTAGCCGTCCGGCTCGTTGAAGTTGCCGTCGCCGTCGTAGTCGTACCGGTCCCACTGGTCGAACGACTGCATGTCGACCTTGATCTGGGCGTCGGTGCGCCCCTGGGCCTTCTGGTCGGCGACCCACTGGTTGGCGGCGTCCCGGATCAGGTCCCAGGTGTTCTGGCAGACGTTGCTGTCGCAGACCGCCGGGTCGTTGGCCGGGTTGTCGACGTCGTCGTCCGCGATCGGGTCGTCCGAGCGGCCGTACCGCGCGGCGTTGTACTTGACCTTCACCCAGTCGGTGACCATGCCGTCCACGGTGTACCGCCCGGACGACTGGGCCTCGTAGTACTGCTTGAGCGACTCGTCGCCCGGCTTCGTGCCGAAGTACAGCTGGCGGAAGTGCTCCGGGCTGTAGTTGGCCTGCCAGACGGTGGAGTTGTCGACCGCGCGGTTCGGTGCGGGGATCTCGTTGTGCCGCGGCCCGTCGAACCGGGTCGGACCCGGGATGTCCGGGTTCATGTCCTTGTCCGGGTAGGCCGGGTCCCGCTCGTCGCCGAACTCGGCCAGGATCACGAAGATCTTGTCGGTGCGCTCCCGGGCCAACTCGACGTACTGGTTCTTCTTGCCGCTTTTGCCCGGGGCCGCGCTCCGGGCGCCGGCCGCCGTCGCCGCGCCGCCGGCGGTCTCGCCGACCTTGACGACGGTGCTGCCGTTGATCTTCTGCGGCGTGGCCTTGCCGGACAGGACCTCGCTGAGACCCTCCTGACGAAGCGCGCGGCGCTTCTCTTCGAACTTGTCCGGCAGATCATGCTCAGCCTGCGCGGGCTCGGCCACCGATGGAGCGGTGGCCGGCAACTTCGGCTGCGGCGCGGCGCTGGCGGCCGTGCCCGCCACCAGTCCCGTCGCTGTCAGCGAAAGCCCGAGCAGACCCACTGCGACTTTGCGCACGTGGTACCTCCGGTGTGAGGGAATCGGCCCACGGGGTCGGGCCGGTGAAGACGTCCCACGAGTGGGACCACTGGTGAAGATAGACACTCCTGTGACGGGTGGGAAGAAGGGCGCATCGATTTGTAGCAACTTTTTGATGGGAACGCTCCTCACCGTCACATCCGCATCAGTCGATCGGGTGGTTCGATCAGGGGAACGTCCCGGGCACGCGAAAGGGCCGGTGGCGTTTCCGCCACCGGCCCTTTCCGGTTTGGTGCTACCCGATCAGTTGCTGACCTTGATGACCATGTCGCTGGTCGGGGTGGTGCCCTGCTGCAGGATCTCGATCTTGGTGCCGGTGCCGGCGACCTTGACCGAGTTCCACGGGTTGTTGCTGTTCCAGTACTTGTTCACCCCGTTGTCGGTGAACACCGGCGTCGGGTCGAGCTGCGGCACCGTCATCGACGCGCCGTTCTTGTGGAACGTCTGTGCCGGCTTGGCGTAGAGGCTGAACGTCGAGTCGTAGCCGCCGCGCCGGTTGGTGATCGTGCCCTGGTTGCCGACCTGGATCTTGCCCGGCCGAACGTCGATCGGCAGGTTGAGGCCGTAGCCCGGGTGCTGCGACGTGTTGTTGTCGCCGTACGCGTAGTTCACGTACCAGATCAGCAGACCGGGGTGGTTCGAGAACCGCTCCACGAAGTCCGGCCGGGAGTTGGCCCAGCCGAAGTTGTACCCACCGGTCCGCAGCGCGTCGTCGTAACCGAAGTAGGTCCGGTTCTCGGCGATGTAGAAGCGGGGGAAGGTGTCGGTGACCGAGCCGCCCATCCGGGTCCAGCCCTTCGCGGTCCACGCCGCGGCCAGGGTCTCCGCGTCGTCGGTCCACGCGACGGTGCCGTTCTTGGTCAGCGCGATGTTGTCCAGGAACGGACCCGCCAGGTGCACGCCGCCGTCGGTGGCGTAGCGGTAGCGGAACGTCACGGTCTTGCCGGCGTACGCCGACAGGTCGTAGGTCAGGTCGACCCACGCGCCGCTGGTGGAGCCGTCGACCCCGGTCTCACCCTGGTCGATGAGCGAGTTGCTCAGCGAGTGCCAGGTGGCGCCACCGTCGGTGGACACCTCGGCGTAGAGGTAGTCGTAGTCCTCCTCGATGTCCCACTGGGCCTTCGCGGTGATCGACGCGGAGGCCGAGCCGGTCAGGTCCAGGGTGCGGGTCAGCGTGGTGTTCAGGTCGTCCGCGCTGCCGCCCCACCACTCGTACGACCCGCCGAACGGCGTGTTGTAGTTCGTGGTCTGGGTCTGCGAGGGCAGGTTGACGACGACTGCCTGGGCCTTCGGCCCGTCGCTGTCGCCCGCCGGCCCGAGCGTCACCTGGGTGGTGCCGCTCTTCTGGTCGACCACCGAGTGGTTCAGCCAGCCCAGGAAGAGCTTCGACCACGGGTCCATGTAGCCCGGGGTCGAACCGATGTCGTCGGTGCCGTGGCTCAGCCACGAACCCGATGCCATCAGGCTCCAGAAGCCGACGCCGTTGTCGCCGCCAGCGGTGTCGTACAGGTCCGGCAGGCCGAGGTCGTGGCCGTACTCGTGGGCGAACACGCCCAGGCCGCCGTTCTCCGGCTCCGTGGTGTAGTCCCGGATCCAGAAACCGGAGTCACCGATCTGGACACCACCGGCCAGGTTGCCGGCGGGGCCGGCCTTGCCCTCGAGGTTGGGGAACGCGGCCCAGCGGTGCGACCAGATGGCGTCCTCGCCCTGAGCGCCGCCGCCGGCCTCCTCGCCCTCGCCGGCGTGCACCGCCTGGAAGTGGTCGATGTAGCCGTCGGGCTCGTTGAAGTTGCCGTCGCCGTCGTAGTCGTACCGGTCCCAGACGTCGAACTGGGCCAGGTAGTCCTTGATCTGCTGCGGCGTCTTGCCGGCCTTGACCTGGGCGTCATACCAGGACGTGGCGCTGTCCTTGACGAAGTTCCAGGAGCCGTCGGCGTCGGAGATCTTGTTGCTGCCGTACCGCGCCTCGTTGTACGGCACGGAGATCCAGTCGCTGACGTCGCCGCCGACCGTGTACCGGCCGCCGGACTGCTGCAGGTAGAAGTCCCGCATCGACTCGCCCGAACCGTAGAACATGTCCGTGTAGTGCTCCCGGTGGAAGTCCGGGCGCCACAGGGTGCTGTTGTTGTCGGTCGAGCCGCCGTCCCAATTGCGGTCCGGCTCGGGGATCTGGTTGACCACCGGGCCGGGGGTGCCCCCGGTACGCGGGTCGGTCTTGTCGCCGAAGTTGACCAGCATCGTGAAGATGGGGTCGACCTTCGGCGCCTGCTGGTACTCGACGAACAGGTCGTCCTTTACCTGGATGACCTTCGAGCCGTTGCGCGTCTGAAGCTTGGCCTTGCCCGTCAGCAGGTCGGCGATGGCCTGCTTCCGGACCTCCCGGTGCTGATCCGCCTTCGGATCCGGGAGGTTGTCCCTGCCGTGCTTCGCCTTCTCGGCGCCGGGGGTGGGCTCCGCCGCCGGGGCGGCGGACGCCGGCGCCGTGACGACACCGGCTGCCAGCAGCGCGGCCGCGGCCGAGGCCAGGCCTGCTGTGACTCGTCTCCTCAAAGGTCCTCCTCCTTTGTGGATCTGTTACATGACAGGGGCAGCCAAAGCCATCACCGTCATGCCATGCGCCACTGACAATTGCATGGAGTTCGTCGCTTGTCACCGGGCAACCAGCGAAGTTTCTGGGCAAGTTTTTCCGGCAAAGTGGGGCGAAGGCTACGCAAGAGTGGCTGCCTTCCCGGCTTCCGGTCGGCCTGTGATCACCGTCGGTGACGATGATTATGCGGTCCCCGAGTTGGGAGCGAAGGTGGGCGCGAAAATGTCACAGCAGGCAGGGTTGTCGCTGCGGGGCAGTTTGCTGGAGCCGTCCAGGTGACGCAGGGATGAAGCCGGCAGAGCCGACCAGCGTGGTACTGCCGGCGCACAGGTGCAGGGCGGCCATGGAATCGGCCGCCCTGCACCGGGCGCTGAGATGTGGGGGTCTCTCCGATTAGCCGGAAAGTTCCGACTAACTATACATTTACGAACGCGAAGGTGTTCTGGGTTACGTGCTCGCCGATGCTGAGGCCGGTGGCGAGCCCGTCGGTTCCGTCGAACCGGAAGTGCACCCCGAGGTAGATCCGGCTGAAGGCGTTCTCCGTCGCAGCAGCGGTGAAGCTGCTGAAACTACGGACCACGCCGCTCGCATGCGGGTCCTCGGTGGTGAGAGTGAAGGTGCCGGCGCTGTCGCCGAACTCGGTGCGCATGACGCCGGCCCAGGCGCCGGCGAAGGTGGCGTGACCGGACATCCAGGCCGGGAAGCACGGGCTGAAATGCACCCCCTGCTCGTTGGCGGAGAGCGGCTGCCAGGTGTCCTCCCGGTCGGTGGCGGGGTTGTTGTCCGTGTCGGCGAGGTGGATGGCGGTTTCGGGTCGCCACAGGTCGATCGAGGTCCGATACTTCCGGTCCCAGGCGGCGATGGACGCATCGGCCATGGCCAGTGACACCCGGGCGAAGAGACGGGCCGTGTTGATGGGAGCGGTCGCCACGTCGGTGAACTTCGCCGCCGCCACGATCCTGGTGTGCGCGAGCAGTTGGCCCGGGGGTTTGTAGGTGCGGTCCAGATCGTTCGCCCAGAACCACGCGGCCTGGGTCTGGTCGTCGGTGCGGATCGTGGAATCCACCCGTCCCAGATCCTTCACCTCTTTGAGCTGGTTGGCGTACAACTCGCTGGCCAGCAGCGTGGCATAGGTGGTGTGCCCGCCGGGTGGTGCCGGTCGGAACTGGCTGGTGCCGGTGACGAACGGGAGAACGCTGCCCCAGTGGGGCGTCACCGGTGCTGCGCAGAAGTTCTCGGTTTCCCGCCAGGCCCCCGGGGTGTTGTCCTTCACGTAGCTGGGCGTGGCGTTCGCGCCGTCGTTCCCGCGCAGGCTCCTCATCCGATCTACGACGCAACGGGCTGCGGCGGCGTCGACATCGAACGGGCTCGGCGTGCCGTACCGTGCGGTGAACCTCCCTTCGACGTACGTGCGCTGCGCCGGTAGGGCGTCGATGAGGAGGTCGCGGGCCGCGAACCCGGCAGCGAGGTCTTCGTTGATGGATATGCCGAGCGAGGAGAGACATTCGGTGTCGGAGGGGCCGACGGTGTATCCCCGGTAACCGCTCCCTCTGCCGTTCTGGTCGACCCAACGCGCACCGGTGAAGATGTCGAAGATCCCGGTGTGCATCATGGCGGCGGCCCGGGCGAGCGGGCCAGGCCCTCCGCCTTGGCGGCGGAACGCCTCCAGCAACGTGTCGTTCCAGTAGTGGATGGTGGCCGTGGTGGCTCCATTGGCCGCCGCCGGCGTTGCTGTCGTGACCAATGAACCGATAGCGGCCAGCAGGCTGGCCAGTACGACGCCAAGTGATCGGCGCACGCCTCTACTCATTCAGACCCTTCCTCAGTACTCGAGATGGTTTCGCCCAGGGAGCTGGTGGCAGCACTCTGGCAGTCGAAGTTGATCGATGGAAGGGCAAAGCGGAACGGGCGACCGCTGCGCCTCGTCAAAGGGCAGGCTCGTCCCTGTGGCTGGCCGTGCGAGCGGCCGGTCAGATCCACTTTCGTTGGGCGGCGGCGATGCCGAGAGTGAGCCGGTTCGTCGCCCCCGTCAATTCCTCCAGCAGCTCCATCTGCCGGCGGACCCATCGGGAGCTCCGTCCGAGGGCGTGGGCGATCGCCTCGTCCTTCAGCCCGGCTGCGGCCATTCGGATCACCTGCAGCTGCGCTGGGGACGGCCGGCCGGGTCCGAACGAACTGTCGGCATTCAGCGAGGCGGCGCGTTTCCAGAGTAGGTCGAAGTACTGGACGAGCGCGTTGACCAGCGGCGGTGTCTGGAGGAACAGGGCTGGGCCGCCCCAGGTGTCCACTGAGGCGACGGCTGTGTCGTCGACGATGGCCAGCTGCAACGGCAGGGCTGGCAGCACTCGCCAGTGGCTGCCGGGTTCACCCGCCGGCCCGGGTGTGGCCGGTGGCCCAACCCTGTTCAGGGACTCCGGGGTGCAGATCGTCCGGTAGCGGATGAGGGGGCCCGGGCGGCCGAACGGTGGCAGCGCCGCGAACCACTCCGGGGCGTCGGGCGAGCCGTCGGCCCACAGCCGCAAGCATCTGCGGGTGGCGGCGTCCAGCAGTTCCCGGACGCGGACGCGGGTCTCCGCGCCGGACAGCAACTCGACTCCGGACGATCCGTTCACGTCCGTGCGGGGCCGCCGGTGCGTCCGCTCCAGGCGTACCAGCCCGTCGTAGCCTTCGGCCCGAAGCATGTCGGCCAGGTCGAGGCACCGGGCGGCCAGCAGGCGGCTCGGTGCCGTCATCGCCGGTACGCCACGAAGGCGTCCCGGCCGACCTGGCGCCTCCCAGACCAGTGCGCAGCGGATGAGGTCGGCCAGCGCCGGCGAGTCGGGATGCGGATCAGCGGCGACCGCGGGCTGGCGGCTGCCCGCCGGAATCAGATGTTTGTGAAGTAGACATGCGTCATCGGACGGCAGACCTGCAAACATTTTGTGCCCCCGTTTTGCAGTGCAGCAGCAGTCCGCGCTTCCGAGAGCGAGGTACTGCGCACTCTCGGTGCTGCTTGCCTGCAGATACTCCCCGGCACATCGGCGCGAGTCAATGGAGAAAGTGGCGCGCCAAT
The DNA here is from genome assembly GCF_042870725.1 of Micromonospora sp. NPDC006431. NCBI lineage: Bacteria > Bacillati > Actinomycetota > Actinomycetes > Micromonosporales > Micromonosporaceae > Micromonospora > Micromonospora sp. NPDC006431. The sequence continues at coordinate 608,429 of NZ_JBIAHQ010000001.1, forward strand.
GGGGTCACCTCCGCCACGATGCCGCTCGCTGCCGTCGTCGATGATCCGGTCGGTTCTCCCTCGCCTGTCGACCGAGCGGGCCGGGCCGCCAGACGGCAGGTGGGTGGCGCCCCCCAGCGAGGAGGACACCACCCACCCAGGATGCTTCCCGCGGTCAGTCCTCGTCGGACTTGCCGCCACCCATGCCCGAGGCGATCAGCTCCATCACCGAGGAGTCCTGCAGCGTGGTCACGTCGCCGAGCGAGCGGTGCTCCGCGACGTCGCGCAGCAGCCGGCGCATGATCTTGCCGGAGCGGGTCTTCGGCAGCTCGGGCACCAGCATGATCTGCCGCGGCTTGGCGATCGGGCCGAGCGTCTTCGCCACGTGGTTGCGCAGCTCGGCGATGAGCTGCTCGCCGGCCTCGCCCGAGGTCTCCGCGGTGCCCCGCGGGATGGCGAACGCGACGATCGCCTGGCCGGTGGTCGGGTCGGTCGCGCCGACCACCGCCGCCTCGGCCACCGACGGGTGGCTGACCAGCGCAGACTCCACCTCGGTGGTGGAGATGTTGTGCCCGGACACCAGCATCACGTCGTCGACCCGGCCGAGCAGCCAGATGTGCCCGTCGTTGTCCTTCTTCGCCCCGTCACCGGCGAAGTAGACCCACTCGTCGCCGGCATTGGCGCCGGCCCCGAACCGCGACCAGTAAGTCTCGATGAACCGGTTGTCGTCGCCCCAGATGGTGCGCAGCATCGACGGCCACGGCTCCGTGAGCACCAGGTAGCCACCGCCGCCGTTCGGCACCGACTGGCCCTGGTCGTCTACCACGTCGGCGACGATGCCGGGCAGCGCGGTCATCGCCGAGCCCGGCTTGGCCTCGGTGACGCCCGGCAGCGGCGAGATCATGATCGAGCCGGTCTCGGTCTGCCACCAGGTGTCGACGACCGGCAGTTGACCCCGGCCGACGTGCTGGCGGTACCAGATCCACGCCTCCGGGTTGATCGGCTCGCCGACGCTGCCGAGCAGCCGCAGCGAGGACAGGTCGTAGCCGGCCGGGATGTCCTCGCCCCACTTCATCATGGTGCGGATCAGGGTCGGCGCCGTGTACAGGATGGTGACCTTGTACTTGTCGACGATCTCCCAGAACCGGCCCTTGTGCGGGGTGTCCGGGGTGCCCTCGTACATCACCTGGGTGGCGCCGTTGGAGAGCGGGCCGTAGACGATGTAGGAGTGGCCCGTCACCCAGCCGATGTCGGCGGTGCACCAGTAGACGTCGGTCTCCGGCTTGACGTCGAACACCGCGTGCGTGGTGTACGACGTCTGGGTCAGGTAGCCGCCGGTGGTGTGCAGGATGCCCTTCGGCCGGGCGGTGGTGCCGCTGGTGTAGAGGATGAAGAGCGGGTGCTCGGCGTCGAACGGCTGCGCGACGTGCTCCGGCGCGGCGGTCTCCACCGTCTCGTGCCACCAGTGGTCCTTCTCCGACCAGGCGACGTCCTCGCCGGTGCGGCGGACCACCAGCACGTGCTCCACCGACGGGCACTTCGCCACCGCCTCGTCAACGGTCGGCTTCAGCGCCGACGGCTTGCCCCGTCGGTAGCCGCCGTCGGCGGTGATCACGACCTTGGCGCTGGCGTCCTGGATCCGGTTGGTCAGCGCGTCCGCGGAGAAGCCGCCGAAGACCACGCTGTGCGTGGCGCCGATCCGGGCGCAGGCCAGCATGGCGGCCGCCGCCTCCGGGATCATCGGCAGGTAGATCGCCACCCGATCGCCGGCGGTGACCCCCAGGTCGGTCAGCGCGTTGGCCGCCTGGCAGGTCAGCTGGTGCAGGTCGGCGTAGGTGAGGGTGCGGGTGTCACCCGGCTCGCCCTCCCAGTGGATCGCCACCTTGTCGCCCCGGCCGGCCTCGACGTGCCGGTCCAGGCAGTTGTACGCCACGTTGAGCTGGCCGCCCACGAACCACTTCGCGAACGGCGCGTTTGACCAGTCGAGCACCTGGTCCCACTGCTTCGCCCAGGTCAACCGGCCGGCCTGGCGCTCCCAGAACCCGAGCCGGTCGCCCTCGGCCTCGGCGTACGCGTCGGCCTTGACGTTGGCGTTCGCGGCGAGTTCGGCCGGCGGCGGGAACTGCCGCGTCTCGTTCAGCAAGTTGGCCAGTGCCTCGCTCATGCGGTGCTCCTTCATCGCGTGACCTGCGTCTCGTACGCCGCTGAGGTTAGTCGCGCGGTGGCCGCCCCGCGACAGCCTGGTCCGGCCCCGCGCGCCCAGCGGCCCGCGGCGCGCGCCGGGTGGCGCGCTCGGTCCCGCCCGTCTCGTGCGGCGCTGGCCCGGGGCGGCGGGGGGCGGGCCTTGGGCCAGCGGGGCTCGGCATGGCGGTCGCGGGATGCGGCATGTGGGCGTGTCCCGGGTAGCTGAGCGCGCGGGTCACCGCAACCGGTGTCGATCACGGCGGCCGGATGGCCATCCGGGCGGGCGGGTGCCCAGCCAGGGTGGCGGGGTGGATAGCGTGGCGGGGTGACCACCGATCCGCTCGCCCCGCTGCTCGCGCTCGCCGACATCGCGCCCGCCGTCGAGCAGGCCCGCGACCGGGTCGACCAGGCGCACCGGCACCGCGCGCTGCGCCGCCACGGTGGTCAGGTCGCCGCCGAGGTCAGCCTCCGCTCCGCCGTGGCCAGCGCCGCACTGGAGGGCCGGGTGCAGGACCGTGAGGAGGTACGCGCCGGCACGGTCACCGACCCGGTGCTGCAGGGGGCGCTGCGGGTGGCCGGGGCCCTGCCCGGGCTGAGCGAACTCTGGCCGAAAGCTCCCCGGCAGGCCCTCGCGAGGTTGCACGTCCTCGCCGCCCGGGACGTCGTGGCCGAGTCCGAGCTGGGTCGGCCGGTGTCCGACCCGGTGGTCGCGGCGCGCCTCGACGGGCTGGCCGGGCTGGTCGCCGGCGGCACCCGGGTACCGCCGCTGGTGCTGGCCGCCGTGGTCCACGGCGAACTGCTGAACCTGCGCCCGTTCGCCGGCCCGTCCGGGGTGGTGGCCCGGGCCGCCGCCCGGCTGGTGCTCATCTCCACCGGTTTCGACCCGCGTGGGCTGGTCGCCGTCGACGTCGGGCACCGGGAGCGGGAACCCGAGTACGTCGGCGCGGCCGGTGCCTTCGCCACCGGCACCCCGGACGGGCTGCGCTCCTGGCTCCGCCACTACATGGCCGCAGTCGAGGTCGGCGCGGACCAGATCGCCCTCATCGGCGACGAAATCCTCGCCGCCTCCTGACCCGCACCCCGCGCGGTGCGCTCCGCGCGGTGCGCTCCGCGCGTGCGGCATCCGCGCATTTTCGCCGAAAGTGGTGCTATCCGACGCCGGGAGGCCGCACTTTCCCCGAAAGTGCGCGGTCGAACCGGTGGGCGCGGGGTGGGGAGGCGGAGTCAGGTGGTGGGGGTGGTGGCACGGGTGCGACGGTGCCGGCCGTACCAGGCGATGCCGATGGCCACCCCGACGCCGACGCCGAGGGCCGCCGCGGCGACCGGCACGGCGGGACGCTCGCGCAGCCGCCGGCCCAGCGGGACCGGGTGCCGGAACTCCAGCACCGGCCACGAGTTCTCCACCGCCAGCTTGCGCAGGGCCCGGTCCGGGTTCACCGCGGTCGGGTGCCCCACGCACTCCAACAGCGGCCGGTCGCTGTACGAGTCGGAGTAGGCGTACGAGTCGGCCAGGTCGTAGCCGCGCTCGACGGCCAGCTCGCCGACTGCGTCGACCTTGCTGGGGCCGGCCGCGTAGAACTCGACCTCACCGCTGTAGCGGCCGTCCTCGACCGTCATCCGGGTGGCGATCACGTCGGTGACCCCGAGCAGCTCGCCGATCGGCCGGACCATCTCCTCGCCGGAGGCGGAGACCAGCACCACGTCCCGCCCGGCGGCCTGGTGCTCCTCGATGAGGGCGGCGGCCTCGGCGTACACGTAGGGGTTGATCAGCTCGTGCAGCGTCTCCGCGACGATCTGGCGGACCTGTTCCACCTGCCAGCCCTTGCAGAGCGTGGCGAGATAGTCCCGGGTCCGGGCCATGGTCTGCTCGTCGGTGCCGCCCAGCCGGAACATCAGCTGCGCGTACGCCGACTTGACCACGTCACGCCGGGTGATCAGCCCGTCCCGGTAGAACGGCCGACCGAACGCCAGTGCGCTCGACTTGGCGATGACGGTCTTGTCGAGATCGAAGAAAGCGGCGCTTCGGCCCACGGCGCGAAAGTCTAGCCCGAGGGGCGACGGCCAGCGTGGCCCCGGGGTCGCCGGCGAGAGCGCGGCCCGCGGGGCGCTGCCCTGAGTGACGGCCGTCACACTCTGCGAATGCGAATTAGCGGTGTGTGGAGCGGACACCACTCGACGTATACCGGTCCGCTGCGGCATGCTTGTGCTCGCGATGAGAGTTCACGTCTCATCGTCTGGAAGGCCCTCGGCGGTTGCACCCCCCGTGACCGCTGAGCGGGTTCGGCTCGACCCCCCCGGAGCCGAACCTCACGACGACCCCCGTCTCCCCCCGACGGGGGTCGTCCCATTCTGGGAGCGCTGCTCCACCGTAGGTCACCGGCCGTCCTCGTCCTCGTCCGGTGGCCGGCTTCCTGGTTGACCGCCGGCCCGGGAGTCGGGCGGAGCCCGTTCGGCCGCCGGTGCAGCCAGGTGGCGGCCGGGCGAACTGGGTGACCACCGGGATCACCTTTCAGACCCTCGCTGACCGCCGCGCCGTCGGCGGCCGCGTTGCCCTGCTCCCGGCGCTCATAGCAGATCGACTCGCCCGGCGTGGCCTGTCCACAGCTGCCCTCGCCGTCCACAGGGGATCGCCGACGCGCATCATGGCCCGTCCCGCCCCGGCAGGCTTCCGACCGGCCCGTCCGAGTCCGACCGCTGGAGGCCGCCATGCCGCCCCGTACCCCGCTTCCCGCGTACCGCCGCCTTCCCCTGCTGGTCACCGCCGACGGTGAGCTGCTCGACGAGTTGCTCCGGCTCGCCGCAGCGGGCGGCACCGAGGTCGAGCTGGCCGCCGACCCGGCCGCCGCACGGGCCCGCTGGGCACCGGCCCCGCTGGTGCTCGTCGGCGCCGACCAGGCACAGGCCTGCCTGCGGGCCCGGCTGCCGCGCCGGGCCCGCACGGTGCTGGTCGGCCGGTCCGGCCACCTCGACCCGGGTACGGAGATCGCCGAGCTGATCGGCGCCGAGCACGTCGCGACCCTGCCCGCTGCCGAACCGTGGCTGGTCGACCGGTTCGCCGAGTGCGCGGGTGATCGGCCGGGCCCCGGCGGGGCGCGCGTCCTGGCCGTGCTCGGCGGACGCGGCGGCGCGGGAGCCAGCGTGCTGGCCGGCGGTCTCGCCGTCACCGCCGCCCGGGCCCGGTTGCGCACCCTGCTGGTGGACGCCGACCCGCTCGGCGGCGGCCTCGACCTGGTGCTCGGCTGGGAGCAGCTGGAAGGGCTGCGCTGGCCCGGGTTCACCGGCACCGACGGCCGGGTCGACCCGCCGTCACTCGTCCGCGCCCTGCCCAGCCGGGGTGACCTGGTGGTGCTCTCCTGGGACCGGGGCGACCTGCTGCACCTGCCGGCCGAGGCGATGGCCGCCACTGTCGACGCCGCCCGCCGGGGCCGCGACGTCGTGGTTCTCGACCTGCCCCGGCACCTGGACGACGCGGCCGTCGTCGCGTTGCAGGCGGCGGACCGGTCCCTGGTGGTCGTACCGGCCGAGCTGCGGGCCACGGCCGCCGCGGCCCGGGTGGTCGCCGTGGCCGCCCCGCACTGCGCCGACCTGTCGGTGGTCGTGCGCGGTCCGGCGCCCGGCCGGCTCAAGGCCACCGAGGTGGCCAGGGCGCTCGGTCTGCCGCTGGCCGGCACGCTCCGGCCCGAACCGGGGCTCTGCCGAGGGCTGGAACGGGGCGAGGCGCCCGCCGCCGACGGGAAGGGCCCGCTCGCCGCCCTGTGCCAGCGAATCCTCGGCGAGCTGACCGACGTGCCGGCGACGGGTGCGGCATGACCGGGCCGGCCGATTCCGAGGAGCTCGCGGTCCGCGTCCGGCAGCGGTTCGCCGCCGAGGCCACTCGGGTCACTCCCGCCGCGGTCGTCTCGGCCGTACGCGCCGAGCCGGGCAGCGCCGTGCTCGGCGACACCGCCCTGCTGAGGATCGCCGACCGGGTGCACGACGATCTGGTCGGCGCCGGCCCGCTCGCCCCGTTGCTGGCCGATCCGCAGGTCACCGACGTGCTGGTGAACGGCACCCGGGTGTGGGTCGACCGAGGACGGGGGCTGCACCAGGTTGCCGTGCCGCTCGGCTCGGTCGACGACGTGCGCCGGCTGGCGCAGCGCCTCATCGCTGCCGCCGGACGCCGTCTCGACGACGCCTCGCCGTGCGCGGACGCCCGGCTGCCGGACGGCACGCGGCTGCACGCCGTGCTGTCACCGGTGGCCACCGACGGCCCGTACCTCTCCCTGCGCACCTTCCGGCAGCGACCGTTCACCCTCGACGAGCTGGTCCGGCAGGGCACCGTGCCCCGGCCGGTGGCTCCGCTGCTCGCCGCCCTCGTGGCGGCCCGGCTGGCGTACCTGGTCACCGGCGGCACCGGTTCCGGCAAGACCACCCTGCTCAACACGCTGCTCGCGCTGGTGCCCGGTACGGAACGGATCGTGCTCGTCGAGGACGCCGCCGAGCTGCGCCCCGTGCACCCGCACGTGATCGGCCTGCAGGCCCGTACGTCCAACGTGGAAGGCGCCGGGGCGGTCGGGCTGAGCGACCTGGTCCGGCAGGCGCTACGGATGCGGCCGGATCGGCTGGTGGTCGGTGAGTGCCGGGGCTCGGAGGTGGTCGACCTGCTCGCCGCGTTGAACACCGGCCACGACGGCGGTGCCGGGACCCTGCACGCCAACGCCCCGACGGACGTACCGGCCCGGTTGGAGGCGCTCGGGCTGCTCGGTGGCCTGCCCCGGGCCGCCCTGCACGCCCAGGTCGCCGCGGCGCTCCAGGTCCTCCTCCACATGCGGCGCACCGCCGAGGGGCGGGTGCTGGAATCCGTCAGCCTGCTGATCCCCGAGGGGCCGGACCGCCTGGTCACCGTGGTTCCCGCCTGGTTACGCGGACGCGGGCTCGGCCTCGCCGCCCGGCCGCTCGGCGCACTGCTGAAGGACAGGGGCGTGACCGTACCTCCGATCCTCTGCGCCTCCTGGCCGGGCTCGGCGGGCCCGTCGTGACCGGCCAGGTGTGGCTGGTTGCCGTACTCCTGGTCGTCGCCGCGACGGCGGTGGCCTGGCCGGTACGCGCCGGCCGGGCACGGCGGCGCGCCGTCCTCGGGTCGGGACGACCTCCCGGGGCGGGCCGGATGTCGCCCATGCACCGAGCCTCGGGTGTCCCTTCGCGCGGGCCGGCCGGCGGGCCCCGGCTCGCCGGACGTCGCGGCCGAGCCGCCGCGGTGACCCGGCCGCTGCCAACCCGGCCACCGGGGCGGCACGATCCGGCCCACCCGATCGCCTCGCTCGTCGAGTTGGCTCCCGGAGGCTCACCGGATCGGTTCCTCGCTGCCGCCGTCCGTCGGGTACGGCGAGTCCGGACCGGGACCGGCCAGGTGCAGCTGCTGGCAGTCGTGCTGGGTGGCGGGACCGGTGCCGTGCTGGGCGGGCCGGTGGCCGGGGTGGTGCTGGCCGCCTACGGGGGGCTCGCGGCCCGGGCGGTTCGGCGTCGGCACGCCCACCAGGCGGCCGACCGGGCCCATCGCCATGACCTGGACCAGCTCTGCGCCCTCGCGGCCGATCTGCGCGCCGGCCTGCCGGTCGGGGCCGGGCTCGGCGAGGGCACCGGCCCGGGGATGGCCACGCCCGGCCTGCCCGACTCACCCGGCCTGGCCGGTGGCCCGCGCCGAATCGCCCGGATGGCCCGGGCGGCCGTGCGGCTGGCCGACCGTACCGGAGCACCCCTGGCCGAGCTGCTCGAACGCGTCGAGGCCGACGCCCGGGCGGCCGACCGTGGCCTCGCCGCAGCCGCCGCGCAGGCGGCCGGCGCTCGGGCGACCGCATGGCTGCTCGCCGCGCTGCCGCTCGGCGGCATCGGGCTGGGCTACGCCATCGGCGTCGACCCGGTAGCGGTGCTCCTGAACACGACGGTCGGCGGGGGCAGCGCCGTCGCGGCGGTCGCGTTGCAGATCGGTGGGCTGCTCTGGGCCGAACGGCTCGGTACGGTGCCGGGGCGGGCCGGCTGATGTCCCGGCAGGTGGTGGCCGCGGGCTGCCTGGCCGGAGCGGCTCTGCTCGTGGTGATGGCCGGTGGACCGGTTGCCCGTCCGGTACGACGGCTCCGCCGGCTCGTGCCGCGGGCGACGGCGCGCCGCCGCCCGCCCTGGTGGCCGGACCGCATCCGGCTCGGCGCGGCGCTGGCCGGGCTGGCCGTGCTGATCGTGCTCGGAGGCTGGGCCGGCCTGTTCGTCGGGCCGCTGGCCGGCCTGGCCGCGGATCGGCTGCTGCGCCGGATCGAGCCGCGGGCCGTCCGTGACCGGCGGCTCCGGGAGACCGCCGACCTGCCGCTCGCCGCCGACCTGCTCGCGGCCGCGCTGCGGGCGGGTGCGCCGGTCGACCGGTCGGTGCTGGCGGTCGCCGAGGCGCTGGGCGGGCCCCTCGGCGACCGGCTCGGCCGGGTGGGCCGAACGCTGGAGCTGGGCGGGACGGCAGCGGAGGGGTGGGCGCACCTGCACCCGGTGTCCGGTGCGGAACGCCTGGTGGCCGCAGCGGTCCGCTCGTCCAACAGCGGTGCCGCGCTGGCCGGCGCGCTCACCCGCCTCGCCGACGACCTGCGATCCGATCGCGCCACCGCGGCGGAGGCGGCGGCCCGGCGGGCGGGTGTCCTCATCGTCCTGCCGCTCGGGCTCTGTTTCCTGCCCGCCTTCATTCTCGCCGGTCTGGTGCCGGTGATCGTCGCCGTCCTCGGCGATGTGCTCTGAACCCAGGAGAAAGGGAGAACGAATGCGCAAACTCCTCGCCCGCCTGCGCGGAGACGCCGGGATGAACACGGCCGAGTACGCCGTCGGCACCCTCGCCGCCGTGGCCTTCGCCGGCATCCTGCTGAAGGTGCTCACCTCCGGCAACGTGCAGTCCGCGCTCACCGCCGTCATCGACCGGGCACTGAAGTGACCGGGCGCCGGTGGGCCGGCCGCCGTCGGAGCGGTCCGCGCTCGGGCTTCCCGTGTCGGGCCTCCGCGAAGCCGTATGCGACCGGCGTCCGCCTCCGGGCCGGCCGTTCGCGCGGCGGAGGCTCGACGGCCGCCATCGCCGCCTCCGGGCAGCCGTGGGGTGCCGGGGAGCGTGGCTCGTTCACCGCCGAGTTGGCGGCCGGCCTGCCGGCGCTGGTCCTGCTGCTGTTCGTCGGCCTCACCGCGGTCAACGCGGTGACCACCCGGGCCGGTTGCCTGGACGCGGCCCGGGAGGCGGCACTCGCCGCCTCCCGAGGCGGGTCCGGGTCGGCAGTCGGCACCCGGTACGCCCCCGCCGGCGCCGAGATCTCGGTCACCGCGACCGGCGATCAGGTCACCGCGACCGTCCGGGCACCCGTCCGTACGCTCGGCGGGCTGCTGCCCCGGATAACCGTGTCGGGCAGCGCGGTGGCCGCCGTCGAGCCTGGTACGCCGGGCCCACGGCCGTGAGGAGCCGCCAGCCGTGGCGTCGCCCGGCCCGCGCCGGCGGGCGGGCGGCCGGGCGGGTGACGCGGGCCGAGGCGATCCGCCGGCGGCGGCTACCCGCGACCGGCGGATCCAACCGGCCGGTTGGCATGCTGGGCCGGGTCGAACCAGGCCGGCTCGACCAGGACGGCATCGCCGCCGGGGGGTCGGCTGACCGGGGCGGAGCGACCGTCTGCCTGCTTGCGGTCGGTCTGGTGTTCGTGCTGGTCGGACTGTTCGGCGCGGCGCTCGGCGCGGCCCGGACGGCGCGTCACCAGGCGCGGAACGCCGCCGACTTCGGGGCCCTGGCGGGTGCCGGGCGGGCGCTCGACGGCGACGGCGTCGCGTGCGCACGGGCCGACGAGTTGGCCCGCGCCAACGGGGGCCGGCTGGTGGCCTGCCGTCTGGACGGCCTCGACGTGATCGTCACGACGGAGGTCGAGGTGGCTCCGGTGCCGTGGCTCACCCGCGCCGCCACCGCGACGTCGCGAGCGGGTCCGGTCCGCGGCTGACCGCATCCGGAGCGAAGGGAAGTGCCATGAACTTTCGCCGACCAGGCGATGGCAGAGGCCGAGGAGGTGAGCCTGCTGGCCGCGCTGATCCCCGAGCCGCGGCGGGGCTGGGCGGTGCGGGAGCACCCGGGCCGCCCAGCCCGACGTCGCCCGACAGCCGGCGAGGCGGCGTCAGCGGGACTGCAGGGCGTCCAGGCCGACCGCCATGGCGATGACCAGCCGCCGGTCGATCTGCGGGTGCTGGATGTCGACGACGTACCGGTCGCGCAGGCCCCACTTCTTGTCGACCGAGAACACCGGCTGGCCGCCGGCGACGAAGTCGAAGTGGTACGGCAGCCAGGAGAGCGAGTCGACGAACCGGCGCAGCAGCGCCACCGGCATGCTGCGCTCCTGCCCGGTGATCGGCGGCAGGCCGGGCTGCTCGACGTGCCAGGTGGACCGCAGCAGCGACTGGGCAAAGTCCTTGCGGAACAGGCCGATCGGGGTGCCGGCGTGGTCCGTCACGTCGTACGTGGCGCCGAGGTCGAGCCGCTGGCGGGCCTTGAAGCCGAGCAGGGGGTGCTGCTTGGCGTCGTCGGTGTAGATGGTCACCTGCTCCTTGAACGCGAGCCGCTTCTGCTGCGCGAAAGCGAGCAGCTCGCCTTCCGAGCCGTCCGGCGCCATGGCGTGGACCTCGTACTGGTTGACCATCATCCGGATCCGCTGCCGGACGATGAACTGGTGCTGGGTCTGCAAGCGGTCGAGCTGCACGTGATCTCCTTCAATAAGCAACGCCGGAGTCTCGCACAGCTCGGCCCTCGGCGTCCGCCCTCGGCGTCTCCACCGCTGGCGCCCGACCGGCTGCCGGTCGGCCGCCACGAGGAGGCCAGGGCTGAGGGTTACCGCTGATCAGCCGCCGACCGCTCGTCCTGCCGAGGAAGGCCCACCCCGACGCCGCCCCGGCTCCCACCGGCCGCCGCCTCCGACACCGCCTCGGCACACGACTCAGCCGCCGCGGCAGGTGAGGCACCGGCCGCCACCTCATCAGAGGATCCAGCGGCCGCCGCCAGGTTGGCGAGCACCACGTCGAGGACCTTGACGGCGTCCGGCTTGGAGAGCGGGTTGTTGCCGTTGCCGCACTTCGGAGACTGGACGCAGGACGGGCACCCCGCCTCGCAGCCACACTCGGCGATCGCGTCCCGGGTGGCGCGCAGCCAGGCCGCCGCCGTCCCGTACGCCCGCTCGGCGAAGCCCGCGCCGCCCGGGTGGCCGTCATAGACGAAGACGGTGGGGGCCTCGGTGTCCGGGTGGACCGCGGTGGACAGGCCGCCGATGTCCCAGCGGTCGCAGGTAGCCATGAGCGGCAGCAGGCCGATCGCGGCGTGCTCGGCGGCGTGCAGCGCGCCCGGAACGTCGGCGGCCTCGATCCCCGCCGCCGCCAGGGACTCGGGGGACAGGGTGAACCAGACGGCGACGGTACGCAGTTCCCGGGCCGGCAGGTCCAGCGGCCGGGTGTCGATCACCTCGCCGGTGGCGATCCGCCGCCGCTGGTACGACACCACCTGGCTGGTCACGTCGACCTCGCCGAGGAAGAGCCCGACCGGCCCGGCGTCCACGTACGACCGGACCGACACCACGGACAGCGAGGTGACGTCCCGGGCGTGGGTGGACCAGTCCGGCTCCTCGGCGTGCACCAGCGCGCACCCGTCCGCCAGGTCGAGCGCGTCGACCACGTACGAGACGCCCTGGTGCAGGTAGACCGCCCCGGAATGGAGCAGGAAGTGTGAGGAGCCGCCGTCGACCGTGCCGAGCAGCCGCCCGGTGGACTCCTCCACCACGCAGACCGGTGCCCCGTTCTCGCCGCGCAGGTCCACCTCGGGCCGCTCCCGGTGCCGCCAGTACCAGCCGGTCGGCCGCTGCCGCAGCGCCCCAGCGGCCACCAGGTCCTCGACCGCCTCCTTCGCGCCCTCCCCGAAGAGTTCCAGGTCGGCCGGGGTGAGCGGGGCCTCGAAGGCGGCGCAGGCGAGCTGCGGGGCGAGCACGTACGGGTTGGCCGGGTCGAGCACGGTCGCCTCGACGGGCCGCCCGAACAGCGCCTCGGGATGGTGCACCAGGTAGGTGTCGAGCGGGTCGTCCCGGGCCACCAGCACCGCGAGTGCCTCGTCGCCGGAGCGTCCGGCCCGGCCGGCCTGCTGCCAGAGTGACGCCCGGGTGCCCGGCCAGCCGCAGATCAGCACCGCGTCCAGGCCGACCAGGTCGACGCCGAGTTCGAGGGCGTTGGTGGAGGCGAGCCCGAGCAGGTCGCCGTGCAGCAGGGCGCGTTCCAGCTCGCGCCGTTCCTCGCGCAGGTAACCGGCCCGGTAGGCGGCCACCCGGTCGCCGAGCCCGGGCACCGCCTCGTCCAGCGCGCGTCGGGCGTTGGCGGCGACCACCTCGGCACCGCGCCGGGACCGGACGAAGGCGAGGGTGCGGACCCCCTCGACGATGCTGTCGGCGAGCAGGTCGGCGGTCTCCCGCAGCGCGGAGCGGCGGACCGGGGCGAGGTCGGCGACATCGGAGGACGTATCCGAGGGGAGCAGCGGCGGCTCCCACAGCGCGAAGGTCACCCCGCCGCGCGGCGAGGTGTCCTCGGTGACGGCCGCGACCGGCAGCCCGGTGAGCCGCCCGGCGGTCGTCGCCGGGTCGCCCGACGTCGCCGAGGCCAGCACGAACACGGGAGTGTTACCGAAGCGGGCACACTGCCGACGCAGCCGGCGTAGCACGTGCGCCACGTGCGAGCCGAACACGCCCCGGTAGGTGTGGCACTCGTCGACCACCACGTACGCGAGCCGGCGCAGGAACCCGGACCAGTTCGCGTGCCCGGGCAGGATGCCGTGGTGCAGCATGTCCGGGTTGGTCAGCACGAACCGGGAGTGCCGCCGGATCCACTCCCGTTCGGCGCGCGGGGTGTCCCCGTCGTAGCAGGCGGGGCGTACCCCCTCCAGCTCGAGGCCGGCGACGGCGCGCAACTGGTCGGCGGCGAGTGCCTTGGTCGGAGCCAGGTAGAGCACGGTGGCACGGGGGTCGGCGAGCAGCGTGCCCAGCGCCGGAAGCTGGTACGCCAGCGACTTGCCGGACGCCGTGCCGGTGGCCACCACCACGTGCGTCCCGGCGTACGCCAGCTCGGCGGCCTCGGCCTGATGCCGCCACGGGGCGGTGACGCCGCGCCGGGCGAACGCCGCCCGCAGCTCCTCGGGGGCCCACGTCGGCCACGGCGCCGGCTCCCCGACCCGGGCCGGCACCCGCTCGACGTGGGTGACCGGGTCGGCGGAGTGCCGGGCGCGCAGCCGGTGCAGCAGCTCGGCGGGCGGTCGCCCGGGCCCGCTGCTCGCGGGCACGGTGGCTGCCGACGGCTTCTGGTCGTGGCGCGGCGGTAGACGCGCCGAGCTGAAGCTGTCGTAGGTCACGGCCTGCACCTTCGGAACACGATCGGGAAATGAAACGCGGGGGGCCTGGGTAAGGGGGTTGAGCCTCGGCCGGTGACTCACCGGGGCGTTCAGGCGGGGATGGTTAGATGCCGTGGAGAGCTTACCGAGGAGGGACCGATGGAGCTGTCGCTGGCGACTCGCGCCGTGGGGGAGCACACGGTGCTCGAGGTCGGCGGTGAGGTGGACGTCTACACGGCGCCTCGCCTGCGGGAACGGCTCCTCGAACTGATCGACGGCGGGGCCCGCCGGGTCGTGGTGGACCTGGGCCGGGTGGACTTCCTCGACTCGACCGGGCTCGGCGTGCTGGTGGGCGCCCTGAAGCGGCTCCGCTCGGCGGGCGGCTCCTTCGCCCTGGTCTGCGACAAGGAGCCGCTGCTCAAGATCTTCCGGATCACCGCGCTGGACCAGGTCTTCCCGCTGCATCCCACGGTCGACGCGGCGGTCAGCGCCGATCCGACCGGCGCCGGCGCATGATGGCGACCGTCAAGCTCTCCTTCTCGCCCGCCCCGGTGCACGTGCGCACCGCCCGCCTGGTCGGCGTCGCGGTGGCCCGCCGGGCCGGCGTACGGGAGGACCTGCTCGACGAGGTGCGCCTGGCGATCGGCGAGGCGTGCACCCGGGCGGTGGCCCTGCACCGGCAGTACGGGCTGGCCGATCTGGTGCTGGTGGAGATGTCCGACAACGGGGCGTACTCGGTCCGGGTGGTGGACCGGGCCCCGATCGAGGCGGGCATCGGTCTCGCCGCGCTGCCCCCGGACGAGCTGGCCAAGGAGTCGCTCAGCGAGGACGCGCTGACCACCGGCGTCGGCTTCGCCCTGCTCGCCGGCTTCGTGGAGGACCTGCAGGTACGCCCGGTCGAGGAGGGCGTCGGCACCGAGGTCCGGATGGTCTGGCCGGTCGGCCGCTCCTGACGTTCCCACCACCGCAGGCCGCGTTCCCGCCCAGGGAACGCGGCCTCGTCGTGCTGGCCGCCCCATATATCAGATTTCTTCGCATAGCACAGCGACGAAGATCATCGCGAAAGGGTGCCCCCTCGGTGTGAGCCGCAACACGTCGGAGGGCTACAGTACCCGGGTTGTCAGCAAGTGATCCGTCCCGCAGCCAGCGGGAATGGGTGTTCATCGCTGGTCCGCCGGGGTGGGTTGGCGCGCGCTTGCGAGTCCGCATCCAGGCGTCGGTCCGTGCGTCTCCACGGATCGGCGCGAGTTGTTCGGTACAGGAGGACATAGATGTCCGGGACCTTGGCCGCCGACGGCGGCGCACTGTCCCTTACCGGAGCCAACGTGACGTACGTCGTCATCGCCGCGGTCATCGCGCTGGTGGCGCTCGTCTTCGCGGCCGCCCTGACCAGGGCGGTGCTGGCAGCCGGTACGGGAACCACCAACATGCAGGAGATCTCCGGGGCGGTGCAGGAGGGCGCGTCCGCGTACCTGCTGCGGCAGTTCCGCACCCTGGCGATCTTCGTGGTGATCGCCGTCGTGCTGCTGTTCCTGCTGCCGGTGCACGACACCGACGGCAACCAGACCCTGGTGAAGATCGGCCGGTCGGCGTTCTTCGTGGTGGGCGCCCTGTTCAGCGCGTTCATCGGCGGCGCCGGCATGTGGCTGGCCACCCGGGCCAACCTGCGGGTCGCCGCGGCCGCGCGGGAGCGCGAAGGCGGGCGCGAGAGCGCCATGAAGATCGCCTTCCGCACCGGCGGCGTGGTCGGCTTCCTCACCGTGGGCCTCGGCCTGTTCGGTGCGGCGCTGGTCGTCCTGCTCTACAAGGGCGACGCCCCGACCGTGCTGGAGGGCTTCGGCTTCGGTGCCGCGCTGCTCGCCATGTTCATGCGGGTCGGTGGCGGCATCTTCACCAAGGCCGCCGACGTCGGCGCCGACCTGGTCGGCAAGGTCGAGCAGGGCATCCCCGAGGACGACCCGCGCAACGCCGCGACCATCGCCGACAACGTGGGCGACAACGTGGGCGACTGCGCCGGGATGGCCGCCGACCTGTTCGAGTCGTACGCCGTCACCCTGGTCGCCGCGCTGATCCTGGGCCGGGCCGCGTTCGGCAACGAGGGTCTGGTCCTGCCGCTGATCATCTCGACCATCGGCGTGCTGGTGGCGATCGTCGGCGTCTTCATCACCCGGCTGCGCGCCTCCGACCGCAACGGGCTGACCGCGATCAACCGGGCCTTCTACCTGTCCGCCCTGGTCTCCGCGGTGCTGGTGGCGATCGCCGTGTTCGGCTACCTGAAGCCGACCTGGGCGGACCTGCTCGGCGAGAACTGGCGGGCGACGCTCAACGTCACCGACGGCGAGCCGCCGTTCGGCCCCCGCGGGCTGGCCATCGGCGCGGTGGTGATCGGCATCGTGCTGGCCGCCGCGATCCAGGCGCTCACCGGCTACTTCACCGAGACCAACCGGCGTCCGGTGCAGGACATCGGCAAGAGCTCGCAGACCGGCGCGGCCACCGTCATCCTCGCCGGCATCAGCGTCGGCCTGGAGTCGGCGGTCTACTCGGCGCTGCTGATCAGCGCCGGCGTGTTCGGCGCGTTCCTGCTCGGCGGCAGCTCCATCACGCTGTCGCTGTTCGCCGTCGCGCTGGCCGGCACCGGCCTGCTCACCACCGTCGGCGTGATCGTCGCCATGGACACCTTCGGCCCGATCTCCGACAACGCCCAGGGCGTGGCCGAGATGTCCGGCGACATCGACGAGCACGGCGCGCGGACGCTGACCGAGCTGGACGCGGTCGGCAACACCACCAAGGCGATCACCAAGGGCATCGCCATCGCCACCGCGGTCCTGGCCGCGACCGCGCTGTTCGGCTCGTACACCGACACGCTGAAGACCGCGTTCGGCGACGCGAAGGTGGAGAACGTCGAGGCCGCCATCACCAACCTGCTGAACGTGGCCAACCCGCGCAACCTGGTCGGCCTGATCGTCGGCGCGGCGGTGGTCTTCCTCTTCTCCGGCCTGGCCATCAACGCGGTCTCCCGCTCGGCCGGCGCCGTGGTGATGGAGGTACGCCGGCAGTTCCGCGAGCTGCCCGGGATCATGGACCGCACCCAGCGCCCCGAGTACGGCAAGGTCGTCGACATCTGCACCCGGGATGCGCAGCGCGAGCTGATGACCCCCGGCCTGCTGGCGATCATGGCGCCGATCGCGGTCGGCTTCGGCCTCGGTCCCGGCGCGCTGGCGTCGTATCTGGCCGGTGCCATCGGGGCGGGCACCCTGATGGCGGTCTTCCTGGCCAACTCCGGCGGCGCTTGGGACAACGGCAAGAAGCTGGTGGAGGACGGCGCCTACGGCGGCAAGGGCTCCGAGTCGCACGCCGCCACCGTCATCGGCGACACCGTCGGCGACCCGTTCAAGGACACCGCCGGTCCGGCGATCAACCCGCTGCTCAAGGTGATGAACCTGGTCTCGCTGCTGATCGCGCCGGCCGTGGTGGCCTGGAGCGTGGGCGAGGACAAGAACACCGGCCTGCGGATCACGATCGCCGTGGTGGCCGCGCTGGTCATCGTGGCGGCCGTGGTGTTCAGCAAGCGCAAGGGCGTCGCCATGGGCGACTCCGACCGCGACGGCGACGCCGCGGGCAGCCCGGAGGAGCGGGCGGAGCCGGTCCGCGCCTGAGCGGGTACGAACTGGTGCCGGTTCCCGGTCGGCCTCGCGCCGGCCGGGAACCGGCCCGTTCGGAGGTCCCGGGCCGGAAACCTGACCGGTGGCACTTCCCCCGGGAGGCCGTACGCTGCTTCGCATGCGTACCCGCGGGGCGGCAACCGCCGGAAAGCTCACGGTGGTCCTGGCCACGCTCAGCCTCGTCGTCGCCGGGTGCGGCGGTCCCAGCCCCCGGGCCTGGGCCGCGTCGGTCTGCCAGGCGCTCACCCCGTGGCGCGCGGAGATCAACAAGCTGACCAGCAGCACCCAGCAGCAGATGACCGCGCAGACCACCCCGGCGCAGGCCAAGGAGAACCTGGTCCGCCTCTTCGCCGGGGCCGAGCAGGCCAGCGAGACCGCCCGACGCAAGGTCGAGCAGGCCGGCGTGCCGGAGACCGACCACGGCGAGGAGATCTCCGCCGGGTTCCGCGCCTCGCTGAGCAAGATGCGGGACGCGTACGGCCGGGCCCGGGGCACCATCGACGGGCTGGACACCGCGCAGGCCGGGCCCTTCTACGACGGGGTGCGGGCCGCGGTGGACACGCTCAACAAGGAGTACGACGCGAGCGCGCTGGACACCAGCAAGCTCAACTCGTCCGAGCTCAAAGAGGCCTTCGACGAGGTCCCGGAGTGTCGCTGACGCACCCTTCCCCCGACCCGGTCCGCCAGCCCTCGCTGTTCTCCACCGAGGCGGCGGACCCGGCCCTGGCGGACCTGGCCGGTCTGCTCGCCGGACCGGGAGAGGTGGTGCGGATGGGCGGCACCGCCCGGATCTCGGTGGTGGTGGACGCCGCGTGGCGGGTGCACGCGCTGGTGGCCGAGCTGGCGGCGCGGGGCGTGCCGGCGAGCTGGGAGCCGACCGAGGACGGGCGGCACCTGGTGCGCACCGCGTACGCGACCACGCTGGCCCCGCTCGCGACGGCCTGGCTGCGCGGCACGACGAAGCAGGTCCCGGCCGGCTTCCACCTCAACGGGCGCCGGCTGCGGCTCTGGCTCGCCGCCGCCGGGGCGGTCGACCCGGCCGGCTGCCAGCTCGGCCTGGGCCCGGCCGACGAGGAGTGCTGGCCCCGGGTACGCGCCGCGCTGGCCGCGGTGGGGCTGCCGGCGGCGTTCGTGGAGCCGGCCGACGGCGGACCCGCGTACCGGATCGCCGGCCGGCGGCGGATGGCCCGGCTGGCCGAGCTGGTGGGTGACCGCCCACCGGCGGCGCCGGCGGCCGGATGGCCGGGCGCCGGCGGCTGAACCGGTGGCGCGCAACCCCGCCGGCTGTCCGATCCCGGACACCTCCGCGCGGTCGTTCGCACCGGAAAACGGAGGGTGCCTCCTCCGCCGTGGGTGCGTGATCGTCACAGTGACCCACTCGACGCCCTACCCACGGTGTACGGTGGCGCCGTTCGGCGGGTGCCGCCGCGCGAACCGGCCGGTGGGTCGCCCGAACTGAGTGTTTGCGGCCCACGAAACCCGGACCGCGGACGGCGCGTTACGTTGGACATCCGGACCACCGGTCGTCCGGGCGTGCAATGCGGCCCGAAACGGGCATAGAGCAGGAGTGAGGTCGGAGAGAGACGTGCCGAGCAACGCTGGAACCACCCGTCTGGTCATCGTCGAGTCACCGGCGAAGGCCAAGACGATCTCGGGCTACCTCGGCCCGGGGTACGTCGTGGAGGCCAGCTTCGGCCACGTCCGGGACCTGCCCCGCAACGCCGCCGACGTGCCGGCCAAGTACAAGGGCGAGCCGTGGGCGCGGCTCGGCGTGGACGTCGACAACGGGTTCCACGCGCTCTATGTGGTCTCGCCGGACCGCAAGCAGCAGATCAGCAAGCTGACCAAGCTGGCCAAGGAGGTCGACGAGATCTTCCTGGCGACGGACGAGGACCGCGAGGGCGAGGCGATCGCCTGGCACCTGGTGGAGACGCTCAAGCCCAAGGTGCCGGTCAAGCGGATGGTCTTCCACGAGATCACCAAGCCGGCCATCCAGGCCGCGGTGGCCAACCCGCGGGAGATCGACCGCGACCTGGTCGACGCGCAGGAGGCCCGGCGCATCCTGGACCGGCTGTACGGCTACGAGGTCTCCCCGGTGCTGTGGAAGAAGGTCATGCCGAAGCTCTCGGCGGGCCGGGTGCAGTCCGTGGCGACCCGGATCGTGGTCGAGCGGGAGCGGCAGCGGATGGCCTTCCGCACCGCGGAATACTGGGACATCCTGGCCACTCTCGCGGTGGCGAACCCCGGCGAGGGGCCACGGGCGTTCAACGCCACCCTGATCGCGCTGAACGGCGACCGGATCGCCACCGGCAAGGACTTCGAGCCGACCACCGGCCGGGTCCGGGCCGGCGCGGGCGTGGTGCACCTCGACGAGGGCGGTGCCCGGGGCCTGGCGGCCCGGCTGGAGGGGCGGCCGTTCACCGTCACCCGGGTCGAGGAGAAGCCCTACCGGCGCCGCCCGTACGCGCCGTTCATCACCTCCACGCTGCAGCAGGAGGCGGCCCGCAAGCTGCGGCTCTCGTCCCAGCAGACAATGCGCACCGCGCAGCGGCTGTACGAGAACGGCTACATCACCTATATGCGTACCGACTCGGTGAACCTGTCGGAGACCGCCGTCGCGGCGGCCCGCCGGCAGATCGTCGAGCTGTACGGCGAGCGCAGCGTGCCGCCGGAGCCGCGCCGCTACACCGGCAAGGTGAAGAACGCGCAGGAGGCGCACGAGGCGATCCGCCCGGCGGGGGACAACTTCCGCACCCCGGGTGAGGTGGCCAAGGAGCTGTCCGCCGAGGAGTTCAAGCTCTACGAGCTGATCTGGCGGCGCACCATCGCCTCGCAGATGACCGACGCGGTCGGCTCCAGCGTCTCGGTGCGGATCCGCGCGGTCTCCGCCGCGCAGGAGGAGGCCGACTTCGGGGCGACCGGCAAGACCATCACCGACCCCGGTTTCCTGCGCGCCTACGTGGAGTCGAGCGACGACGAGAACGCCGAGGCCGAGGACGCCGAGCGGCGGCTGCCCACCCTGGTCAAGGACCAGCCGCTGACCGCCGAGGAGCTGGCCGCGCAGGGCCACCACACCCAGCCGCCCGCCCGCTACACCGAGGCGTCGCTGGTCAAGGCGCTGGAGGAGCTGGGCATCGGCCGCCCGTCGACGTACGCGTCGATCATGCAGACCATCCAGGACCGCGGGTACGTCGTCAAGCGCGGCCAAGCGATGATCCCGTCGTTCCTGGCGTTCGCGGTGATCGGGCTGATGGAGCGGCACTACCCGCGCCTGATCGACTACGACTTCACCGCCAGCATGGAGAACGAGCTGGACGAGATCGCCGGCGGCGACCACGCCGCGGTCGACTTTCTCACCGCGTTCTACTTCGGCAGCGCCAACGGCGCCGGTGACCGGGACATCGCCCACGCCGGTGGCCTCAAGAAGCTGGTGACGGAGAACCTCAGCGAGATCGACGCACGCAGCGTCAACTCGATCACACTCTTCACCGACGAGGAGGGGCGCGAGGTCGTCGTCCGGGTCGGCCGGTACGGGCCGTACCTCCAGCGGGCCCTGCCGGGCGAGCAGCCCGCACCCACCGGTGAGGGCGAGGAGGGCGGCGCCCAGGGCGACCGGGCGCCGATCCCCGAGGGGCTGGCGCCGGACGAGCTGACCCCGGAGAAGGTGCACGAGCTGTTCCTCGGTGGCGCGGGCGAGCGAAAGCTCGGCGACGACCCGGCCACCGGCGAGCCGATCGTGCTGAAGTCCGGCCGGTTCGGCCCGTACGTGGCCAGCGGCGAGCGGAAGTCCTCGCTGCTGCGGTCGCAGTCGCCGGAGACGCTCACCTTCGACGAGGCGCTGAAGCTGCTCAGCCTGCCCCGGCTCGTGGGGGTGGCCCCGGACGGGGTCGAGGTGTTCGCCAACAACGGCCGCTACGGCCCGTACGTCAAGCGTGGTGACGAGTTCCGCTCGTTGGACTCGGAAGAGAAGATGTTCACCGTCACGCTGGACGAGGCGCTCGCGCTGCTGGCCACCCCGAAGACCCGCCAGCGCCGGGCCGCCGCGCCGCCGCTGCGGGAGATGGGCGCCGACCCGCTCACCGAGAAGCCGCTGGTGATCAAGGATGGGCGGTTCGGGCCGTACGTCACCGACGGGGAGACCAACGCGTCGCTGCGGCGCGGGCAGACCCCGGAGGCGCTGACCCTGGAGGAAGCCTCCGAGATGCTCGCCGAGAAGCGGGCGAAGGGTCCGGCGCCGAAGAAGGCGGCGGCGAAGAAGGCGGCCTCGGCCAAGAAGGCGGCGGCGAAGAAGACCGCCGCCGCCAAGTCCACCGCCGCGAAGAAGACGACGACCGCCAAGGCCACCGCGGCCAAGAAGGCCCCGGCGAAGAAGGCCGCCCCCCGGAAGGCATCCACCTCCACGGAGTGATTATTGATCTGAAGAGATCTTGGTACGTGGCGGCCCTTGGCGGGGCGGGTACGTACCAAGATCTGATCAGGGTGGTTAACCGGGCCAGCCTGCGTAGCGGAGGGCGGCGCGCAGCTGGGTGATTACCCGCTCCGGTTCGTTGCGCACGGCCCAGGCGGGAAATCGGAGCACCCGGTCGCCTGTGGTCCAGAGATCATTCTGGCGCTGCATGTCGTTCCACGCGGTTCGGGGATCGAGATGCTGCCCACCGTCGATTTCGACGTGGACCCGCCACTGCTCGAACCAGACGTCCAGATAGCGTCGGCGTCCGGCGGCGTCATGGCGGACCACCTGCCGGGACGGTTCGGGTAGCCCAGCCGTACGGACCAGGCTGAGGAAGTCCAACTCAGCGAGGGAGTGGGCGCCGCCCGCCGCGTCCGACGCCGTCACTTTGATCAGTTTGCGCCGCCGGGCGCGCGGCATTCGGTCCAGGACCCGGTGCACGTCGTCCCCGCCGACGAGTCGTTGCTGGAAGCCGGCAGCGATCACCGCGCGTGCCTCCGCATCGCTCGGAGCCCATTGCGCCGCATCGACCAAAGACCGCGCTGGCATCGTCCGTCGCGGCTGGCCGACCGACAGCACGTCCTGCTCTGGCAGCAGCGTCGTCCGGTGGACGCGTACGCCCGACGGAAGCGATCTTGCCTGGTGCCGGGCGGGTAGCAGGAGGTGGACGACCCGAGTCTCGTAGCGACGCAGCCCCCAGGCCTGGGCTGCGGTGAGCCCGCCGAGCACCGCCGCCGGGCCGGCCGCGAGCACCGCGATCCACCGGAGTTGGGCAGGGCCGAGCGGACCGCTGTGGGTCACGTAGATCCCTCGATGCACCTGGCGCCAACGTCGAGTGGCCACCCGGTGTCGGATCGCCTTGGGAGACAGGAATCGCCGCGCCTGTTCAAGGCTGAGGACGTCTTCCTGATGGAACAGCAGCCAGGTCAGCTCGTCGGCGTCGTCGGTCGGTAGCGCCCGCCAAAGACCGGCCCGTACCCCCCGCCCATCCCGCCCACTTTCCCGCCCCCCCGTCCCGCCCCCCGTCCCGCCCACCTTCCCTCACACCCTCCCATCCTCATCACCACTCACCCGCCCACCACCCCCTGTGGACAGCGAACAGATCTTGGTCAGGTGTCGCCCCTGACGGGGCTGATTCGTACCAAGATCTGTGGCAGGGGTGCGGCTCAGTCGCCGAGGACCTGGTTCAGGTAGGGGTTGGCGAAGCGGCGGTCGGGGTCGAGGCGGTCGCGGACGGCCAGGAAGTCGGCGAACCGCGGGTACGCGGGCGCGAGCGACGCCGCGTCCCGGTAGTGCAGCTTGCCCCAGTGCGGCCGTCCGCCCAGTTCCGTGGCCACCTCCTCGAACGCCCGGAAGTAGGGCTCGAAGGGCATGCCCACGTACTGGTGGATGGCGAGGTATGCCGAGTCCCGCCCGAATCCGTGGGAGAGCCAGATGTCGTCGGCGGCGGTGAACCGCACCTCGACCGGGAAGAGCACCTTGAACGGCAGGTTGTCCACGATGCGCCGCAGGGCGTCCAGCGCGGCCGGCAGGACGGCGCGGGGCAGGGCGTACTCCATCTCCAGGAAGCGGACCCGGCGTGGCGTGCAGAAGACCCGGTCGGAGCGACCGGTGTAGGTGCGTTCGGTGAGCGCCCGGGCGGAGACGGCGCTGATCCCGGGGGCCAGCGCCGGCACGGCGCGGCCCAGCCGGCAGGCCCCGGCGAAGACGCTGTTGGCCAGGAAATCGTCGTCCAGCCAGCCCCGCCAGCGGGGCAGCGGCCGGTCGTCGGCGGGCACCCGGTCGTTGGTCTTGACCTGCACCCGTGCGGTGTACGGGAACCAGTAGAACTCGACGTGGTCGTGCTGTTCGACGAGCCCGGGCAGGTCGGCCAGCACCGCGGCCAGCGCCGCCGGCCGCTCGTGCGCGCGGAGCACGAAGGCGTCGACGCAGCGCAGGGTGACCTCGACCAGCATGCCGACCGCGCCGAGCCCGACCCGGGCGGCGGCGAAGACGTCGCGGTGCTCGTCGGCGGAGCAGCGCAGCACCTCCCCGGTGCCGGTGACCAGGGTCAGCCCGGTGACGAAGGTGGACAGGCAGCCGAGTTTCGCGCCGGTGCCGTGGGTGCCGGTGGCGAGCGCCCCGGCCAAGGTCTGCGCGTCGATGTCGCCGAGATTGGGCAGCGCCAGTCCGTGGGTGGCGAGTAGGTCGTTGAGCGTGTGCAGAGTCATCCCGGCCGGTACGGTGACCAGTCGGCGGGTGGTGTCGACGGTGACGCCGGTGTCCAGTTCGGTCAGTTCGAGCCGGTGCCCGTCGGTGAGGGCCGTCCCGGTGAACGAGTGCCCGCTGCCCACCGTCCGGATCGTCCGGCCGGCGTCGGCGGCGGCGTGGATCGCCGCGGCGACCTCGTCGACGGTCCGGGGACGCGCCACCAGGGTGGCGGTGCTGCGTTGGTTGCCGGCCCAGTTGGACCAGGCGGCTGGTGGCGTACCGGCCATGGACGCTACTCGACATGAATATGAACTGACTTCATATCAGGAACGTTGTGCCTGGTAAATACCGCAAACGCGACACGCTCGTTGTACCGGTAGTCACGGTCTCGTGACTTGTAGATATGTTCTTCCGTCGAAGGGGGGTGGCGCCGAGTGTCCACACCAGCCGCCACGACCGGGCCGCTGCGCCGGGTGCCGGTGCAGGGTCGAAGTGTCGCGCGGGTCCAGCGGATGCTGGACGCCTGTGCCGAGCTCGTCGACGAGGTGGGGTACGAGGGGTTGACCACGACTCTCCTCGCCGAGCGCGCCGAGGTGGCGATCGGGTCGGTCTACCAGTTCTTTCCGGACAAGCGGGCGATCGTGCAGGCGTTGACCCTGCGCACGATGGAGTCCTATCTCCAGCGGCTCGACGAGCGGTTCGCCTCCGACGACCTGACCCACTGGTGGGACGGCGTCGACGCGGCGATCGACGAGTACATCACGATGCACCGCACCATCCCGGGGTTCCGTACCCTGCACTTCGGCGACGTGGTCGACCTGCACCTGCTCGATGAGCAGCGGGACAACAACGGGGTGATCGCCGATCAGCTCGCCCGCGTGCTCGCCGAGCGTTTCGGTCTGGCCGACGTGCCCGACCTCCGGTTCCATCTGGAGATCGCGGTCGAGGGCGCGGACGCCCTGATCAAGCTGGCGTTCCGGCGCAAGCCCGAGGGCGACGAGCGGGTGCTTTCCGAGGCGAAGGCGCTGATCCGGGAGTACCTGCACCGGCAGGTCGACGCCAGGACCGAGGCCGCTCAGCAGAGCTGAGCGGACGCCGCCGGCCCCGGCCGGCGGCACGACCGGAAAGTCGCCCGGGTGCGACCGGGTGGCAGGACGGGAAAGACGTCCGGGTGCGACCGGGTGGCAGGACAGGAAAGACCCCCCGGGTGCGACCGGGCGGCAGGACGCGAAAGACGCCTGGGGTGCGACCGGGCGGCACGAGGTACGGCGGGCGCCCGAGGTGCGCCGGGGCCCGCCGTCACCCGACCGAGGGCCCAGGTCCTGCCTCACCAGGCCACGTCTCGTGACTAGAGGAACGCCCGGCCTTCGCCCCGGTAGGTGGGCACGGTGGCGACCACGCTGTCGCCGTCGACGAGATGCAGTTCGTTGACGTGCTCGCACAGCTCGCCGGCCTTGGCATGGCGGAACCAGACCCGGTCACCGACCCGCAGGGCCGTCGCGGCCGTGCCCGCCACCGGAGTCTGCACCTCACCCGCGCCTTCGGCGCCGAGCAGCCGCAGCCCGGCCGGCAACCACGGCCGGGGGAGCCGGCTGTCGGCGGCCGGGCCCGAGCCGATCCAGCCGCCACCGAGCACGGTGGCCACCCCGGGCGCCGGCCGGCGGACCACCGCGCAGGCGAAGAACGCCGCCGGGGTGGGGCGCCAGGCCCGGTACGCGTCGAAGAGCGTCGGCCCGTACAGGCCGGATCCCGCAGTGACCTCGGTGACCGCGGGGTCGGCGCTGGTGGCGGCCACGCTGCCGGTGCCGCCGCCGTTGACGAACTCGAGGTCGGCGTGCTCGCGTACCGCGGCGACCGCCGCCGCCCGGCGGGCCAGCAGTTCCCGGTACGACCCGCGTTGGGCGACCCGGATCGCGGTACCCAGCACCGCCTGTCCGGGCGGGGCGTCGCCGAGGCCGGCGATCTGCGCCTCGTACGACATCAGGCCGACCAGCCGGAAGCCGGGCCGGCCGGCGACGGCGCGGGCGAGCGCGCCGGCTGCCCGGGCGCTGTGCACCGGGGACCGCCGGACGCCGACGTGCACCCGCCCGCCGAGCGGTCGCCAGGAGGCGTCCAGGTCGAGGCAGACCCGCACCGGTGGCCGGCGGCCGGGCGGGCACACCTCGTCGACCAGATCGAGCTGACCGGCGTCGTCGACCATCAGCGTCACCGCGTCGGCGAGCGCCGGGTCGGCGGCCAACTCGGCCAGCGCGCCCCGGTCGGCGGTCGGGTACGCCACCAGCACATCGTCGCTGACCCCGGCGCGGGCCAGCCAGAGCGCCTCGGGCAGGGTGAACGCCATCACGCCGCGCCAGCCGGGGCGCCCCAGCACCCGGCTGAGCAGTTCGCGGGCGCGGACCGACTTGCTGGCCACCCGGACCGGCTTGCCGGCGGCCCGGCGGGCGAGCGCGTCCGCGTTCGCGTCGAAGGCGGCGAGGTCGACGACCGCGTACGGCGGGTCGAGGTGGGCGGTCGCCCCGTCGAGGCGATCGCGAAGTCTGTCACTGTCGGTGGCCACGGCTGCACGCTAACTGTCTGGGAGTCAATGCGAAATACCCTCGCGTATGTCCGGGCTGCGGGCGGTGGCCCCGGCGGCCTAGGCTCGGCGAGCAGGCGAATGTCGCGGAGGGGGCGCTTCTCGCCGCGACTAGAGTGTTGCACCGGGGATGCCCAACTCTGGGCCGGCACGTGGAGGTACGGCCATCAAAAGCCAGAAGAACGGCGAGTCGCCCGGCGTGTCGTCGCCCGCGCAGGCTGACCTGTCCGCAGCGGCCGCCATCCGCTCGGTGCTGCGCATCCGGCCGTTCCGCCGGCTCTGGGTCGTGCTCGGCGTCGCCTCCTTCGGCGACTGGCTCGGCCTGCTCGCCACCTCGGTCTTCGCCGCCGCTCAGGTCTCCGGCGACACCGCCAAGGGCGCGGCGTTCGGCACGCTGATCGCGATCCGGCTGCTGCCCGCCCTGCTGCTCGGCCCGGTGGCCGGGGTCTTCGCCGACCGGTTCGACCGGCGCTGGACCATGGTCATCTGCGACGTCCTGCGTTTCGTGCTCTTCGCCTCGATCCCGCTCTACGCGCTGACCGGCGCCAGCGGCGCCCTGGTGGTCACCTGGGCGGCGATCGCCACCTTCCTGATCGAGACGATCACCCTGATGTGGATCCCGGCCAAGGAGGCCGCGGTCCCCAACCTGATCCCGCGCGCCCGGCTGGAGACCGCCAACCAGCTCACCCTGATCACCACGTACGGCATCACCCCGATCGGCGCCGCCATCGTCGCCGCGGTGCTCGACCGCAGCGTGCGCGGGCTGGTCGGGGGCGGGCTGCCGAACTGGGCCGAGCCGGCGCAGCTTGCGCTCTGGGTCAACTCGTTCTCCCGGCTCGCCACCGCGCTGGTCGTCGCCTTCGGGATCAGAGAGATCAGCCGGACCCGCACCGGCGAGCGCGAGCCCACCGAGCAGAGCATGGCGCGGCAGTTCGCCGAGGGCTGGACGTTCATCCGGCAGACCCCGCTGGTCCGTGGCCTGGTGCTCGGCATCTTCGGCGCGTTCGCCGGCGGCGGCATCGTGGTCGGCACGGCCAAGTTCTTCGCCGCCTCGCTGGGCGCCGGTGACGCCGCGTTCTACCTGCTCTTCGGCGCGATCTTCATCGGTCTGGCGATCGGCATCGGGGCCGGCCCGATGATCGTCCGGGACATGTCCCGGCGCCGCTGGTTCGGCATGAGCATCGTGCTGGCCAGCGCGTCCGTGCTGGTGCTCGCCTTCGCCATTCACCTGTCCATGGCGATCCTCGGCGCGATCCTGGTCGGTGCGGGTGCCGGCATGGCCTTCCTGGCCGGCACCACCCTGCTCGGCGGCGAGGTCGCCGACGAGCTGCGCGGCCGGGTCTTCGCGGTGGTGCAGATCGGCACCCGGCTGGTGCTGATCCTGGCCATCGCGCTGAGCAGCCTCCTGGTCGGCGTCGGCGGCTCGCGCCAGCTGACCATCGCCGACCTGGGCATCTCGGTCTCCTCGACCCGCCTGCTGCTGCTCGTCGCGGGTGCCGCCGGCATCTTCGCCGGGATCAGCGCGTTCGGCCAGATGGACGACAAGAAGGGCGTACCGGTCCTGGCCGACCTGTGGGGCTCGATCCGGGGCCGCCCGCTGATGCCCGCCGAGCCCTTCGTCTCCAGCGGTCTCTTCGTGGTCTTCGAGGGTGGCGAGGGCGCCGGCAAGTCCACCCAGCTCGCCGCGCTCGCCGAACGGCTGCGCGGCCAGGGGCGGGACGTCGTGGTCACCCGGGAGCCGGGGGCGACCGCCGTCGGCGAGCGGATCCGCTCGCTGGTGCTGGAGACCGCCGGCGCCGAGGCCCCGTCGCCGCGCGCCGAGGCGCTGCTCTACGCCGCCGACCGCGCGCACCACGTCGCCACCGTGGTCCGGCCGGCGCTGGCCAGGGGCGCCGTGGTGATCAGCGACCGGTACGTCGACTCGTCCCTCGCCTACCAGGGCGCCGGTCGTACGCTGCCGGCGCAGGAGGTCTCCTGGCTCTCCTCGTGGGCCACCGGCGGGCTCAAGCCCGACCTGGTGGTGCTGCTCGACGTCGAACCGCACACCGGCCTGTCCCGGGTCGGTACCCGTAACCAGGGCGCCGACCGGCTGGAGGCCGAGTCGATCGCGTTCCACGAGCGGGTCCGGTACGCGTTCCTCGACCTGGCCGCCGCCGACCCCAAGCGTTACCTGGTGCTCGACGCCGCCCGGCCGGTCGAGGAGATCGCCGAGGCGGTCGCCCGGCGGGTGGAGGAGGTCCTGGGCGATCCGGCCCGCATCGTGCACCCCCGCCCGGCACAGGGCCCGGACACCACGGTCCAGCCCGAGTTATCCGGCGCGGAGCTGGTGACCATGAAGCGCCCCACCTGATGGCGGACGTCTTCGCCGACCTGGTCGGGCAGGACGAGGCCGTGGCGACGCTGCGCCACGCCGCCGCCTCGGCCGCCGCCCTGCTGCGGGCCGCCGCCGTGCCGGCGGCCCGCCCGGCCGGGCCGGCGACCGGCGCCGGGCCGGGCGACTCCTACGACAAACTCGACGCGCTCGCCGAGGAGTTCGACGCCGAACCGATCCCCGGCGCCGGTCCGCCGGGCGGACCGGGCGAGGCAGCCGGCGGCGACCCCGGCGCGGGGATGACCCACGCCTGGATCTTCACCGGCCCGCCCGGCTCGGGCCGCTCGGTGGCCGCGCGCGCCTTCGCGGCCGCGTTGCAGTGCGTGCACGGCACCGGCTGCGGCGAGTGTCCCGGCTGCCACACCACGCTGGCCGGCACCCATGCCGACGTCCGGCTGGTGGTGCCCGAGGGGCTGTCCATCGGCGTCGGCGAGATGCGCGCCCTGGTGCTCCGGGCGGCCAGCACGCCGTCCGGCGGGCGGTGGCAGATCGTCATCATCGAGGATGCCGACCGGCTCACCGAGGCGGCCGGCAACGCGCTGCTCAAGGCGGTCGAGGAGCCGCCGCCACGGACCGTGTTCCTGCTCTGCGCCCCGTCCACCCACCCGGACGACATCTCCGTGACCATCCGGTCCCGGTGCCGGGTCGTACCGCTGCGCCAGCCGCTGGCCGGCGCGGTGGCCGAGGTCCTCGTACGCCGGGACGGCATCGCGCCCGACGTGGCCGAGTGGGCGGCGGCGGCCGCGCAGGGGCACGTGGGCCGGGCCCGGCGGCTGGCCCGCGACCCGGAGGCCCGGCAGCGCCGCGACGCGGTGCTCGCCGTGCCGCGCCGGCTGACCGGGGTGGGTGCGGCGTTCGACGCCGCGTCCGCGCTGATCGAGGCGGCCGAGGCGGAGGCCGCGGCGGCGGTCGCCGAGATCGACGAGGCGGAACGGGCCGCGCTGCAGACCGCGCTCGGCGCGGGCGGCACCGGCCGGGGCGCGGCGGGGGCCATGCGGGGTGCCGCCGGCCAGCTCAAGGACCTGGAGAAGCGGCAGAAGTCGCGGGCCACCCGGGCCCAGCGCGACGCGCTCGACCGGGCTCTGGTGGACCTGGCCGGCTTCTATCGCGACGCGCTCGCCGTGGCGCTGCGGGCACCGGTCGCCCCGGTGCACACCGACACCGCCGCGCTGGCCGAGGCCGGCGCGCAGAAGTGGGACGCCGAGGGGGCGCTGCGCCGGCTGGAGGCCGTGCTGGAGTGCCGGGCGGCGATCGAGGCGAACGTCAAGCCGCGGATCGCGGTGGAGGCGATGATGCTCGCCCTCTGGAAGGGGTAGGCGAGCTTTCCGGCGCTGTCCACAGGGCATCGACAGGCGCGATTGACGTGCGGTACGGTCCGGTGTGCCGCGGTGACGGTGGCGGCACGCTCAGTGAGGGGCCAGCCGGGAGGAGTCCACCGATGCCACGGGGCGAGATCGACGAGGCCTGGATCGAGGAAGCGGTCCGCCGCTACCGGCGCATCGAGACCCTCCAGGCCGAGTTCGACCAGGCGGTGTCGACGGTCGAGGTCACCGTCCGCTCGCCCGACGGGCTGGTCGAGGTGGTGGTGACCGCCGGTGGGCGGATCACCGGCGTGCGCTTCCTCGGCCCGCTGCACCAGCGCAACCCCCGGGACGTCGCCGGTTCGGTGCAGGCCGCGGTCACCGCCGCCGCCGACGCCGCCCAGTGGGCCCGGGAGAAGCTGCACAACGAGACCTTCGCGGCGTACCGGCCGCTGGCGGGAGCCTGACATGGACACCCTGCACGCCCTGGCCGCCCGCCTGGAGGAGGCCAGCGCCACCCTCGCCACCCTGGCCCGCACCGTGACCGCGACCGACCCGCCGCACCCCGCCTTCGGCGCGCACGCCGAGGGCCGGCCCGGCGAGATCGGTCGGGCCCTGCACCGGCAGTGGACCGGCGCCACCGGCGACCGGGCCCGCGAGGCGGCCGCCGCCGCGACCCGGCTGTCCGCCGCCGCGGCCGCGCTGCGCAGCGCTGCCGACCGGTACGCGGCCACCGACGAGTCCGCCGGGCGCCGGCTCCGCCGGGAGGCGTGATGGACGCCCTGGACCGTCTCGCCGAGCCGGGCCTCGATCTGCTGGCCCGGGTCGACACGCTGCTCGCCGGCGGCGCACCCGAGGGGCACCGGCTCTGGCCGCTGCTGCGCCGCATGCAGGTGCTCCCCGGAGCGGCCGTGCGCGAGTTCCTTGAGCTGCATCCGGCGCCGTTGGCCGACGCCGGTCACGCCGTGCGCCGGCTCGTCCGGGGATACGACGACGCCTCCGCCCTGCTCGCCGACCCGGTCGCCTGGTCCGGGCCGGCCGCCGCAGCGTACGACGAGGCCCGCGGTGCCCTGCTCCGCCACCTCGACGAGGGGCCAGAGAGCCTGGTCGGGCGGCTGGAGTCGACCGCCGGATACGCCGACGCGCTGGCCGACTGGGTGGAGGGGAGCCGGCTCGCCCTGGCCCGGGCCCTGGCCGACGTGCTGCGCTCCACCGAGGCGGTCACCGTGCACGCCGCCGGGCGGCCGGGTGCGGACGGCGGGCCGACCGGGGCACTGGCGGCGGCGGAGATCGCGGTCCGGGTGCTGGGTGTGCTCGGGGTGGCGTACGACGGCGCGGAGACGCTGCTGCGCCAGTGGGCGCCGAGCCTGGCCGAGACGACCTGGCGGGAGCGGGTGTCCGGGGTGCCCCGCTACGGCGGCGCCACCCGGATCGGCCACTGAGCGAGCGAAGCGAGCGAATCAGCAGAGGCTGCGGCGATGGTGCGCACTGACCGACGCGGCCGGGCTTGGACCGTTCGGCGGAGCGGAGTGCCGGCATGAGCCTCCGGCGCAAGCCCACGGCGCCGCGCGCCGTACCGGCCGTGGCCGGGCTCCGGCGGCGACGCCGTGGCTTCCCCTGCACCCCCCGCAGGTCTGTCTTCACTCAACGCGGTCGGTCGCCGTTTGTCCTCCAGTGGCCTCATCTTTCAGCCGTCCGGGCGAGGATCAACCACACGGCGGGTTGGCACCGGCTCGGTCGAGCCGACAATGGATCGCTGCGCCGGGTGACCGGACGGCGACGGCTGGGCGGCCGGCAAACCGCACGGCGTCGTAGGGTGGTGGCCATGGGCATGCTCTGCGCGGTCAGTTTCAACCGGTACGGGCGCCTCTACTACCTTGACCCCGGCGAGCTGCGCCCGCAGGTGGGCGACAAGGTGCTGGTGCCCACCGACGAGGGGCCCGAGGTGGCCGAGTGCGTCTGGGCCGCGCAGTGGGTCGACGAGGACACCGCCGGTGCGCCCAAGCTGGCCGGGCTGGCCCAGGACGAGGACCTGCGCCGCGACGAGCTGCTGCGCCGGCGCAAGGCGGACGCCAAGGTGGCCGCCAAGCGGCTCATCCGGGAGCACGGGCTGCCGATGAAGGTGGTGGCCGTCGACCACGTGCCCGGTACGCCGGACACCGGCAGCGACCGGACCACCGTCTACTTCACCGCGCCGCACCGGGTCGACTTCCGTTCCCTGGTGCGCGACCTGGGGGCGACGCTGCACTGCCGGGTCGAGCTGCGGCAGCTCTCCGCCCGCGACTCGGCGCGCGTCCAGGGCGGGATCGGCTCCTGCGGCCGGGATCTGTGCTGCGCCACCTTCCTCACCGACTTCGAGCCGGTGACCATCCGGATGGCGAAGGACCAGGATCTCCCGCTCAACCCGCTGCGGATCTCCGGCGCGTGCGGCCGGCTGATGTGCTGCCTCAAGTACGAGCATCCGCTCTACCAGCGGTTTCAGGAGTCCGCCCCGGTGATCGGCACCCGGGTCTCCACGCCGGAGGGGGACGGCAAGGTGGTCGGCCACAGCGTCCCGCGGGACTCGGTCACCGTTCGCCTGGACGCCGACGGCTCCCGCTGCTCGTGCAGCCGCGCCTCCGTCTGTGCCCCCCGCCAAGCCCACGACCAGCACTACACCCCCTGACCGCGCCGTCTGGCCCGTGTTGATCATGAGGTTAGCGGCGAAGTCGATCTCTTTTGGCGCCGCTAACCTCATGATCAACACTGCTTGGGGGTGGGCGGTCAGCGGAGGACGATGGGGGGTTCGGCTAGGCGGGGGGTCAGCGGGGCCTGGGGGGTCAGCCAGGAGGCAGTGGGGGACTGGTCCGGGTTCAGCCGCCAGGCGTGGCAGACCTTGTCCACGGCGATCGGGTAGATGGTCAGCGTGCCGTCCGGGTCGATCCGGAACCGGAGGAACGCCTTCGAGTCCTCGATGCCCTGGCCGGCGAAGAGTTCGTTGACGTTCACCCCGAACGACCCGGCCACCAGCAGGTAGAGCGCCACCAACTGACTGGCGACCAGCCCGATCACCGGCCCGTACAGGACGGCCGCGGCGACCGCCGGCAGCGGCCACGGCCAGTCGTAGAAGGGCAGCTTCAGCCAGAGCCAGGTGCCGCCGGCGGCCAGCGCGATGTGGGCGAGCCCGTGGCTCACGCCGAGGATCCAGTGCCGGGCGTGCCGTTTCCCGCCGGCGCTCGGCGGCTTCGCGAAGAACGCCGCGCTGAGCATGGTCACCACCAGCATGATCACCAGCGGGACACTGAGCAGCCGCTGCTCGGTCGTGCCCACCTGGTTCGCCGTCACCCCGGCCATCGCCAGCATGAGCAGGGTGTGCAGCGTACCGAGCAGGGTCGCGAAGCCCGGGTTGCGGAACGGCAGGCGGGCGAAGATGCCCCAGCCGTAGCGCCGGGAGCGGGCCTTCTCCGGGTAGCGGGCCGCCAGGTCGTACTCGCGGGTGCGGCTGGCGCGACGGGACAGCGTGTCCCGCGGCGGCACGTCAAGCCGCTCCGGGAGCATGTGCGTGGGGTAGAGGTAGGCGCCACCGGACCCGCAGGTGATGAGCTGCCGCTCCGGGCCGGTGTAGCGGGCGTAGTGGTGCAGGTCGCCGGAGATCAGCAGCCGCACCTGCGCCCCGGTGGGGGCGATGATCGTACGGATGAAGTAGTCGATCGAGTCGTACGCCGTGGGATGGTCCGCGGCCTTGACCCAAGTGGGCGCCGGGACCGCCAGGATCACCTTCGACCGCGGGGTGAGCTTCCGGGCGACCTCGTCGAAGTAGGTGAGCTGCGGGTCGTCCAGGTAGGACCCGGACTGGTCGTCGATGCCGAGCAGCCACCAGTCGGCGGGTAGCTCCACGGCGAAGTACGAGCGGGACTGACCGGTGCCCCAGCCGGCGAAGTGCCGGTCCCGGGACCGGACGAACAGCCGCAGGAAGGCGGTCAGGCCGTCGTACCAGTCGTGGTTTCCGGGGACCGCGAAGAGCGTCGGCCGCTCGGGCGGCGCCAGCGGCAGGGCGGCCTGATACGGCCCCTTGCACCGGTCCTCGTACGCCTCGTAGGCCGCCGACGGGTAGACCTGGTCGCCCCCCATCACCAGGGTCTGCGCCCGGGGCAGCCGGTGCCCGTCGACCTCCAGCTCCGGCTGGGCGAGCAGGTACGCCACCGAATACGTCGCGTCGAAGCCGTCACCCAGGTCGGCCACATAGTCCAGCCAGAGCCCGCCGTCCGGCCCGACCTGCCGGAACGTGCCGTCGCCGAACGCGTTCTGCAGCTCACGCTTGTCCAGGTACGCCCCGAACAGCATCGCCAGCAGGGTACGCAGGCCGGTGCTGATCAGCAGCAGCGGCGCCAGCCACGGGACCGGTTTGCGTGGGGTGAACCCCAGCTCCAGCGGGTTGAGGCTGCGCGGCCGGCGGGTCGCCCGCTCGCCGGGATGAGCTTCGGGGAGCGGCGGCTGCGGCGGTACCTGATCATCGCTCACCGCCGCAGGGTAGTCCCGCCCGCGTGCGAGCGCTGTCCGGCGAACGACCGAACTTCTCCTCGATGTCCGGTTCGGCGAGAGTGGGGATCCCGTTCGGCTCCGGGCCGGGGTGTGCCGTACACTTGACGATCGTTGCCGCCTTAGCTCAGTCGGCTAGAGCGACGCACTCGTAATGCGTAGGTCGACGGTTCGATTCCGTCAGGCGGCTCCATAGAAGGGCCCAGGTCACCGGCTTGATCGCCGATCATGACCTGGGCCCTTTACTCGCCGTCACGAGGCCGAGCAGCCAAACGTGCCCGACCGCGGGGCTCGCTCCGGCAAGAAGGTGAATGGTCAGCGTTCGGAGGCGCGGGGCCTGCCGTCGTCACCCAGTGAGGACGCGGCGTATTCCACGCCGGGCGTGCCGAGCGTGCGGCCCTCGTCGATGGTGCCGCGCCAGGCGCCCGTCGCGGTGCCTCGGCTCTCGATGTACGACTTGAACTTCTCCAGGTCGGCCTCGGCCCGCTTCTCCACGATGCGCAGCTTGTCGCCGGACTGCTCGACCAGCCCCTCCGGCGCGTACTCCATGCAGAGCCGAACCTGGGTGCGGCCGGTGCCGATCGGCTGGAAGTAAACCGCGCCGGCGTTGGTGGCGCCGCTGGTGGCCGCCCAGGCCACCTTCCGGTCCGGCACCTGCTCGAGGACCTTGGCGTCCCACTCGCGCTTCACGCCGGCGATCTCGGCGATCCAGTGCATCCGCTGGTCGTCGAGCTGCCGCACCTCGTGCACGCCGCCCATGAAGCGGGGAAACTCCTCGAACTGCGTCCACTGGTTGTACGCGGTGCTGACCGGCACGTCGACTTCGATGGACTTCTCGACCTTGGTGGTCATGGATTCCTCCTCGTCGTTCTGACGTCCGTACTCAGATCCGTACCCACTGGGGAGGCGCTGAATCGAGACGGGTGCCACGCCCGCCGGCTCAGCCGTCCTCGCGGTCCGGGTTCTCCAGCCGGAAGAAGTTGCTCTGCGTCCTGTCGGAGCGCTCCTCCTGGTAGATGAAGTTCAGCCGCCGCTCGTCGAACGCGCGGAGCCACTCCGCCCAGCTGATCTCGCGCAGCCGCTCGTCGCGGCCGTTGGCCGGGAAGTCGAACCGCAGCACCCCCGGGTGCCCGTCGTGCTCGGTGCCGTCGACGGTGACCGGGACGCCCTTGCGCGCCTCCGCCCAGCGCCGGATCACGTCGTGGTCGGTGGTGACCAGGCTGCGGCCGGGCCGCTCCGGCTCGTCGTCCACAGAGGTGATCTCCTGGGCGTACCGCAGCGATTTCGAACTCTGTGAACCGGTGCGGACGCCGCCCGGCGAGGTCTTCTTGTCCGCTGCGGAGCCGGCGCGCGCCGTGGAGCCGCCGGCCCGCGCCGACGTGCTCTTCTTCGCGCCGTCACGCATGCTGCGCACCAGCGCCTTGACCAGGTCGCCCTTGCGCAGCTCGGCGGTGCCGGTGACGCCGCGTCGGCGGAGCCGGTCGCGGAGCTGTTCCACGGTCAGCCGGCCGATCTCGCTCTCATTGACGTCGGGGGTGTTCGGGGTCTGGTTGCCCGGCGGGTTCGTGGTCGCGGTCGAGCCGCTGCCGCGCCCCGAGCTGTTCTTCGTGGGCATCGCACCTCATCCTCTCTCGACCCGGGTTCCAGGGGTTCCGGCGCCGCGTTGACGCGGTGGGCCGTCCCTGGATCAGTACCCCCAGCCGCCCGCCCAAACGTGAGCCACCGGTACCCCGGGGTGAGAGGCGGGATCAGGAGTAGATGGTCTGCACGTAGTGCGGTCCGTAGTGGCGTTCGAGGTCGACGAGGCTCTCGGCCGGGGCCTCCACTTCCTTGACCAGCCGGGCCCGGGACGGCAGGACGTCGGGCTGCCACGTCTCCGGCTGCCACAGCTGGGAGCGGAGGAACGCCTTCGCGCAGTGGTAGAAGATCTGCTCGATCGCCACCTCGACCGCCAGCACCGGGCGGTGTCCCTTGACCACCATGTCGGCGAAGTACGGCGCGTCCCGGACCAGCCGGGCCCGCCCGTTGATCCGCAGCGTGTCGGTGCGGCCGGGGACCAGGTAGATCAGCCCGACGTGCGGGTTGGCCAGGATGTTGCGGTAGCCGTCGGCGCGCCGGTTGCCGGGCCGCTCGGGGATGGCGATGGTCGCCTCGTCCAGCACCAGTGTGAAGCCCGGCGGGTCGCCCTTGGGGGAGACGTCGCAGCTGCCGTCCGCGTCGGCCGTGGCGACCAGGCAGAACGGCGAGGCGGCCAGCCACTCCCGGTCCCGCGCGTGCAGCACGGTGCGCTCCTTGGCCAGCGCCCGCTGGTTCGGCGTACCCAGCAGCTCGCGCAGTTCCTCCGGTGAGGTGATCTCTACGGTCACGTATTCCTCCCCCGTCCGTTGACGTCGATGGCGTTTCGGCCCGCGACCGGCCGGTTTCCGCCATGGTCAGCCTAGGCGTGCGCGTCGAACGCGAGGTTTGCCCCCGGGCCGGCCGGGTACGGCTTGACCCGCAGCCGCCCGGATGCGACCGATGGAGGCCCGATGGAGAGCCGACTGAAGGTGCTCGGTCACCCCGTGCACCCGATGCTGGTGATGTTCCCGGTGGCGCTCCTGGTCACCGCGCTGATCTTCGACGTGGTCGACACCGTGGGCGGGCCGAGCTTCTTCGGTGAGGCCGCGTACTGGAACATCCTGGTCGGCCTGATCGGCGGCGTGCTGGCCGCGGTGGCCGGCTCCTTCGACCTGTTGGCCCTGCCCACCGGCACCCGCGCCAAGCGGGTCGGCCTCGCCCACGCGGGCGCCAACATCGCGGTGATCCTGCTCTTCGCCGCGGTCTGGGTGGTCCGGCTGAACGCCGAGTACCGGGCCGCCGGGGGTGCCCTGCTGGCCATCGAGGTGGTCGCCGTGGCGCTCCTCGGGATCAGCGCCTGGCTCGGCGGCGAGCTGGTGGACCGGCTGGGCGTGGGCGTCGACCCGGAGGCCGACCTGAACGCGCCGAGCTCGCTGCGCCCCTCGACACCCGAGCGGATCGGAGACATGCGATGACCGAACAGTCCGGTGGACGTGGGTTCTGGCGCGGCCGCCAGCAGGGCTGGGACCCGATGGGCGAGCTCCAGTCGCTGCGCGCCGAGTTGCGCCGCCTGGTCGGTGGCCGGGCCGGTCCGCCGGAGGTGGAGCTGGGCGAGACGACCGACGGCTGGGAGGTCGTCGTCCGGCTGCCGGGCGTGGCACCGGAGGAGGTGGCGGTCGAGCTGGACGACCGGGAGCTGTGCGTACGGGCCCGCTCGGAGGCGGAGGTCAACGCCGACCACGGCATCCAGGGCGGGTTCGAGACGCGCGGCTTCGAGTACCGGGTGGACCTGCCGTCCCGGGTGGATCCCGACCGGATCGACGCGGTGATGGACCACGGCCTGCTCCGGGTGCGGCTGCCCCGGGCGGCCCGGCCCACGCCGCGCACCATCACCGTCGGCCGCACCGGCCTCCGCCCCGCCACCGTGGGTACGCGGACCCTGGCCGACCCGGCCGCCGACCGGGAACTGCACCACCCGGACACCACGGTCGACGAGATCGACCGGCCGTAGGGGTCGTGTGACCACCCCGTCGGTGCTCGGCCCGGTCGGCGAGCGCGTACCCGACGTCGAGCGGATCGCCGTGCTGCGGGCGAACGCGCTCGGTGACTTCATCTTCGTCCTGCCGGCGCTGGAGGCGCTGCGGGCCGCGTACCCCGGGGCGGAGCTCGTGCTGCTCGGCGCGCCCTGGCACGCGGTGCTCTGGCGCGACCGCCCCGGCCCGGTGGACCGGGTGCTGGTGGTGCCGCCCGCGCCCGGCATCCGCGACGCCGGGCCGGACGAGCCGCCGGCGGAGCTGGCGGACTTCCTGGCGGCGGCCCGCGCGGAGCGGTTCGACCTGGCGGTGCAGCTGCACGGCGGCGGGGCCAACTCCAACCCGCTGGTCGCCGGGCTGGGCGCCCGGGTCACCGCCGGGCTGCGCGCCGAGGGTGCGCCGCCGCTGGACCGCTGGATCCGGTACGTCTACTACCAGCACGAGGTGATCCGCTACCTGGAGGTGGTGGCCCTGGTCGGGGCGTCTGCCACCACGATCACCCCGACGCTGGCGGTCACCGACGCCGACCGGGCCGAGGCCCGGCAGGTGCTCGGCGTGCCGGAGCGGCCCCGGGTGGCGCTGCACCCGGGGGCGACCGACACCCGGCGGCGCTGGCCCGCGGACCGCTTCGGCGAGGTCGCCCGCGCGCTGGTCGGCGACGGGTACGAGGTGCTGGTCACCGGCACTCCCGCCGAGCGGGAGACGGTGGACGCGGTGGTCGTGGCGGCCGGCGTCCCGGTCCGCCCGCAGGTCGGCACGCTCAGCCTGGGCGGGCTGGCCGCCTGCTACGCCGGCTGCGCGCTGGTGGTGTCCAACGACACCGGGCCGTTGCACCTGGCCGCCGCGGTCGGCGCGCCCACCGTGGGCGTCTACTGGATCGGCAACCTGATCAACGGCGCCACGCCGCTACGGGCCCGGCACCGCCCGATCGCCTCCTGGACCACGCACTGCCCGGTCTGCGGCGTCGACTGCACCCCGGGGATCTACCCGCACCGCCCGGGCGACGGCGACTGCCCGCACCGGGACTCGTTCGTCGCCGACGTGCCGGCCGTCGAGGTGGTCGAGGCGGCCCGCGAACTGCTGGCGGACTGACCGGCGCGGCACGCCGGCCCCGCCGACGGGCGAGCGGCGGGCCGGGGCGGGCGAGCGGTCAGGCCGGCTGCGGGCTGTCCGAGGGCTGGTCGATGAGGACGACCTCCCACGCCTCCACGTCCCGCTCGGTGACGGTGGTCGGCGACTCCAGGTGGAAGGCCCCGCTGGGCAGCACCCCGGCACCGCCGTGTCGCTCCAGCACCGCGAGCTGGGCGGCGACGTCCTCGCCCTGGTGCTTCTCGTGCAGCCGGCGCCAGAACTCGAAGCCGCCGGAGTCGATCAGCTTCGCCCGGTCGTAGAGCACGCAGCCGCCGATCCAGGAGACCTTGTACGCGCGCCAGGCCCCCGCCGGCAGCCGCAGCTTCTCGGTCACGTGCAGCAGGTTCGCCGCCGGATGGATGGCCGCCCGATCCCACTCCGGCGTGCCCGGGCGGACCCGCTCGGGGACCGGCCGGCCGGGCCACTCCTCGTAGTGCGCGTGGGTCTCGGGGCGCACGTCGTCGGCGTAGGAGAGGCCGTGCACCGCGTTGCCGACGAACCCGCAGCCCAGCTCGCTGATCGCGGTGAGCAGCCGGGCGAGGGTGCCCGGCTCCAGCCAGACGTCGTCGTCGAGGCAGAGCACGTACCGGGCCGTCGACTGGCGCAGCAGGTACGCCCGGTGTTCCGCCAGCCCGCGTCGGGGCAGCCGCCGGGTCAGCAGCACCGGGTGGCCCCGGTGGCGCAGCGCCCGGACCAGGGTGGCCGCCGCCGGGTGCGCGTACGCCGGGCCGTTGTCGGACTGGTCGCTCACCACCACCCCGAAGTCGGGTACGCCCTCCTGGGCGGCCAGCCCGGAGAGGGTGACCGCCAGCTCGGCCGGCCGGTTGCGGGTGGGGATCAGCACGTCCAGCTGCCGCGGCCGGCGGAAACCGTCCGGCGTGCCGGGGTCGAGCGGTCGGTTCACGCCGGCCTGCCCGTGCTTCGGCCGACGGTGGGCGTGACCGACTGGGCCCGGATCCGGTCGATGATCGCCGAGGTGGAACGGTCCGGCACGTATCCGAGGGTGCGCACCTGCCCGCCCAGCCGGCGCACCAGCGGAGCCTCCGGGACCATCTCGGGCGGGTAGTCGCCGCCCTTGACGTAGACGTCCGGGCGGACCGCCTCGATCAGCGCCGCCGGGGAGTCCTCCTCGAAGACCACCACGTGGTCGACGCACTCCAGCGCGGCCAGCAGGGCGGTCCGGTCCTCGACCGGGTTGACCGGTCGGTCCGGCCCCTTGAGCCGCCGTACGCTCTCGTCCGAGTTCACCGCCACGACCAGCAGGTCGCCGAGCGCCCGGGCCTGGGTCAGGTAGCGGACGTGCCCCGGGTGCAGCACGTCGAAGCAGCCGTTGGTGAAGACGATCGAGCGTCCGGCCCGGCGGTGCTCCTCGACGATCGCGGTCAGCTCCTCGGTGCCGACCAGACTCGGATGGCCGGTCTGCTCCGGCCCGCTGCCCAGCGCGTCGAGCAGGTCCTCCCGCCGGCACACGCAGGTGCCGGTATCGGAGACGGTGATGGTGGCGGCGAGCTGGGCGAGCTGGGCGGCGGTGGGCAGGCTCGCCCCCGCCGCCAGCGCCAGGGTCATCGCCGCCAGGTACGCGTCTCCCGCACCGACGGCGTGGCTGGCCGGGACCGGGGTGCTGTGGCTGCGCCGGGGCTCGCCGTCGGCCCCGCCGACCACCGCACCCTCGGTGTCCAGGGTCACCGCGACCACGTCCGCGCCGGTGTGCGCGCGCAGTTCGGCCAGGCGCGACTCGGCCAGCATCGCCCGGTCCACGCCCTCGCCGGCCGCTGCGTTCACGGTGACGCCCGTGCCGGTCACGCTGAGCCCGTCCCCGGTGAGCGCGACGCGCTCCTCGCCCGGGGTCGGCTCCCCGGTCGGTCCGGGGCCGGCCGCGCCGGGGTGGCCGACCGACGGCGCGCCGGAGGTGGGGTGCGGGGTGCCGACGGTCCGCTCGCCCGCCCCGCCCGGTGCCGCGCCGACGACCAGCTCGGACGGGCCGTCGACCGGGTCGGCCGGGTGGTCCAGGTGCAGGTCACCGGCGGTGGCGCCGCGCGCGGAAGTACGGCTGCCGCCGCCGAAGCCGACCGCGGCCCGGGCCAGCAGCCGGGTGGCCTCGGCGAAGCTCGGGGTCACCACGGTCGGGTTGAGGCCGCGCCAGTCGGCGAGGTCGTGCGCGTCGAGGGCCACGGTGGCGTAGCGGTCCCGGTTGGCGACCAGCCAGGCGCGGACCGCCCGGGGCAGCGCGCCCAGGCCGTAGTCGCAGACGACCAGGGTGAGCGGCCGGCCGGCGGCGACGGCCTTCAGCTCCTCCGTGGCGCAGTGCAGCGCGGTGAGCAGCCGGGCCACCCCGTCGTCGTCGAGCGCGTCGTCCGGCTCACCGGAGTCCTCGCGGAGCAGGATCTGGTTGCCGGCGAGCATCCGCCGCTTCACCGGCGTCGGCCGTCCGGTCTGGTTGACCGTACGGTCCCAGACGCCCGCGCGGTCGAGGCAGTCGTGCAGTTCGTCGCCGGCCGCGTCGGCGCCGACCGGCGACACCAGCACGGCCCGGCCGCCGAGGGCGGCGACGTTGACCGCCGTGTTCGCCGCGCCACCCGCGGCGGACGTACGGCGGCGCAGGGTGAGGACCGGGGCGGGGGCTTCCCGGCAGAGCCGTTCGGACTCCGCGAACCGCCACTCGTCCAGCATGGCGTCCCCGACGATCAGCACGGGACGCCCCTGCCAGCTCTCCACGACGGTGGCGAGCCGGCGCTCTTCGGCTGCTGCTCCTGCCATGTTCCCTCGGGTCCCCCGAGCCGGTCCCGTCAAACCTGCCCTCGCGCGGTCCGGGGGCCACGCCGGGCGTCCGGTTTCGCCCGCTTGAGCCCGGGCACGGATTGAGAGGACCCCTGGAGAGGAGAAACCACCATGGCAGCGACACTGCAGGGCAAGCGGATCGCGTTCCTGGCCGCCGACGGCGTGGAGGAGGTCGAGTACACGAAGCCCCGCGAGGCGGTGGAGCAGGCCGGCGCGCGGGTCGAACTCGTCTCGGTGCGGCCCGGCTCGATCCAGTCGTTCAACCATCTGGACCAGAGCCGGACGTACGCGGTGGACGTGACGACGAAGGAGGCGGACGCCGGGGCGTACGACGCGCTGGTGCTGCCCGGCGGCGTGGCCAACCCGGACTTCCTGCGGACCGACCCGGACGCGGTCCGGTTCGTGAGGTCGTTCTTCAGCGCCGGCAAGCCGGTCGGGGTGATCTGCCACGGCCCGTGGACGCTGGTCGAGGCGGACGTGGTGGGTGGCCGCCGGATCACCTCGTGGCCGAGCCTGCGCACCGACCTCACCAACGCCGGCGCGGCCTGGGTCGACGAGGCGGTCGTCACCGACCACGGCCTGGTCAGCAGCCGCAAGCCGGACGACCTCCCGGCCTTCTGCGCCAAGATCGTCGAGGCGTTCGCCTGACCGTCCGCCCTCGTGGAATATGAGGTTGGCGGCGGTTGCGGAGATCGACATCGGCGCCAACCTCATGATCGGCCCGTCTCGGGGGCATGTTCTGCGGGACGTGGGAAAGAACGCGGGATGACTGCCCAGGCCAACGGTCGTCCCGTGCTGCACGCCCGCCAGGTCCGCCTGCTGATGTTCGGTCTGATGACCGGCATGCTGCTGGCGGCACTCGACCAGACCATCGTCGGTACGGCGCTGCCGACCATCGTCGGCCAGTTGGGCGGGATCAACCACTACTCGTGGGTGGTCACCGCCTACCTGCTCGCCTCCACCGCCTCCACCCCGCTGTACGGGAAGATGGCCGACCTTAACGGCAGACGCCCGGTCTTCCTCTTCTCGATCGGCACGTTCCTGCTCGGCTCGCTGCTGGCCGGGCTGTCCCAGAACATGACCCAGTTGATCGTCACCCGGGGCGTGCAGGGGTTGGGCGCCGGCGGCCTGATGACGCTGGCGTTCACCATCATCTCGGACGTGGTCTCCCCTCGGGAACGTGGCCGCTACCAGGGCCTGTTCGGCGCGGTCTTCGGCATCTCCTCGGTGGCCGGGCCGCTGGTCGGCGGCTACTTCGCGGAGACCAACTGGCGCTGGATCTTCTACATCAACGTGCCGCTGGCGATCCTGGCCATCGTGGTCTGCTACCACGTGATGCGGCTGATTCCGTTCGAGCGGCGGGAGCACGCCATCGACTGGCTCGGGGCGGCGTTGCTGGTCGCCGGGGTGAGCAGCCTGCTGCTGGCGCTGAGCTGGGGCGGCAGTCAGTACGCCTGGGGCTCCGGCGTGATCATCGGGCTGTTCGCGGCCGGCGCGGTGCTGGGCACCCTCTTCGTGCTCCAGGAGGCCCGGGTACGCGAGCCGATCCTGCCGCTGCGGCTGTTCCGTACCCGAACGTTCACGCTGGCCAATGCGGCGGGCTTCGTGCTCGGTCTGGTGATGTTCGGGTCGATCATCTTCATCCCGCTCTACCTCCAGATCGTC
Source organism: Micromonospora sp. NPDC006431 (assembly GCF_042870725.1). NCBI lineage: Bacteria > Bacillati > Actinomycetota > Actinomycetes > Micromonosporales > Micromonosporaceae > Micromonospora > Micromonospora sp. NPDC006431. Next base: position 652,206 of record NZ_JBIAHQ010000001.1, read on the forward strand.
AAGGGCGCCTCGCCGACCCGCAGCGGTCTGCTGATGCTGCCGATGATGGCCGGCATCATCGTCACCTCGGTGCTCACCGGCCGGGCGATGAGCCGGATCGGCCGCTACAAGTGGTTCCCGGTGGCCGGCAGCGCGGTGCTGCTCGCCGGCATGCTGCTGTTCACCCGGCTCCAGGTGAACAGCTCGCTCTGGGCGGCCTTCGGCTACATGGTGGTGATCGGCGTCGGGCTGGGCCTGTGCATGCAGTCGCTGATCCTGGCCGTGCAGAACGCGGTGCATCCGCGGGACCTGGGCGCCGGCACCTCCTCGGCGACCTTCTTCCGCTCCCTGGGCGGCTCGTTCGGGGTCGCCATCCTCGGCGCGGTGCTCTCGTCGCAGCTCACCCACCAGCTCGCCGACCGGCTGCCGCCCGCCATCGCGCAGCTGCCGCCCGCTGAACGGGCCATCGTGGCGGCCCGGGGCGGTGCCCACATCTCGATCAACGAACCGGGGACCATCCTCGCCCTGCCCGCACCGGTCCGGGCCGCGATCCAGGCCGCGTTCGTCGATTCGCTGCACCTGGTCTTCCTGACCGCCGGACTGATCGCCATCATCGCGGTGCTGGTCACCCTGGCCCTGCCGAACCACCAGCTGCGCGGCACCGGCCCGCAGGGCGCCACCGGCGGCGCGGATCCGCTCGGCGGCAAGGCCGCCGCCCCCGGCGGCAAGCCGCTGACCAAGGAGTCGAAGGACGAAGCCGCCGCCGAAATGGAGGCCAAGTCCCAGACGATGCTCTGACCGCCGCCCTGTTGATCAAGGAGTTAGCGTCGGCTACCCGCTTCGGCCCGACGCAAACTCCTTGATCAACGCCTGAAGGGCGGGCGGGGGTTACTTGAGGATCAGGCGGTTGGTTTGTTCGAAGACGTCCAGGTCGGCGAGGGTCTCGATGACGCTGGCGGAGAGCGGGGTGGGCAGCTCCTCCGGGTGGAAGAAGCCGGCGTCGTCGGTCTCGTCGGTCACCCGCGCCAGCTCGCCGTCCCACTCGTCCACGCGGAACGCGGTGGTGAAGACCTGGTACGTGTGGCCGTACATGTTGGTGTGGGTGCGGTCGGGGCCGGTGTAGAGGGCGAAGGCGCTGACCCGCAGGGCGCGCAGCCCGGTCTCCTCGCGGACCTCCCGGACCGCGCAGTCGGCGATCGACTCGCCCAGCTCCATGGCGCCGGCCGGCAACGCCCACTGGCCGTTGTCAGAGCGCTGGATCAGCAGCACCCGGGCGGCGTTGTCCCGGACCACGGCGCGGGCCCCGACGAACATCAGGGTGCGGTCACCGGCCAGGGCGCGCAGCTGCCCCACGTACGAGTCGGCCCAGGAGATGCTCACCCGGACAATCTACGCAGTTTCCGCTGCCGGCTCGGCCAATCCGGGGCTTCCGTGGTGTGACCGGCGACACTAGTTTGCTACCCATGCGTAGCACGATGATGGATGCCCCCCTTCAGGTCGCCCGGATCCTCGAACACGGCTCCACCGTGCACGGCACGGCGGAGGTAGTCACCTGGACCGGCGCCGAGCCCCGTCGGATGACGTACGCCGAGGTCGGGCGGACCGCCGCCCGGCTGGCCCACGCGCTGCGCGACGAGTGCGGGGTGACCGGCGACGAGCGGGTCGCCACGTTCATGTGGAACAACAACGAGCACCTGGTGGCGTACTTCGCGGTGCCGAGCATGGGTGCGGTGCTGCACACCCTCAACCTCCGGCTCTTCCCGGACCAGGTCGCCTACATCGCCAACCACGCCGAGGACCGGGTGGTGCTGGTCGACTCGACGCTGATCCCGCTGCTCGCCCGGGTGATCGGGCAGCTGACCACGGTGCGGCACGTGGTGGTGGTCGGCGGCGGGGACCCGGCACCGCTGGTGGCGGCGGCCGGCGACCGGATCGCCGTACACCACTGGGACGCCCTGCTGGCCGACCGGCCGGACAGCTACGACTGGCCCGAGGTGGACGAGCGGGACGCGGCCGCGCTCTGTTACACCTCCGGGACCACCGGCAATCCCAAGGGGGTCGCCTACTCGCACCGCTCCATCTACCTGCACTCGCTGCAGATCTGCATGCCGGAGGGCTTCGGGCTCGGCCCGACGGACCGGGAGCTGGCCATCGTGCCGATGTTCCACGCGATGTCCTGGGGTCTGCCGTACGCGGCGTTTCTCTCCGGCGCGTCGCTGATCATGCCGGACCGGTTCCTCCAGGCCGAACCGATCGCCGCAATGATCGCCGCCGAGCGCCCCACCCTGGCCGGCGCGGTGCCGACCATCTGGACCGACCTGCTGACCTACCTGGACAGTCACGACGTGGACACCTCCTCGCTCAAGGAGGTGATCGTGGGCGGCTCGGCCTGCCCGCCGGCGCTGATGCACGCCTTCCACGACCGGCACGGCATCGAGGTCATCCACGCCTGGGGGATGACCGAGATGTCGCCGCTGGGCTCGGTCTCCCGGCCGCCGGCCGGCGCGACCGGCGAGACGGCCTGGCGCTACCGCTACACCCAGGGCCGGGTGCCGGCCGGGGTCGCCGCGCGGATCGTCGGCCCGCTGGGCGAGCCGCTGCCCGCCGACGGGACCTCCGTGGGTGAGCTGGAGGTCCGGGGGCCGTGGGTGACCGCCCGGTACGTCGGGGACGAGACGCAGGACGCGGAGAAGTTCCGGGACGGCTGGCTGCGGACCGGGGACGTCGGCATGCTATCGCCGGACGGCTACATCACCCTCACCGACCGGGCCAAGGACGTGATCAAGTCGGGGGGCGAGTGGATCTCCTCGGTCGAGCTGGAGAACGCCCTGATGGGGCACCCGGCGGTGCTGGAGGCGTGCGTGGTGGGCGTACCGGACGAGCGGTGGGACGAGCGGCCGCTGGCCACCGTGGTGGTCCGGGAGGGCGCCTCGGTCACCGCCGAGGAGTTGCGGGACTTCCTGGCGAAGTCGGTGGCCCGCTGGCAGTTGCCGGAGCGCTGGGCGTTCATCGACGCGGTCCCGAAGACCAGCGTCGGCAAGTTCGACAAGAAGGTGGTGCGTTCCCGGTACGCGGAGGGCGGGCTCGAGGTGCGCGAACTGGCCGCGCCGTAACACTTTGCGGCGTAGCGTCGCTGGACGGGTAGAGACTTCCTCGTAAGGACATCTCTCCCCAGAGGGCGGCCCCGGCGTTCGCACCGCGCCGGGGCCGCCCGTCCATGCGGGGCGACCCGCACGTCCATTCTCGCGAAACTTGTTCGCCTCTGTCCCGATGTCAGAGAAATCCGTTTCGCGTTTATTACGCCTCGGCCGTGGCGATCAGCACCTTGCCGACCGCGCCGTCCTCCACCGCCTTGTGCGCCGCCTGGGCCGCCGACATCGGGTAGTGGTGCAACGGCAGCCCGGCCTCCTCGCCCACCCGGATCGCCCCCTGCGCCACCGCCGCCGTCACGTCGGTCACCGCCTGCGCCTTGGCCGCCTTCGGCGCCGTGTAGATCAGCACGAACTGCCAGCGGGCGTTCGGCACCATCAGCGGCCGGATCGGCAGCGTCACCTCGGACCCGCCGTCGTCCGCGTAGACGCAGACCGCGCCCCCGGTCCGCAGGATCTGCACGTCCGCCGCCGCGTTGACGGCCGCGGCGACCTCGACGATGGTGTGCACCCCGTCGGGCGCGATCTTGCGGACCTCCTCGGCCACGTCCTGCTCGCGGTAGTTGATCACGAAGTCGGCCCCGGCCGCCGCCGCGAGCTGCGCCTTCTCCGGGGTGCTCACCGTGGTGATCACGCAGGCGTCGGCCCAGCGGGCGAGCTGGATGGCCGCGTTGCCCACCGCGCCCGCCCCGCCCTGCACCAGCACCACATGGTCGCTGAGCGCGCCCGCGTGCAGCTTGTCCGGCATGAACTCGCCGGCGGTGAGGCACCGGTGCGCGGTCAGGAACGGGATGCCGAGGCAGGCGCCGAGGTCGAAGGAGGCGGAACCGAGGCGTACCGCGTGCCGGACCGGGACCAGCGTGTATTCGGTGGCGGTGCCCCAGGGCCGCTGCCAGGCGGCCTCCCAGAGCCACACCCGGTCACCGATCAGGATCTGGTCGACACCCTGGCCGACCGCCTCGATCACCCCGGCACCGTCCTGCCCGGGGATCTGCCAGCCGGCCGGGAGCGGCCACTGCCGGCGGGCCTTCCAGTCCGTCGGGTTCACCCCGGACACGGCCATCCGCACCAGCACCTCGCCGGGGCCCGGCTCCGGGATCGGGCGCTCGGCCACCTGGAGCACCGAGACGTCGCCGTTGCCTTCGTACACGATCGCCTTCATCGCCGTCCGTCCCCTCACCGCCGACACGTGCGCCACCGGCTGCGCTACCCGGACGCACCCTGATCATTCCGATCGGACGCGCCGGGGAAAACGTACAACGCGGTGGTCGGCGGTAGGAGGGGTGTGATGCGGGACATGCCGGCACCAGGCGCGGTCACGCGGGACGGGTGGGCCGGCCGCGGTTCGACCGGCCCACCGGCACCTCAGCCCGCGGCCACCGACCGCTTCACGTAGTCGATCAGCTCCGGCGTCGGGCCGCCGTGCTCCTGGGCGATCTCCGTGCTGTTCTCCGCCTGCATCCGGTAGAGCGAGTCCCGCAGCCCCGGGTCCCCGCCGTGGAACGCCTCCAGCAGCTCCATCCAGCGCGTGGCCAGCGCCCGCACCCGCGGCTGCGCGGGGTCGGTCCCGGCGTCCAGCTCCGCCTGGACCTGGGCGATCAGCCGCGGCCACTCCTCCGCCACGCGGCGGATCGCCGCCTCGCCGAGCTGCTCCCGCCGCTGCGCCAACGCGGACAGTTGCTCCTCGGTGAAGTAGTTCCGGATCGTCTCGTCCACCCTGGTCACCTCCTCGATCAGGGCGAGCAGGTCCACGGGCGTGGCACCCCCGGCGGCGCGTACGGTGGGCACCAGCGCGGCCAGCCGGTCGCGCAGGCCGCCCAGCGCGGCGAGCTGCCGTTCCACGTGCGCCAGGTGCTCGTCGAGCAGCTCGGCCAGCTCCGGGCCACCCGATCCGCCCCCGTCCAGCAGCACGCCGATGGTCTCCAGCGGCAGGCCCAGCTCACGCAGCGCGACGATCCGGTACAGCCGGTCCACGTCCCCCTCGGCGTAGAGCCGGTGGCCGGCGGACGTCCGCGCGGACGGCCGCAACAGCCCCACATGGTCCCAGTGGTGCAGGGTCCGGACGGTGAGCCCGGTGCGCCGGCACAGCTCGCCGATCCGCCAGGTGGACGCCACGTCCCACTCCCTCTCGCAGCGCCGCACCCTGCGGCGACCGGAATCCGACGCTAGGACCTGACGTCGCGTCAGGAGCAAGTCGTCCCGCGGGCTTCAGCCGAGCCGCTCGACCACCGCTGGGGTGAGCGCGTCGATCGAGGGCAGCAGCACCGCCGCCAACGCCTCGGCGTCCGGGTCCAGCGGGTACGACCCGTGCGGCACCGCCACCACCCGCATCCCGGCGGCGGCCGCGGACCGGACCCCGTTCGAGGAGTCCTCGATCGCCACGCACCGGGCGGGATCCACGCCGAGCCGCGCCGCCACGCCCAGCCAGACGTCCGGCGCCGGCTTGCCCCGGGCGGTCTCCTCGGTCGACAGGGCCGCCCGGAAGGCGTCGGCCAGGCCCGTGGCGGCCAGCGCCGCCGCGATCAGTCGGGTGGGAGAGGAACTGGCCAGCCCCAGCGGCCAGCGCGCGGCCAGCCGGCGCACCACCGCGTCGGCGTCGTCGATCAGCGGTACGTGTGCCGCGTACCGCCGGGTCATCTCCGCCACCACCTCGGTGGCGACCTGCTCGGCGGTGCGGTCCACGCCCAGCTCACCGCTCAGATAGGCGGCCCACTCGCCGGTGCTCATCCCCATCAGCCGGCGCTGGGTGTCCGGCTGCCAGGCGCCGCCGTGCGCGGCCACGTACGCCCGCCGGACCTCCTCCCAGACCGGCTCGGAGTCCACGATCACGCCGTCCAGGTCGAAGAGCACCGCGTCCACCATGAGCCCATCCTGCCGGACCCCGGCGGGCCGGTCAGCGGGCCGGGGCGGTCGCGTCCCCGGTGGGGGTGCGCGGGGCGGGCAGGCCGATCGGGCTCTGCCGGGGAATGATCGTGTGGCACCGGCTCGCGATCGGTTCGAGCAACTCGCGCAGCCGCGCCGTACGCTCCGCGCCCAGCGTCCGCCACGGGCCGAGCGCGGCCCGGTCGGTGGCCTCCTCGACCGCCCGGAACGTCGCGGTGCCGTGCTCGGTCGGCGCCCGGTCGGCGGTCAGCCAGCCCTTCTCCACCAGGCGCTCCTCGGCGGCGGCCCACTCCTCGTCGGTCCAGCCCCGGGCCATCTGGTGGAACTCGCGGGACTGGTCGAGCCGGCACCGCCAGGCCACCACCTCGACCGGATCCAGCCCGGTGGTGACCAGCGCCGCCACGTGCCCGTCGCCCCGGTGCTCGCGCAGCGTCGTGGCGGCCTGCCAGAGCCGGGCCAGCGGGTATTCCCCCCGGGGCAGCGCGGCGTTGACCGCGCCCAGCACCCGGCCCGCCGTCTCGACCCGCCCGGCCGCCTCCTCCAGCAGCTCCGCCGCCTCGACGAGGTGCGACTCGGTCAGCTCGTAGGTGAACTCGGCCAGCGCCTGCACGGCACCGGTGAGCCGGGCGCGCAGCGCCTCCTGCGGGGTGGCCAGGCGCCACACCGAGGGGAGCGCCCGGGCCACCATCGGCGGCGCGAAGCTGAAGAAGGCGGCAACCACCACCGGCGCGTCCACCGCCCCGAGCGGGGCGGCCCGGCCGGCGAAGTAGCCCCGCCAGTAGCCGCGCAGCCCGACCGCCTCGTACGCGGCGCGGGCCCGGGGGTGGAAGTAGGTCACCGCGTGGACCGGCTCGAAATGGGTCCACATCAGCCGGGCCAGCCCCGGGTCGTCCAGCGCCGCCACGTGCACCTCCGCGTCGGTGGGCAGGTCGCCGCGGACGGGTGGACCGCCCACGGTGACCATGAACCTACTGCCGCTGGGTGACGGGAAGGAAGCCTGCTGTGACCTACTGCGCGGCGATCACGTCAACGACGAAGCGCAGCGGGCCTGCGGGGCGACCACCCGACGCGTCGTTGCCGTACGCCAGCTCACCCGGGATGTCGAGCTGCACCCGGCTGCCCACCGGCACGCCGACCAGGCCCTGGTCCCAGCCCGGAATGACCTGGCCGACGCCGATCCCGAAGGTGGCCGGCTCGCCCCGGCCCCAGGAGGAGTCGAACTCCTTACCGTCCTTGTAGAACACCCCGACGTAGTTGGTGGTGATCTGCTGGCCGGCCTTCACCGCCGGGCCGTTGCCCTTGATCAGGGTGGTGACGTTGAGCTTCTTCAGCTCGCCCTTGCCCGCGCCGACCGTCGGCTTGGTCTTCAGCGCCGGGTCGGCGTCGGCGGGAAGCTGCGGTGCGGCGGCGGCGGTGGGCTCGACCGGGGCGTCGGCGCTGGCCGACGGGGCGGCGGCGGTGCTCTTCGTGTCGTCGTCCCCGTTGTTCAGCCAGACGATGCCGCCGATCAGCGCGGCGACCGCGAGGACACCGACAAAGGCGCCCAGCATCGACTGCCGGCGGCGCCGCGCCTCGGCGGCCTTCTTCGCCGCCAGCTGGGCGGCCAGTCGCCGCTCCGCCTTGGTGCCCGGGCCCTGGCCCGCCGACCGGTTCTGCACACGCTCGCTCACGTCGACTCCCCTGCTGGGTGGGTGGTGCGGCCCGCCGGCCGCTGTCGAGACCAGCGCACACGGTACCCGCCCGGACGCCCGCGGTGCTCCTACGGCCGGCTCCGATTCCGACAGCTCGGCCTTCCACGGGCACCAGCGTGATGTCGGTGACGAACGACGCGACAGGGCGGTGGGCCGTCAACGGGCGTGGCGACGGCGAACGACAGCGACACCGGACTCACCGGAGTACGTTCACGACCATGGCGATCCTCACCGAAGTAGACCTTGCCCTGCTCGCCGAGCCGCAGCTCGCGCACGTGGCGACCATCGAGCCCGACGGCACCCCGCACGTCACCCCGGTCTGGGTGGACACCGACGGCGAGCACATCGTGTTCAACACGGCCGTCGGCCGGAAGAAGTACCGCAACATCGAGCGCAACCCGTCGGTCGCGGTCTCCGTGGTGGACAAGGCGGACGACTTCCGCACGCTCTGGGTGAAGGGCACCGCCGAGTTGATCACCGAGGGTGCCGACGAGCACATCGACCGGTTGGCGAAGAAGTATCTCGGGCAGGACACGTACCCGTTCCGCCAGCCCGGCGAGGAGCGGGTGATCGTCCGGGTCACCCCCACCGAGAAGCTCGGCCGCGGCTGAGCCCACGGAGGGCCCCTCATCAACGCCTCCGGTAGAGCAGGGGTCCTCTACCAACACCGCGACGGCCACCCTGTGGTTCGGCCAGGAGACCAGCTGAGTGCGCACTTGGGTCTGTTGTTCACCGCATCGGCGTGTTCTCATACGGGACGACGACGTCACTGATCTCGTGGCGGCGGCCCCTGTCCATTCCGCTCTGCCTCCATCCCACAGGCGTGAAGGGTGCAACGATGCGCAGAAGATCAACTTTCCAGCTGGCGGTCCTGACCGCTACCGCGGCGACGTTCCTGGCGGCCGGAGGCGCCTCCGGGGCGGTGGCCACGGCAGCGCCCGCGACCGCCTCCCCTGGGGTAGCGGCGTGTGAGCCGGGTGCCGAGGGGCACAGCGCGGCGCGGGTGAAGGAGGGCGCCACCGCCCAGGAACCGGAGCTGTACTCGAAGAACGAGGCGAACGCCTACGGCGTGATCAAGGATTCGCCGCGCCTGCCCAATGGCAGCGTCACCGTGCCCACGGTCTTCCACATGATCTCCGACCACCCGCTCATCGCGGCCGAGACGGACCGGTGGAACACCCTGATCGCGGCGCAGATGAAGGTGCTCAACGACTCGTACGCGGGCCTCACGGCGCCCGACGCCTCCGACACGCCGTTCCGGTTCTCGCTCGTCGACACGACGTGGACGGTGAACAGCAACTGGTACACGGTCGTGCCGGGCAAGAACGAGCGCGACATGAAGAAGGCGCTGTACACCGGCGACGCCCGCACCTTGAACGTGTATGCGGCCAACATCGGCGGCGGCCTCCTCGGCTGGGCGTACTTCCCGAAGGGCTACAACAACGGCCGGGACTACATCGACGGCGTGGTGATGCTCGACGAGTCGATGCCGGGCGGAACGGCCGGCAAGTACGCCCTGGGTGACACGCTGACGCACGAGGTCGGGCACTGGCTGATGCTGGAGCACACCTTCGCGCACGGGTGCTCCGCCTCCGGCGACTACGTCGCGGACACCCCGCGCGAGGCGGCGCCGCAGTTCAACTGCCCGGTGGGCGCGGACACCTGCACCGCACCGGGGCTGGACCCGATCCACAACTTCATGGACTACACGCAGGACTCCTGCATGAACATGTTCACGGCGGGCCAGGCGGACCGGATGAGCGACGCCTGGGTGGCGTTCCGAGCCGGCGGCGGCAAGCAGTAAGCAGGACTTGGTGTCGGGGTTGACGGGCCGCGCTCGTCAACCCCTTCGCCGTCAGGCGGTCTTGCGGGGGGCGGCCTTCTTGGCGGCCTTCTTGGCCGGCGCCGCCTTCTTCTCCGCGGTCTTCTTGGCCGCCGCCTTCTTCGCCGGCTCGGCCTTCTTGGCGGCGGCCGCCTTCTTCGCCGGGGCCTTCTTCGCGGCCGCCTTCTTCGCCGGCGCCTTCGCGGTCTTCGCCGCCTTGGCCGCCTGCTGCGCCGACCGGGCCGAGGTGATCGGGGTCGGCTCGCCAGCGCCGCCGGCGGGCGCCTCGCCCCGGGCCGCCCGGGCCCGCTCGACCGACGCCTTCAGGGCGGCCATCAGGTCCACCGCGGCGGCCGGCGCGGCCTCTTCCTCCTCCGGCTGGACCACCTCACGGCCCTCGATCTTGGCGTCGATCACCTCCTGCAACGCCGCCCGGTAGTCGTCGGTGAAGGCGTCCGGCTCGAAGTCGCCGGCCATCGAGTCGATCAGCGAGCTGGCCATGGCCAGCTCCGGGGGACGGACCTTCAGGTCCTCGTCCAGGAACCCGAAGTCGGGGGTACGCACCTCGTCCGGCCAGAGCATCGTGTTGAGCAGCAGGACGCCCTCGCGTACCCGGAGGGTGGCGAGCTGCTCCCGCTGGCGCAGGGCGACCTTGACGATCGCCACCCGCTCCGAGTCGGTCAGCGCGTCGCGCAGCAGCACGTACGGCTTGGTGGCCGAGCCCTCCGGCTCCAGGAAGTACGCCTTGTTGTAGAGGATCGGGTCGACCTGCTCGGCGGGGACGAACTCCAGCACGTCGATCGCGTGTGAGGTGGTCAGCGGCAGGTCGGCGAAGTCCTCGTCGGTGAGGATGACCATCTCGCCGCCGCCGATGTCGTACCCCTTGGCGATGTCGTCGTAGGTGACCTCCTCGCCGCAGACCTGGCAGGTGCGCTTGTAGCGGATCCGGCCGCCGTCGTCCCGGTGCACCTGGTGGAAGCGGATGTCCTTCTCCTCGGTGGCCGAGTAGACCCGCACTCCGATCGACACTAGGCCGAACGACACCGCTCCTTTCCAGATGGCCCGCATCCGGCGCTCCTCTCCCTGGTTCTGACCAGAATCGCAAACGATCGAACGGCACGCACGCCCTTCCGTGCGCAACTACAGTGATCAGGTGCCCGGCGCGCCGTTGAAGCCGATGCTCGCGATGACCGGGCATCTCCCGGCCGGTGCCGGCTGGGCGTACGAGTTCAAGTGGGACGGCGTCCGCGCACTCGCCGACATCTCCTACGGCGATCAGCACCTGTACGCGCGTTCCGGCGTGGAGATCACCACGGCGTACCCCGAATTGATCATGCTGAAAGAGCAGGTCGATGACGCGCTGCTGGACGGCGAGGTGGTCCTCTTCAACGAGCTCGGGCAGCCGTCGTTCACCGCGTTGGCCGAGCGGATGCACGTGCGGAACCCGACCAAGGCGGCGCGGCTGGCGGCCAGCATGCCCGTCACGTACATGATCTTCGACGTGCTGCGGCTGCGCGGCGACGACCTGACCGGCCGCCCCTACCGGGAGCGGCGCGCGGCGCTGGAGTCGCTCGGGCTCGGCGCGGCCCGGTGGGCGGTGCCGCCCGCCTTCGCCGACGGCCCGGCCACCTTCGCGGCGGCCGGCGAGCACGGGCTCGAAGGAGTGATGGCCAAGCGGGTCGACGCGGTCTACCGGCCAGGGGTTCGCTCGCCCGACTGGGTGAAGGTCAAGCTGGAGGTGACCGGCGACTTCGTGGTCGGCGGCTGGCGGCCCGGCGCGCGCAAGATCGGCGGGCTGCTGGTCGGGGTGCCCCGGCCGGACGGGCGGCTCACCTTCCGGGGCCGGGTCGGCGGGGGGATCGGCGCGGCCCTCGAGCGGGACCTGCTGCGCGAGCTGGAACCGCTGCGCAGCGCCGCGTCACCGTTCGCCGGGGACGTGCCGCGCGAGGATGCCCGCGGCGCGATCTGGGTAACTCCGCGGGTGGTGGTCGAGGTCAAGTACGGCCAGCGCACCCCCGACGGGCGGCTGCGCTTCCCCCGGATATTGCGGCTGCGGCCGGACAAGCCACCCGAGGAGGTCGACGATGCCAGCTGACCGGTTGAAGGTGGACGTCGAGGGACGCGCGCTGGAGCTGTCCAACCTGGACAAGATCCTCTACCCGAAGGCCGGCTTTACCAAGGGCGAGGTGATCGACTACTACACCCGGATCGCCCCGGTGCTGCTGCCGCACCTGCGTGACCGGGCGCTGACCCGGATCCGCTACCCGAACGGGGTCGAGGGCGGCTCGTTCTTCGAGAAGAACGCACCGGCCGCCACCCCCGGCTGGGTACGCACCGAGACGCTGCCCGCCCCCGGGTCGAGCAAGGGGCGGGAGACCATCGACTACGTGGTCTGCGACGAGCTGCCCGTGCTGGTCTGGCTGGCCAACCTCGCCGCCCTGGAGCTGCACACGCCGCAGTGGAAGATCGGTGAGCACCCGGACATGATGGTGGTCGACCTGGACCCGGGCGCCCCGGCCGCGCTGAAGCAGTGCTGCCAGGTGGCGCTGCTGATGCGCGACCGGCTCGCCGACGACGGCATCGAGGCGTACCCGAAGACGTCCGGCAAGAAGGGCATGCAGCTCTGCTGCCCGATCGCCGGTACGCAGGATTCCGATTTCGTCTCGGGTTACGCCAGGCGGATCGCCCAGGAGCTGGAGCGGGCGCACCCGAAGCAGATCGTGTCGAAGATGGCCAAGAACCTTCGTCCCGGCAAGGTCTTCATCGACTGGAGCCAGAACAACGCGGCCAAGACGACGGTGGCGCCGTACTCGCTGCGCGCCCAGGCGGTGCCGGCGGTGTCGACCCCGCTGACCTGGGACGAGGTCGAGGCGGGCGCGGCGGGCAAGCGCCCGTCGACCAAGCCCTACACGGCGGGCGAGGTGCTCAAGCGGGTGGAGAAGCAGGGCGACCTGCTGGCCCCGCTCCTCGACGGCGGCCCCGAACTGCCCGGGCGCTGAGCGGCCCGGGCAGTTCCGGTCAGCGGTTGCCTACAGGGCGAACAGCAGGGCGGCGTCGAGGAGGACGACCACGGCGGTGGCGAAGTGGATGCCGAAGGCGACCGCCTTCGCGCCGCCGTGCCGTAGCACGATCAGGGTGTCCCCCAACGGGTTGAGCGCGACGATCAGCATGAACCAGGCGACCGCGTCGGCGCTGGTGAAGGCGATCAGGGCGAGGCCGAGCAGGCCGTAGGTGAGGTCGCGTAGGCCCTTGATCGTGAGATACGCGGGGTCGCCGTCCGGCGCGGCCGGCACGCCGTAGCCGGCGGCCGAGGCGCGGGGTGCCAGAAGGAACCGGGCACCGATGAAGACGCAGAAGAGGCTGAGGACGACGGCGAGCCCGTAGGCGACGGGGCTGAGCATGTTCGACTCCGAATTCTAGCGCTGCTAGGTCTGGGAGCGAAGCTAGCAGAGCGGTGGCAGATTGGCTAGCGGTGCTAGACTGGCGAGCATGTCGATTCAGGCCCGCCGGGAGCGGGAGCGGGCGGAACGGGAACGGGCGATCGTCGCCGCAGCCCGGGAGCTGGCCGAGTCGGAGGGCTGGGACGCCGTCACCACCCGCCGGCTCGCCGCCGAGATCGAGTACAGCCAGCCCGTCCTCTACAGCCACTTCAAGGGCAAGGACGCCATCATGGCGGCGGTCGCCGTGGAAGGCTGCGGTGATCTGGCCGCCGAACTCGCCGCCGCCCGGGCAGCCGCGACCGACCCACGGCAGGCGGTGGCCGACATGGCCAGGGCGTACGTCGCGTTCGCCGAGCGCCGGCCCGCGCTCTACGACGCGATATTCAACCTTCCCGTCGACCTGCCCTTCGCCAGTAAGGACGCGCCGGTCGAGCTGGCCCGGGCCTTCGCCGAGCTGGCCGAGACCCTGCGGCCGGTCGCCGGCGGCGACGACCTCGAGGCGTTCACCGAGACCTTCTGGAGCGGGCTGCACGGCCTCGTCACGCTCATGCGCAACGGCCGGCTCCGGCGCGCGGACCACGAGCGGCGGCTGGCGATCCTGGTGGACCGGTTCACCCGCTGAACCGTCCCGCCGGTCGGAGCGGTCGGGCCGGCGTGCGGGCGGCCAGTGGACGGCGACCCGGAGCTGCCGGGCGTTCGTAGGCCGGGAGCTCCGCCAGATGTCCGCGATTCCAGACAACCTTCTGCGGCACCGCCACGTGATAGGTGCGTGACTGACCAAACACAACGACTGTCCGCGGTGGACCGGTCGTACGTCGCATTCGTCGAGATGGCCTGGCAGCGACATATCCGGCTGGCCCTGCTGCTAGCCGGCGACCGGGGGCGGGCCGAGGAACTGCTCCAGGACAGCCTGGTCAAGGTGTACGAGCGGTGGCGGCGGCTGTCCCGGCTCGACGACCCGCACGCCTACCTGCGCCGCGCCCTGGTCAACAACCACACGTCCGGCTGGCGGCGGCGCCGCCGGGAGAGCCTGGTCGCGAACGTCCCGGACCGGGCCGCCCCCGGCGGCGACGTCGGTCCCGACTCCGTCGTCCTGCGCGCGGCGCTGATGTCGCTACCGGCGAAGCAGCGCGCGGTCGTGGTGCTCCGGCACTACGAGGACCTGACCGAGCGCGAGGTCGCTCAGATGCTGCGCTGCTCGGTAGGCACCGTCAAGAGCCAGAACGCTCGGGCCCTGGACAAGCTCCGCCATCTCCTCGATGAACCCTCCCACACGGTAAGTAGGTGACCAGCCATGACCACACGCCATGACCAACTCGCCCATCGGCTGCACGACATCGTCGACGGCGAGCCGGACTCCGTACCCCCGGTGGGGGCGCTGCTCGAGCGCGGCCGACGGGCACGTCGGCGCCGGACCACCGCGATGGTGGGTGCGACCTGCGCGCTGCTGGCGTTGGGCGTCGCCACAGTGGCGACTGTGGCGACCACGCCGACCTCGGGCCGTCCGGGCGTCACCGCCGAGCGGGGGTCCCAGCCGGAGCCGGCCTCGCCGGCGATGAAGCTGGTCTCGGCCGCCACCGCCAGCCAGAACATCAGCTACCGGATTCGGCTGACCAACTCGGGACCGGAAGGACTGACGTACGAGGGCGCGTTCGACCCGAAGACCACCACCGGCTACGTGCGGGTGCCGAAGGACGATTCGATCATGGTCGAGCTTTTGATCAACGGCACCCGGTACGAAGGCGCGGAACGGCCGCAGGGCAAGCTGCCGGCTGACAAGGGCCCGGGCGAGACGTACGGCCGCTACGGCCAGTACCCCGGCAAGTACGACCGGCTGTCCCTCTACAGCGACGGGAACGGTGTCCTGGGCAACACGGCACCCGACCCGGCGAGCCTGATCAGGGCGCTGAAGGCCGCGAACGGGACCATCACCGAGAACCCGGACGGCACGCTGCACTTCGAGTACGCCATCGAGCACAAGCAGGAAATGGGATCAACCACCACGTCCGGTGACGTCACGCTCGACGCCGACGGCCGGATCGCGAAGGTGGCACTGTCCGGCACCTGGCAGTCGACGATGAAGGGCCGGCTCGACAAGGGCACATTCACCTCGACGCTCGAACTCTTCGACTACGGCGTCCCGGTGAAGGTGGAACGCCCGACCGACGTCGTCATGGTCAAGAGGTAGTCCGCACTGGTCTCCCCGCCAACGACGAGCTGCCCGCGGCCCCACGGTCGCGGGCAGCTCTGGGCCTTGCGGTAGGCCGCCGGTGGCTAAGGTGGGGCGAACCGGATCGAAGGAGTGCCCGATGGCTGCCCGCAGCACCTCCATGACTGTCCCGGGCGCAGCGGCGCACCCGGACGACCGGGGGTTGCTCACCTACCTGGACGACGCGACCGGGGAGCGGGTCGAGCTGACCGCGCCGCAGCTCGGCGGCTGGGCGGCGCGGAGCGCGAGCCTGCTGCGGGACGGCTGCGGGCTGGGCCCCGGCAGCCGGGTCGCGGTGCTGCTGCCGCCCCACTGGCGTGCCGCCGCCGTGCTGATCGGCGCCTGGTCGGTCGGGATGACGGTGTCGTTCCGGCCGCGAGCCACCGCCGGTTTGCCGGTACTCGAACCAGGCGGCGACCAGCCGTACGACGCGGTGTTCGTGACCCCGGAACGCCTCGACGACTGGCTGGAGGACATGCCCGACGGGGTGCACCGCTATCTCGTCGGCACCGAAGCCGGGCCGCTGGCCGACGTGCCCGTCGGCTGGCTCGACTGGTCCACCGAGGTGCTCCGGCACACCGACACCCCACCCGACTACACCGCCGTCCGCCCGGGGGACCCGGCCAGCCCCGACGGCACCAGCTACGGGGAGTGGCGGCAGTTGGCGTCGGCGATCGCCGAACAGCTCGACCTGCGGGCCGGTGACCGGCTGCTGGTCGACGCCGCCGAGCACGAGCAGCCGGTGAAGTGGCTGCTCGCCCCGCTCGCCGCCGGCGCATCCGTGGTGCTCTGCGCCAACCTCGATCGGTCGAAGCTGGCTGCCCGGATTAAGGCCGAGCAGGTCACCCGGGTGCTCTCCACGAAGCTCTGATCACTTGCAGGTCATCCGGTTCTTCCAGGCCACGCCGATCACCACCGGGCCGTTCGTCGACGAGTCGTGGTACGAGATGGCCACCACCGCGCCTTTCGGAATGGCCGACGGGTTGATCGTCAGGACAGTGTTCGCATCCGCCTCGCTCTGCGAGGGGAAGATCCGATCATTAAGCCCGGGCGAGGGCACGGAGTGGCAGATTGAACCGACCCTGACTTCCGCCGGCACGCCGGCTTCGGACAGCGCCTTTCGAACCGCGTCCGGGTCTGCGAACTGCTTCTTCGACAGGGTGAGAGTCACCGTCCCGTTGGGCTTGCTGACCACGGAGAAGGCGACCAGTTGCGTCGGAGCGATGCTGGCCGGCCGCTCCGCGGACGGCGGCGCGGCGGACGGCGGCGCGGCGGGTCCCGAGCCGGTGAGCGCCGGCACGGCCACGGCCAGCCCGGCGAGCACCCCGGCCGCGGTCACTGCGGCCAGCCGCCGTCGGCGCCGCGAGGTGCCCGTGGCGATGATGTCCTCGGCCGGCCTGTCCATGTCCAAGCCGGACAGGCCGTCCGCCACGGCACGCAGAACGTCTTGGTCTCTCACTGCTTGATCTCCTGAGTCTCGGCGGTACGAACTGGCGGCGCAGCGTCGCGACGGCCCGGACAGGTGAGCGGTGACAGTTCCCGCGGCGATGCCGAGCACCTGAGCGGTGGTCTCGGTGTCCAGGTCCAGGAACGCCCGGAGCGCGATCACCTCGCGCTGGCGGGCGGGCAGCCGCCGCAGCGCCGCCATCAGCGCCGCATCCACGCCCCCGGCATCCGGGCCGACCGCCACGTCGTGCCCGTCGGCCAGGGCAACCTCGCGGCGGCGGCGCCGCCAGGCCGACACCCTCACGTTCAGGGCGGTGCGCACCACCCACGCCTGGGGGGCCGGGTGCCGGCTGACTTTCCGCCAGGACATCCAGGCCCTGGTGAACGCCTCCGCCACCAGGTCCTCAGCGCCCTCGCGATTGCCCGTGCCGGCCACCACCGCCCGCACACAGGCGGCCCGGTGGACCCGATAGAACTCTGCGAACTGTGCCTGCTCGTGTCCCACGTCCCGTACACGCTTGAGCCCGTCGGGCCACTTACCCCCGGCCGACATCTGCCCGGACAGAGTTACTCGCACCGGACGAGGCTCGACAGCCGCATCGCCGCCGAGGAGGTCACCCGGGTGCTCTGCGCACTACCTTTCGGCCCTGGTGCGCCGAGCGGTACGCCATTTGGCGGCATAGGGCAGCACGAACAGGTACAGGCCGGTGAACAGGAGCAGGAAGAGCGGGAGCAGCGGCACGTAGGACACCCAGACGATGGGCTCCTCCTGCGCCAGTGCGACGAAGGTGACGATGACCGTCACCGTGAAGACGATGGCCAGCCAGCGGTGGATCTGCCGGACCCACTTGTTCCAGTTCAACGGGACCTCCTCGGAAGACGAGCAACCCCGCCCCCGGCACCTGCCGGGGCGGGACATCCATGGCGGGTCACGCTAACTGCGGCTCGGTGACCTGGGCTTCTCGATTCCTGACCGGTCTGGCCACCTGTCCCGGTCGCCGTGCGGGGCAGCGCGCCGGCCCGACGGAAACTCGTTGACAGTGGCGCGGGCCGGGATGCCTACTTGCCCACCGGGCGTCGTGCGGTCGGCGACAAACGAAGGGGCAGAGGATCATGGCGGAACTGGGCGGGGACGCGCTGACCTGGAATGAGTTCGGCGAGGAACACCTCGACGCGCTGACGGAACTGGCCGAGGCTTGCCTGGCCGTTGACGGTGGGCTGCCGCTGTTCGCCCGCCCTCCGCTGCTGCGGGCGCGGCTGCTCCAGACCCGTACCCTCGGCGGCTGGCACGACGGCGGCCTGATCGCGGCCGTCGGCGTCGGCACCGGCGGGCAGCCGGCCACCAGCACCGGCCTGGTGCATCCGGCCTGGCGGGGGCGGGGCCTCGGCGGCCGGCTGCTGAGCTGGGCGGACGAGCAGGCCGGCGACGCGGACCTGCTGCTGATCACCGAGTCCTGGAGCCCGGGCGGGGACGCTCTCTTCACGGCGCGCGGCTTCGAGCTGACCTTCACCGAGTGGGTGCTGCGGCACGACCTCACCGCCCTGCCGGCGGTCGCGCGCCCCGACGGCGTGACCACCGAGCCGGTGACCTGGGATATCGGCCCCGAACTCTTCGAGACCTACCGGGCGTCCTTCGCCGACCGACCCGGCTTCGGCGCACCCACCGTCGAGGACTGGCTGGGCGACCTGCGGGACGACGACGAGTACCGACCGGACCTGTCGCTCATCGCGCGCGGTCCCGACGGTACCGCCGTCGGCTTCCTCAACGTCATCGACAACTGGATCGACCAGGTGGGCGTCGTGCCCGGCTGGCGGCAGCGACGGGTCGGGGCGTACCTGGTGGCGACCGCGCTGCGGTCGCTGGCCGGGGACGGTGGCCGGGAAGCGTGGCTCTGCGTCAACGACAACAACCCGGCCGCGGCCCTGTACCGGCGGCTCGGATTCCGCGACGTCGGCCGCCGCGCCCGCTACCTGCGCCGCCACCCGTGACCGCCGCCGAGGCCGCGTCATGATCGGCTCCGCATCGGCGATGTGGCGGTATCGAGGCGGGCTGGATGCCGCCACATCGGCGATGTGGTGTGTGGGTCAGGCCCGCAAAGGCGGTGTCATCAGGGGCAGGCTGGGCCGACGCCGCGCAACTGCGCCTGCGGCTGGCTGGTCGCCAGCCCGGACAGCTCCACGATCACCGACGAGCAGTTGTTCGTCTCGTCGGACTCGCTGAGCTTGCCGTCCGGGTCCACCGTCGTGAACAGGACGTACGTCCCGTCCGCCAGCCCGTACGTGTCGATCATCTGGTCCGGGAGGTACCAGTTGTAGCGGTCCGCCCAGCCCGGCGACATGCCCATGTCGAAGTAGTCCCGGCCGCCGCTGGTCGACTTCGGGTCCAGGCAGGCGGGTGCCGGGTACGACAGCGACGCGTCCCCCTTGGTGCCCCAGCCGACCAGGTCGGTGTCGGCGATGCAGAAGCTGACCTTGTCCGCGACAGCCGCCGGCGCGCTGCCGATGACCCTGCCCGCACCATCGGCCAGCCACAGTTCGGACTGCGCGAACCCCTTGAAGTGGTAGTGCCCGTGGATCGGGTGGAACTCCACCTGCCCGGCCGACAGGTCCTGCCAGGTCGAGTCGGACCGGTAGACCCGCTGCCACACATCCTCGTCCTGCAAGACGCTCGACTGGCGGGAGTAGTGCAGCTCCACCGGGCCGGTCCCGGCGTTCTGCAGCACCTGGTCGAACCGGAGGCACTGGCGGGCGCCCTGCTCGCTGCGCTCGCTGTCGAAACACGACTGCCCCGGCTCGGCGGTATCCCCGAAGATGGTGCCCGGGTTGTCGTACGTGACGTTCTCCTGCGGCAGCGACTTGAGGTCGGGCAGCAGGTCGCGTACCGGCTGGACCGTCGGCCGGTACTCGACCTCGGCCAGACCCTGGTAGGCGATGACCGGGTCCGGGTCCACCGCGCCGAAGGTGACCCCGTACGAGACGTACACGTCGTAGGAGCCGTTGCGGGCGGCCGGGATGATGACCGACTGGGCGGTGCCGACGCCGGCGGTGGACTTCGCCACCAGCGTCTGGCCCCGGTAGACGAAGAGGCCGAGGCCACCTTCGGTGGCGCCGTCCCACCGGATCGCCACCTGCACCCCGCCGGGGCGGGTCCAGGTGCCGGGCGGTAGGGCGAGCGTGAGTCGCAGCTTGTCGCAGTGGACCGTCCGGCACTCGGGGATCTGCCGGGTGCCGGGCCCGTCGCTGCGGACCGTGCCGGCCCAGTACGAGGCCGGACCGTCCGACCTCAGTTTCACCTCGCTGGGACTGGCGGCCTGCGCGGCCTGCGGCAGCGCGGTGCCGAGGACCAGCAGACCGGCCGCGAGCAGCGCTCCGGCGTGCCGGGTGCGGCCCGCGGAAAGACGCCCTGATACCGAGGTACGCATACGCGCATCCTCCTCAATATAGGTGGCTGTGAAACGCCACGCTATACGGAGCGCATATGCTCTGGCATCAGCCCGTGATGCCATCCGGCATCGGGCGGGCGGTCAGCGCCTCAGTCCACCTTCGGCTTCGGCTCGAGGATGTCGGGTCCTCAATCGACCTGGTGCCGGGCGGGAGGCGCCCTCACTGAAAGAGCCTGCCGGGCCTTCTGGAGCGGCCCCGCTTGGTGATTATGGAGTCCCTGCGCCGCCGGCGCACCATGATCGAATTTGCCTTCCGCTTCAACCCTTTGAAGATTCGGTCCCTCATCGCGCACCTCTCTTCCCGCGTACGTCGGATCGGCCATGGCGATTCCGCGCCGAACAATGGGCCGATCGTGGCACTGGCGCGGGCGGCTACCGGCCTGATCCTTCGCTGACCCAGCCCGCGTACCCGGCGTGACAGCGGCCATTCGTCGGCGTCGGCCTGCGCCGCCTCCCGGCCTGCCCGAGCGAAATGACCGGTTCCGGGGGTGCCGCGCCGGCAAGGACGTGTTCGTCGCCGAGCAGGGGAAGCGCAGGCGGGTGAGTCGTTTACGACATCAACTCCATAGCGGGCACGAGGCACCCTCGCTCCCGGCACGGTGGGCCCGAGGCGAGCGAGAACGGGTCAGTCGAAGGAGGGCAGCGACGGGCCGAGGACGTCGTCGGCGTCCACGATGGTGTACGCGTACCCCTGCTCGGCGAGGAAGCGCTGGCGGTGGGCGGCGTACTCGGTGTCGATGGTGTCCCGGGAGACCACGGTGTAGAAGTGCGCCTGCCGGCCGTCGGCCTTCGGTCGCAGCACCCGGCCGAGGCGCTGCGCCTCCTCCTGCCGGGAGCCGAACGTGCCGGACACCTGGATCGCCACCGCCGCCTCGGGCAGGTCGATGGAGAAGTTGCCGACCTTCGAGATGACGAGCGTGCGCACCTCACCCGAGCGGAAGGCGTCGAACAGCCGCTCCCGCTCCTTGTTGGTGGTCGAGCCCTGCACGATCGGCGCGTCCAGGTATTCGCCGAGCTGGTGCAGCTGGTCGATGTACCCGCCGATGACCAGGACCTGCTCGTCCGGGTGCCGGTCGACCAGCGCGCGAACGACCGGCAGCTTGGTCCGGGCGGTCGCGGCCATCCGGTAGCGCTCCTCGGCCTCCGCCGTCGCGTACGCCATCCGCTCCGCGTCGGTCAGGGTGACCCGTACCTCGGTGCACTCGGCCGGGGCGATCCAGCCCTGCGCCTCGATGTCCTTCCACGGCGCGTCGTACCGCTTGGGTCCGATCAGGCTGAACACGTCGCCCTCGCGGCCGTCCTCGCGGACCAGCGTCGCCGTCAGGCCGAGCCGGCGGCGGGCCTGAAGGTCCGCGGTGAACCGGAAGATCGGCGCGGGCAGTAGGTGCACCTCGTCGTAGATGACCAGACCCCAGTCGCGGGCGCCGAACAGGTCCAGGTGTGTGAAGGCGCCCTTGCGGCGCGAGGTGAGCACCTGGTAGGTGGCGATGGTGACCGGGCGGATCTCCTTGCGCTCGCCCGAGTACTCGCCGATCTCGTCCTCGGTGAGCGAGGTCCGGGCGATCAACTCCCGCTTCCACTGCCGGCCGGCGACCGTGTTGGTGACCAGGATCAGCGTGGTCGCCTGCGCCTCGGCCATCGCCGCCGCCCCGACCAGCGTCTTGCCGGCGCCGCAGGGGAGCACCACCACGCCGGACCCGCCGGCCCAGAACGCCTCCACGGCCTCCCGCTGGTACGACCGCAACGTCCACGGCTTCCCGCCGTCCTTGCCGGCCTCGGCCAGCTCGATCGGGTGCGCCTCGCCGTCGACGTAACCGGCCAGGTCCTCGGCCGGCCAGCCGAGCTTGAGCAGCGCCTGCTTGAGCCGGCCCCGCTCGGACGGGTGCACCGCGATGGTGTCGTCGTCGAGCTTCGCACCGAGCATCCCGGCCAGCTTCTTGCTCTTGGCGACCTCGATCAGCACCACCCGGTCCAGCGCGCGCAGCACCAGGCCGTGCACCGGGTCGTTGACGAGTTGGAGCCGGCCGTACCGGTCCATCGTCTCGGCCACGTCGACCAGCAGCGCGTGTGGCACGGGGTAGCGGCTGTATTTGATCAGGGCGTCCACCACGCCCTCGGCGTCGTGGCCGGCGGCCCGGGCGTTCCACAGGCCCAGCGGGGTGAGCCGGTAGGTGTGCACGTGCTCGGGAGAGCGCTCCAGCTCGGCGAAGGGCGCGATGGCCATCCGGCACGCCTGCGCGTCTGGGTGGTCGATCTCCAGCAGCAGGGTCTTGTCCGACTGCACGATCAGTGGTCCACCGCTCACGCCAGCGTCCTTTCGCTTGCCGGGATCTCCTCGCCCGCACGACGCTGACCTGCCGAAGGCGGACCATCCAGTGTTGCACGCCCGGAGGTGTCCGAAAAAAGTCACGCCGAGAAGGCAACGGGACATCCGTCTCGTACGTCTAGGAAGGGAACGCCTTGCCAGGGGGAGGGCCCATGAAGCGTGTCCGGTTCGCTGCCCGGGTCGTCAGCCTGGCGGCGGTCGTGCTGGTCGGCGTCGGTGCGTGCGCGCTCGATCCGCAGGGCGACGACGGATCCGGGGCCGCGGCTCCGGCACCCGTCGCCGTGACGGAGAAGGCATCGGGGGCGAGCGCGCACGCACCGACACCTGGCCAGCCGTCGCCGTCCCCGTCGGTGTCGCCGAGCCGGACGGCCACGCCGAAGCCCAGCCGGTCGACGAAGCCGAAACCGAGCGCCACGCCGAAGCCGGTCTGCCCGCAGGGCGAGCGCCAGCGGGAGGTGGAGACGTACCTGGCCAAGCTGGGTGGGTTCGGGACGGTGACCGTGGACGGGCAGCAGTCGGCCGCCGACTGCGCCGCGATCAAGAAGTTCCAGCGCCGGTACGGGATCAGCCCCGCCGCCGGTCGCGCCGGCGCCACCACCTACGACGTGGCGCGCCGCCTGGCCACCACCGACGTACACCGTTGCCGGGCCGGCTCCGGCCTCACCTTCTGCGTTGACCTGACCCGGCAGACGGTCTGGGCGATGCGGGGCGGCAAGGTGGTGATGGGTCCGACGGTCACCCGCACCGGCATGAGCGGGTACGCCACCCCGACCGGCACCTACCGGGTGGGCGGGCGGAACCTGAAGGAGTGGTCCAACCCGTACGAGGTGTGGCTGCCGTACTGGCAGCAGTTCAACGGTGGCATCGGCTTCCACGAGACCACCACGTACCTGCACAACGGGTCGATCGGTTCGCACGGCTGCGTGAACCTGCTGCACCAGGACGCGGTGCGGCTCTGGGAGCTGGGCTCAATCGGCACCCGGGTGGTCGTCTTCGGTCACCGTTCCGGCACCTGAGCAGGCCCGGCCGCCCGTACCCCTGACCCTCCCTGGGTGGAATGAGGGTTTTCTCCCCTGTTCGGCGGCCGATTCCGGTGCCACCCTGGAAATCGGGTCCGGCGGGGCGGGAGGGGCTGACGATGACGGTCGATCACGAGGTGCTCCCCGAGGACGACCGGGCGACGGGGGACGAAGTCTCCCCGGCGGCCCTGGTCGGGTATGCGGCCGCCGCCGTCGGCGTGGTCGGCTGGTTCTTCTTCGGTCTGCTGGTGCAGCGCCAGGGCTTCGTCGACTCGGTCGGCGAGTCGGCCGGCGCGGCGTTCGGCCTGCTGCTCACGGTGTCGGTGATCGGCACGATCCGCCGCAACGGGCGTTGAGCGGGCTCGGGCCGAGCCCCGGCCCGCTCAGTCCTCCCGCACCGCCGCGGTGATCCGGTGCAGGGCGAACGTGTGCAGCATCTCCGTGCGCTCGTCCTCGGCGCGCAGGTAGCCCGCGCCGATCGACACCGGCCGGACCAGGCGGGACGCGGTCGCCCCGTGCGCGTCGACGTAACCGACCCAGACCAGCGCCTTGTCGCGTACCGCCTGCTGGAGCACGGCCAGCGCGTCGCTGTGGCTGTGCGCCGGCGCCGGACCCGTACGCGCCGCGCCGCCCCGGACCACCGCCGGCGCCCGCCGGGCCGCCCGCGCCGCCGCCTCGCCCCGCCGGATCTGCTCCACCACCCCGAGCAGTCGGGGCATGGGCAGCCGGGGCGCCGCCAGCGGGTCCAGGCTGTGGGTGGCGGCCGGCATCCGGGCCGGCGCCCGACGGGTCTTCGGCCGGGCGAGCACCGTCGCGCCGCTGGCGTCCTCCGGCACCGGCGCGTACCCGGCGTCGCGCAGCGCGGTCAGCATCCGCCCCACCTGGTACGGGGTGGCGAGCACCGTCGGAGCCAGCCGGCGGAACGCCAGCGCCTCCAGCCGCTTGTCGGACAGCACCTCGGTGAGCAGTGCCTCGTCGTCGCTGCGCACGTACCCACCGGCCGAGCCGACCCGCAGCCCGCCGTGCTTGCGCGCGACGTCGTCCACCAGGTAGCTCAGGCCCTGCGGCACCGGGGTGCGCGACCGGCGGCGGAAGAGCGCGTGCAGGTCGTCGGCGGAGTAGCCGGCGTCCAGGGCCCGCCGGACACTGGCCGTGGTGACCCGGTGCACGCTCGCGCCGCCGGCCGACTCGTGCTCGGCCACGGCGTCCAGTTCGCCGGCGAGCGCCGGGTCGGGCGGGCCGGGCACCACCACGGTCAGGTCGGCCTGCACGAGGAAGTGGTCGACCGGGGCGGGGAGCAGTGCGTCCAGCGAGCGTACGGCGGTGGACGGCTCGCCCGACTCGGCCTCGGAGAGCAGCCCGAGCGGGTCGTCCGCCCGTTCGTCGGCCTCGGTCACGTCGGCCAGCAACAGCCGCCCGTACGAGGTGAGCGCGCCGAGCCCGGTCACCCCGAGCTGGGCCGCCTCGGCCAGCACCTCCCGGTGCGCGGCCTCCCGGCCCCGGGCCCGCCGGGGCGCCCGCCAGTCCAGAAGCTCCAGCACCTCGTCCGGGGTCGGGGCGGTCGCCGGGGCCAGGTCGGCCAGGGTGGCGAGCACCGCGTGCCGGGCGGCCGGCGCGCCGGCCCGCTCCGCCTCGGCGGAGAGCACCGAGATCGGCCGGTCCCGGTCGTCCCGCTGGCCGACCAGGCCCACCTGGCGGGTCATGGTCAGCCAGGCCCGGGCCAGCTGCTCCCAGCGCTGGGCCAGGGAGCCGGCCCGCCACACCTCGTACCCGCCGGTCGGCAGGATCTGCTGGTCGCCGCCGTACCGGGTGGTGGCGGCACCGGTCAGGTCCAGCTCACCGACCAGCCCGGCCGCGTACGCCACCTCGAAGAGCAGGGCCGTAGTCTGGTCGTCCAGCCCGAGCCCGCGGGCCAGCCGGCGCAGGTCACGCACGCCGACGCCGCCGGAGCGCAGCACCGGGGCCGGCTCGGCGGCCAGGCTCTCCAGCAGCGCCTCGGTCTGGCGTACCACCTCCATGGTCTGCCCGGCCCCGGCGGAGTCCACGGCCTTCGCCTCCCGCGGCGGGCTGGCCACCACCGGTGGGCTGGTCCGTAGCGGGCCGAGCGGGCCGCTGTCCCGGCGCAGCAGCAGCCCCACCTCGCGGGGCAGCTCGACCGTGCCGGCGCCGCCCTTGCCGCCGGACATCCGAACCAGCAGCCGGTGCTCGACCAGCCAGCGGATCGGGGAGCCGGTCGGCGCGCCGCCGTTGACCAGGTCCGGCGGGAGCACGTCCTCGGTGCCGGTGGCGGGGGCCGCCAGCGCGCCCGGGGGCACGGTGCCGACCGGCGGGCCGGCGGCCAGCCGGTCCAGGATCGCCCGGGCCGAGGGCGGCGCGGCCAGCAGCGTCCGCCGCAGCTTCGCCGGATCGGTGCACACGGCCGCCGCCCGCGGGTCCAGCTCCGACGCCGGTCGGCCCAGCCCCGCCGGGTACGGCGACACCTCGTCGACGCCGCCGACCACGTGCAGGTCGTGCTCGGGGCCGTACAGCAGGAAGAGCGCGCGGAGCCGGTCCACCGCGCTCCGGACGGCGGTCGGGGCGGGCGGGTGCGGGCCGGCGGTGGCCAGCGCCAGGATCTCCTCGGTGCTGGTGCCGCCCTTCTCGGGGTGCCGGGTGAGCCGGGCGGCGTCCAGGATCAGGAGGGTGAACTGGTCCAGCCCGTCGAGGGCCCGGGCCACGGATACCCGCGACTGGGCGCGGATGGCGAGGGCGGAGACGTCGGCCGGCACCGGTACGACGAGGTCCGGCCGCAGCCGGAGGAGGGCGGCCAGGGACTCGTCGGAGAGCGTCCGCAGCTGGTCGGCGAGTGAGGTGGTCATCGTCGTTCCACGCTAGCCCGGCCGGGGGGCCTCCCGCCCCTCGGACGTCCGGCTCGGCTCGGCGGCCGGGTAGGTTCGCGGCATGCCTCCACTGATGGTCGGCTTCGACCTCGACATGACCCTGGTCGACTCGCGCCCCGGCATCGCCGCCGCCTACCTGGCGTTGACCGCGCTGACCGGCGTGCCCGTTGACGCGGACCTGGCGGTGTCCCGGCTCGGCCCGCCGCTGCGTACCGAAATCGCCCACTGGTTCCCGCCGGAGCGGGTGGAGGAGGCGGTGGTGGCCTATCGCGAGCTCTACCCGGCGTACGCGATCACGCCGACGCTGCCGATGCCCGGCGCGGAGGCCGCGATCGACGCGGTGCACGCGCGCGGGGGCCGGGTGATGGTGGTGACCTCGAAGATCGGCCGGCTGGCGAAGCTGCACCTGGATCACCTCGGGCTGGCCGTCGACGAGCTGGCCGGGGACCTCTTCGCCGAGCAGAAGGCGACCGCGCTGCGGGAGCACGGTGCGACTCTCTACGTCGGGGATCACGTCGCCGACATGGCAGCCGCGCAGGCCGCGGGAATCCCGGGCGTGGGAGTGACAACCGGGCCCTGCTCGGGGGACGAACTGGGGGACGCGGGTGCCCACGTGGTGCTGGATGATCTCACCGGATTCCCGGCGGCGCTGGACCGGATCATCCGGCTAGCCTTGAAGGGGTAGTTGTCTCGAGCGAAGCAGGGGTTGTCAGGTGCCGACGGGTCGAGTGAAGTGGTATGACGCGGCCAAGGGATACGGCTTTGTCACCAGTGACGAGGGTGGCGACGTGTTCCTGCCCAAGGGCGCGCTACCGGCCGGCGTCGCCGACCTCAAGGGTGGCCAGCGGGTCGATTTCAGCGTGGTCGACAGCCGCCGGGGCGCGCAGGCCATGGGCGTGAAGCTGCTGGAGGCGCCGCCGTCCGTGGCGGAGCTGCGCCGCCGGCCGGCCGAGGAGCTGCACGGCCTGGTCGAAGACATGATCAAGGTGCTGGAGGCGAAGGTCCAGCCGGACCTGCGCCGGGGTCGTTTCCCGGACCGGAAGGCCGCGCAGAAGATCGCTCAGCTGGTCCACGCGGTGGCGCGCGAGCTGGAGGTCTGAGGGACGAGCCCGGCGTCGGCGGCCCGACCCAGCAGCGCCTCGACGGCGGCGAAGCCGGCCTCACCCAGGTCGGCGGTGAACTCGTTGACGTAGAGGGCGATGTGTCGGTCCACCACGTCGGGCTCCATCTCCTGCGCGTGGGAGAGGACGTACTCCCGGCTGGCCTCCGGGTCGGCCCAGGCCTGGCGGACCGACTCGCGGATCCAGGCGGCGGCCTCGGCCGGGTCGACCGCGCCCTTGCGGGCCAGGATCGCGCCGAGCGGGATCGGCAGGCCGCTGTCGCCCTCCCACCACTCGCCGAGGTCGACCAGGGCGGTCAGCCCGTGCCGGGGGTACGTGAACCGGGCCTCGTGGATCACCAGGCCGGCGTCGTACCGGCCGGCGGCGACGCCCGGCATGATCTCGTGGAACGGCACCACCTCGATCCGCGCCGGCGGCCGTTCCGCCGACCAGAGCCGGAACAGCAGGTACGCCGTGGTCCGCTCGCCCGGCACCGCGACCGTCGCGCCGGTGAGGTCGGTCCGGTCGCCGCGGGTGAGCACCAGCGGGCCGCAGCCCCGGCCCAGCGCGCCGCCGCAGGGCAGCAGGTGGTAGTCGTCGAGCAGCCAGGGCAGCGCCGCGTAGCTCACCTTCACCAGGTCGAACGCCCCGCGTTCGGCGGCCGTGTTGGTCACGTCCACGTCGGCGTAGGTCACCTCGACGGGCGGCGCGCCCGGCACCCGGCCGTGCACCAGGGCGTCGAAGACGAAGGTGTCGTTGGGGCACGGGGAGATCGCCAGGGAGAGCGTCACGCCCCCACCGTAACTCCGCGCCGCGGACCACCCGCCACCCCGGTCCCGCCACCGTGACGCCGCAGCGGTGTGCCGTCCTTCGACGTGGCCTGACCGGAACCGGGCGGTGCCTCGCGCCGGCGGAGACAAGACTCGCTGCTCGCTTTGGAGCTGACATCGCAGACGATTCACGGGTGGTCGTCGCCCCCTCTTCAGCTATGGCTGGGCGGCGCGCGCTTCCGGCTCCGGCTGGGCGGCGCGCGCTTCCGGCTCCGGCTGGGCGGCGCGCGCTTCCGGCTCCGGCTGGGTGGCGCGCCCGTGATATCACCAGCGACTCAGCTCCAAAGCGCTTCGCTATCCACACCTCGCCACGTCAAGAAGCGGATGTCCACAGGGTTATCCACAGGCGGGTGTGCGCTGTTGAAAGGGCGCGTGAGGCTGGGGCACATTTCGGGTGTGGTGGAGTCGCATTCTTCGACCGAGCCGGGCATAGACCTGGGCGATCTGCTACGCCGGCTGCGGCGGCAGGCCGACCTGAGCCAGCGCGAACTGGCCGCTCGGGCACGCGTGCCTCAGGCCACGGTCGCGCGGATCGAGTCCGGCCGGGCCATCGACCCCCGGTACCGGACGGTGGAGCGGTTGATCAGTGCCGCCGGGGGTGAAGTCCGGTTCTCCTGCCACGACCCGACATCCGGCGACTCCACGGACGCCGGACCCGCCGAACCACGCCAGCCGCCAGCGCCGGTGCCGCACGATGAGCTGCGCGACCAGGCCGGGCGCCGGTATCCGGCCCACCTCGACGTGTGGGAGGTCCGCGAGCCGAAGGAGTGGCCCGGGGCATGGTGGGCGGAGTGGTACAACCTGCCGCCGGAGAAGTGGCCGCTGCCGCTGCCACCGGCGACGTACGAGATGAACCGGGAGTACCGGGATCGGCGGCGCGAGGCGGAATGGGTGCGCGGATCGGTGACGGTCCGGCGGGTGACCGGGACCCTGACGACCACCTCCTGGCGGTTCGTCGCCGAGTTGCCCGGCGGTGACCTGGTCGGGGAGCTTCGGGCGCACGAGCAGAGCCCGCATCTCTACTGGGGCGGCGAGGAACGCCCGGGGGAACGGGAGATCATCCTGGACGGGCTGCTCGTCGCCGCCCGGCACCGTCGGCTCGGGATCGGCCGTCGGCTGTTGGAGGCGCTCGTCGGGGAGTTGCCGAGGGCCGGCATCGGGGTGGTGCGGGCGCTGACCCAGGAGCCCGGCATCAGCTTCCTGCTCGGGTGCGGGTTTGAGCTGGAGGCGAGCCGGCCGGCCGCGTTGCGGCTGGAGCGGCCGGTCAACGCAGGGCGGCCGCCGCCGCGGTGAGGGCGGCGAACGCCTCCCGCATCCGCCACGAGCCTCGGTCCCGGGGCCCGATCGGGTTGGAGACCGTGCGCAGCTCGGCGAAGGGCAGGCCGGCCTGGGCGGCGGCGACGGCGACGCCGTACCCCTCCATGGCCTCGGCCACCGCGTCGGGGTGCCGGGCGGCGAGGGCGGCCGTGCTGGCGGCCGTGCCGGTCACCGTGCTGACCGTGAGCACCACGCCGACGGCGGCCTGCGGCAGGGCCGTACGCAGAGCACCCAGCAGCTCCGGGTCGGCGGGTATGCCACTCCCGACGCCGAGCAGCTCCGCCGACATGCCCAGCTCCTCGATCGGGAGGAAGCCCTCCGGTGACTCGGCGCCCAGGTCGGCCGCGACGCTGCGGGTCGCCAGCACGGCGCCGCCGATCTCCACCCGGTCGACGAATCCGCCGGCGATGCCCGCGCTGACCACCGCCCGGTACGGCCGCCCGGCCGCCTCGGCGAGCGCCAGCAGCCGGGCGGTGGCGGCCCCGGCGACGGCCGGGCCCACCCCGACCGGGGTGACCGTGACCGTCGGGTCGGCCAGCCCGGCGCGGATCGCCTCCGCCTCGGCGGGTACGGCGGTCACCACCAGCAGCCCGCTCACGCCGCCGCCTCGCTCCGCACGGCGGCGGCGCGAGGCGCCACGCTGCTGAGCCGAATGGTTCGCTCGCTCCGTTCGCTCACGCTACCGGCCCTCGCGGACCCTGTCGGTTCTCCTCCTCGGCCCCGCCCGGCCCGCCGACCGGGGAGGAGGACGGGCGGTAGATGTGGAACCCGGGCGGCGCGAGCCCGTCGTCGTCGGCCGGGGCGGGCGTGGCGGCGTGGGCGGGGGCCGGCGAGGTGGGCGCGGAGTCGGCCACCCCCTCCGCCGGCTCGGCCGGCTCGGCGGCCAGCTCCTCGTCCCCGAGCGGCCGGCCGACCAGGCGTTCGTTACGCAGCCGGCTGGCCACCAGCACGCCGCGCGCGGCCACCAGCGCCGCCACGCCGGCGGCCACCGCGACCCCGACCCGGCCGGTGAAGGGGACCAGCCCGAGCCCGCCGCCGGCCACGAAGGCGAGCATGAGCGCGGTCTCCGAGTGGGCGAAGGAGCTGGCCCGCAGCCGCTCCGGGATCCGCTCCTGGATCGACGCGTCGACCGCGAGCTTGGCGATCCCGCTCATCAGCGAGGCGACCAGGCAGAGCAGCGCCACCAGCGGCAGCGAGAACTTCAGCGCGGCCAGCACCGCCACCCCGGCCACGACGATCGTGCCGCTGGACTGGATCGCGGCCGGCCGGTGGATGCGCAGCCGGGTGCCGACCGCAGTGGCCAGGAAGGTGCCCACCGCCAGCGCGCCGCCGACCAGGCCCAGCGCACCCTGGGCGCCCAGGTCCCGGCCGAAGAAGTTGGTGGTCAGGTCGCCGGCCTTGATGGCGAACGCCAGGAAGAGCAGCAGGAAGCCGTACACCCCGCGCAGTGCGGCGGCGCCGATCAGGGTGGCGATCACCAGGCGGCCGGCCGGGCGGCCCCGACCCAGTGGTCGCTCTCCGTCCCGGCGGCGCAGTGCCCGGAACGGCTGCGGCACCCGCTCCGGCGGCTCCGAGTCCGCCCGCGGCGGCAGGCGCAACGCGATCACCATGCCGACCAGGAAGATCAGCGAGGCCACCCGGAGCGGCCACTGCGCCCCGAACCAGAACGTGGCCAGCCCGAGCGGGGCGACCAGGCCGCCCGCCACCGTCCCGTAGACGCTCGCCCGGGCGCCCACCTGGGACAGCCCCAGCCCCTCGGGCAGCAGCCGGGGTACGGCCGCCGAGCGGGCCACCCCGTAGGCCCGGGAGAGGGCGAGCACGCCGAACGCCGCCGGGTAGAGCCCGAAACTGCCGAGGTAGTCGGAGAGTAGCCAGGCGAGGAAGGCCCGGCCGAGCATGGTGGTCGCCAGGGCGTACCGGCGGCCGTGTCGGAAGTGGTCCAGCAGCGGCCCGACCACCGGGGCGAGCATGGCGAACGGCACCATGGTCACCAGCAGGTAGAGGGCGACCTTGTTCCGCGCCTCGCCGAGCGGCACGTCGAAGAAGATCGTCCCGGCCAGGCCGATGGCGATCAGCGTGTCCCCCGCGCAGGAGAGGGCGTGCAGGTCGAAGAGGCGGACCATGCCCATCTCGTTGCCGGCGCTGCGCGCCCGGGCCGAGCCGGCCCGCCGGGTCATCCACCGTCCGCCGTGCAGCGAGCCGCGGAGCAGCAGGCGGGTGGCACGGATGCCGGTGCCGACGGTCCGCCCGAGGAGGGACCGGCCGGAGCGGGAGGACAGCGGCATGTCTCCATCCTGGCCCATCTGATCGGCCCGCGCCGCACCACCTGTGGAGAACGACTCCGGGGAGTGCCTGGCAGTCGACCGTGGGCATGGGGAACAATAGGCGGGTGACCAGGCCCGCCTCCGCCCGCGCTCCCCGGCTCGACCAGGTCTGCGCCGCCGCCGTCGAGGTGGCCCGCGCCGCCATCACCGAGGTGGACCCCGCCGACGTCGGCGAGCACCTCCAGGCCGTCGCCGAAGGCGACCGGCTCGTCACCCACTACTTTGACTGCCGGCTGGCCGGATATCGCGGCTGGCGCTGGGCCGTCACGGTGACCCGGGTGCCGCGCAGCCGGCACGTCACGATCTGCGAGACGGTCCTGCTGCCCGGCCCCGACGCGCTGCTCGCCCCGGGCTGGGTGCCCTGGCAGGAGCGGCTCAAGCCGGGCGACCTGGGCCCGGGCGACCTGCTGCCCACCCCGGCGGACGACGAGCGCCTCGCCCCGGGCTACCTGCTCTCCGACGATCCGGCGGTCGAGGAGACCGCGTGGGAGCTGGGTCTGGGCCGGCCCCGGGTGCTGTCCCGGGAGGGCCGCTCGGACGCCGCCCAGCGCTGGTACGACGGCGACCACGGCCCGAACGCCGCGATCTCGGTGGCCGCGCCGGCCGCCGCCCGCTGCGGCACCTGCGGCTTCTACCTCCCCATCGCCGGCGCGTTGCGGCAGTCCTTCGGCGCCTGCGGCAACTTCTACGCGCCGGACGACGGCCGGGTGGTGAGCGCCGACCACGGCTGCGGGGCGCACTCGGAGACGCTGGCCGAGACGGCCGAGACGCCGGTCGACGAGCTGCCCACGGTCTACGACGACAGCGCGGTCGAGGCGGTGTCGGTCAGCCGGGCTCCCGGCTCGGTGGAGGCGGCCGAGCCGGCGGAGCCGTACGGGCACCCCTGACGGCTGTCCTG
This sequence comes from Micromonospora sp. NPDC006431, assembly GCF_042870725.1. Taxonomy (NCBI): domain Bacteria; kingdom Bacillati; phylum Actinomycetota; class Actinomycetes; order Micromonosporales; family Micromonosporaceae; genus Micromonospora; species Micromonospora sp. NPDC006431. Next base: position 684,961 of record NZ_JBIAHQ010000001.1, read on the forward strand.
CCCGCCGCCCGGGTCAGTCCCCGCGGGCGGCGGCCTCTCGGCGGCGGCGCCGGTTGGCGTCGTGCCGCATCATCACGGCGAGACCGGGAAAGCCCCACAGGAAGCCGGCCAGGCAGGTCCAGAGCCAGTTCTGGTGCCCGTGCTCGGTGAGCCAACCGCGGAAGAAGATCAGCAGCACCAGCCCGACCACCGCCCAGACGATCAGCCCGGCGACGGCGAACGGCACCATCGGCGGGTCGAGCGGTTCGGGCCGCGGCGGTTGCTCCTGAGGCACCGGCACAGCGTACGCGAGGCCGCGGACATCCACCCCCTGTTGTACGCCTCGGCGTTGTTGTTCATCCTGTACTTCCCGCGTGGGCCGATCGGGTCCGTGGTGTTGTGACGCGGGGAAGTCGATCTTCTGGTGAGCCTGGTCATATCGCATGTCGTTAGCCAGGCTCATTAGTTAAGCTAACTAGTGTGACGGAGCGGACGGTGACGGCGAAACGCGTGCCACCGGCGCAGCTGGCCCCTCAGCTGCGTGATGCGATCACCCGACTCAACCGGCGGGTCCGGCAGGCCCGCCCGGTCGGCGACCTGACGGGCAGCCAGCTCTCGGCGCTCACCAGCCTCAACCTGGCGGGTGCCCTGACGCCCCGGGAGTTGTCCGACGTCGAGCGGGTGCAGCCGCCGACGATGACCAAGATCGTCGCGAAGCTGGAGGAGCGCGGCCTCGTGCAGCGCACCCCCCACCCGACCGACGGCCGGCAGGTCATCCTCGCGGCGACCGAGGGGGGACGGGCCGTGCTCGAGCAGTTCGAGCGGGCCCGCAACGAGTGGCTGGCCGACCGGCTGGCCGAACTCACCGAGGAGGAACGCGACACGCTGCGGCGGGCCGCCGACATCCTCCAGGAGATCGCTCGCGCCTGAGCCGACCGCGTCGTGCGGTCCGCCCCGTCCGCCGTGGATGAGGCGTACCCGACGCGAGGAGGCGCACTTAGCGTGCAGGCCAGGCTGAGCACGATGTTCCAGTCCCTACGAGTCCGCAACTACCGACTCTTCGCCACCGGACAGCTGATCAAGTTGATCGGCGTCTGGATGATGTTCATTGCCCAGGACTGGCTCGTCCTCGAGCTCAGCGACAACTCGGCCACCGCGCTCGGCGTGGTCACCGCGTTGCAGTTCACCCCCGTCCTGCTGCTGACCCTGCTCTCCGGCCGCCTCGCCGACCGCTACGACAAGCGGCTGCTGCTCTTCATCGCCAACGCCTTCTGGACCGCGCTGGCGCTGGTGATGAGCCTGCTGGTGATCACCGGCCTGGTGCAGTTGTGGCACGTCTTCGCGTTCGCCGCCCTGCTCGGCGTCGCCAACGCGGTGGAAACCCCGGTCCGGCAGGCGTTCGTCTCCGAACTGGTCGGCGTACCGCTGCTGCCGAACGCGCTCTCGCTCAACGCGGCCACCTTCAACTCGGCCCGGATCATCGGCCCGGCAGTGGCCGGCCTGGCCATCGCCGCCTTCGACGTCGGACCGGTGTTCCTCTTCAGCGCGCTCAGCTCGATCGCCCCGCTGGTCAACGTGGTCCGGATGCGTACCTCCGAGCTGCACCGCAAGGACCTGCTGCCGGCCGGCCAGCGCGACCAGGCCCGGGTGGTGGACGGCCTGCGGTACGTCGCGCGCCGGCCCGACATCCTGCTGCCGATGGCGCTGATGTCGGTGATCGGGATGAGCCTGTTCAACTTCCAGCTCACCCTCGCCGCGCTGGCCAAGACCGTGTTCAACACCGGCGCCGCCTCGTTCGGCCTGTTCAGCACCGCGCTCGCGGTCGGTGCGCTGACCGGCGCGCTGGCCGGCACCGGGCGGCGCAGCCGCCCCTCGGTCTGGCTGGTGCTCGGCGCGGCGGTCGGCTGCGCCACCTTCGGCACCCTGGTCGGGCTCGCGGGGGCGTACTGGCTGGTCGTGGCGCTGCTGCTGCCGACCGGGTTCTTCATGGTCTTCTTCGCTCAGGCCGCGAACCAGCGGGTCCAGCTCAGCGTCGACGCCGCCTTCCGGGGCCGGGTGATGGCGCTGTGGGTGCTGGTCTTTCTCGGCACCAACCCGGTCGGCGCGCCGATCATCGGCTGGGTGGCCGAGACCTTCGGCGCCGGGGCGAGCATCTGGATCGGCGGGTTGATCTCGCTGGCCGCCGCGCTCCTCGCGCTCACCTGGCAACTGCGCCGCTCCGGCGCCCGGCTGCGGCTGCGGGTGCTGCCGATGCCCCGCTTCTACGTGGTCTCGCCCGGCACCGAGTGACCCGGTGACCACCGGAAGGACCGGTTTCCGCCCCGGGGACCGGTCCTTCCGTTTACGCATTCCGACCCGATCTCGCCAAACGGGTAGCGGGCCGCCACGAGGCGGCTTAGCGTCGATATGTGGGAGTGGGGCGGGGACTGCTGTTGATGCTGGCGATCCTCGCCGTCTGCTGCCTGCCCGCCGCCTTCGCGCTGCTCTTCTGCGCCGACGAGATCATCGACCGGGTGGCCTGCGGCTGGGCCGAGTGGCGGGAGCAGCGCCGCGAACGCCGGACCATCGCCCGGCTGGACCGGGCCATCGAGGCGGACTCGCTCACCCGCGACATCGACCTCACCGAGTTCGACCGGGGGGACCGCCGCCCGCTGGAACAGCTCGCCGTCGACCTGCGCCGGCTCGGCGGCCACCGGCTCGCCGCCGCCGACCGCTCCGTGGTGTGGCACGGCGCGGTCATCGACGCGTACGACGAGCGGCTGCGCGCCGCCTGCCGGGCACTCGACATCACCGAGCATCTGGCCGACCTGGAGGGCGTCGACCGGGAGATCGAACGGGTCCGGGTGGAAGGGCTGGTGCACGCGGCCGGGCTCACCCTGCCCGCGGCCCGCCCCGGGCACCATCAGCGGCACCGCTGACGCCGGTGCGGCTCTTCGTCGCGGTCTACCCGCCCCGGACGGCGATCGACGACCTCACCGCCCAGGTGGCCCGGCTGCGGGTCGGTGCCGCCACCGCCGCCGGCACCAACGTCCGACTGGCCGACCCGGCCAACGCCCACCTCACCCTGGCCTTCCTCGGCGACGCGCCGGACGACCGGCTGGTCGACGTGGAGAGCGCGCTCGGGCTGGCCACCGAGACGTTCCGGGACGGCCGGGACAACTCACCCCGGCTTCGCCTGGGCGGTGGGGGCAGCTTCGGGCGCGGTCGGTTCACCGTGCTCTGGGTGGACGTCCGGGGCGACGTCGAGGGGCTGGCCGTGCTGGCCCGGCTGATCCGGTTCGGGCTGCGCCGCGCCGAGCTGCCGCACGACGAGAAACCGTTCCGGGCCCACCTGACGATCGCCCGGCCCGGGGACCGGATCGACCGCGCCGACATCCTGGCCGACCGGGAGGCCCTGCACGACTACCTCGGCCCGGAATGGCCGGCGGAGGAGCTGGTGCTGGTCCGCAGCCATCCCGGTCCCCGCCCCACCTACGACCGCCTGGCCGCCTGGCCGATCTGACTGGGCACGCACCCGGGCCGGCCGGAACGCGTCCGGCCGGCCCGGGACGGGTCACCAGGCCCAGGCTTCCGGGCCGGGGCCGCCGTTGCCGAGCGGCGGGAAGAGCTCGTCCAACCGCTGCAGGGTGGCCTCGTCGAGGTCCACGTCCAACGCGCCGAGGGTCCGGTCGAGCTGGTCCAGCGTGCGCGGACCGACGATCGGGGCGGTCACCCCGGGCCGGGAGAGCAGCCAGGCCAGCGCCACGTCGGCCGGGTCGTGGCCGAGGTCGGCACAGAGCTTCTCGTACGCCTCGATGGTGGACCGGTGCGCGGCGAGCGCGTCGGCCGACCGGCCGGTGGTGCCGCGCGCCGCCCCGCCCTCGGCCATCTTCCGGATGACCCCGGAGAGCAGCCCGCCGTGCAGTGGCGACCAGGGGATGATGCCCAGCCCGTACTCCTGCGCGGCCGGGATCACCTCCAGCTCGACGTGGCGGGTGAGCAGGTTGTAGATGCACTGCTCGGAGACGAGGCCGAGGAAGTTGCGCCGGCCCGCCGCCGCCTGCGCCCGGGCGATGTGCCATCCGGCGAAGTTGGACGACCCGACATAGATCACCTTGCCCTGGGCGACCAGGGTCTCCATGGCCTGCCAGATCTCCTCCCACGGCGTGGTCCGGGAGATGTGGTGCATCTGGTACAGGTCGATGGTGTCGGTCTGCAGCCGGCGCAGCGACTCCTCACAGGCCCGGATGATGTGCCGGGCGCTGAGGCCCTGCTCGTTGGGCCAGTCGCCCATCTTTCCGTACACCTTGGTGGCCAGGACGACCTTGTCGCGGCGCCCGCCGCCCTGGGCGAACCAGCGGCCGATGATCTGCTCGGTGACGCCCTCGCCGAGCTTCCAGCCGTAGACGTTCGCGGTGTCGAAGAAGTTGATTCCGTGTTCCAGAGCCCGGTCCATGATGGCGAAGCTGTCCGGCTCGTCGGTCTGCGGACCGAAGTTCATGGTGCCGAGGCAGAGCCGGCTTACCGAGAGACCGGTGCGTCCCAGGTTCGTGTACTCCATGGGTCCACCCTGGCACGCGGGCACTTCGAGTGCCTCTCGCCAGGGTGGACCGGGTGGATCAGGATGACTCGCGGGCCGCCGGGCCGCTGCCGAAGAGGACGTCGTCCCAGCTCGGCAGCCGCTTGCGCGGCTTGCCGCCGGCCTCCGCCGACTCGCCTCCGCCGGCCGCCGCTGCCGGGCCGGTGCGCCGCGGCCGGAGCACGGCCAGCGACGGTACGGCCGGGACCTCCTTCGGCGCGTCCGAGTCGTCGTCGAAGGCCGAACCCGGGCCGCCCCCGAGCAGCGCCGCGGCGCCACCGGAGACCGGCCGCTGGCGGGGTGCCTCCGGCCCGGCCAGGGCGGCCGGGGACCGGGTGTCGAGACCCCGCCCGGACGCACCGCCGAGCGGCCGGTCCAGCGAGGCGAGCAGGGCGTCCCGGCCGGCGCGGATCGGGTCCCGCCCCGGACGGGCGTGCTCGGCGGGCGCCGGCAGGCCGTGCCCGCCCCGGCTCGGCTCGCCGCGTGACGGGCCGGGCAGCGCGTGGCCGCCCCGCTCCGGTGCCGGCTCCTGGCCGAGGATCGGCGTGGGCCGCTCGGCGCAGAGGTATTGCGCCATGTCGTCGTGCGGGGTGACGTGCTGCCGGGTCTTGTCGAGATCCCAGACCGCCTGCGCGGTGGCCTTGCCCGACGGCCAGGTGGCAATGATCCGCCAGGTGCCGTCGTCCCGCCGGTACGCGTCCCAGGAGATCTTCTCGGTGTCGATCCCGTGCTGGCCCAGCCGGCCGTTGACCACCTCGGCCAGCGGGGTCGGCTTCTCCGCGCCCTTGAGCCTGGTCCGCCGGGCGTGCTGGGCGAGCATGGCCCGCTCCTGGAGCACCGGGCCGGCGTAGCGCAGGACGCGGTCGACCGGGACGCCGGCGATCCGGGCGACGTCCTCGGCGGACTCGCCGGAGCGGATCCGGGCCTGGATGTCCCGCGGCGAGAGCGACGGCGTCGGGTCGGCGGCGGTCGCCACGACCGCGAGGGGCGCCGCGCCGGGATCGGCGTGCAGCACCGAGGCGACGCGCTCGTCGATCGGCAGGGCGAGCAGGCGCCCGACCTCGTCGGCGAGCACCAGAGCCTGGCCGTCCTCGGAGAGGGCGACGAAGCGTACTGGGCGCATGGGCTTGCCTCCGTCCCGCTTCGCTGGCCGTCACGCCACGAGCCGGCCACCCGGGCGTCTCGCACCACCGTACGCGCATCTACCCGAAGGTGGGGGATGCGACACCCCGGCATGTCGCGACTGACCTGCGGCGATGATCACGGTGGGTGGCCGTCGGGGCGTCGACGGCCACCCAGCGTCACGAGGTGATCAGAGTCGCTCGACCACGTGGTCGACGCACGCGGTGAGCGCCTCCACGTCGGCCGGCTCGACGGCCGGGAACAGCGCGATCCGGAGCTGGTTGCGGCCCAGCTTCCGGTACGGCTCGGTGTCGACGATGCCGTTGGCGCGCAGCACCTTCGCGATCGCCGAGGCGTCCACCCCGTCGGCGAAGTCGATCGTGGCGACCACGTTGGAACGTAGCGCCGGGTCGGCCACGAACGGCGTGGCGAACTCGGACCGCTCGGCCCAGCCGTACACGATGCCGGCGCTCTCGGCGGTGCGCTTGGCCGCCCAGGCCAGGCCGCCCTGGGCGTTCATCCAGTCGGTCTGCTCGGCGGCCAGGAAGATGGTGGCCAGCGCCGGGGTGTTGTACGTCTGCTCCAGCCGCGAGTTGTCGATCGCGGTGACCAGGTCGAGGAAGGCCGGGATGTAGCGACCCGACTCCTTGATCTCGGTGGCCCGGGCGAGCGCGGCCGGCGACATCAGGGCCAGCCAGAGGCCGCCGTCGGAGCCGAAGCACTTCTGCGGGGCGAAGTAGTAGACATCGGTCTCGCCGACGTTGACCTCCAGGCCGCCGGCGCCGGAGGTGGCGTCGACCAGCAGCAGCGCGCCCTCGTCGACGCCCGGCACCCGGCTGATCGGCACGGCCACGCCGGTCGAGGTCTCGTTGTGCGGGGTGGCGTAGACGTCCACGCCGGCCTCGGCGACCAGGGTCGGCGCGCTGCCCGGCTCGGACTTGCGGATCGTCGGCTCGCCCAGGAACGGGGCGTCCTTGACCGACTTGGCGAACTTGGCCCCGAACTCGCCGAAGCTGGCGAACTGGGCCCGGCCGCGGACCAGGCCGAAGGTGGCGACCTCCCAGAAGGCGGTGGTGCCGCCGTTGCCGATGACCACCTCGTAGCCCTCGGGCAGGGAGAAGAACTCGGCGATGCCCTGGCGCAGCCGGGCCACCTGGTCCCGCACGGTCTTCTGCCGGTGGGAGGTGCCCAGGTAGCTGGTGGCGACGTCGGCGAGGGCGGAGACCGCCGCCGGACGGACCTTGGACGGCCCGCAGCCGAACCGCCCGTCGGCTGGCTTGATGTCGTCGGGAATCCGGATGGTCGGTGCGTCAGCCACGGTTGTCTCGATCCTTCCGCGTGGGCTGCGAGGAGAGGCCCTTCAGCGGGCGCGGACCGACGTCGGCCGCGCGTGGGCGCGCGGGGGAGCCGGGATCCGAGCCCGGTCCGGCGGCACTGCCGGCCTTCATCCTCCCACCCGGGCCGGCCCGCCCGGCGGCTGGTCCCACACCCCGCGGTGAGGGATGCGCCACAGCGATGCGCGAAGGGCCCCGTCCGCGCCGGACGAGGCCCTTCGAGGGGGTACGCGGGATCAGACGCCGTGCGGGATGGCGTCCCAGCCCTCGACCTCCTGCGGCTTGCGCGGGCCGTGGCCGACGTACCGGGCCGAGGGGCGGACCAGCCGCTGGAGCTTCTTCTGCTCCAGGATGTGCGCGGACCAACCGCCCATCCGGGCACAGGTGAACATCGAGGTGAACATGTGCGCCGGCACCTCGGCGAAGTCCAGCACCACGGCCGACCAGAACTCGACGTTGGTGGCGAGCACCCGGTCCGGGCGGCGGGCCTGCAGCTCGGCCAGCGCGGCCTTCTCCAGCGCCTCGGCGATCTCGAAGCGGGGTGCGCCCAGCTCCTTGGCGGTGCGCCGGAGCACCCGGGCGCGCGGGTCCTCGGCCCGGTAGACCCGGTGGCCGAAGCCCATCAGCCGCTCGCCCCGGTCGAGGACGCCCTTGACGTACCCCTCGGCGTCGCCGCTGCGCTCGACCGACTCCAGCATGCTGAGCACCCGCGACGGCGCGCCGCCGTGCAGCGGACCGGAGAGCGCGCCGATGCCGGAGGAGATGCAGGCGGCGGCGTCGGCACCGGTGGAGGCGACGATCCGGGCGGTGAAGGTGGAGGCGTTCAGGCCGTGCTCGGCGGCCGAGATGAAGTAGGCGTCGACGGCCTTGACGTGCCGCGGGTCGGGCTCACCCCGCCAGCGCTTCATGAAGCGCTCGACGATCGTCTCCGCCTTGTCGATCTCCTTCTGCGGCACGGCGGGCAGGCCGAGGCCGCGGGCGGACTGGGCGACGAAGGAGAGCGCGGTGACCGACACCCGGGCCAAATCCTCGCGGGCCTGCTCGTCGGAGATGTCGAGCAGCTGGTCGAGGCCCCAGTACGGGGCGAGCATGGCGACCGCGGACTGCACGTCGACGCGGATGTCGCCGGAGTGCACCGGCACCGGGAACGGCTCGGCCGGCGGCAGGCCCGGGCCGAAGCGCCCGTCGACCAGCAGCGCCCAGACGTTGCCGAAGGAGACCTGGCCGATCAGATCCTCGATGTCCACGCCGCGATAGCGCAGCGAGCCACCCTCGCGGTCCGGTTCGGCGATCTCGGTCTCGAAGGCTACGACGCCTTCCAGGCCCGGTTTGAAGTCGGACATGTCGTCTCCTGGCTTCCGGCTCGGTGCGCCCGCGCGGGCTGATCCGGCCCCGCTCCTTAGGCGACCCTCAGGGATGTGTTCGTGCCATCTTGCCTGCTCGGTAACCAAGTGCGCGACCCGCGGCGACTGTGCTGCACGCCTCATCCCCGCGGGTGGACAAGCCCACGGTCTGGGCCAGACTGGGCGGTGGGGTCTGGCCAGCGTCGGGGGACGCGGTCGCCCCGACGAGGGGGAGACGGAGTGACGGGCGACACACCGGCCCCGGCGGGCATGCGTAACGAGTACGCCGCCGACCTGGGCCTTTCCGAATCGGACCTGGCCCCGGACTGGCACACCCAGTTCGGCCGGTGGTTCGCCGACGCGGTGGCGTACCCGCTGCCCGAACCGAACGCGATGGTGGTCGCCACCGCCGACGCCGAGGGCCGCCCGAGCGCCCGCACCGTCCTGCTCAAGGGGTACGACCCGGACGGCTTCGTCTTCTACACCAACTACGGGTCGCGCAAGGCCGCCGAGGCGGCCGCCAACCCATGGGCCAGCCTGGTCTTCCCCTGGTTCCCGATGCAACGCCAGGTGGTGGTCACCGGGCGGGTGGCGCGGGTGGACCGGGCCGAGACCGAGGCCTACTTCGCCAGCCGGCCGCGCGGCTCCCAGCTCGGCGCCTGGGCCAGCAGCCAGTCCCAGGTCGTCCCCGAGCGGGCCGCGCTGGACGCGGCGTACCGGGCGGCGGCGGAGCGGTTCGCCGACGTGGACCCGATCCCCGCCCCGCCGCACTGGGGCGGGCTGCGGGTCCGGCCGGAGACGGTGGAGTTCTGGCACGGCCGGGTCAGCCGGCTGCACGACCGGCTGCGGTTCCGCCGCACCGAGGGCGGCGACTGGATCACCGAGCGGCTGGCGCCGTGACCGGAGTGAAGGAGGCCCGGCCGCGCGGATCGCGCCGCTGGGCGATCGACCTGCGTCCGCTGAGCGTGCCCGCGTACCGGCGGGTCTGGCTCGGCAACGGCGTGGCGATGTTCGGCTTCCAGTTCACCGCGGTCGCCGTACCGGTCGAGATGTTCGCCCTGACCGGTGGCTCGTTCTGGGTCGGGCTGCTCGGCGTGGCCGGGTTCCTGCCGCTGCTGGTCTTCGGGCTGTGGGGAGGAGCGGTCGCCGACGCCCGGGACCGGCGCCAGGTGCTGCTCGCCGCCGGCGGGCTGCTCTGGGCGTCGACCCTGGGCCTGCTGCTCCAGTCGGTGTTCCGGGTGGGCAGCCCGACGCTGCTGCTCGCCCTGGTCGCGGTGCAGTCGATCGCCTTCGCGATCACCTCACCGGCCCGCAGCGCGATCCTGCCGCGGCTGGTGCCGGCCGAGCTGGTGCCGGCGGCCAGCACGCTGAACTTCACCACGTTCACCGCGACCTCGGTCTTCGGGCCGCTCACCGCCGGCCTGATCTTCGCCACCTGGCGGATCGACGTCGGGCTGCCGATCGCGTACGCGGTGGACGCGCTGCTGTTCACCGTCTCGCTCTGGGCCACCCTGCGCCTGCCGGCGATGCCGCCCGAGCCCGACCCGGACGGTGACGGCACGCCGCGGAAGGCGGGACTGGCCAGCATCGTGGACGGGTTCCGCTACCTGGCCACCACGCCGGTGCTGCTGCTGTCGTTCGCCATCGACCTGATCGCGATGGTCCTGGCCATGCCGCGGGCGCTCTTCCCCGAGGTGGCGCAGGAGCGGCTCGGCGGTGCCGGAGCCGTCGGCTGGCTCTACAGCGCCATCGCCATCGGCGCGATGGTGGGCGGGCTGACCTCCGGCTGGATCGGCCGGCTGCGGCGGCAGGGGCTGGCGCTGGTGCTGGCCGTGGTGGGCTGGGGCATCGCGATCGCCCTGGCCGGGCTGGCCCGCCAGCTCTGGCTGGTGGTGCTGCTGCTCGGCCTGGCCGGGGCCGCCGACCTGGTCAGCTCGGTGCTGCGGCAGTCGATGCTGCTGATCTACGCGCCGGACCGGATGCGCGGCCGGCTCCAGGGCGTGAACACCGTGGTGGTCGCCGGTGGTCCACGCCTGGGCGACCTGCGGGCCGGCACGATGGCCGCCGGCTTCGGCGCCGGCGTCGCCTGGGTGGGCGGCGGCCTCGTCTCGGCCGTCCTCGCCGTGCTGCTGGTGGTGGCCTTCCCGGCCCTGCTCCGCTACCAGGCCGCCAGCAGGGCGGAGGCCGAGCGGAAGTGAGCCGCCTCCCGTGCCGGCTGGCGGGCTGAGTCCGGCGCGGGTTGGGGCCGACGGGCTAAGGTCGCCGGCATGGAGAACGCCGTGAACCGGTCGCCCTCGGGGGCACAGTGGACCATCGCCGCCGACGGCCACGAGGCGGTCGTCGTCGAGGTGGGTGGCGGGCTGCGCGCGTACCGGCACGACGGGGCGGACTACCTCGACGGGTACGGGGCGGACGAGCTCTGCCCCGGCGGTGCCGGCCAGGTGCTGGCCCCGTGGCCGAACCGGATCCGGGACGGCGCGTACACCTTCGCCGACCGGTCGCTGCAGCTCGACCTGAGTGAGCCGTCCCGCAACAACGCCCTCCACGGGCTGGTCAACTGGGCGTCCTGGCACCTGATCGAGCAGGCGGCGGACAGCGTCACGATCGGGTACGAACTGCCGGCGAGGCCCGGCTACCCGTGGCCGCTGCGACTGCGTACCCGGTGGCGGGTCGGGGCGGGCGGGCTGCGGGCCGAGCACGAGGTGATGAACCTGGCCGGCGAGCCGGCGCCGTTCGGCTTCTCGGTGCACCCCTACCTGCGGCTGCCGAAGACCGGCGTGGCGGAGTCGTCGCTGCGGGTGCCGGGGCGGATCCGGGTGCTGGTGGACGGCCGACTGCTCCCGATCGGGGCGACCGGGGTGGCCGGCAGTGAGTACGACTTCACCGCGCCCCGCCCGATCGGCGACGCGGTGCTCGACGTGGCCTTCGGCGACGTCGAGCGGGACGCCGACGGCGGCTCGGCGGTGACCCTCGCCACGCCGGACGGCTCGGCCCGGCTGCACGTCTGGGCGGACCGCGAGTTCGGCTGGTGGCAGGTCTTCACCGGCGACACGCTCAGCGGGGAGCGGCGCCGCCGCTCGGTCGCCATCGAGCCGATGACCTGCCCGCCGGACGCGTTCCGCTCCGGGCGGGACCTGATCGTGCTGGCTCCCGGCCAGATCTGGCGGGGTGCCTGGGGCGTCCGGCCCGAGGCCTGAGCATGGAGTTCGCCGACGTCGTCCGGCGCCGCCGGATGGTCCGCAACTACGACCCGGACCGGCCGGTCCCGCCGGAGGTGGTGGACCGGCTGCTGGCGCACGCGATCCGGGCGCCCTCGGCGGGCTTCGCCCAGGGCTGGGGCTTCCTGGTGCTGGAGGAGCCGGCGGACCGGGAGCGGTTCTGGGCGGCGGCCACCCCGGGCGGTGGCGGCCGGGAACGCTGGCTGGCCGGGATGCGTCGGGCCCCGCTGATCGTGGTGCCGCACGCCAACCGTTCCGCCTACCTGGATCGCTACGCCGAGCCGGACAAGGGGTGGGCGGATCGCGCCGAGGACCGCTGGCCGGTGCCCTACTGGTACGTGGACACCGGCTTCGCCGCGTTGCTGATGCTGCTGACCGCCGTGGACGAGGGCCTGGGCGGGTGCTTCTTCGGCATCCCGCCGCAGCGGATCGGGGCGTACCGGGAGGCGTTCAAGGTGCCGGACGACTACCAGCCGATCGGCGCGGTCACGATCGGTTACCAGGCGCCCGACCACCGGTCACCGTCGCTGCGCCGGGGACGGCGGCCGGTGGACGAGGTGGTCCGGCGCGGCCGCTGGAGTTGAGCCGGTTCCCCGGCCCGACGCGGGGTGTCGGCCGGGGAGAAACCGACATGAGGGAGTAAAACGCGGTGTGGCGGGTGCCGCTAGGCTGGCACGGACGTCATCAGCTGCCCCGGAGCGCCCGCCGCGATCGGCGGGGCGTCGGGGTGGATCCGGCCTTGGGGGAGGGGAGCGTGCCGTGATCTTCAGAGCGGTCCGGGACGGGCGTCCCTACCCGGAGCACAACCTCACGCTCAAACAGTGGGCGGAGATCCCGCCGCGCCCGCTGCGGCTGGACCAGCTCATCACCACCAAGCGGGAGTTGGCGCTGGACAAGCTCCTCGCCGAGGACTCCACCTTCTACGGCGACCTCTTCCCGCATGTGGTGCAGTGGAACGGCGGCCTCTACCTGGAGGACGGCCTGCACCGGGCGCTGCGCGCGGCGCTCCAGCAGCGCAACCAGATCCACGCCCGGGTGCTGGTGCTCAGCGGTCAGCCCGAGTGACGGTTTCCTGAGTCTTCGTTAAGGTGGCGGCCATGAGCGAGCGCGAGCGAGCGAATCATCAAGCTCAGTTCCGGGCAGGTCAGGCCGGCATGACCGTGCTGGACCTGCTCGACGTCGACGCCTCGCTGAGCGAGGAGGAGCGGCAGATCCGCGCCGTCGTGCGCCAGCTCGTGGACGACCGGGTACGCCCGCACGCCGCCGGCTGGTACGAGGACGGCCAGGTGCCGGCGCGTGAGCTGGCCCGGGAGTTCGGCAAGCTCGGCCTGCTCGGCATGCACCTGACCGGGTACGGCTGCGCCGGCGCGTCGGCCGTCGCGTACGGGCTGGCCTGCCTGGAGCTGGAGGCCGGCGACTCCGGGGTCCGCTCGCTGGTCTCGGTGCAGGGTTCGCTGGCCATGTACGCGATCTGGCGCTACGGCAGCGAGGAGCAGAAGCAGCGCTGGCTGCCGGCCATGGCGGCCGGCGAGGCGATCGGCTGCTTCGGGCTGACCGAGCCGGACCACGGCTCCGACCCGGCCTCGATGGCCACCCGGGCCCGCCGGGACGGCGACGACTGGATCCTCAACGGCACCAAGATGTGGATCACCAACGCGCCGATCGCCGACGTCGGGGTGATCTGGGCGCGCACCGACGACGGGGTGCGCGGCTTCGCCGTACCGATGGACACGCCCGGGGTGACGGCGCGCGAGATCCGGCACAAGATGTCGCTGCGCGCTTCGCTGACCGGGGAGGTCGTCCTCGACGACGTCCGGCTCCCGGCGGACGCCCGGCTGCCCGAGGCGATCGGGCTGAAGGCGCCGCTGAGCTGCCTCACCGAGGCCCGGCACGGCATCGTCTGGGGGGCGCTCGGCGCGGCCCGCGACTGCCTGGAAACCGCCCTGTCGTACGCGACCACCCGGACCCAGTTCGGCCGGCCGCTGGCCGGTTTCCAGCTCACCCAGGCCAAGCTCGCCGACATGGCCGTCGAGTGGAACAAGGGCCTGCTGCTGGCGCTGCACCTGGGCCGGCTCGCCGACGCCGGGAAGCTCCGCCCCGAGCAGGTCAGCGTCGGCAAGCTGAACAACGTGCGGGAGGCGCTGGCGATCGCCCGGCAGTGCCGGACCATCCTCGGCGCCAACGGGATCTCCGGCGAGTACCCGGTCATGCGGCACGCCAACAACCTGGAGAGCGTGCTGACCTACGAGGGCACCTCGGAGATCCACCAACTGGTCATTGGGCAGCGCCTGACCGGGCTCTCCGCGTTCGCCTGACCTGCGGTTTCCGATTGCGCCGCCGCTCGGCGGGCGGGTGTCGTACCGGGGCCTTACCGTCGTTCTCAGGCGCTGTGTCTGACGAGGACGGTGAGGGCGATGGCCCGCGACGGTGACATCAACGAGCCCACCAGGGAGTTCCCCGGCTACCCGACCAGTGACGATCTCCGGGCCCGGTCGGATGTCACACCCGATCCCGCGCCGGGCGTCCCGCCGTCGGCGGGTGGCCCGGTCCGTGGCCTGCTCTGGGTGCTCGGCGCGGCCGCGCTGGCCGTGGTGGTGCTGCTCGGCGTGCAGGCCACCGGGATCCTGCCGGAGTTCCGCAACCCGTTCGCCAAGGAGCAGACCGACCGCAGCCAGCCGCCGCTGCTCAAGTCGATCCGGGATCTCAGCCGGTACGTCGCCGCCGAGGGCGACTTCCAGGTCGTGGTCGACCTGCAGAACGACCGGAGGAACGTGCCGGACTTCCTGCTCAACGAGCGGACCCTGTTCGTCGGGGCGGGCCGGGTCGAGGCGTACGTCGACTTCTCGAAGATCGCCGAGGGGGCGATCGTGGAGTCCGCCGACAAGAAGTCCGTGGAGATCAAGCTGCCCGCGCCGCAGCTCGGGGAGACCAACCTCGACCTGGAGAAGAGCTACGTCTTCGCCGAGCAGCGTGGCCTGATCAACCGGCTCAACGACCTGGTGGCCGGCAACCCCAACCGGCAGCAGCAGGTCTACCAGTTGGCCGAGGATCGGATCACCGCTGCCGCCCGGGACAGCGGGCTCACCGCCCGGGCCGAGGAGAACACCCGCAAGATGCTGGAGGGCCTGCTCCGCTCCCTCGGCTACCAGAAGATCACGGTCACCTACACCGCCCCCTGACCCTCCCGACGTCGGCGCCCGCCCCGAGTTCGGGGCGGGCACCGCGCTGTCCCCTACCCCCGACCCGCACCGCGCTGTCCGCCCGCCCCGACACGCGCGCCGCGCTGTCCGCCCGCCCAGGCGTGCCCGCAGCGGCGGCAACATCGGGGAAGTTGCTGCCTCAGGCGTGGCGGAGCCAGCAACTTCCCCGATGTTGCTGGCCGGGCCGCCGCCCGGGCGGGCGGTGGCGGGGTGGGGTGTCAGTGGCGGGTGGGGGCTAGGTAGCGGTCCTCGTTGGGCATCAGGATCCAGAGGATCAGGTAGATGATCACCTGGGTGCCGGGCAGCAGCAGGGACAGCAGGAACAGCAGCCGGACCAACCCGGCCGACATGCCGAACCGCTGCGCCAGGCCGGCGCAGACACCGGCGAGCATGCGCCCCTGGCGGGGCCGGACCAGTTTGCGACTCATCGTCGTACTCCCACTCTGCGGCGGATCCGCCGCGCTGATTCCACGCTAGGAACGGGTGGGAGCCGCGCCCTCGGCCCCGAGGAGGATCGGTGGCCTGGGCACCCGTAGGTGCTTACCCCGCCGGGTCCCGCCGACCCACGCCGGGCAACGACCTCGCTGGCGGGTCCGCCACTCACGTCTGGCCGAGCGTGCTTCGCCGGGCGGCCGCTGCCTGCGCTCGCTGGCGGCGCGGCACCGCACACCGGGCGCGGATCGCTGAAGAGCGTGCTCGATCCTGGATCGAGTGCCATCCCGGTCGCGCCGAGGCACTACTTCCTGGATCGAGCACGATCTCGGCGCGGGGCGCGGGGCGCGGGGCGCGGGGCGCGGGGTGCGGGGTGCGGGGCGCGGGGCGCGGGGCCGCGAGGCGCGAGGCGCGAGGCGCGAGGCGCGAGGCCGCGAGGCGCGCGGCGCGAGGGCGCGGTGACGTGGGGGAGACGGGCCGGGGTGCAGGGTGGCGGTGTACGGGGTCGCGGGCGGGGCTGACCTGGGCGGGTAGGCTCGCCGGTCGGGCGCCCACACCCCGGGTGCCGCCCGCCGTCCCCGGACCGGGGCCGGCACCACCGGGCCGGACCCGCACTCGGGTACGACGGCGAGGAAAGTGCAGCCATGATCAGTGTTTTCGACCTCTTCAGCGTCGGCATCGGGCCGTCCAGCTCGCACACCGTGGGGCCGATGCGCGCCGCCCGCACGTTCGTGGCCGGGCTCAAGGCGGACGGGCTGCTCACCGACACCGCCCGGGTGCAGGCCGAGCTCTTCGGCTCGCTGGGCGCCACCGGACACGGCCACGGCAGCGACCGCGCGGTGCTGCTCGGGCTGGAGGGCGAGGCGCCGGAGACGGTCGACACGGACTCGGTCGGGCCGCGGGTCGAGCGGATCCGGGCCGAGCGCCGGCTCAGCCTGCTCGGCACCCACGAGATCGACTTCGACCCGGACCGGGACCTGGTGCTGCACCGCCGCCGCTCGCTGCCGTACCACCCGAACGGGATGACCTTCGTGGCGTACGACGCGGCCGACGCGGTGATCAGGGCACGGACTTACTACTCCGTCGGCGGCGGGTTCGTGGTCGACGAGGCCGCCGCCGGGGCGGACCGGATCAAGCCGGACAGCACCCGCGTCCGGTACCCGTTCCTGACCGGCGCGGAGCTGCTGGCGGTCACCACCGGCAACGGCCTGTCGATCAGCGAGGTGATGCTCGCCAACGAGCTGTCCTGGCGCAGCGAGGCGGACGTCCGGGCCGGGTTGCTGGAGATTTGGCGGGTGATGCGGGACTGCGTCACCCGCGGCTGCGAGCGGGACGGCGTCCTGCCGGGCGGGCTGAAGGTCCGCCGCCGGGCGGCCGAGCTGCGCCGGAGCCTGGAGGCGGAGGCCGACGCCACCGATCCGCTGCGCGCGATGGACTGGGTCACCCTGTTCGCGCTCGCGGTGAACGAGGAGAACGCGGCCGGCGGGCGGGTGGTGACCGCCCCGACCAACGGCGCCGCCGGGATCATCCCGGCCGTGCTGCACTACTACACCCGGTTCGTGCCGGGCGCCTCCGAGGACGGCGTGGTCCGCTTCCTGCTCGCCGCCGGCGCGATCGGGGTGCTGTTCAAGGAGAACGCGTCGATCTCCGGGGCCGAGGTCGGCTGCCAGGGCGAGGTCGGCTCGGCCTGCTCGATGGCCGCGGCCGGGCTGGCCGAGGCGCTGGGCGGCACTCCCGCCCAGGTGGAGAACGCGGCCGAGATCGGTATGGAGCACAACCTCGGGCTCACCTGCGACCCGGTCGGCGGCCTGGTGCAGATCCCGTGCATCGAGCGGAACGCGGTGGCCAGCATCAAGGCGATCACGGCCGCCCGGCTGGCGCTGCGCGGTGACGGGGTGCACGCCGTCTCGCTGGACAAGGTCATCAAGACCATGCGGGAGACGGGCGCGGACATGAAGGTCAAGTACAAGGAGACGGCGCGAGGCGGCCTCGCGGTCAACGTGATCGAGTGCTGAACCCGAAGGGGTGACCCGACCGGTAGCCCTGCGGGCGGACGCCGGTCAGGGTGAGGATGGGACGGTGACGACAGGCGTCGCCGCGCTCTGGTCGGCCCGCAACTCGCTGCGCATCCTGGTCAAGCGGGACCTCGCGGTGAAGTACCAGCAGTCCGTGCTGGGCTACTTCTGGTCGCTCATCGAGCCGCTCGGCATGGGCCTGATCTACTGGTTCGTCTTCGGCGTGCTCTATTCCGGCGCCACCCGGGGGCACCTGGGCGACGCGGCCGGGTCGTACCCGCTCTTCCTGGTCACCGGCATCTTCGCCTGGATGTGGGCCAGCTCGGCGCTCGCCGAGGCGACGAACGCGCTGACCGGACAGGCTCGGCTGATCACCACGATGAACGTGCCCCGGCAGGTCTTCCCGATCGGCCGGGTCACCGGCCGGTTCGCCGAGTACGCCGCCGGCCTGCCCATCCTGGCCGGCATCGCGGCGGTCTACGCGATGCACGGGAAGATCCACGTCGGGTGGACGCTGCTCGCCCTGCCGCTGGCCGTGTCGGTGCAGTTCGTGCTGCTGGCGGGGATCGCGTTGCTGCTGTCGGCGCTCAACGTGCTGATGCGCGACATCGAGCGCTTCATGCGGCTGATCATCCGGGTGCTCTTCTACGCCACCCCGATCATCTACCCGCTCGGCCTGGTCCGCGGCTCGGGCATGCCGGCCTGGGTCAAGCTCCTCTACGAGTTGAACCCGCTGGTCGGCAT
The DNA here is from genome assembly GCF_042870725.1 of Micromonospora sp. NPDC006431. Taxonomy (NCBI): domain Bacteria; kingdom Bacillati; phylum Actinomycetota; class Actinomycetes; order Micromonosporales; family Micromonosporaceae; genus Micromonospora; species Micromonospora sp. NPDC006431. The sequence goes on from NZ_JBIAHQ010000001.1 coordinate 702,906, forward strand.
CTTCCAGTTGCACCACGCGATCTGGTATCCGGACCAGTTCCCCGACGCCCGGCTGCTCACCATCACCGTGGTGGGCAGCGTGCTGGTGCTGGCGGTCGGCTGGTGGTCGTTCCGCCGGCTGGAACCGGCCGTACTCAAGGAACTCTGAATGACGGCCCGCATCGAGGCGACATGACGGCCATCATCGAGGCGGCGGGGCTGGGCATCCGGTTCGTCCGGAACCGGCGCCGCCAGCTGCGGCTGCGGGAGCTGCTGATCCACCGGGGCGGGCGGAACTCGGACGCCGGCCAGTTCTGGCCGCTGCGCGACGTGTCGTTCCGGATCCAGCCGGGCGAGACGGTCGGCGTGGTCGGTCGCAACGGCACCGGCAAGAGCACCCTGCTGCGGCTGATCGCCGGGGTGCTGATCCCGGACGAGGGCCGGATCCGGGTACGCGGCGAGGTGGCCCCGCTGCTGGAGCTGTCCGCGGGCTTCTCCAATGACCTGACCGGCCGGGAGAACCTGTACCTGGTGGGCGGGCTGCACGGGCTGTCGACCGGCTACCTGCGGCGGCACTTCGACGAGATCGTGTCGTTCGCTGGGGAGCAGGTCGAGCGGTCCATCGACACCTCGGTCCGGCACTACTCGTCGGGGATGAAGGTGCGGCTGGGCTTCGCGGTCATCGCCCACCTGCCCCACCCCATCCTGTTGGTGGACGAGGTGACCGCGGTCGGGGACGCGGAGTTCCGCGCGAAGTGCTATGCGACCATCGAGCGACTTCTCGCGGAAGGGCGCACGCTGGTGCTGGTGTCACACAACGAAAAGGACCTCACCCGGTTCTGCCGTCGGGGGCTCTACCTCGACGCGGGGCGGCTGACCGTCGACGGGACCATCGACGAGGCGCTGCACGCGTACGCCAGCGCGGCGCAGCGGTGACCCTCGCGATCGTGCTCGCCGCCGACCCGGCGGCGGGCCTGACCACCGAGGCCGGGGAGCGCCTCGTCGACCGGCTGGCCGGGCAGTGGCGGCGGGCCGGGGCGAGCGACGTGCGGGTGGCCGCCGACCTGCTCGAGTTGGCCTCGCTGGTGGCCGGCGCCAGCGGCCCGGTGCTGGTCAGCGGGGCCGACCTGGTGGCGCACACGGCCGTGCTCCGGCATCTGGCGACCAGCCCGGTGGGCCCCGCGGTGGCGCTGGTGCTCACCGACCCGCCCGGGGACGGGCAGGCGACGGTCCGGGAGGAGCGCGGCCAGGTGGTGGCGGCCGGCGACCTGGCGGACGCGACCGGCGTGTTCGGCGGTGCGCTGCGGGTCGGCCCGAACGACCTGCCGGCCCTCGCCGCCGCCGCGCAGGCGGTCGCCGGCGCCGAGGGCGGACCGGCGTCCGCGGTGGACCGGCTCTTCGCCGAACTCGCGGCGTGCGGCCCGCTGATCTTCGTCCACCGGGTACGCCTGCTCGTGGCGCACCGGGTCGGCACCGCCGCCGAGCTGGGCGCGGCCGAGGCGGCCGTGCAGGCGGTCGACGAGGACCGGGCCGAGCTGCGGCTGTCGGTGAAGGAGCGGGACGACTTCTTCACCACGTTCTTCGTCAGCACCTGGTCCCCGTACGTGACGAAGGCTGCGGCCCGGCTGCGGCTCAGCCCGACCGCGGTGACCATGATCTCGGTGGCCTTCGCGGTGGCCGCCGCGGTGCTCTTCGGCGTCGGCGGGCGGCCCGCGCTGGTCGCCGGGGCGGTCCTGCTCTACCTGGGCTTCGTGCTCGACTGCGTGGACGGCCAGTTGGCCCGCTACACCCGGCAGTTCAGTGCCTGGGGCGGCTGGCTGGACACCATGGCCGACCGGGCGAAGGAGTACGTGGTCTACGCCGGCCTCGGCTACGGCGCCACCCACGCCGGCTTCCGCTACGGCTGGGCGCTGGCCATCGCCGCGATGACCCTGCAGACCGTGCGGCACATGACCGACACCTGGTACGGCGTGCTGCACGACGAGGCGGCCCGGCGGCCCCGCCCGGCGGCCGGGGAGGCCGGCGGCATCGGCGGCAAGCTGAACGCCGCCTCGACGAAGGTGCAGGCGGACACCGGCTCGGTGTCGTACTGGCTGAAGCGGACGGTGGTCTTCCCGATCGGCGAGCGGTGGGCGCTGATGGCGGTGACCGCCGCGATCTTCGGCCCGCTGGTCGCGCTCTGCGCGGTGCTGGCCTGGGGGGCGCTGGCGTTCGCGTACACCGGGGCGCTGCGGACCCTGCGGGCCCGCTGGATGCGGGTGCCGGTGATGGCGACGGTCGACCGCACCCTGCACCGCGACGACGGGCCGCTGGCCCGGACGCTGCCGGTGGTGCGCGGTCCGCTGGTGGTGGCGGTGCTCGGCGCGCTCGGCGCGGCGGTGCTGCTGCTCTGGGCGCTGTCGACCGTCCACGCCGGCCACCGGCTGCCGGGTTGGGCGGTGCCGGTCGGGCTGCTGGTGCTGCTGGTCGCCGGGTTCGGTGCCCGGGCGGCGCACGACGGGCCGCTGGACTGGCTGGTCCCGGCCGCGCTGCGGGCCGGGGAATACCTGTTCGCGATCGCCGCCGGCGTGGCCGGGGGCGCGCCCGCCTGGCTGATCTTCGGGTACGTCTTCGTGCTCACCCTGCACCACTACGACCTGACCGCCCGGCTGGAGAAGCGGCAGGTGGCGCCGCCGCTGCACCCCGCCACGCTCGGCTGGGAGGGGCGGTCGGCGCTGCTGGCGGTGGCGGCGTTCGTCGGATACGCGAGTATCGGTCTGGTTACACTCGGTGCGTACCTTCTCGTGGTTTTTGTCGCGAGCGTGGTCCTCGCCTGGGTGGTCCTGCCGGCCCGCGCCCGACGCACGCCGGTCCCGGTGGGTGGGGGTGACCGCTCGCCGGGCTGACGGAGGGCCGGCCGGGATGACTCTGCTCAGCTTCGTCGTACCGGCCTTCCGGGTGCAGGGCTACCTGCGGGAGTGTCTCGACTCGATCCTCGACCAGCCGTACGACGACCTCGAGGTGATCGGGGTCGACGACGCCTCGCCGGACCACACCGGCGAGATCCTGGCCGAGTACGCGGAGCGCGATCCCCGGGTCCGGCCGGTCCGGCTCGCCGAGAACGCCGGGCTCGGTCCGGCCCGCAACGCCGGGCTGGACCGGGCCACCGGCACGTACGTCTGGTTCGTCGACGGCGACGACTGGCTGGTCCCCGGCTGCCTGCCGCACGTGGCCGACCGGCTGCTGGCCACCCGCCCGGACGTGCTGATCGTCGACCACGTCCGGGCGCACTGGAACAACCTCGGCACCCGCAGCGCGATGCGCGAGGTGTTCCCCGAGCCGCCCGGCGAGGCGTCGTTCCGGCTGCGCGACCGGCCGGAGACGCTGGGCCTGCTGCACACCGCCTGGAACAAGCTGGTCCGGCGGGAGCTCCTGGTCGAGCGGGGGCTGCGCTTCGCGCCCGGCTGGTATGAGGACGTCTCGTTCAGCTACCCGGTGCTGATGGCGGCCGAGCGGATCGGCGTGCTGGACCGGGTCTGCCTCAACTACCGGCAGCGCCGGACCGGGGCGATCACCCGTACCCGGGGCGATCGGCACTTCGAGGTGTTCGCCCAGTGGCATCGGGTGTTCCGGCTGATGGACCGGTGGGGGCCGGAGACGGAACCGCTGCGCCCCGCGGTCTTCGAGCGGATGATCTGGCACTACCTGACCGTGCTGGGCAACGGCGCGCGGATCGCCCCCGAGCTGCGGCCCGCCTTCTTCACCCAGATCCACGACGATTACGTGCGCCTCCGGCCGCCCGGCGGCTACCCGGTGCCACCCGGCGTGGAAGGGCTCAAGCACCGACTGGTGGCGGCCGGGCGATGGCGTACGTTCAGCGCGCTGCGCGGTGCCCACCAGGCCGAGGAGACCGCGCGGCGCTCGGCGCGCCGGGCCCGGCGGCGGGTGCTGCCGGTGGCGCGGCGGACCGCCGGCCGGGCTCGGGACGCCGCGTTGGGCGAGTACTACCGGGTCGAGTTACGCCGGCCGCTCGACCCGAGCCTCGCCGTCTACGCCGCGTACTGGTACCGGGGGTACGCCTGCAACCCGGCCGCCATCTACGCCGCCGCGCGCCGCCTCGCCCCCCAGGTACGCGGCGTGTGGATCGTCCGGCGGGACCGGGTAGACACCCTCCCGCCCGGGGTGGAGTACGTGGTCGCCGGCACCCGGGCCTACTACCGGGTGCTGGCCCGGGCCCGCTGGCTGGTCAACAACGTGAACTTCCCGGACTTCGTCCGGAAGCGACCGGGCTCGGTGCACCTGCAGACGCACCACGGCACCCCGGTCAAGGTGATGGGGCTGGACCAGCAGCGGTACCCGATGGGCGCGATGGAGATGGACTTCGCCGACCTGCTGCGCCGGGTGGACCGCTGGGACTACAGCGTCAGCTCGAACAGCTTCTCGACGCAGATGTGGGAGCGGGCCTACCCGGCCGGGTACACCACCCTGGAGGTCGGCTACCCCCGCAACGACCGGCTGGCCACGGCCACCCCGGCGGAGTGCCGCCGGGCCCGGGCCGGGCTGGGCATCGGCCCCGACGAGTTCGTGGTGCTCTACGCGCCGACGCACCGGGAGCACCTGCCCGGCTGGCGGCCGCCGTTCGACCCGGACCGGATGCGCGCCGTGCTCGGCCCGTCCGGCCGGTTGCTGATGCGCAGCCACTACTTCCACGACCGGGACCGGCGTCCGCGTGGCCGGTTCGCCGACGGGGTGCTGGACGTGAGCGACCACGACCGGGTCGAGGACCTGTACCTCGCCGCGGACGTGCTGGTCACCGACTACTCCTCGGCGATGTTCGACTACGCCGTGCTGGACCGGCCGATCGTCGTCTACGCCCCCGACTGGGACGCGTACCGGGTGGCCCGGGGGGTCTACCTCGACGTGCTCGTCGAGCCGCCGGGCGCGGTGGCCCTCGACTTCCCGGCCCTGCTCGACGTGTTCCGCTCCGGCGCGGTGCGCGGCGCGGAGGCCGAGCAGGCCCGGCAGCGGTTCCGGGCCCGGTTCTGCGCGCTGGACGACGGCCACGCCGCCGAGCGGGTGGTCCGCCGGGTCTTCCTCGACGAGCCGGCCTGAAACCGCTTCCGAACGCCTTAATAGGACGGTCACGAGCCGAACATCACACGTTTACCCGATGGGCGGATTCGATGATTTTGGTCACAGTCATTCCCGGGTTCGTCCGACGAGCTGGGGAGGAGACGGTGACCACCGTCGCGCTCAAGGATGTCACCAAGGTGTTCCAGGACGGGACAGTCGCGGTCGACACCATCAATCTGGACGTCAATGACGGCGAGTTCATGGTGCTGCTCGGCCCCTCCGGCTGCGGCAAGTCCACCGTCCTGCGGATGGTGGCCGGCCTGGAGGACCCGACCTCGGGCGCGGTGATGCTCGACGGCGAGGTCGCCAACGACCTGCCGCCCCGGGACCGGAAGATCGCCATGGTCTTCCAGGACTTCGCGCTCTACCCGCACATGACCGTCGGCGACAACATCGGCTTCCCGCTGCGGCTGGCCGGCGTCGACCAGGCCCCACGTGGGGAGCGGATCCAGGACGTGGCGAGCGCGCTCGGCATCGCGGACGTGCTCGGCCGCAAGCCCAGCCAGCTCTCCGGCGGCCAGCGGCAGCGGGTGGCGATGGGCCGGGCGATCGTCCGCCGCCCCGGGCTGTTCCTGATGGACGAGCCACTCTCCAACCTGGACAGCGGCCTGCGGGCCGAGCTGCGCGCCGAGATCTCCGGGCTGACCCGCGAGCTGGGCGTCACCACCATCTACGTCACGCACGACCAGGCCGAGGCGCTGACCATGGCCGACCGGGTCGCCATCATGCGCAAGGGCGTGCTCCAGGACGTGGGCACCCCCACCCAGGTGTACGGCCGGCCGGCCACCCTCTACGTGGCCGCGTTCCTCGGCAGTCCCCGGATGAACCTGTTGGAGGCGTCGGTCTACGTCCACCTCGACCGGTACGTGGCGTTGAGCCTGGGCGACCAGTCGCTCTACCTGCCCTGGGACGACATCCGCTCCCGGGCGGTGGCGCACTACCACGGCGAGCGGATCGTGGTCGGGATGCGGGCCGAGGGGCTCACCCCGGTCGCCCCCGGCAGCGCAGGCCACGTGCTCCAGGGCCGGATCCGCTACCTGGAACACCACGGCCACGAGTCGCTCGCCTTCCTCGACATCGGTGCCACCGCGATCGTGGTGGACGAGATGGGCACCCCGGTGGAGACCGGCGAGCCGGGCCAGCGGGGCCCGCGCCGCTTCGGCCAGGTGATGCAGCGCCTCACCGGACGGGCCGGCGACGCCCCGATCTCCGCGCCGCCGAGCGGCGTGAACCGGACCAGCGTGCTCACCGACCCCGGCCGGCACCACCGCCGCCCGGCGGAACTGGCGGTCCGGCTGGCCCCGTACCCGGCGGTGTCGGCCGGGCATCCGCTGGCGGTCCAGGTGCGGATGGACGCGCTGCACTTCTTCGACGAGCGCGGCGACCGCATCGACGTCGGCTGGCGCTGACGCCAGCTCCCCAGGTTTGGGCCGCGAGGTCGCCGAGGTGGGGTTAACCGTGGGCGGAGACACCGCGACGTCGCCGAAGTGGAGTCGATCAAGCCGAGGAGCGGTGCGGGCCGGGGCGTATTGAGTTGACCGCTTCTCCGCGCCGCAGGAAGGTGTCGGGATGGGGATTGCCATCCGCAACATCGCGTTCGACTGTGCCGACCCGTACGAGCTGGCGCAGTTCTGGGCCAAGGTCTTTGACTGCCCCGTCGACCCGCAGTTCGCGCCCGACGACGAGGAACTCGTCATCGAGCCCCCCGATGGCACGAGGCTCTATTTCCAGCGGGTGCCGGAGCCGAAGACCGTGAAGAACCGCGTACACATCTGCCTGCAACCGGACGTCCTGCGCGACCGGGAGGTCGAGCGGGTCCGTGGGCTCGGTGCCACCGTCGTCGCCGATCGACGTGAGCCGGACGGCAGCGGCTGGGTCGTGCTGGCCGCCCCCGAGGGGAACGAGTTCTGTGTGCTGCGCAGCGGGGCTGAGCGGCATCCCACCGCATAGACCGGGGGCTCGGCCGCTCTTGCCGGCGAAGTTACCGACGAGTAGCGTGCGGGCATGTCCATCGACTCTCGCCAGCTGGCGGCCGGTCTGCTGGAGGCCGTGCCGTTCGCCCGCACGCTCGGTATCGAATTCGTCGAGGTGGCGCCGGAGGCGGACGGCGGGGTACGCGCGGTCGTCCGGCTCCCCGACCTCCCGGAGCACCACAACCACGTCGGCGGCCCGCACGCCGGGGCCATGTTCACCCTCGGGGAGACCGCCTCCGGCGCGGTGGTGCTCGCCGCGTTCGGGCAGGTGCTCGACCGGGCGGTGCCGCTGGCCGTGACGGCGACCATCGCGTACCAAAAGGTCGCCCTGGGTCCGGTGCTGGCCACCGCGCGGCTGGGACGCACCCCGGCGGAGGTGCTCGCCGAGCTGGACGCGGGACAGCGGCCGGAGTTCCCGGTCGAGGTGGAGATCGGCACCGAGGACGGCACCACCACCTCGGTGCTGACCGTGACCTGGACGCTCCGCCCGAACCGCTGACGCCCGAATCGGGTTTGCCTGGCCGGTTCGGTGGATAGATTCGTACCGTGCTGGGCTTACCCGCCAACGTGACCGCCTGTCTCTTCGACCTGGACGGTGTGCTCACGCAGACCGCCAAGGTGCACAACGCAGCCTGGGCGGAGACCTTCGACGCGTTCCTGCGGCAACGCTCCGCGGCCACCGGCGAGCCGTTCCGCCCCTTCGACCCCGGGCCGGACTACAACCGGTACGTCGACGGCAAACCGCGGGCCGACGGGGTGCGATCCTTCCTGGCCTCCCGCGGGATCAGCCTGCCCGAGGGCACGCCGGACGACCCGCCGGAGGCGGACACGGTCAACGGGGTGGGCAACCGCAAGAACGTCATCCTGCTCAAGCGGCTGCGCACCGACGGGGTCGAGGTGTACGAGGGCTCGGTGCGCTACCTGGAGGCGGCGGCCCGGGCCGGGCTCCGCCGGGCGGTCGTCTCGGCCAGCGCCAACTGCCAGGCGGTGGTGGCGGCGGCCGGGCTGGACCGGCTGCTGGAGGCGCGGGTGGACGGGTTGGTCGCCCGCCAGCGGGGGCTGCGCGGCAAGCCGTACCCCGACACGTTCCTGGCCGGGGCGGAACTGCTCGGCGTGCCACCGGCGAACGCGGCCGTGTTCGAGGACGCGCTGGCCGGCGTGGCCGCCGGCCGGGCCGGCGACTTCGGATACGTGGTCGGCGTCGACCGGGTCGGCCAGGCCGACGAACTGCGCGCCCACGGCGCCGACGTCGTGGTGACCGACCTGGCCGAGCTGATGACGGAGCCGGCCCGATGATCCGGGAGCGCGCATATCCGGTCGAGCCGTGGCACGTCCGCGAGGTGCGGCTCGACATGGACGTGCTGGCCCAGTCCGAGTCGGTCTTCGCCCTGTCCAACGGGCATGTGGGGCTGCGCGGCAACCTGGACGAGGGCGAGCCGCACGGACTGCCCGGCACCTACCTCAACTCCTTCTACGAGCTGCGGCCGCTGCCGTACGCGGAGGCCGGTTTCGGCTTTCCCGAGTCCGGTCAGACCATCGTCAACGTCACCAACGGCAAGCTGATCCGGCTGCTCGTCGACGACGAACCGCTCGACGTTCGCTACGGCGAGCTCCTCTCCCACGAGCGGATCCTCGACCTGCGGGCCGGCACCCTGCACCGCGAGGTGCACTGGCGGTCGCCGGCCGGGCGGGAGGTCAAGGTCCGCAGCACCCGGCTGGTGTCGTTCACCCAGCGCTCGGTCGCCGCGATCAACTACGAGGTCGAGGCGGTCGGGGAGCCGATGCGGCTGATCCTCCAGTCCGAGCTGGTGGCCAACGAGACCCTGCCGCCGCAGAGCCGCGACCCGCGGGTGGCCGCCGTGCTGGAGTCGCCGTTGCAGGCCGAGGAGGAGCTGACCACCGACGACGGCGGCCTGCTGATCCACCGCACCAAGGTCAGTGGACTGCGGGTGGCCGCCCAGATGGCGCACGACGTGAGCGGCCCGGAGCGCACCACGATCGAGTCCGAGGGGTACGAGGACTGGGTCCGCACCACCATCGGCTGTGTGCTCAGACCGGGCGAGACGCTGCGGGTGGTCAAGTACCTGACGTACGGCTGGTCCAGCAAGCGGTCGTTGCCCGCGCTGCGCGACCAGGTCGGGGCGGCCCTGGCGGCCGCCCGGCTGGACCGCTGGGACGGGATGCGCCGGGCGCAGCGGGAATACCTGGACGAATTCTGGGACGCCGCCGACGTGCGGGTGGAGGGCGACCCGGAGGTGCAGCAGGCGGTCCGCTTCGGGCTCTTCCACGTGCTCCAGGCCGGTGCCCGGGCCGAACGCCGGCCGATCTCCGCGAAGGGACTCACCGGCCCCGGGTACGACGGGCACGCGTTCTGGGACACCGAGATGTTCGTGCTGCCGGTGCTCACGTACACCCAGCCGAACGCGGTGCGGGACGCGCTCTACTGGCGCCACTCGACGCTGCCGCAGGCCCACGAGCGGGCCCGCACCTTGAACCTCAAGGGGGCGGCGTTCCCCTGGCGGACCATCGAGGGACCGGAGTCGTCGGCGTACTGGCCAGCCGGGACGGCCGCGTTTCACATCGCCGCGGACGTCGCCGACGCGCTGCGCCGCTACGTGCTCGCCACCGGCGACGAAGGCACGGAACGGGAGATCGGGCTGGAGTTGCTGGTGGAGACCGCCCGATTGTGGCGCTCGCTGGGCCACCACGACCGGTACGGGCGGTTCCACATCGACGGGGTGACCGGCCCCGACGAGTACACCGCCGTCAAGAACGACAACATCTACACCAACCTGATGGCGCAGCGGAACCTGCTCACCGCCGCCGACTGCGCGATGCGCCACCGGGACCAGGCGTTCGACCTCGGGGTCACCGACGAGGAGGCGGCCGCCTGGCGGGACGCCGCGAACGCCATGCAGCTGCCGTACGACGACGAACTCCAGGTGCACAAGCAGGTGGAGGGCTTCACCCGGTTGCAGGAGTGGGACTTCGAGCACACCCCGCCGGAGAAGTACCCGCTGCTGCTGCACTACCCGTACTTCGACCTCTACCGCAAGCAGGTCATCAAGCAGGCGGATCTCGTGCTCGCCATGCACTGGCGGGGTGACGCGTTCACCGGCGAGGAGAAGGTGCGCAACTTCCTCTACTACGAGCGGCGGACGGTCCGGGACTCCTCACTGAGCGCCTGCACCCAGGCGGTGATGGCGGCCGAGGTGGGCCACCCGGAGCTGGCCCACCGCTACCTGCGCGAGGCCGCGTTGATGGATCTGCACGACCTCAACGAGAACACCCGCGACGGGGTGCACATGGCCTCGCTGGCCGGGGCCTGGATCGCCCTGGTGGCGGGCTTCGGCGGGCTGCGCGACCACGACGGGACGCTCTCGTTCTCGCCCCGGCTGTCCAGCCGGCTCAGTCGCCTGGAGTTCTCGATGCAGTGGCGGTCGATCCGGTTGCGGGTGGACGTCCGGCCGCACCAGACGACGTACTCGCTGCGGCACGCCGGCCCGGACACCGTGCTGGAGCTGCGCCACCACGGCGAGACGATCCAGGTCACCGGCGAACAGCCGGTCACCGTGCCGGTGCCGCCGGCCCACCCGTCCGGTCCGCCGCCGGAGCAGCCGCCGGGCCGGGCGCCCCTGCTGCACCTGCCGGAACACTTCGCCTGAGACGTCTCGGCCCCCGCATTGCGGGGGCCGGAACCCTGCTCCAGGTCGCGGCCCGGCGTCAGCCGCACCGCGACCTGGAGCAGTCGAACTCGGGTACGTCAGAACTGGCGGCCGTTGGACGGCCGGCCGGCGGCGTCCCGGGGCGACATCGCCCGCGGGTCGTCGGCGGTACGCGCCTGCGCCGCCTCGTCCGCCCACTCCCGGGTGCGCTGGGCGTCCTGTTCGCGGCGTTTCTGTTCGGCGGCCTGCTGCCGGGACCTGTCCTGCTGTGCCATGACGATCCTCGCGATCGGTCGGGGCGCGGCTGCGCCGGTCCGTGGTCACTCCGCGCCTTCCCGATCGGCCCGGCGGCAAACGGCGGCTCAGGCCGGCGGCTGCCAGCCCGCCACGTGCCGGCCGAAGCTCAGCCGCAGGTGGTTCTTGGGCCGGGCACCGACGATCGAGCCGACCACCTGCCCGTCCCGGAAGACCAGCATGGTGGGCATCGACATCACCTGGTACGCGCGCGTGGTCTCCGGGTTCTCGTCCGAGTTGAGCGTGACGAAGCGCAGCGCGTCGCCGAACTCCTCGGCCAGCTCGGCGAGGTGCCGGGAGACCGTCCGGCACGGTGGGCACCACTCGGCCCAGAAGTCGACCACCACCGGCCGGTCGCCGGCCAGCACCGTGGCCGCGAACGTCTCGTCGGTGACCGTGGTCAGTCGGCCGTGGGCCGTGTCCTGAGGCATGTTTCCTCCCGCTGGGCGATCGCGTGGGCGAGCTGGTCGTGCAGCTGTCGGCGGACCGCGCCGAGCCGGTCGAGATAGTCGTCCACCTCGGCGAGCTTGCGCCGCAGCACGGCCACCGAATCCGGGCAGACGTCACCGGAGCTGTTGCCGGCTCGCAGGCAGGCCACGAAGGGTCGGATGTCGTCCAGGCCGAAGCCCACCGCCAGCAGCGTCCGGATCTCGTGGACGACGCGCAGCTCCGCCTCGTCGTAGATCCGGTAGCCGTTGGCGGAGCGGCGTGGCCGCACCAGCCCCCGGGTCTCGTAGTACCGCAGGGTCCGGGTGCTCGTACCGGCGCGTTCCGCCAGCTCACCGATGCGCATCCGACCTCCCTCGCCCGCCCTGTTCGCCACGCTAAACCTTGCCGCCGACGTCAAGGCAACACCGCCACCCCCCCACCCGCGTGATCATGAGGTGTCGGGGAGCGCTTTCTCGGCGGCCAACCTCATGATCGTCGCGGTGGGTGGCGGGTGGGTGGGCGCGGCAGGGTGGGAGGTGAGGGCGGGGCGGGTGGGGGTATGCGGGTGGCGGAGGTGGGGCATGGAGACGCGCGAGGTGACGATCCCGATGGTCGAGGGCGGGCTGCCGGCGGACGTGATCGTGCCGTCCGGCGCGGTCGGCGTGGTGCTCTTCGCGCACGGTAGCGGCAGCTCGCGGCACAGCCCGCGCAACACGGCCGTGGCGCACACGCTCAACGACCGGTCGCTCGCCACCGTACTGGTCGACCTGCTCACCCCCGACGAGGACGTACTGGACGCGCGGACTGCCGAGCTGCGCTTCGACATCGGGCTGCTCGCCGGGCGGCTGGCCGCCATCGTCGACTGGATGGGCGCCGAGCCGACGCTGGGCCGGCTGCCGATCGGGCTCTTCGGCGCCAGCACCGGGGCGGCCGCCGCCCTGGTCGCCGCGGCGGCGCGCCCCGAGCAGGTGGGCGCCGTGGTCTCCCGCGGCGGTCGGCCCGATCTGGCCGGCGGCTCCCTGTCGGCGGTGCGCGCCCCGACCCTGCTGCTGATCGGCGGTCTGGACGAGCAGGTCATCGTGCTCAACGAGCAGGCGCAGGCCCAGCTGGGGGAGGTGGCCGAACTCCGCATCATCCCCGGCGCCACCCACCTGTTCGAGGAGCCCGGCACCCTGGAACAGGTGGCCGACCAGGCCGGTACCTGGTTCACCACTCACCTCCGCACCCCGCACCCCGCCTGACGGGCGGCCGCGGGCACCAGTTTGTGCCTCCGGTCGCCGGGAAGGCATGGACGGAGGAGAGGAGATTCGGACGTGCGTGACTTCATGGACAAGGCCCAGGACGAGGCCAAGAAGCATCCGAAGCAAGCCGACGAGGCTGTCCAGAAGGCCGGCCAGGAGGCGGACCAGCGCACCGGCGACCGGTACGACAAGCAGGTCCAGCAGGGCGAGCAGGCGGCGGAGCGGCGCATCAACCAGGGCGACCGCAACCGCTGACCGCGTCCTCGCTCCCGGGCCGTCCAGGGGATGGCCGGGGAGCGGCGTGTCCGGGCCGGTGGGAAGACCCGCTGGCCTTCATCGACCAATCTCGCTACCATCCGCAGTCGGGCGGCCTGGCTGGCCACCCGGCACGTCGACGTACGTACCGTGCTCGGCGACCCTCGGTTCAGCCGGGCGGCGGCCACCGGCCGCGACGAGCCCCGCAACACCCCGCACCAGCAGCAGACCGGCATCCTGTCGATGGACCCGCCGGACCACACCCGGGTGCGCCGGTTGGTGGCCAAGGCGTTCACCGCGCGCCGGGTGGACGAGCTGCGCCCCCGTACCCGGGCGGTGGCGGAGGAACTGGTCGACGGCATGCTCGCCGCCGGGCAGCCGGCCGACCTGGTCGCGTACCTGGCCACCCCGCTGCCGATCCGGGTCATCTGCGACCTGCTCGGCGTGCCGGTGTCCGATCAGGACAAGTTCCACACCTGGTCCGAGGCGATCGTCTCCACCACCTCGCTGGAGCCGGGCCTCGTCCAGCACTACCTCGACAGCCTGCTCGCGTACATGGCGGGGCTGGTCGCGCGGCGGCGGGTCGAGCCGGCGGACGACCTGCTCAGCGCCATGGTGCGGGCCCGCGACGAGCACGCGGACCGGCTCAGCGAGGAGGAGATGGTGATGCTCGCCGCGGGGCTGCTCGCCGCCGGGCACGAGACCACCGTCACCCAGATCCCCAACATGATGTACGTCCTGCTGACCACCCCCGGCGCGTGGGACACGCTGCGTGGGCGGCCGGAGCTGGTGGCGACGGCCGTCGAGGAGCTGATGCGGTTCATCCCGCTCGGCGCGACCGCCGCCTTCGCCCGGTACGCCACCGAGGACGTCGAACTCGGCGGGGTGCTGGTGCGGGCGGGTGAGCCGGTCGTGGTCTCCATCCCGTCGGCCAACCGGGACGGGACCGTCTTCCCCGACGCCGACCGGCTCGACCTGGCCCGGGAGGTCAACCCGCACCTCGGCTTCGGGCACGGCGTGCACCACTGCCTCGGCGCCCAGCTGGCCCGGATGGAGCTGCGGGTGGTCCTGGAGACCCTGCTCGACCGGGCGCCGGGGCTCCGGCTGGCCGTACCCGAGGAGGAGCTGACCTGGAAGAGCGGCCTGTTGGTGCGTGGCCTGGTGGCGATGCCGGTGGGCTGGTGAGCGGAGCGACGACGGCGAAGGGGGAGGGACCGTGAGCGAGGTGGAGTCCGTGTCGGAGGCGGAGTGGCGACTGCACGTGGATCCCAGCCGGTGCATCGGGTCGGGGATCTGCGCGGGAGTGGCTCCCCAGCACTTCGTCCTGGTCGACGGATTGTCCCGGCCGCTGGCCGAGCGGATCGTCCCCGCGGACGCGGTGCTCGACGCGGCCGAGTCCTGCCCGATGGAGGCGATCGTGGTGTCCGATGTGGAGAACTCCCGGCGGATCGCCCCGGAGGGCTGATCAGCCCCGCCGCAGGGCGGGCAGCTCGCCCAGGGTGGCGAGGGCGTGCCCGTCCCAGGTCGGGTCGGTGTCGTTGTGCTCGGTCGTCCGGATCACCGTCATGCCGACCGCCGCCGCGCCGGCCAACTCGCCGTCCGCCCCGTCGCCGACGAAGACGCAGTCGGTCGGGTCGGCGCCCAGCCGCTCGGCCGTCGTCCGGTAGATCGTCGGTTCGGGCTTGGCCACGCCCAGCTCGCACGAGAAGACCGCGACGTCGAAGCGGCGGGCCAGCGCGCTCGACGGCCACGCCTCGGCGGTCTCAGCGGTGGCGTTGCTGATCAGGCCGATCGGGTGGCCGTCGGCGCGCAGCGCGTCCAGCACGGCGAGGGTCTCCGGCGCGACCCGGGCCAGCACCCGGGTAGCCAGCTTCCGGCGATGCGCCGCGGCGCGGGCCACCTGGTCCTCGGTCGGCGTCCCGCCGAGCCGTCCGGCGAGGATCCGGACCGTCTCCGCGACGTCCCATCGGGTCATCCGGTCCCGCCAGGTGGCGTGGTACGCGGCCACGAGTGCCTCCGGCGGCACCCCCACCATCAGGCCCATCTCGCCGACCACCCGGTCCCGTTCGGAGTTCG
Source organism: Micromonospora sp. NPDC006431 (assembly GCF_042870725.1). Lineage (NCBI taxonomy): Bacteria > Bacillati > Actinomycetota > Actinomycetes > Micromonosporales > Micromonosporaceae > Micromonospora > Micromonospora sp. NPDC006431. The sequence goes on from NZ_JBIAHQ010000001.1 coordinate 717,930, forward strand.
CCCCGTCGACGAGGGTGTGGAAGAGGTCGAAGATCACCGGCCGCGGCACGGCCACATGCTAACGGCGTGTGCCGGCCGGGCCCGAGCCGGCCTCGTGCACCGGTCGTGAGCACGGCCAAGGGCCGGCCCCCCCTCGGGGAGACCGGCCTTTCATGCCGCTCGGTCAGGAGCTGTAGCCGCGGCTGGCGATCCAGTTGGCCAGGTCGGCCACGTTCATCCAGTACTCCGGCTCGCCCGGGCTGGCCGGGTCGGCGATCAGCACGGCGTTGCCGTCGTCCTTGTACTCCACCACCGTCAGGTAGTGGCCGGTGTAGCTGTGCGCGACCCCGTCGACGTCCACGGCGCTGCCGATGATGTTGGCGACCACCGGGCGACCCTGGTCCACCGCGGCCTTGACGTCGGCCCGCAACTGCTCGACCTGATCCTTGGTGGCCGAGTTGTCCCGGATCTCGGTGGTCTTGTACTTGCCGCCGGTGTACTCGTTGAGCACCCGGGTGATGTCGATCGCCGAGTCGGTGCCGTTCACGGTCGTACCCAGCTTCTGGGCCAGCTCGTCCTGGCTGACCGACTTGCCCTCGGCTGACAGCGCGATCCGGGTCGACGCCGGGCCGCAGTAGTAGAAGTTGGGCTGCGCCTGGTACTCGTACCCGGCGCGGCGCTCGCCCTTGCCCTTGCCCTTGCCCTTGTCCGCGCTCGCCGCGCCGACGGGCTTGGCCTGCGCGGGAGCGGCGTGGGCGGCCACGGCCGGACCGGCCACGATCCCGCCGGACATGACGAGACCGGCGACGGACAGCATGCTGTTACGGAAGATCGAGTTCATGTCGAAGCTCCATTCGGGGGGTTGACGTCTCCGGGGAGACGCAGCACCAGGAGTGGCGCTCGGCCGTTCTCGGGGAAAGCCGGCGTGCCGGGGTCCCACGGCCCACGGCGCTGACCGGGGGCGCACACGACCGTGAGCCCGGGGCCTTCGTCCGTCGGGCCGTCCTGCTCGGTCGTACGGGAGATGCAACGAGCAGCAGGGGCAGGCGATTCCGCCATCCAGGTGGCCCTGCTCACCCCGAACCGGACAGGCCGCCCAGTCGGGTCGGATCCGGGCGGGCCGGTGGTCCGGGTGGCTGGCGGGCGGCCCGGGTCAGGTGGTGGCGGGGAGGCTGCCGATCAGGCGGGTCACGGTGATCTCGATGACCACCCGCTGCGGATTGGGCCGCGGCGGGCGGTAGCGCTCGGCGTACCGGCGCTCGGCCTCGGCCACAGATGCGGGGTCGCGGCGCAGCACCGCCCGCCCCTCGACGGTCAGCCACCAGCGGCCCGCCACCTGGCAGACCGCCACCGGTACGCCCGCCGTGCCGGCTGCCGCCACGTGCCGCGCCTTGGCCGAGGTGCCCGAGGTGATGACACGGGCCAGCCCGGCGACCGGGTCGAAGGTGACCCCCACCGGTACGACGTGCGGTGTGCCGTCCGGCCGCAGCGTGGTCAGCGTGGCGAGGTGCCGGTCCTGGAAGAACCTCGTCACGCGCTCGTCGTCCGGCTGCAACCGGTGTTCACCCGCCATGCCCCAGTCCTCGGTGCGCCGAACCCGGGCCGACCGCCGGCCCGGTGCCGATCATGACACGGGGCGGCGCAGGCGACCCGGCCCCGGCGGAGACGGCGGCTGCTCGGGCAGCCCGCGCTGCGCCGCGCGGTGCCGGGCGGCCAACCGGCCCAGATAGAACAGGGCACCCGCCAACACGCCCATGTCGTCCAGGTAGATCGGGTCGGGAAGCAGGTCCACCGGCAGGATCGCGTAGATCAGCGCGCCGTAGAAGGCGACCTTGCCGCCGACCCCGAGCGCGCCGAGCAGCCGGCGGGTGCGGACCACCCGGACGGCGAGCAGTATCGCGCCGACCAACGTGGCCAGCGCCACGAGACCGGCGAGGACGACCAGCACCCAGCTCTCACGGGACACGAGGTCACGCTAGCCGAGCCGGGCCAGCTCCGCCCGGCGTCAGTACGCCGGGACCGCCGCCCGCCCCCGGGCCACCGGTCCGGCCCCGCGGGCCGGCTCCCCGCCCCGTGCCGCGGGCAGCTCCCGGGTGATCTCCACCGCGGTGAGGTCCACGGTGGAGATCAGCGACTGGGGTTCCGGGGCGGGGCCGGTCGCCGCGTACGCCTCGTCGCGCAGGCTCCGCACGGCGGCGGCAGCCAGCTCGGCGGCCCGCCAGGCGGCCTGCTCCCGCTCCCGGGCGGCCTGGTGCCGGGCGCGGAGGTTGTCCCGGATCAGCCGGCGCAGCAGCAGTTCCTGCTCCACCGGATGACGGCGCGGGTCCCAGCCGTGGTGTCCGAGGATGTCACTGAGCTGCTCCACCGTGATCTCCTTGCGCCACTGCGCGTCCAGTGCCGCCCGGTGCAGCCAGCGCTCCCGGTCCGCGTACTCGGCCGGGGTCCGGTCGGTCCGCGGCAGGGGCAGGGTGGCAGCGGCGGCCAGCCGGCAGACGTCCCGCTCCGCCGCCTCGTACGCCCGCCACGCCTCCTCGACCTCCTCCTGGGCGGCCAGCCACTCGGCGCGCCGCCGCTCGGCGGTGGTCGCCGCCCGTTCCGCCGCCACCCTCACCTCCTGCGCGTACCGGGCCCGCTCGCGGGCCTCCTCGGCCAGCTCCAGGCTGCTCGGCATGGCTGCCGCACTGATCCGGTCGCCGAGCGCCGACCGGAACCGGTCCGGGCGGACGATCAGGGCGGCGACCACGATCGCCGCCACGGCGAGCAGGGCCAGCCAGATTCCGGCGGCCTGGGGAACGTCGGGCAGGACGGTGGAGAAGACGGTCTGCATCACCAGCACCTCGTGGTGGAACTCGAAATTCAGGATCTGGGCCCGGGGCCGGGCGGAGGAACGCCGTTGGCGCGGGAAGGGCGCGCTGCGGCTGTACCCGTTGGGGGTGGGGGGGGACTCATCGAGGGCCGCGCGGGCGGCCGGTGGGATCAGGCGCGGGGTGGGCCGCGCCGGGCGATCGGCTCGCGGTCGGGGTCCGCGGCGGCCACGGCGACGTGCGGGCGCGGCGTCGCGGCATCGCCGTCGACGAGCCGTGCCGCCACGCCGGGAGCCGGCGGGGCCGCCGCCGCGAGTGGGTGACCAGCCGAGGAGTGCGGCGCGGCGGCCGGCCTGGTGTCGACGGCCCACGCACCGGTCGCGGCCGCCCCGGCATCGACGAGGATGCCCGGGGTGGGCGCGTCGACCGGCTCCAGGTCGGTGTTTAGGCTGGCCGCCGGACGGTACGTCGCGTCTGGACCGACGGGGCCGGTGGCCGCGGCAGCGGCGGCCGGACCGGTGAGGCCGACGACCAGCGCCAGTGCGGTCACCGCCACCTGGGTCAGCTCGCGCAGGGTGCGCAGCGTCGCCGCCCAGAGGGACGGGGCGAACGCTACGACCGGCACCAGTTCAACCTATCTGTCAGATTCGCCTCGTGCAGCTCAACCGGCGTACGGATGACGTGACCCGGCCCACCATGGACAGAGGCGGTCAACGCGAACGGCGCGGGGCCCCCCCCCCGGGGGGGCCCCCCCGGGGGGCCGGGGGGGGGGGGGTTTTGGCCCGCCCCCCCGGGGGGGCCGCCAGGCCCCGCCCCCCCCCCCACACCGCCCCCCCCCCCCCCGGCC